>NZ_JBBCBV010000015.1:0-119815 GCF_037204045.1 Variovorax sp. CCNWLW225 | reverse complement strand
TAAAGGAGGAGGCCGCAGGCCGGGGGACATTCGCGGAGAAAGGTACCCCGTCGGCGGGTGCGCCGCCCTGAACAACAACGCAAGACAAGCAGAAGCTGTCCATCTCAACTCATCACATTCCCGCCGTCGACATTCAAGGTCTGCGCCGTGATGTAGCGTGCCTCGTCGCTGGCAAGAAATACCGCTGCGCCGGCAATGTCGCTCGGCACGCCCATGCGGCCGAGTGGCACCTCCAGGCCCACTCGCCGCTTCTTCTCGCCGAGTGGCAGCCCTTCGGCCTTGGCGAACAGGCTGTCTACATGGTCCCACATGGGCGTGTCGACCACGCCCGGCGCAATGCCGTTGACGCGAATGCCGTGCGGGGCCATGGCCAGTGCGGCGCTCTGGGTGTAGCTGATGACTGCGGCCTTTGTTGCGCAGTAGTGCGACACCAGCGCCTCGCCGCGACGCCCCGCCTGTGACGCCATGTTGATGATCGATGCACCCTGCGTGCCGGCTTCGACCATGTGGCGCAGCACCGCCTGCATGACGAAGAACATGCCTTTTACGTTGACCGCGAACAGCTTGTCGAAAGATGCCTCGTCGCTGTCGAGCAACGGCGCAAGGTCGAACACCGCGGCATTGTTGAACAAGGTGTGAATGGGGCCGAAGGCGACCTGCGCCTCTGCGAGAAGGTGCGTGATTCCTTTCGTGTCGGTCACGTCCGCCGCGATGTAGGCAAGGCGGTCGGGATGCTTTTGCAACAGCGCCCGCACTGCTTCGGGCGCAGCAGCCATGCGGTCGACGATGCTGCAGCGCGCGCCCTCGGCAATGCATGCCTCGGCGACTGCAAGCCCGATGCCTCCGCCGGCACCGGTCAGCAGCACGTGGCGGTTCTTCAGCCGTTCGCTCATCTCGTTGCTCCTGCATTCATGAAACTTGCCACGCGTTCGCTCGCGCCACGCACGGCCTCTACCAGCCGTGCATCGCCAGCAATGGCGCCCCACAGTCCCGCGTCCGAGCACAGCGCCAGCACCGGATCGGCGGCATCGCAAGTGGCGTGCGCCACGGCTTCGTCCATGCCCTGGTCTTGATACGCATACGGCAGCACCCCGTGATGCCAGCGCTGCAAGAAGGCAAGGAACAGTGCAGGCAGCATCGCAACGCTGTCGATCGTCTGCCCGGCCGCAAGCCGCTCACGCACCGTGGGCGCGATGAAGCCCGGAATCTTCGAGAAGCCATCCGCCGCCACGCGCTGGTTGGTGTCGCGGATCGCGGGGTTGCCGAAGCGGTCGAGCACCACGTCGCGGTAAGCCGCAAGATCGATTGGGCTCGGGCTGAGGCATGGAATCACGTCGTCGGTCACGTAGTCGTACGCCATATTGCGGATGGCCGCATCGTGCGTGCCTTCGTGGATGAAGCTCAACCCGATCAGCGTGCCGGCCCAGGCAATGCAGCTGTGCGTGGCGTTGAGGATGCGGATCTTGGCTTCTTCGTAAGGCTGCACCGAATCGACCAGCTCCACGCCCACGCGGCCCCAGTCGGGGCGCCCGGCCACGAAGT
Organism: Variovorax sp. CCNWLW225; assembly: GCF_037204045.1. Lineage (NCBI taxonomy): Bacteria > Pseudomonadati > Pseudomonadota > Betaproteobacteria > Burkholderiales > Comamonadaceae > Variovorax > Variovorax sp. CCNWLW225. The sequence continues at coordinate 118,273 of NZ_JBBCBV010000015.1, read as the reverse complement.
TGTCTTCGATCACCCATTGGATGAAGCTTTCTCCGGTGATTGCGGCGGCATCGTCGCGGCCGGTGGCGGCCTTCACGCGCGCACGCAGTTCGGGCGGCGGGCGCGGCGTGATGCGGTCGACCATTGCATTCGGGCAGGCGGTGTTCGCCTGCACCCAGGCGAGCAACTCGGAATCGCCCGCGCGCTCGATGAACTCGAGCAGCCCGGCACGGAAACGGTCGCCGTTGTGGCGCAGGTTGTCGCAGTTGAGCAGCGTGACCGGACCGGCCTGCGCAGCCTTGCGCGCGCGCAAGATCGCGCAGACGGCGCCGTAGATGGTCACGCCTTCGCCGCCTCCACTCCACGCCTGGCCGCGGCGGGCTCGCTCGATGTCTGCCGCAAGGTCGCCGAACGAGAGGTCCAGCTTGCCCTTCGTATCGAGGTAGTAGCCCGCCTCGGTCACCGTGAATGACACGATGCGCGTGGACGGTGCCGCGCCGCGCGCGACGACCCTAGCCAGCGAGGGCTCGTAAGGCAGAACCTCTCGAATGGCTTCGATTTGCTCGTAGCGGTACTCGCCGGCCGGTGAAACCGTCTCCAGCGTGTATCGCCCGCCCTGAGCCTGCAGGGCAGCGACCACATCGGCCATGTCGGGCCGGATGTTGGCACCCGACAGCGACCAGCGGGTGTCGCCCGCATCGATCAGCCGCTGAAGGTAGACCGCCTGGTGGGCCCGGTGGAACGAGCCGAGTCCAAGGTGAAGCACCGTGAACTCCGAAGGAGCCGGGGATGGAGTTGGCGCATCGAGAGGCGCTGCTGCGAGGGTCACGGGAATGTTCCGGAAGAATCAGGCGGAGACCGAACGGCCTTCGCGGTTGAACAAATGAAGCACCGACGGGTCGAGCTCGACCGCCACGTCGTCGCCCGCATGCAGCGGCGTGCGCTCGTTCTGGCGCGCAATCAGCGGCACGCCCCCCACATCGACGTGGATCAGCGTGTCGGCGCCAAGCGCTTCGATGAGCTCGACCCGCCCCGGCACGCCCGCGGCGGCGGCCTGCTTCGGATGCACGCGCAAGCCTTCGGGCCGCACGCCCAGGAAACCGTCGCTCGGCAGGCGTCCGCCGGTTGCTGCCGAGAAACTCGGGATCGCACTCGCCGCCACCATGTTCATTGAAGGCATGCCGATGAACTGCGCAACGAACTGGTTGGCGGGCCGGTCATACAGTTCTAGCGGCGTGCCGACCTGCTCGATGAGACCGTCCCTGAGCACCACCACGCGGTCGGCCAACGTCATGGCCTCGACCTGGTCGTGCGTCACATAGATGGTGGTCGCACCGAGCGAGCGGTGCAGCTTGTGGATCTCGACGCGCGTGTTGCCGCGCAGGGCCGCATCGAGGTTGGACAGCGGCTCGTCGAACAGAAACACCTTGGGCGCGCGAACGATGGCGCGGCCGATGGCCACGCGCTGCCGCTGCCCGCCCGACAGGTCCTTGGGCGTGCGGTCGAGGTACTGCGTGAGGTTGAGCGTCTTGGCCGCGTACTCGACCTTGGTCTTGATCTCGCTCTTCGAAACACCCGCCAGCTTGAGCGCGAAGGACATGTTGTCGTACACGCTCATGTGCGGGTAGAGCGCGTAGCTCTGGAACACCATGGCCAGGTCGCGCTTGCCCGAAGGCGCCCAGGTGATGTCCTTGCCGTCGAGCAGCAGGTTGCCGCTGGTGATCGGCTCGAGCCCCGCAATCAGGCGCAGCAGCGTCGACTTGCCGCAGCCCGAAGGCCCGACGAAGACGATGAACTCGCCCTTCTGGATTTCGAGATCCACACCCTTGATGATGTCGGCGTCGCCGAAGCTTTTCTTGATGTCGTTGAGTTGCAGGTAGGCCATGAGATGTCTCCCTTTCTTTACTTGACGGCGCCGAAGGTCAGGCCTTGCACCAGTTGCTTCTGGCTGAACCAGCCGAACACGACGATGGGGGCAATGGCCATCAGCGAAGCCGCTGACAACTTGGCCCAGAACAGGCCCTCGGGGCTGGAGTACGAGGCGATGAGCGTGGCCAGCGTGCCGGCCTTGGCCGAGCTGAGATTGAGTGCCCAGAAGGCCTCGTTCCAGCTCAGCACCAGGCACAGGAGGCCGGTCGATGCGAGGCCGCCCACCGACAGCGGCAGCACCACGTGGCGGAACTCGGTCCACAGGCTGGCGCCGTCCATGCGCGCCGCTTCGAGAATTTCGTTCGGAATGTCCTTGTAGGCGCTGTAGAGCATCCACACCATGATCGGCAGGTTCGACAGCGTGAACACGATGGTCAGCGCGGTGAGCGAGTCCAGCAGGCCCGCGGTCTGCGCGAGCACGTAGATCGGCACCAGAGCGCCCACCGCCGGCATCATCTTGGTGGAGAGCATCCACATCAGGATGTCGCGCGTCTTCTTCGTGCGGAAGAAAGCCATCGAGTACGCGGCGGGCGCCGCAATCAGCAAGCCGATGATGGTCGAGCCCAGGCTGGTGATGAGCGAGTTGCGCGCGTACAGCAGGTAGTCGCTGCGGCGCTGCACTTCACCGAAGTTGTCGAGCGTGGGCTCGAAGACGAAGAGCGGCGGCACATGAATGGCCTGCAGCTCCGTCTTGAAGGCCGTGAGGAACAGCCAGCCGAGCGGAAAGAACAGGAGCAGCGCCACGGCCCACGCACCCACGGTGCGCAGCAGTTGGGGAAGGAAGTTGCTGGGTTGCATGGTCGTTCCTTCTTCAGTCGAGGTTCTTGCCGATGATTCGGATGAGGAACACGGCCACGATGTTGGCCAGCACCACCGCGAACAGCGCGCCGGCGGAGGCCACGCCCACGTCGAAGTTCATGAGCGACTGCTTGAAGATCAGGTAGGTCATGTTGGTGCTCTCGTTGCCCGGGCCGCCATTGGTGGTGATGGCGATCTCGGCGAACACGCTGAGCAGAAAGATCATCTCGATCATGATCACCACCGCCATCGGCCGGCCGAGGTGCGGAATGGTCAGGTAGAAAAAGCGCTGGAATGCGCTCGCGCCGTCCATGCGCGCGGCCTCCATCTGCTCGCGGTCGAGCGACTGCAGCGAGGTGATGAAGATCAGGCAGGCGAACGGCAGCCACTGCCAGGCCACCATGATGATCACCGAGAACAGCGGCACGTCGGTGAGCCAGTCGACCGGCTGGGCGCCGAAGAAGCGCCACACGTCGGCCAGGATGCCGTAGATGGGATTCATCATCATGTGCTTCCACAGCAGCGCGTTGACCGCGGGCATGACGAAGAAGGGCGAGATCAGCAGCACCCGCACGATGCCGCGGCCCGGGAAGGGCTCGTTCACCAGCAGCGCGAGCAACACGCCGAGCACCACCGTGATGACGATCACGCTGCCGATCAGCATCAACGTGTTCCACGTTGCGGGCCAGAAGTCGGGGTCGGTGACGAAGTAATGAAAGTTCTCGATGCCCGTGAACGTGCGCTCGCCGGGCTGCATGAGGTTGTAGTTCACGAACGAGAAGTACAACGTCATCACGAGCGGCACGATCATCCAGAGGAGGAGCGTGAGCACGGCGGGCGCCATGAGGGCCCGGGGCAGGAGTCGTTTCATGAGGAAATTCCTTCTCGTTGTGTCTGGCTCCTTCCCCCGCTGGGGGAAGGCTGGGATGGGGGCTTCCCGGATCAAGCGCCGCGGCGATTGGTACGCCGCGTGCCCCCACCCCTGCCCTCCCCCGGAAGGGGAGGGAGCAAGAATGAAAGCTGGCTTACTTGTAGTAGCCGGCCTTCTTCATCTCGCGCTCAGCCGCAGTCTGCGAAGTCTTCAGCGCCTGGTCGACCGTGACCTTGCCCGACAGCGCCGCGCTCATCTGCTGGCCCACCGCCACGCCGATGGCCTGGAACTCGGGAATGGCCGCGTACTGCACGCCCACGTACGGCGACTTGGGCAAGGTGCTGTCGCTGAGGTTGGCGGTATCGATGGCCTTCTTCTCGGCCGCAGCAAACTTGGCCACCTTCTGGAACTCGGGGTTCGCATAGGTCGACTTGCGCGTGCCGGTGGGCACCGTGCCCCAGCCATGCTCCTTGGCGACCAGGTTCACGTACTCCTTGGAGGTCGCCCATTTCACGAAGGTCTGCGCGGCGGCGCCCTTGGTCGAGCTTGCGGGAATGGCCAGGTTCCAGGTCCACAGCCAGTTGGCGCCCTTGGGCGTCACGGCCACCGGTGCCTGTGCGAAGGCGACCTTGTCGGCCACCTTCGACTGCTTGGGGTCGCTGATGAACGAGGCCGCAATGGTCGCGTCCACCCACATGCCGCACTTGCCTTCGTTGAAGAGCGCAAGGTTCTCGTTGAAGCTGTTGGCCGAGGCGCCCGGCGGGCCATACGACTTCATCATGTCGACGTAGAAGTTGATCGCGTCCTTCCATGGCTTGGTGTCGATCTGCGGCTTCCACTGCATGTCGAACCACTGGCCGCCGTTGGTGTTGACCAGCGTCGTCAAAAAGGCCATGTTGTCGCCCCAGCCCGGCTTGCCGCGCAGGCACATGCCGTATACGCCGGCCTTGGGGTCGTGGATCTTGCCGGCCAGCTCCTTCACCTGCGCCCAGGTGGGCTGCTCGGGCATCTTGAAGCCGACCTTGTCGGCCAGGTCCTTGCGGTACATGAGCATCGAGCTCTCGCCGTAGAAGGGCGCGGCGTAGAGCTTGCCTTCGTACGACAGGCCGGCGCGAATGGCCGGCAGCAGGTCGTCGGCGTCGTAGGCGGCGTCGGTGGCAATGGGCTGGAGCCAGCCCTTCTTCGACCAGATCGGCGCTTCGTACAAACCGATGGTCATCACGTCGAACTGGCCGCCCTTGGTGGCAATGTCGGTGGTCACGCGCTGGCGCAGCGTGCCTTCCTCGAGCGTCACCCACTTGAGCTTGATGTCCGGATTGGCCTTTTCGAAGAAGGGCGTCAGCTTCTGCATCTCGATCATGTGGCCGTTGTTCACGGTGGCAATCACGAGTTCGGTGGCGGCTTGGGAGGCGAGCCCCGTGCCGGCGAGTGCGAGGACGAGGCCCGCTTTCAGAAAACGCTTCATGTTGTCTCCTAGAGGTGAGCGACGCCCTGTGTTCGGGTCGCCGTGGCGGGATTCTGGAGAAACGCGCTTGCGGGTTTGGTACTTCATCCGTCCTTGCTGGTACTTTCATGCACCAATCAGCTAGGAGATTCCCTAGTCAACGCAATACAGCATGGAAAAGCTCAATCCAAAGACCTCAGGCACCGCCCAGCAGTTGGCGCCGGAACTGCGCCGCGGCCGGTGAAAGCGGGCGGTCCTGCCGGGTGATGAGGCAGATCGGCGGCACGCGCACCGGCAGCTCCACCGGCACGGTGCGCAGCACGCCCAGCCGCGCGTAGTGGCCGGCCTGCGAAGCCGGCATCACGGCGGCCATGTCGGAGTTCTCGAGCAAGGCGGTAATGGCAATGGGCGATGCCGTTTCGATGATGTCGAGCCGCGCCTGGATACCCGCCTCCCGCATCGCCGCCTCGAAGCGCCCGCGCTGCGGCGAGCCCGGGGGCTGCAACACCCATGACCAGTTCGCCATTTCGGCCAGCGTGACGGTGGGCTGCTCGAAGACAGGGTGCGCGGCGCGCACCACGACCACCTGCGACTCGCCCAGCAGCGGCACGCTCGCGTACTTGGCCTCGTCGTGGCTGTCCGTGAGCCGGCCCAGCACCAGGTCGACGTCGCCCTGCTCGAGCTGCGCCTGCATCACATCGCTGGTCTCGACGATTACCGACACCGCCACCTGCGGATGACGCCGGTGGTACTCGACCAGCGCCGACGCCAGCAGCTCGGGCACCGCGCCCGGCACGCTGCCCACGCGCAGCGAACCGCTCAGGCCCGAGCGCAGCGCGAGCATTTCCTCGCGGGCGCTGCCGAAGTCGCTGAGCACGCGGCGGGCATAGCGGATCAGGATCTCGCCGTATGGCGTGGGCTCCATGCCGCGCGCAAGGCGCTCGAAGAGCTTTTCGCCCAGCGAATCTTCCAGCTGCTGCAGCAGCTTGGTGGCAGCCGGCTGGCTGATGTTCATGGCCTCGGCTGCGCGGCCCAGATGGCGGTGGGCATCGAGCCGTGCCAACAGGAGCAGTTGGCGCGGCCGCACATGGAGCATCAGCGATGCGTCGGTCAGGCCTGAACCGGAAGTCATGCACAAAAGTATATGGAGCTTCGGGCTTTTTCGATTGGATTGGCAACACGAAGCTCCCTAAGCTGGCACCAAACAAGCAGGAGACACACCCGATGAAGCTTTCTTTTCTTGCCCGCACGGCGAGCGCGGCAACGCTGGCACTGGCAACCGCCATGGCCGGTGCGCAGCCCGCCTACCCCGACAAGCCGCTGCGCATCATGGTCGGCGCCTCGCCCGGCGGCGGCACCGACATCCTCGCGCGCGTGCTGGCCGACAAGTTCGCGCCGGTGCTCAAGCAGCCCGTGACGGTGGAGAACCGGCCCGGCGCCTCGAACACCATCGCCGGCGAACTCACCGCGCGCGCCGCGGCCGACGGCACCACGCTGCTGCTGGCCACCAACACCGCGCAGGCGGTGGCGCCGCACATCCTCAAGCTCAAGTACGACCCGCTGAAAGACCTGCAGCCGATCGGCCTGGTGGCCGTGATGCCCAACGTGCTGGTGGTCTCGGCCACCTCGCCCTACAAGTCGGTGAAAGACTTGGTGGCAGCCATGACGGCCAAGCCGGGCGGTCTGAAATACGCCTCGTCCGGCATCGGCAGCACGCAGCACGTGGGCGGCGAGGCCTTCAACCTGGCCACGGGCATGAAGTCGATCCATGTGCCCTACAAGGGCAGCTCGCAGGCGCACATCGACATCATCGGCGGCGAGGTCGACATGATGTTCGACAGCACCTCTTCCGCCATGGGCCAGATCAAGGCCGGCAAGTTCCGCGCGCTGGCCGTGAGCGCACCGCAGCGCTCGCCCGAGCTGCCCGATGTGCCCACGCTGACCGAGCAGGGCATCAAGGGCGCGGACGTGTCCACCTGGTACGGACTCTATGTGACGGCTGGCACACCGCGGCCCGTGGTGGAGCGGCTGGGCACGGAGCTCACGCGCACGCTGAGGCTGACCGATGTGCAGGCGCGCATCAAGGGGCTCGGAGGTGAACCCGGCGTGATCACCGGCGAAGCTTTCGCGGCTATGAACAAGCAGGAGTTCGACCACTACGGCCAACTCGTGCGGGACGCCAACATCAAGGCCGAATGAGGCCTTCCTTCTTTCCTTCCTCTTCTCCATTTCATTCCTGATTCCATGTCCACCCCATCGAAGACCCCGACCGTCATTTCCGCGAAGCCCCGCATCGCCGTGCTGCTCGGCGACCCGAGCGGCATCGGCCCCGAGATGGCGGTGAAGCTGCTCGCGCGCCAACGCAACCTGGACGCCGCGCGCGTGCTGCTGATTGCCGACCCCGTGGTGCTGGCCGCGGGCGAGCGCGTGGCGGGCGTGAAGCTCGACCCACTGCAGATCGACCGGTTGGACGACTTGCGCTTCGAGGACGGCCGCCCCACCCTGCTGCTGCGCGACTGGATGGAGGGCCGGGAGCCGGTGCTCGGCGAATCGAACGAGGCCTCGGGCCGCGCATCCTTCGAAGCACTGGAACTCGCCACCGCGGCGGTGCGGCGCGGGCAAGCGGATGGCATTCTCTTTGCGCCGCTCAACAAGCATTCGCTTCGTTTGGGTGGCCTGGTGCATGAAGACGAGTTGCGCTACATGCAGGAGCGCTTTGCCGTGAAGGGCTTCGTCTGCGAGTTCAACCTCACGGGCTCTCTATGGACCTCGCGTGTGACCTCGCACATTCCGCTGAAGGACGTGGCAAGCCACATCACGATGGAAGGCGTGAGCGATGCGGTGAAGATCATTGCATCGGCCCTGCGCCGCGCAGGTGTGGCGCAACCTCGTATTGCGGTGACGGGGCTCAACCCGCACGCGGGGGACGGCGGCTCCATCGGCATGGAAGAAATCGAGATCATCGCACCGGCCATCGAACAGCTGCGCGCCGAGGGCTTCGACGCCCGCGGTCCGTTCTCGCCTGACACGGTGTTCATCGGCGCACGCCGTGGCGATGTGGATGCGGTGGTGTCGATGTATCACGACCAGGGCCAGATCGCGATGAAGCTCATGGGCTTCGAACACGGTGTGACGCTGCACGGCGGCCTGCCGGTGCCGGTGGCCACCTCGGCCAGCGGCAGCGCTTTTGACATCGCAGGCAAGGGTGTTGCGCAGATCGAAGGGCTGCAGCAGGCCTTCGACTTGTGCGTGCGGATGGCGAGTGGTTCGCCTGTGCGGACGGTTGCAGAAGCGGCTACTGCTTGAGGGATGGCGCCGCTGTTCAGGGCGCGTGCACAGGCCACCGGGTACTCCCCTCCGCGAATGTCCCCCGGGGCTGCGCCCCTCCTCCTTTATTTCGCTGCGCGGAGCACCCGATGCCCTGTGCACTTGGGCACGCTCTGGGTGCACCGCCGATCAACGAACGCTCTGAATCACGCACCCGCTGGCGGGGTGCCTTGCGCAGCGAAATAAAGGAGGAGGCCGCAGGCCGGGGGACATTCGCGGAGAAAGGTACCCCGTCGGCGGGTGCGCCGCCCTGAATATCTCCTGCGGCCCTAGAAACCGAAGCAGCTCAAGACCCCAGCCGCCTCAGCAGCCCGGCCGTCGAGGCATCAAGCCCCATGATGTCGCCCGAAGCAAGACGCGGTTCGATGTCCTTTGCGAGCACCTTGCCGAGTTCCACACCCCACTGGTCGAAGCTGTTGATGCCCCACAGCGCGCCGCTGGTGAACACGCGGTGTTCGTACATTGCGAGAAAAGCGCCGAGCGCCTCGGGCGTGAGTTTCTCGAAAACAAAGAAGGTGCTCGGCCGGTTGCCTGGAAAGTTCTTGTGGCCACCGGCGTCGAGCTTGCCGACCATCAATGCCTGCGCCTGCGCGAGCGCATTGGCCAGCAACTTGGCGTGGTGGCCTTCGAGCGTGTGCGCTGCGTCGCGCACCGCCACGAATTCGAGTGGAATCACATCCGTGCCCTGGTGCAGCATCTGGAAATAGGCATGCTGGCCATTGGTGCCGGGCTCGCCCCAGAGCACGGGCGAAGTGCCCAGTCCGGCGGGCAGCGGCTCGCCGCTTGCATCGACCTGCTTGCCGTTGCTTTCCATCTCGAGCTGCTGCAGGTAGGCCGGCAGGCGCTTCAACGCGCTGTGATACGGCGCGATGCCGCGGCTCGTGAACTTGTGGAAGTTGCGGTACCAGACGTCGAGCAGGCCCAGGCGCACCGGCAGGTTCTTTTCGAGCGGCGTGGTGCGGAAGTGCTCGTCCATTGCATGCGCGCCCGCCAGCAGCCGGCGGAATCCGTCGGCGCCAATCGCCAGGGCAATCGGAAGCCCGATGGCCGACCACAGCGAATAGCGGCCGCCGACCCAGTCCCAGAAGCCGAAGGTGATGTCGATGCCGAATTGCTTCGCGGCCTCCACGTTGGTGGTGAGCGCGGCAAAGTGGCCGGCGATGTCCGTACCGCCCGACTGCTCGTACCAGCGCTTGGCCGAGAGCGCGTTGGTCATCGTCTCGGTCGTGGTGAAGGTCTTGGACGCAATCAGGAACAGCGTGTGTTCGGGGGCCAGGTCGCGCAGCACGCCGTCGAGCTCGTGGCCGTCGACGTTCGAAACGAAATGAAAGCGCTTGCCCGGAGCGGCGAATTCGGCGAGCGCCAGCACCGCCATCTGCGGGCCGAGGTCGGAGCCGCCGATGCCGATGTTGACCACGTCGGTAATGGTGTGGTCGCTGCGCACCTTTTCGGCATAGGCCAGCATCGCGTCGAGCGTCGCGTGCACTTGGCGCAGCTCGCCGGCGGTCTTGCCCACGGCGGCATCGGCCGGCGCGCGCAACAGCGTGTGCAGCACGGCGCGGTCTTCGGTGTTGTTGATGTGCTCGCCGGCAAACATCGCATCGCGATGCGCCTCGAGGCCGCATTCGCGGGCCAGCGAAAGCAGCATTTCCTCGGTGCGCGCATCGATCAGGTTCTTCGACAGGTCGGCAAAGACGTAAGGTGCTTCCTGGCTGAAGCGCTCGAAGCGCCCGGCATCGTCGACGAAGGCATGGCGCACGTCGAACTGGCGGCCCGCGGTTTCGAAGTAGCTTTGCAGTTGCGCCCAGGCGGACGCGCGGTCGCAGCGAAGGGTCATGGCCATGTTTACTTGCCGCTTTCCTGCATGAGTTTTTCCAGCTTCACGGCGTCGGCTGCAAAGGCGCGGATGCCCTCTGCGAGCTTCTCGGTGGCCATGGCGTCTTCGTTCAGCGCAAAGCGGAAGCTCGGCTCGTCGTAGCTCAGCTTCTCCACGCTGGCCGTTGCGGCGGCCTTCTTGGCGTCGAGTGCGTGTGCTAGCGGCTCGTTGCTGGCGGCCAGCTCGGCCAGCAGCTCGGGGCTGATGGTCAGCAGGTCGCAGCCGGCCAGGGCCTGGATCTGCCCCACGTTGCGGAAGCTCGCACCCATCACCTCGGTCTTGATGCCGTGCTGCTTGTAGTAGTTGTAGATTTCGCGCACCGACTTGACGCCCGGATCGTTGGCGCCCGCGCTCGCCGCCTCGTCCCACTTGGCGCCGGCCGACTTCTTGTACCAGTCGTAGATGCGGCCCACAAAGGGCGAAATGAGCTGCACGCCGGCCTCGGCGCAGGCCACCGCCTGCGCAAACGAGAACAGCAGCGTGAGGTTGGTGCGAATGCCCTTCTGCTCGAGCGCGCGCGCCGCCTGGATGCCCTCCCACGTGGAGGCCACCTTGATCAGCAGGCGCTTCTCGGTGTCGATGCCTTCGGCCTTGTAGAGCGCCACGATGCGCTCGCCGCGTGCAATGGTGGCGGCGGTGTCGAACGAAAGGCGGGCGTCGACTTCGGTCGACACGCGTCCGGGAATGATCGAGAGAATCTCGGCGCCGAAGCGCACCAGCAGGCGGTCGATCACTTCGTCGAGCGGCTTGCCCGCATGGCTCTTGACGGCTTCGTCGAGCAGCGGCCGGTACTCGGGCTTTTGCACCGCCTTGAGGATGAGCGACGGATTGGTGGTCGCGTCCTGCGGCTTGGAAATGCTGAGTTGCTTGAAGTCGCCGGTGTCGGCGACCACGGTGGTCCATTGACGGAGAGCATCGAGTTGATTCATGTCGAAGATTATCCTGTGCGGGTGATGACAAGTCCTGCACGCTATTGCGCTGGGGCCGATGTTTTCATGCGCACCGTAGCACGGCTTTTCACGGCGCTGCATCGGCCTTCGGCCGACAGGGTTGTACGCCGGCTGCCCTGCCCTACATGGGCTGTGGTCCGCCGCTGACGGCAGCGGGTGCGTTCAGGGGCTAGCCTGCGGCTTCCCGCCTTGATGCTTTCCCACTACAGGAGTGCCCCCCATGTCCTTCCGTCATCGCTCCGCAGCTTCCGCAGCAGCGAACCGCGCTCCTTTCGACGACCGCCGCACCAGTTCGTCCATCGGCACCCTGGCCACTGCCTTCGTGGTGGGCGGCGTGGCTACCTGGCTCGCCCTGGGCGCCGGCCGCACCGCGCGGGCGCAACTGCCCGGCCCCGCCGACGGCGCACCGCTCATGCGCGCGCCGCTGCAGGTGGTGGCGCCGGTCGATATCCAGCGCTATGCCGGCGTCTGGCACGAACAGGCCCGCCTGCCGAACCGCTTCCAGAAACAGTGCGCGGGCCCTGTGACCGCCGAGTACACGCCTCAGCCCGACGGCACGCTGCAGGTCATCAACCGCTGCGTACGGCCCGACGGCAATTTCGACGAGGCGGTGGGCACGGCGCGCGTGGTGCCCGTGGCGGGCCAGCCCGGCGCGGGCCGGCTCGAAGTGCGCTTTGCGCCTTCCTGGCTGAGCTGGCTGCCGATGGTGTGGGGCGACTACTGGATCCTGAAGCTCGACCGCGACTACCAGGTGGCGCTGGTCGGCACACCTGATCGCCAGTACCTCTGGGTGCTTTCGCGCGCTCCCCGGCTGGAAGACGACGCGTTGCAGGCCGAGCTGGACTACGCCGCCAGCCTGGGCTTCGACACCGCCAAGGTGGTGCTTACCGCCCGGTAGTCGAGACGGACGGCAGATAGCGCCCGAGCTGCGTCGCCAGCGCGGCGGGGTGGGTGCAGTGAATGGCGTGCCATCCGAAGGCGCGCGCCGCTTCCACGTTGGCCGCCGAATCGTCGATGAAAACCGTTTGCTGCGGATCGAGCGCATGGCGCACCGCCAGCAGCTCGTAGATTTCGCGATTCGGCTTGATGAACTTCACGTCGCCGGAGAAGACCCCGCCGTCGAACCGCCGGATGAAGCCGTGGCGGCGCTCGATGGCACGCGCATAAGGCGCTGGCATGTTCGAGAGGTAGTAAAGGCGCAGCGCCTCGCCCGCATCCCGGCGCGCAAACAGCCCTTCGAGCAGCTCGACCGTGACCGGGATCGGCTCCAGGCGTTCGCCCAGCGTGCCGAGCATCTCGTCGAGCCGTGCGGCGGGAAGCGACAGCCGCTGGGCCATGCGCGCAATGGCATCTTCGAGCGAGCGCGTGCCGCAGTCGAAGCACAGCCAGTCGTCATGGTGGAACAGCGCCCGCCCGAGCGCCGCGGCGGCAAGCTCAGTGGAGGCGTGTTCGGGAAGATGGGTCTGCACCAGCCGGGTGGGCTCCCATGCCAGCAGCACGGCGCCAAGATCGAAAACCACGTTCATGGCGCCATTGTTTCATGCGCCGGGCACCACGCTGACGCCGTGCGCCGCCAGCGACAGCGTGGCCTGCGCGCCTGCGGCCAGGGGGTGCGAAAGATCGGTCGACACCACGAAGACGGGCCCGATCGGGGTGTCGAAGCCGTATTCGTAGAAGCTGCCCAGGTAGGCCGCCTTTCGCAATGTGGCGGGCAGGCCCTGGCCCGCCTCGGCGCCGCCGATGTTCCAGGCCTCGGGGCGCACCGCGACCTTCACGGCGCCGGGCGCCACCGCATGGCGCGGCTGCAGGCGCAGCGGGCCGAAGGTGACGCTGCCGTCGGCTTGCGCCATGGCCGGAAAAACCATCGCCTCGCCCATGAAGCCCGCGACAAATTCGCTTTCGGGCCGGCCGTAGAGCTGCTCGGGCGTGCCGCGCTGGGCGATGAGGCCGTGGTCCATCACGATGATCTGGTCGCTCACGGCCAGCGCCTCGCTCTGGTCGTGCGTCACATAGGCCACCGTGAGCTTGAGGCGCTGCTGCAGTGCGCGGATCTCCTCGCGCATTTCGCGCCGCAGGCGGGCGTCGAGGTTGGACAACGGTTCATCGAACAGCAGCACCGCGGGCTCCAGCACCAAGGCGCGTGCCAACGCCACGCGCTGCTGCTGGCCGCCCGAGAGTTCGCTGGGCAGGCGCTCGTCGAAGCCGACCAAGCCCACCCCCTTGAGCGCATCGCGCGCGCGGACGACCGCTTCGTCCTTCTTCACGCCGCTCATGCGCAGGCCATAGCCCACGTTCTCGATCACGTTCATGTGCGGAAAGAGCGCGTAGCTCTGGAACATCATGCTCACGTTGCGCTCGGCCGGGCCGAGCGTGGTGACATCGCGCCCGCCCATCAGGATCGAGCCCGAAGTCGGCGATTCGAGTCCCGCGATCATGCGCAGCGTGGTCGTCTTGCCGCAGCCGGAAGGGCCGAGGATGGTGGTGAGCGTGCCGACCGGCACCTCGAAGCTGATGCCCTTGACCGCGAGCGGACCGTCTTTGTCAGTGCCGTAGCGCTTGGTGACGTTGCGGAATTCGATGCCGTTGCTCATGTGTTCTTCTCCCGGTCAATGCACCACGGGGGCGGCCACTATCGGCACGCCTGCCTTGCGGCGCCCCAGCTTGCGCTCCCCGACAACCCACTGCACCAGTGCAATGGCCAGAGACATCAGCACCATGAGCACCGTGCAGTAGGCCAGCGCAATGCCGTAGTCGCCGTTGCCCACGCGGCCGATGATGTAGGTGGTGGCAAGCTCGTTCTCGGCCGTGACCAGGAAGATCACCGCGCTCACGGTCGTCATGGCGCGCACGAAGCTGTACACCAGCGCGGCCACCAGCGCAGGCTTGAGCAGCGGCAGCACCACCTTGAAGAGCGTCTGCGACGTGGAGGCGCGCAGCATCAGCGAGGCTTCGTCGAGCGAGCGGTCCAGTTGCTTGAAGGCGGCGGTGCCGGCGCGCACGCCCACCGGCAGGTTGCGGAACATGAAGCACAGCACGATGATGAGCCCGGTACCCGTGAGCTCGAACGGCGGCACGTTGAAGGCCAGGATGTAGCTCACGCCGAGCACCGTGCCCGGAATGGCGAAGGCCAGCAGCGCGCCGAACTCGAACACGCCCTGCCCCTTGAACTCGTTGCGCGCGAGCAGCCACGCAATCAGCAAACCCAGTGCCGCAGTAATGGGTGCCGAGATGCCCGCGAGCTTGAGCGTGGTGATCAGCGAGTTCCATGCCGTGCCGGCCCAGACCAAGCCAAATTGGCCCCATTCGAGCGCGAACGCACTCCTGAAGTGATTGAGCGTGAAGCTGTAGTCACGGCCCCAGGTCTGCACGAAGCCGCCCGCAAAGGCGAACAGGTAGACCACGGCCGTAAACGCGATCCACGGCAGCGCGATGCAGTAGATGGTGCGACGAACGCCGTCGGGCAACGCCATGGCAATGCCTGCATCGCCTTTGCCGCTCACAGTCGTGTAGTTCTGCTTGCCGAGCACGCCTCGCTGCAGCGCGAACACGCCGAGCGCGAAAATCGTGAGCACCCATGCCAGCGACGCCGCGCGGCCCTGGTCGTACTGCGCGCCGACAATGGCAAAGAAGATGTCGGTCGACAGCACCGAGAACTGCCCGCCCACCACTACAGGGTTGCCGAAGTCCGCAATGCTCTCGATGAAGCCGACCAGGAAGGCGTTGGCCAACCCGGGCTTCAACAGCGGCAGCGTGATGGTGAAGAAAGTGCGGCGCCGGTCGGCACGCAGCATCTGCGCGGCTTCTTCGAGGCTGGGCGCAATGCCTTGCACCACACCGCGCATGATCATGAAGGCGATGGGCGTGAAGGCGAAGAGCTGCGCCACCAGAACGCCCGGCATGCCGTAGAACCAGCGCGTCGGCTCGATGCCGAAGACGTTTTCGAGCAGCTGGTTGACGATGCCCGCGCGGCCGAACAACAGGATGAGCCCGAGGCCCACCACGAAAGGCGGCGTGATGATCGGCAGCAGCGCCAGCACCCGCAGCGCACCCTGCCCGCGCTTGCTGCCGCGCTCGGCCATCAGCGCCATCAATGTGCCTAGAAAGGTTGTGCCGGCGGCCGTGAGCAGGGCCAGCACCAGCGTGTTCCAGGCGACGCCACAGCGCACGCCGCCCGCAATGCAGCCCAAGCCCCAGATACGCTCGGTGAACACGCGCGCGACAAAGGCCGTGATTGACCACTGCCCGTCTTCATTGAAGAAGGCGCCAGCCAGCGCCTTGCTCACGGGGTAGGCGATGAACAGCGCCATCAGCACGCCGCAGCCGAGGACCGCTGCGGCCACGAACAGGTCGCCCTTGAACAGCCCCAGCCGCGCAATGCCGAAGGCGGCCAGCAGCGTGAGCGCGGTGAGCGCCACGAAGCCGCCCGCGCCGATGCCGAACTGGTTGATGGCCAGTTCGCCGAACTGCGTGTTGAGTGCCGCGAAGCTCCAGCCGCGCGCGCCGATGGTGAAGCCTGCAATGGCAAGGCCCAGGGCGCCAATGGCGCCACCCGCCAGCAGCCAGCGCCCTTGCGCCCGGCCGGCCGGCAACCAGGCACCGATGGCGCACATCGCCAGGCCGACGAGCCCGATGAAAAGCCAGCTGCGGCCTTGCGTGGCCGCCTGCATCAGGCCATTGGCACCCTCGGCCTGGCCGAACACCTGCGGAACGGCCTCGTACCAGGTCGAGTCCTGAATCGCATACCAGGGCAGCACGAGGTAGGCCGCAAAGCCCAGTGCCACCCAGGCCCAGATCCAGCGCTGCGAGCGCCGGGCCGAAGCGGCGGCCGCCGGATTGGCCGGCGCGGCGCCGGCGGCAACGGTGCCCACTTAGCGCGGCAGCGAGTTGACGTCTTTTTCCCAGCGCGCAATCAGCCGCCGGCGCTCGGCGCTGGCGCCGTACTTGGCGTAGTCGTAGTTGATGAACTTGATCTTCTTGAAGTCCGGAATGCGCGGATCGAGCTTTGCGGTGCTGTTGCTCGGCAGCTGGAACTGCTTGTTGGCGGCGCCGAGCTCCTGCGCACTGGGCGTCAGCGCCCATTCGTAGAACTTTTTCGCGGCCTCGAGGTTGCGCGCGCCCTTGATGATGCTCATGGAGCCGATTTCGGCACCCGTGCCGTCGCTGGGCGTGATGGTCTCGACTGGAAAGCCCTGCATCTTCTCGCCCGGACCGTCATGCACGAAGCTGATGGACACCGCCGTTTCGCCGCGCGCCACGGCCTTGATGGGGCCGGTGCCGGAACGGGTGTACTGGCCCACGTTCTTGTGCAGCGCCTTGAGGTAATCGAAGGCCTTGTCTTCGCCCATGAGCTGCACCAGCGTGGCGATCATGGTGTAGGCCGTGCCGCTCGAGGCCGGGTTGGCCACCTGTATGTCGCCCTTGTACTCGGGCTTGAGCAGGTCGGCCCAGGTCTTGGGCACGGGCAGCTTCTTCTTGGCCAGCAGCTCGGGGTTGTAGCCGAAGCCCAGCGGGCCCGAATAGATGCCGACCGTCTTGTAGCCCGACTGTTTGGCCTGCTGCTGTGCCCAGGGGTGAAGCTGCGCCAGCGTGGGCGACTTGTATTCGAGCGTGAGGCCCTGTTCGGCCGCCTGCAGGTGCGGGTCACCGGTGCCGCCGAACCATACGTCGGTCTTGGGGTTGTCCTTCTCGGCGATGAGCTGGGCCAGCGCCTCGCCCGAGCCCTTGAGCGACATGTTGATGCGGGTACCGGTGGTGCGTGCGTACACGGTGGCAATCACGTTGCACCATTCGGCCTGGACCGAGCAGATCACGTTGACCGTGCCCTGCGCCGACGCGGCGGCCGACAAACCCACCAAGGCCGCTGCAGTAAAAAGCTTCTTCATGTGAAAACCCCGCCTCGAAACAAAAATAGGCCTCCCGGCCGGGGTTGAGCGTAGCTTTCGTACAGGTTTCATGAATTGGTACAAGTACCATTCGGTTGAAACAGGCCACTCGGCACCAAGACAAAAGGAAATTCGACACATGAGCTTCGATCTCGTTCTGTTCGGCGGTACTGGCGATCTTGCATGGCGCAAGCTGATGCCCGCGCTGTTCCAGGCCTTCAGGCACGGCAGCCTGCCGAAAGACGGACGCATCGTCGGCGTAGCGCGGGACGACCTCTCGGACGACCAGTACCGCGAGCTGATCCAGTCGCGCTTCAATGCCGTCGAAGGCGCCAAGCGCCCCTCGGCCGAAGAGTTCGAGAAGTTCGCCTCGCTGCTGCACTACCTGCGCATGGACTTGTCGAAGCCGGCCGACTACGCGCGGCTTGCCGAGCTGCTGAAGCAGCGCAATGCCGACACCGTGGTGATGTACGTGGCGACGGCACCGGCGCTCTTCACGCAGGTGGTGGAACAGGTTGCCGCGGCGGGCCTGAACGGGCCGGCGACGCGCATCGTGCTCGAAAAACCGCTGGGCCATGACCTGGCATCGAATCGCGCGATCAATGCCGCGGTGTGCAAGGTATTCGAGGAGAAGCAGGTCTTCCGCATCGACCACTACCTGGGCAAGCCTTCGGTGCAGAACCTGTTTGCCATGCGCTTCGGCAATGCGCTGTTCGAGCCGATCTGGCGTCGCGAGCACATTGCCAACATCCAGATCACCATTGCCGAAGACCTGGGCGTCGAAAAGCGCGGCGCCTTCTACGACCAGACCGGCGCCTTGCGCGACATGGTGCAGAACCACGCGCTGCAGCTGGTTTGCGCCATTGGCATGGAGCCGCCGATCAACTCGCATGCCGATGCCATTCGCGACGAAAAGCTCAAGGTGCTGCGCGCGCTCAAGCCCTGGACCCCCGAAACGCTGGGCCTGCATGCCGTTCGGGGCCAGTACACCGCCGGCACGGCCTACGGCGAGCGCGTGCCGGGCTACCGGGAAGAACCCGGCGTGGACCCCGACAGCCGCACCGAGACCTTCGTGGCGCTGCGCACCGAAATCGCCAACTGGCGCTGGGCCGGCGTGCCGCTCTACATTCGCACCGGCAAGCGGCTGGCCTCGCGCGACGCGCGCATCGAGGTCAACTTCAGGCCGACGCCACACGCGATCTACCGCGCGCCTTCGGGCGCGGTCAACAAGCTGGTGATCAACCTGCAGCCGAAGGACGGCCTGGAGCTGCACATGCTTGCGCAGGCGCAGGACAACCGCCGCAGCAACGGCCACCAGAGCGCCGCGCAGCTGGCACCGGTGCAGCTCGACCTGGACTTCGACAAGCGTTTTGGCGCCGAGCGGGTGGGTGCCTACGAACGGCTGCTGCTCGACGTGATCGACGGGCGCCTGAACCTGTTCGTGCGCAGCGACGAGCAGGAAGAAGCATGGCGCTGGGTCGAGCCGCTCATCGACAGTTGGGCATCGGACGGCGGACCTCGCCCGTACGCGGCTGGCACCTGGGGCCCGAGCGCCTCGAGCGCGATGATTGCGCGCGACGGCTTCTCGTGGGGCGAGGAACAGTAGACCGCAGTCAGCCGAACTGGATGCAGCGCATGCTCAGCGTGCCTGACTGGAACCCTTCGTAGATCGTCTTCGCGCGCTCGTTAGAGCCTGCGGCGCCGAGGGCGTAGAGAAAAGGAAAGTAGTGGTCCGGCGTTGCGACAGCGGTCGCGGCGCCCTCCAGCTTTTCGTAGGCGACCAATGCGCGGTCGTCCCGCCCTGCAGCGCGGCCTTCACCGCGTCGTCGAAGCCTTGCGCCCACGGCCGGCTGGCCACGGGACCGTCGGGCGTGCCGCGGTCGGTGGCGCGCAGGTTGTGCACCACGTTGCCGCTTCCCATCACGAGCACGCCCTTGTCGCGAAGGGCCGCAAGGTCGCGGCCGACGGCGTAGTGAAACGCCGCCGGCTTGTCGTAGTCGATGCTGAGCTGGAACACAGGAATGTCGGCCTTGGGGTACAGGTGCTTCAGCACCGTCCACGTTCCGTGGTCCAGACCCCATTGCTGGGTGCCCACCACCGGGGTTTGCTTGACGGCGCCGATGGCTTCGCGTGCCAGCGCGGGATGGCCCGGCGCCGGATAGTCGATGTCGAACAGCGCTTGGGGAAAGCCGCCGAAGTCGTGAATCGTCTTCGGCCGCTCCTGCATACCGACGCCGGTGGCGCCGCGGCTCAGCCAGTGGGCGGACACGCTCAGAATGGCCGAAGGCCGCGGGAGCTCCTTGCCCCACGCGACCAGGCGGCGCGTAAAGGCGTTGTCCGCCAGCGCGTTCATGGGCGAACCGTGGCCGATGAAGATGACCGGCAGGCGGCGCCCGGGCGCACCTGCTGCGGCATGTGACAGCGAACAAAGGGATGCGAGCGTCGCTGTCGCACCGAGCGCGGAGCTCATGAGAAAACCGCGGCGGCCGAGCTCCGTTTGCATCGCTGGGCGGCTGTCTTCGCTCGGGTGCTTCTTCATCATTGTCATGGCCGCACTCTGCGCCGGATTGCCGGACAGGTCAGTGCGTTTACGCACACCCTTGCCTAGATGCGCCCCTCTTCCGCCGCATGGCAAGCCACCTGCACGCCCTTGATGCTCAAGAGCTTCGGCCGCTCGGCCGAGCAACGCTCATTCGCATGCGGGCAGCGCGGATGAAACGCACAGCCAGCAGGCGGATTCAGCGGATTCGGTACTTCGCCCCTGACCGGCGTGCGTGCGCGGCCGGTGTGCTTCATCTGCGGAATCGCATCGAGCAGCATGCGCGTGTACGGATGCTGCGGCTCGGCAAAGAGCTTCTGCTTGTCGGCCACCTCGACCAGCCGGCCCAGGTACATCACGCCGACCTGGTCGGCCACGTGCCGCACCACCGCAAGGTTGTGCGAGATGAAGAGATAGGTGAGCCCCTGCTGGCGCTGCAGGTCCTTCATGATGTTGAGCATCTGAGCCTGCACGCTCACGTCGAGCGCCGAGGTGGGCTCGTCGCACACCAGGAACTCGGGCTGCGTGGCGAGCGCGCGCGCAATCGAAATGCGCTGGCGCTGGCCGCCGGAG
Organism: Variovorax sp. CCNWLW225; assembly: GCF_037204045.1. Classification (NCBI taxonomy): domain Bacteria; kingdom Pseudomonadati; phylum Pseudomonadota; class Betaproteobacteria; order Burkholderiales; family Comamonadaceae; genus Variovorax; species Variovorax sp. CCNWLW225. The sequence goes on along the minus strand of NZ_JBBCBV010000015.1, from coordinate 98,105 downwards.
AATTGATGCGGGTACTTGCTCATGTCCAGCGGCGAGAGGCCGACGGACTTGAGCAGCTCGCCCACGCGTTCGCGCAGCTCGGCCTTGCCGCTCAGGATGCCGTGCTCGCGCAGCGGCTCGCCGATGATGTCTTCGACGATCCAGCGCGGGTTCAGGCTCGCGTACGGGTCCTGGAAGATCATCTGGATGCGGCGGCGCAGCTTGCGGCCTTCGGGCGTCTTGAACGCGGCGTGCGCATCCTGGCCGTCGAACTGCAAGCCGCCGCGGGTCGGTGCATACAAGCCGACCAGCAGGCGGGCGACGGTGCTCTTGCCGCAGCCCGATTCGCCGACCAGCGCCAGCGTCTTGCCGCGCTCGATGGAAAAGCTCACGCCGTCGACCGCATGCAGCAGCACGCGCGGCTTGCGTTCGAGCACGCGGTTGAGCCAGGGCGGCGACACGTCGAAAGTGCGGGCCAGGTCATGGGCGACGACCAGCGGCTCGCCGCCTTCCGTGCTGCGGGGTTCGAGTACTGCGCTCATCGGGTGACCTCTTCAATCGGCGCGGCCGCATCGGGCACGGCGCGTTCGCCGGCAAGCTGCGCTTCTTGGTGCCGTGCCGCGAGTTCGGCCCGGCCCTTGTGTGGATCGGCGGCATCGTGCAGCCAGCAGGCGGCGCGCGTGGCGCCTGCGTGCATGAGCTCGGGCCGCTCCGTCAGGCAGCGTGCAAATGTGCGCGGGCACCGCGGGTTGTAGGCGCAGCCCTTCGGAATGGCGTTGAGCCGGGGCATGGCGCCGTCGATCTGGTTCAACCGCTCGCGGTCGCTGGCCATGTCGGGAATCGAGGCCATCAGGCCGGAGGTGTAGGGGTGCGCCGGCTGGTGGATCACTTCGTGCACCGGGCCGATCTCGGCGACGCGGCCCGCGTACATCACGGCCACGCGGTCGCAGGTTTCGGCGATCACGCCCATGTCGTGCGTGATCAGCATCACGGCGGCGCCGCGTTCCTTGCAGACGCGCTTGAGCAACTGGATGATCTGCGCCTGGATCGACACGTCGAGCGCGGTGGTCGGCTCGTCGGCCACGATGAGCTTGGGCTCGGCCGCAAGCGCGAGTGCAATCACCACGCGCTGGCGCATGCCGCCCGAGAACTGGTGCGGAAAATGATCGATGCGTTGCTCGGCGGCCGGAATGCCGGTGTCCTGCAGCAGGCCGATGGCGCGGCGCCGCGCTTCGGCTTCGGTCACCGGCAGATGGGCGCGGATGGTTTCCACCAGCTGGCGGCCCACGGTGTAGAGCGGGTTGAGCGATGTGAGCGGGTCTTGGAAGATCGCGCCGATCTTGCGGCCGCGAATGGGGCGCATCGCATCGAAAGCCAGGTTGTCGATGCGCTGGCCTTCGAGCACGATTTCTCCGCTGGCCACGCGGCCCGGCGGCTCGATCAGCCCGATGATGGCAGCGCCCGTGAGCGACTTGCCGGCACCCGACTCACCCACCACGCCCAGGATTTCACCGGGCGCAATATCGAAAGAAATGCCGTCGAGCGCACGCAGCGTACCGCGGCGATGCGGAAACTCGACGACGAGGTTTTTGACCTGGAGCAGCGTCATGATGGCGTTGTCCTTTTTGGTTTCAGCGCAGGCGCGGGTTGAGCGCGTCCCGCAGCCAGTCGCCGAGCAGGTTCACGCTGAGCGCAATCAGCACCAGCATCAGGCCGGGGAACACGGTGATCCACCACTCGCCCGAGAACAGGTACTGGTTGCCGATGCTGATCAGCGTTCCGAGGGAAGGAGATGTCGGCGGCACGCCCACGCCAAGAAACGAAAGCGTCGCCTCGGTGATGATGGCGGTGGCCACCTGAATGGTGGCCAGCACCATCACCGGCCCCATCACGTTGGGCAGCACGTGGCGCAGCATGATGCGCAGCGGCGCCACGCCGGTCACACGGGCGGCCTGCACGTATTCCTTGTTGCGCTCCACCAGCGTGGAGCCGCGCACCGTGCGCGCGTATTGCACCCAGCCGGTTAAAGAGATGGAAATGATGAGCACGCCAAAAGCCAGCGACTCATGGGCGCCCGGAAACAGCGCACGGCCTACGCCTGCAATGAGCAGCGCCACCAAGATGGGCGGAAACGACAGCATCACGTCGCACACGCGCATCAGGAAGGAGTCGAGCCAGCCGCCGAGAAAGCCCGCGAGCAGGCCGAACACGACGCCGACGGTGATCGACAGCAGCACCGAGACGACGCCGACGATCAGCGAAATGCGCGCGCCGTAGATCACGGCCGAGAGGATGTCGCGGCCCTGGTCATCGGTGCCTAGCAGGTACTTGGAAGAGCCTTCGGCGCTCCATGCGGGCGGCAGGCGCGCATCGCCGAGTTCGAGCGTTGCAAGGTCGAAAGGATTGTGCGGAGAGACCCATCCGGCAAAGACCGCACAGAACACGCAGGCCAGCGCGATGAGTGCCGCACCGATTGCCACGGGCGAAGTGCGAAAGCTGTAGCCGACGTCGCTGTCGAGCCAGCGGGCAAGTGTTTTTTTCATCGTGAAGCAAAAGGAATGGGCCCGCAAGAAGCGGGCCCATGGTCAGGCCGCCCAGTGGGCGGCCGGTGGAATCACGGCTTGATGCTCATCCACTTGAAGTACATGAAGTTGTCGGCCAGCTGCACCAGCTCGACCTTCTTGCTCACGCCCCACGCCAGCGACTGCTGGTGCAGCGGCAGGGTGCCGATATCGTCCGCATGGATCTTGAAGGCTTCCTTGATCAGCTCGTTGCGCTTGGTCTTGTCGCTTTCGGACTGGATCTTCTTCGTCAGCTCGTCGAGCTTGGGATTGCAGTACGCACCCAGGTTGAACTGGCCCGTGCCCTTGTCGTCCGGACAGGCGGTGAGCGAGCTCAGCGCGTTGTGCGAGTCGTAGGTGGTCGGGGTCCAGCCCAGCATGTAGAAGCTGGTGTCGCGGCGCAGGATCTTGGGGAAGTAGGTGCCCTTGGTCTCGGCAGCCAGGTTGATCTTGACGTTGATCTTCGCGAGGTTGGCGGCCACGCTCTGGCAGATCTGGCCGTCGTTCACGTAGCGGTCGTTCGGGCAGTTCATCGTCACTTCAAAGCCGTTCGGGTAGCCGGCTTCGGTCATGAGCTTCTTGGCGGCCTCGACGTCGAAGGGCAGGCGTTTGTCCTGCTCGGCGGTCCAGCCGTTGATGCCGGGGCCCACCAGGAGGCCGGTCGGACGGGAAGCGCCGCGCATCACGGTGCGCTGGATGCCGGCAATGTCGATGGCCTGGTAGACGGCCTGTCGCACGCGCTTGTCCTTGAACGGATTCTTGCCCTTGATGTTGGAATACAGCAGCTCGTCGCGCTTCTGGTCCATGCCCAGGAAGATGGTGCGCAGTTCAGGGCCGGTAATGACGCGTGCGTTGGGCGCCGCATTGATGCGCGCAATGTCTTGCACAGGCACCGGCTCCATGACGTCGACTTCGCCCGAGACCAGTGCAGCCACGCGGGTGGCGGGGTTGGCGATGGGCGTGAAGACGATTTCTTGCGCGTTGCCGTCGATCTTGCCCCAGTAGGTGCCGTTGCGCGAGAACACGGTGCGCACGTTGGGCTGGCGCTCGCGCACGCGGAACGGGCCGGTGCCGTTGGCCTTGAACGAGGCGGTGTTCTCGATGCCCTTGCGGCGGTCGACAGGCTTGGTGGCCTGGTTTTCCTCGCACCACTTCTTGCTCATGATCATGGTGAGCGAGATCACGTCGGGCAAGATGGGGAACGGGCCGTTGGTTTCGATTTCGACCGCGAGATCACCGACCTTGCGCACGGCCTTGATGTCGCTCAGCGTGGCGCGAAGGTCGGAGCCGTCGCCCTGCGCACGCGCAAAGCTGAACACCACGTCATCGGCGGTGAACGGCGTGCCGTCGTGGAACACCACACCCTTGCGCAGTTCGAAGCGCCAGATGTTCGGCGAGGTCTGCTTCCAGCTGGTAGCGAGGAGCGGCGCGAGGCTCAGGTCCTTGTTGCGCCCCACCAGGGTTTCATAGACGTTGGCGGTCACGCTCAACTGCAACGACTCGTTGAGCGAGTGCGGGTCGAGCGACAGGGCGTCGCCCTGATTGGCGATGCGGATGGTCTGCGCGCTCGCGACCAGGCTGATGGCGCCCAGGGCGCACAGAACGGTGGCCGCGGCCACTTTCTTCTTGAAACTCATTGGGAACACTCCTCGGGTTGGAATCGGAAATACATCAAGGCGTCGCGGTAGCGGCGTCTTTCACGGGCTGCCCGCTGCGGGTAGCAGCCAGCGGCATGCCCTGCTCGATCAACCCCGCATGCAATGCGGCGCCGAGCGGCAGAATCTCGTCGTTGAAGTCATAGCGGCTGTTGTGCAGGAAGGCGCCGTTCTTCGCGTCCTGGCCAATGCGCAAATAGGCGCCTGCTTTTTTCTGCAGCATGAAAGAGAAGTCTTCGGCGCCCATGCTGGGCTCCATGCTGCGGTCGACATTGGAGGCCCCCACCAGCGACTCGGCCACGTCGGCGGCAAACATCGCCTCGGGCGCGGTGTTGATGGTGGCCGGATAGATGCGCTCGTACTTGATGGTGGCGGTGGCGCCAAAGCCCGCGGCCACTGCCGTGCAGAGCTCGGTCAGCCGCTGCTCGACCTGCGCCTGCACACGCGCGCTGAAGGTGCGCACAGTGCCGACGAGCGTGGCCTCGCCCGGAATGACGCTCATCGCGCCCAGGTCGCCCGCCTGCACGGCGCAGATGCTGACGACCGCCGCATCGATGGGACGCACGTTGCGCGAGACGATGGTTTGCGCGGCCGTGATGATGTGCGCGGCAACCACCACCGGATCGATGGTCTGGTACGCATGGGCACCGTGCCCGCCCTTGCCCTTGATCTCGATGGTGATGCGATCGGCCGCGGCCATCATGGCGCCGCGGTTGATGCCCACGGTGCCGGCCGGCATGCCGGGCCAGTTGTGCATTGCGTAGACCGACTGCACCGGAAAGCGGTCGAACAGGCCGTCTTCGATCATCACGCGCGCGCCGGCAAAGCCTTCTTCGCCGGGCTGGAAGATCAGCACCGCGGTACCGTCGAAATTGCGGGTTTCGGCCAGGTAGCGCGCTGCGCCGACCAGCATGGCCGTGTGCCCGTCATGCCCGCAGCCGTGCATCAGGCCGTCGTTGGCCGAGCGCCAGCCGAAGTCGTTGTCTTCGCGCATGGGAAGCGCGTCCATGTCGGCGCGCAGGCCGATCATTCGCCTGCTGGCCGTGGACTTGCCGCGGATGACGCCCACCACGCCGGTCTTGCCGATGCCCTCGTGGATCTCGTCCACGCCGCAGGCACGCAGCGCCTCGCGCACGCGGCCGGCCGTGTAGACCTCTTCGAAGCCGAGTTCAGGGTGCGCATGCAGGTCGCGGCGAAAGGCCGTGATCTCCGGATAGAAGCTCGCGATGTGCGCAAACGCCCGTCCGGAGGCCTGCAGTCGCGGTGCTGCGACAGCCGTCATCTCAATGTCCTCCCGCCTTGCCAACGCGCAGCCGCGGATCGACCACGAAATACAGCAGGTCGACCACCAGGTTGATCACCACGAAGATGAGGGCAATGAGGCACAGGTACGCCGCCATCACGGGAACGTCGGCAAAGGTGACGGCCTGGATGAACAGCAGCCCCATGCCGGGCCACTGGAACACCGACTCGGTGATGATGGCGAAGGCGATCAGCCCGCCGAGCTGCAGGCCGGTGATGGTCATGACCGGCACCAGCGTGTTCTTGAGCGCATGGCCGAAGTGAATGGCGCGGTTCGAGAGGCCGCGAGCCCGCGCAAACTTGATGTAGTCCGTGCGCAAGACCTCGAGCATTTCGGCGCGGACCAGCCGCATGATCAGCGTGAGCTGGAAGATGGCGAGCGTTACTGCGGGCAGCACGATGTGATGCCAGCCGTCGGCACGCAGGAGGCCGGTGCTCCACCAGCCGAACTGCACGGTTTCGCCGCGCCCGAAGCTTGGGAACCAACCCAGCGTGACGGCAAAGACGAGGATCAGCAAGATCCCGATCAGGAAGGTAGGCAGCGACACGCCGAGCAGCGACACGGTCATGAAGACCTGGCTCAGGAAGGTGCCGCGGCGCAGCGCCGTGTACACGCCCATCGGAATTCCGATGAACAACGCCAGGACGGCGGCAACAAGCGCAAGCTCGAGCGTGGCGGGAAAGCGCTCGCCGATGAGGCGCGACACTTTTGCGCCCTGGCGCAGGCTCAGGCCGAACTCGCCCTGCGCGGCATTGACGAGAAAGTGCCAGAACTGCACGAAGAAGGGTTGGTCGAGCCCCAATGCGGCGCGCAGCTCGCGAATCTGCTCGGGCTTCGCATCCTGGCCCAGCAGAAAGACGACCGGGTCGCCCACGTATTGAAAGAGAAGAAAGGCAATGAACGCAACCGCGATCATGACGATCACGGCCTGGATCAGGCGGCGCAAGACGAAGGCAATCATTCAGCAAACAGAGTGAGCAGGCATGCTAGCAGTGCAAGGTGCGTGCCCGCACGGTGATTCCCCGGGGGTGCACGTCGATGGTGCGTTTACGTGAGGAAACGCACCAGCAAAATCCAATAAAAAAAGCCACTCGACTTTCGTCGAGTGGCTTTGTCTTTCAATTCAAAGCTGGCCTAAGCCAGCCTCAAATTAGAAAGCGTGACGGATACCGAAGTCGTAGCCGGTCGAGTTGCGGGGGGTGAAGACACCGCCACCGGTCACGAACGACGGGCCGCCAACGGTCAGGCTTGCACCGTTCTTGTTGCTGATGCGAGCAACGGTAGCGTACAGAGCCGTGCGCTTCGACAGGTTGTGCACGTAGCCGAGAGCCAGCTTGCTTGCCTTCGGGTCAGCGATCGCGGGTTCGAACGGGCTTTGGACTTCGTTGAAGTCGTACTTGACGCGCGAGTACGAAGCGCGGATCAGGCCAGCGCCAACCGGCACGGTCACGCCGAGCAGGTAGCCGGTCAGGTCCACGTCAGGACGGCCGCCGGTGAACAGCGGAGTCACTTCGTAGTCGATCTTGTTCTTGGCACGCGACAGTTCACCGAAGAGCTTCACGGGACCGAAGTCATACGAAGCGCCGAGGTTCAGCGTGTTGACCTTGGTGGTCGTGCCGATGTAGAACTGATCGCCAACCGTGCTGCTGCCGTAAGCAATTGCGACGTCCAGCGGGCCGTTGGCGTAGCCGAAGCGGCCACCAACGTAACGGCCTTGACGCGAGTTGTTCGCGACATCAGGCGTAGCCAGGCCAGGGCTGTACTTGGTCTTCTCGCTGAAGCCGTATTGCAGTTGACCGTAGAAACCACCCAGGTTCGGCGGCAGGAAGTAGCCGATCGTGTTGCTGGCGCGGGTGTAGTTGTTCTGACCCACGTTGGCGAACGGAGCCGTCGACGCTGCGGGGGTACCGAAAGCACCGAATTGGGCGCCAGCCGTCGAGATGATGTTGGTGCCAACGCCGTTGGTGCCGAACGGATCGAACACGGTGTCGTTCCAGAAGGTCGGGGTGTAGTCGCGGCCGAGGCGGACTTCACCGAAACCACCCGACAGGCTCACGGTCGAACGACGGTTGAACGTCGCGATACCTTGCTGGCCGTCATCGTTGGAGATCGGGGCTTCGAGCCAGAAGCTGGCAGCCAGGCCACCGCCGAGGTCTTCCGTACCACGGAAGCCGATACGGCTGGAGTTGTAGCCCGAGTTAGCCAGTTCGCGACGGCTGACCTTGACGCTGCCTTGGTTCAGGTAGGTCGGAATGCCGAAAGCATTGGGGAAAACCGTCGGGTTCTGGTCACGCGAGGTGGACGAGTAGCCGCTGATCGACGCGTCGACCACACCGAACAGCGTGACGGACGACTGAGCCGAGGCAACACCGGCAACAGCCAGGGCAGCCAGAGCAACTAGAGATTTTTTCATTGCAAGTTTCTCCAAGGTTAAACATAGGGCTCCGGTGCGAAGGGCTCACCGTGACTGGCACTTTGTGCTCCCACCGGACCCCGGGCCAACCTCCTTTTGGGAAGTTGATGCTATTGCACCAGAGCCGCTGCGGCAGGGCAAAACAATTCGCCCGAAAACTCAGGTGGCCCATGCGTTTCGTTGCAGTAGTGCAACAAAGGGCTTGAGCGCCCTCCCGAACCACAATGTGAAATGAAACAAGGTTCCGCCCAGCCCATTTTTGCTTGGGTTCAAATAGACGCATGATCTTTTCGCTCGATCCCGCCCTGGCCGCAGCGGATGCGGCCTTACGTACTCTTTTTGCCCGGCCTCACTCCACCCGGGCCATGCCCCAGCCCGCTCAAGTGCCAGGTGAACTGACTGATTCGGAACGCCGCGAAGCCGGCGCGCTGATGCGAGTGAACCACGTGGGAGAAGTGTGCGCACAGGCGCTTTACACCGCCCAGGCCGCGGTGGCACTCGATCCCGTCCTCCGCACCCGATTGCTTGAAGCCTCCCATGAAGAAACCGATCATCTGGCGTGGACGCGGCAGCGCCTTGACGAGCTCGGCGCCCGGCCTTCGGTTCTGAACCCGCTTTGGTATGCGGGCGCATTCGGCTTGGGACTATTGGCCGGTCGCCTGGGGGATCCGCTGAGCCTGGGGTTCGTTGCGGAAACCGAACGCCAGGTTGAAGCCCATCTGGAGAGCCATCTGGGGCGCCTTCCGCCCGCCGACAGCGCCTCACGGGCTGTGGTCGAGCAGATGAAAGTCGATGAAGCCCGCCACGCCGCTCAAGCCATTGACGCCGGAGCCGCGGAACTGCCAGCGCCGGCCAAGACCCTGATGCGGTTCGCCTCCCGCGTCATGACCACGGTGGCACATCGAATCTGAAGCTTGCCGCCTCAGGTTTCGATCAGATCGAAGCTGGTGGTGATCTCGGCTGTCTTTGCAAGCATGATGCTTGCCGAGCAGTAGGTGTCGTGGCTCATTGCAATGGCGCGCTCGACGGCAGCGGCGGGAATGCCCTTGCCCGCGACTGTGAAGTGCATGTGGATCTTCGTGAAGACCTTCGGATCTTTTTCCGCCCGTTCGCTCGTCAGCTTGACGCTGCAGCGCTCCACGCGGTGGCGGCCCCGCTTCAGGATCAGCACCACGTCGTAGGCCGTGCAGCCGCCTGTGCCCGCGAGCACGGTCTCCATGGGCCTGGGGGCGAGGTTTTGCCCACCGTTTTCGGGCTTTGATGCATCCGGCGCGCCATCCATCGTCAATACATGGCCGCTGCCTGTCTCGGCCACGAATCCCATGGCGGAGCGGGTGCCGGCATCGCCGGTCCAACTTACTGTGCATTCCATCTTGTCAGTTCCAATCAGCCGTCCAGTGAAAAAAGTTCGCTGAGACATCAATTTGTGTGTGGGAAAAGCGTCACTCGCTTGTTGCAACGCAGCAAACAACCGATATACTTTATTTCATCGCGCACGAAGCCGTGCGCACCGGTTGTCTCCTCCACCCTTCCAATTGGTGGATTTAGCCCCGAGCTGCAAAGCTCGGGGCTTTTTTCTTTGCGGTTACTTCGCGCGTCGACACCCACTCTAGTTTTGGTGCCGAAAGGGCAGTTGCTCTGGCTGCCCTGGCTGTTGCCGGTGTTGCCTCGGCTCAGTCGTCCGTCACGCTGTTCGGTGTGGTCGACGCGTCGATCAGCGGCTACTCGTCCACCTCGCGTGACATGTACAACGGCGTCTCGTACAACGCTTTCGGCGTTCCCATGTACAACCCGTTCTACGTCAACCAGGGCCGCGTCAAGACCAGCAAGACCGGCATGGCCAATTCGGGCTACAACTCCAGCCGCCTCGGCTTCCGTGGCACCGAAGACCTCGGCGGCGGCCTGGCTGCCAGCTTCTGGCTCGAAGCCCCCACCACCAACGACGACGGCGCAACCGGTGTTTCGACGTTCGCTCGTCGCTCGACCGTGAGCCTGTCGGGTGGTTTCGGTGAAGTCCGCCTCGGCCGCGACTACACCCCTACCTTCTGGAACGACACCGTGTTCGATCCGTTCGGCACCAACGGCGTTGGCACCAACCTGATCTCGACGGCCAACGGTTTCAACACCGCAGGCGGTGCAGGCGATTTCGGCGGCAACCTCACTTCCACCCGCGCCAGCAATTCGATCGGCTACTTCCTGCCGCCGAACCTCGGTGGCTTCTACGGTCAGGTGATGTACGCCTTCCACGAGAAGACCAAGTACAGCCCTGGCCTGGCCACGCCCGATGTCGCGGACAACTCGCGCGCCGGCCGCTATGTCGGTGGCCGCTTCGGCTACGCCAATGGTCCGCTGGACGTTGCGCTCGCCTACGGCAGCAGCACCGTCGGTGACGACTTCTACGCTGGCGTGACCAACAAGGTCAACACGCTGAACCTCGGCGCTTCGTACGACTTCGGTCCCGCCAAGCTCTTCGGTGAACTGTCGCAAGCCAAGCTGAAGACCGACATCGACGGCAACTTCATCGTCCAGCCGGGCTCCGTGCCTTCGACCAAGCTCAACGGCTGGTTGCTGGGCGTGACGGTTCCCGTGGGTGCTGGCTTGATTCGGGCGTCCTACTCGGCCGTGAAGTACAAGACGGGCCACAGCGATGACTTGTTCTTCAACGACCAACGCGGCAATCCGAAGGCCAACAAGCTGGCCCTCGGTTATGTTCACAACCTGTCGAAGCGCACGGCCCTGTACGCAACGGTGGCTCGCGTGAGCAACAAGAACGGCGCGTCGCTGTCGGTGGGCAACCAGCCTTACATCAGCAACAGTGTCTTCACCCCGAAGAACTCGACCGGCTACGACTTCGGCATCCGCCACGCTTTCTGATCCCGTCTGATCCGATGCTGGCTCCAGCCAGTTCGAGTCGATTCAGTGTCAAGCCGCCCAGCGCAAGCCGGGCGGCTTTTTGGCGTTGTCGTTGCTCAGCTCACGCGGCCGCGCCTGCTTTGCAGCAGCCCCACATTCATTTCTCCGTTCAGCACCGAAGCGTAGAACCGTTCGACCATGTTCACGCTCGTGCGCGCATTGCGCGCCAAGGTCAGCATGTCGATGCCCTGCCCGTACAACAGCCGCAACGTGATCGCGGTGTGGCGCAGGCAATAGAGCGTTCTCGATTGGCCGAGCGGACCTTTCTCCAGCGCCGTCACCTCGAGCGCCCAATGGAAAAGAAAGTTGAGCACCGCGAGCGCGTGTTCACGATTCTTCAATTGCGGCATGAAGATGTAGTCTTCCGCACCGCCACAGCCTTGCTCGCGACGATGAGCAAGCAGGCATTCATAAACCCGCACAGCCGGACGCAAGCTCACGATGGGCTGGCTGTGCCGCTTGGTTTCGGGCAAATTCATTCGCAAATAGACGTGCTTTCCGCGCACGGTCTCTATGTGCTTGTGCTTCATGAGCTTGATGTCGCTCGGACGAACGAAGGTGTTCACCATCCAGCGAATCAACCAGGGAAGCTCCTCCGGCATGACGAGCAACTCGCGCGCAATCCAGAAGCGCTCGCCAGAGTTGAGCTCATCGAGCACCGGATGCGGTTGCCCGCGCAACCTGCGTGCAGCCGCCACAACGGCACGGTACTCCGCAACGCTGAAGCTGCCGCGCGGCTGACTGCGCACCTTGACCTTCGGAAACGCCGGCGCGCTGCGAAGCACACCGATGTTCACGCCATGCGTGATCACCTTGCGCAGCAGCACCAGGTACTGCGCAATGGTCGTGCTGGTGAAGCCCTGTTCTCCCAGATGGTCGATCAGGCGTTGCGCGTCAGGCGTAGCAAATGCCTGCGCCTGCACGGCACCCAGCAGCGGAACGATGTGGGCCCGCAACCGGTTGCCCATCACCTGCCAGGTGGGCCGTCCAATCTCGCCGCGTTGCACCCGCGCAGCCTCTGCCTGCATCAATCCTTTGGAAAGGTCGCTGACAGAAACTGATAACAAATTTTGCTCATTTGTTAACTGATTTGCGGGCGCATGAATCGCGGGATAAGCACGCGCAAAAAATCCCGAATCGTTCGCAGCTAGGGCTCTTTGACTGAGGTTTATGACATTTGTGTCCATGTCATATCCGCAAGCAATCCCGATGCCTCTTATCATCGTCAGTTATCAAATGAAAACTCCCTTGGAAAAAATCGTGCGCGATGCCCCTGTTCCGGCGCTGACGCCTGCCGACTATCTCAGAAAAATTCTGAACGCCCGCGTGTACGACGTGGCGGTCGAATCCGCACTTGAGAAAGCAAATGCGCTCAGCCATCGGCTCGGCAACACGGTGCTGCTCAAGCGCGAAGATCAGCAACCGGTCTTCAGCTTCAAGCTGCGCGGCGCGTACAACAAGATGGCGCACCTCACGCCCGAGCAGCTGGCGAGTGGGGTCATCTGCGCATCGGCCGGCAATCATGCGCAGGGCGTGGCGCTGGGCGCACGAAAGCTGGGTACACGCGCGGTGGTGGTCATGCCGGTGACGACGCCCCGGCTCAAGATCGATGCGGTGCGCGGTTTCGGCGGCGAAGTCGTGCTGCATGGCGACAGCTATTCCGATGCCTATCTGCATGCACTCGAGTTGCAGGCGCAGCAAGGCCTGACCTTCGTGCATCCGTTCGACGACCCCGATGTGATTGCGGGCCAGGGCACCATCGCGATGGAAATCCTGCGCCAGCATCAAGGCCGGCTCGATGCAGTCTTCGTTGCCATCGGCGGCGGTGGACTCATCTCGGGCGTGGCCAACTACATCAAGGCGGTGCGTCCGGAGATCAAGGTGATCGGCGTGCAGATGAACGATTCCGACGCAATGATGCAATCGGTGGCGGCGCGCCAGCGCGTGAGCCTGTCCGACGTCGGACTGTTTTCAGACGGCACCGCCGTCAAGCTTGTGGGCGAAGAGACATTTCGCATTGCCAGCAACCTGGTCGATGAATACATCGCGGTCGACACCGACGCCGTGTGCGCGGCCATCAAGGACGTCTTCGTCGACACCCGCAGCATCGTCGAGCCGGCGGGCGCACTCGCGGTGGCCGCCATCAAGCAATACGTGGCCGGGCACGGCCGCCATGGCGAAACCTACGCAGCCATCTTGTGCGGCGCCAACATGAACTTCGACCGGCTGCGCTTCGTGGCCGAGCGCGCCGAGGTCGGTGAAGAGCGCGAGGCGCTGTTCGCTGTGACCATTCCCGAAGAGCGCGGCAGCTTCCGCCGTTTTTGCGAACTGGTCGGCGAAATGCCGGCCAGCGAATCGCAAGAGGCGGGCTCCACCGGCGGTGCGCTGCGCAACGTGACGGAGTTCAACTACCGCATCAGCGACGCGGCCAAGGCGCACGTGTTCGTGGGCCTGACCACGTCGACGCGCGGCGAATCGACCCTGATCGCACAGACCTTCAACGCCCACGGCTTCGATGCGCTCGACCTCACGCATGACGAGCTCGCCAAGGAGCATCTGCGGCATCTGGTGGGCGGCCGCACGGGCCTGGCACATGACGAGCGGCTGCTGCGATTCGTTTTCCCCGAGCGCCCGGGCGCGCTGCTCAAGTTCCTGAACCTGATGCGGCCGAACTGGAACATCAGCCTTTTCCACTATCGCAACCAGGGCGCCGACTATGGCCGCATCCTGGTGGGCTTGCAGGTGCCGGCCAGCGATGCGGCCGCCTTCGACGCTTTCCTCGAAACGCTGGGCTATCCCTACGTCGAGGAAACCGCGAATCCGGCGTATCGCCTGTTCCTGCAGGCCTGACCGAGCCCTCGCTTATTGCGCGAGTTGCGCAGGTGCCGGCGGTGGCATCTGTTGCGATTGCTGCGGTTGCTGCATTTGCTGCGCAGCCGGATCGGCGGGCGGCGGCGCCATCACCGGAGGAACCGTGGCCGGAAAAAGTCCGCTGGGCCGGGCCGCCGGGGAAGGCGCAGCCGGCATCGTCGGCAAGCCCGGGCTGCCGACGCTGATCGGCGCCCGCACCGGCAACTGCAGCGTGAATGCCGCCGGCCCCTGCGCGCTGGTGCCGAGCGTCGCCGCACGCACCCCCACCGACTGAAGCACGTAGTTGTCGCCAACGCGCGAGCCGACTCGAAACGGCCGTGGAGGCTTGCCGTCGATGGAAATCAGCGCAGCGCCCTGGTTGAAAGGGTCCGCCACCACGCCCGAGAGCGCAAAGCGGCTGGCCGCCTCGGGCGCCGCGGGTGCCGCGTCCGATGCCGAAACCGCGCCGAGCAGCCGCGCGACCGCCTCCGCATCGGCCGAAACCGCCGCTCGCGGCATTGTTGCCGCCGCGGCTACCGGCTCGGCCGGGCTCGCGAGTCGCAGTCCCCAGAACACCGCAGCGCCGGCCGCCAGCGCCCAGAGCCCCGTGGTTGCAACGGGGGCGTGCCAGCGGGCGGCGGAATAGGGACTTGTCATGGCCGCGGATTATCATGCAGCGCGCTTTCCGAAACATGTCATCCAAGCTATGAAAAAAATCCTTCGCGACGCAGCCCGCACCGCCCAGCGCGGCTTCACGCTGATCGAATTGATGGTGGTGCTGGTCATCATCGGCGTGCTCGCCGCGCTGATCGTGCCGAACGTGATCGAGCGCGCCGACGACGCCCGCGTGACCGCCGCCAAGACCGACATCAACAACCTGATGCAGGCGCTCAAGCTCTACCGCCTGGACAACCAGCGCTACCCCACCGCCGAGCAAGGCCTGCAGGCGCTGCTCACGCGTCCGACCGCCGGCCCGGCCGCCCCCAACTGGAAGCCCTATGTCGAGAAGCTGCCGAACGATCCGTGGGGCCATCCGTACCAATACATGAATCCGGGTATCAAGGGCGAAATCGACGTGCTCTCGCTCGGCGCCGATGGCCAAGCCGGCGGCGAGGGCAAGAATGCCGACATCGGCAGCTGGCAGTAGCCGCACCCGCGGCTTCACGCTGCTCGAGCTGATCGTGGTGATCGCGATCATCGCGATGGCCACTGCCGGCGTGAGCTTTGCGTTGCGCGACAGCAGCGCCGCCACGCTCGACCGCGAGGCCGACCGGCTGGCCGCGCTGCTCGAATCGGCCCGCGCCCAGTCGCGCGCAAGCGGCGTGGCGGTGCGTTGGCGCCTCGTGGAAGGCGGCAGCTTCGTCTTCGACGGATTGCCTCCCGACGCACTGCCCAGCGGATGGGCCGCGAGCGGCATCAGCGCCCAGGCTACGCTGGCCAACGGTGCACCGGTCGCCGCCGTGCAGCTGGGCCCCGATCCGATCATTGCCGCGCAGCAGATCGTGCTGTATTCCGAAGGCCCGCCCGCGCGTTCGCTGCGCATCGCGACCGACGGCTTGCGGCCCTTCGCCGTCACCACGCCATGAGCATCCGGCAGCGTTCGGCATGCGGCGGATTCACGCTGATCGAAGTGCTGATTGCGCTCGGCATCGTCGCGCTGGCGCTCGCGGCGGGCTCGCAGGCCACCATGTCGCTCACGCGAAATGCGCAGCGCCAGTCGGACCTGCTGCTGGCCGACCTGTGCGCGGAAAACGAACTCGCCAAGGCGCGGCTCGCGCGGCAAATGCCGGCCGTGGGCGATTCGGGTTCGATCTGCGTGCAGGCCGGCGTCTCGTTCAACGTGACCACCTCCACCATCGCCACGCTGAACCCGAACTTCCGACGGGTGGACGTGCAGGTGCGCGATGAAACCAACGCGCCGGTGCTGCGCATCTCGACCGTGGTGGGCCGCTTCTGATGCGCCGCATCGCAGGCCAGCGAAGCCGCCAGGGCTTCACTCTCATCGAGTTGCTGGTGGCCATCGCCGTGATGGCGCTGCTGGCGCTCGTGAGCTGGCGTGGGCTCGACGGCATGTCGCGCGCCACCACCCAGAACCAGCAACGCGCCGACGCGGTGCTGACGCTACAGACCACGCTGGCGCAATGGAGCGCCGATCTCGACGCCGTGACCGCGCTCGCGCAAACCCGCCCCATCGACTGGAACGGCCGCGTGCTTCGGCTCACGCGCCGCGGCAGCGATGCGGCAGCCCCGGCCATGCACGTGGTGGCATGGACGCTGCGCTCCGGCGCCGACGGCACCCGCTGGCGGCGCTGGCAATCGCCGCCCTTCACCACGCGCGGTGAATGGCAGCAGGCCTGGAACATGGCCGCCTCTTGGGCGCAGGAAGGCGGCGCCGGAGACGTCGCGCTGATGCCGGTCGACAGCTGGCAGCTCTACTACTTTCGCGAAAACACCTGGACGCCTGCAGGCGAGTTGCCGACCGGCGCGCCCAATCCGGCGAACCCGTCCAACCCGACAGGCGCCATCGTGAACATGCCCGACGGCATTCGCCTGGTGCTGAGCCTCGCTCCCGGCGAAGGGCTGGCGGGCACGCTCACGCGCGACTGGGTCAAGCCCACGGTGGGGGCTCCGCGATCATGACCGCGCCCTTCTTTACAAGCCGCCGATGCTCGCATCGCCAACGCGGCGCCGCATTGCTCGCCGCGATGCTCACCGTAATGCTGGTCGCAACCTTCTCCGCAGCGGCGCTTTGGCAGCAATGGCGTGCGTCCGAAGTCGAAGCCGCCGAGCGCGGGCGCGTGCAGGCGGCATGGGTGCTGATCGGCGCGCTCGACTGGTCGCGCCTCATCCTGCGCGAAGACGCCCTCACCGGCGGGCCCGACCACCTGGCCGAGCCTTGGGCCGTGCCGCTCGCGGAGGCGCGGCTCACCAGCTTTCTGTCGGCCGAGAAAAACGTGGCGAGCGACAACCTCGAAGGGCTGCCGGACGCGTTCCTGTCGGGCCGCGTCGTCGATGCGCAATCGAAGCTCAACGTGCTGTCGCTGGTGGACGGCAACAAGCCGGTGCCGGCGAGCGTTGCCACCTTCACCAAGCTGTTCAACATCCTGGGCCTGCCGGCCTCGGAGCTCAGCGTGATGACAAGCTCGCTCGTGCGCGCCCTGGCAACAAGTACCGACCCGGCCGGCGGCGGCGATGCCGGCACCGCGCCGCTCATGCCGCAAGAGGTGTCGCAGCTGGTGTGGCTCGGCCTTTCGCCCTCGACCGCGGCCGCCCTCGAGCCCTACGTGACGATCCTGCCGATTCGCACCCCCCTGAACATCAACACCGCAAGCGCCGAGGCCATCAGCGCCAGCTTGCCTTCCCTCACCATCAGCGATGCGCGCCAGCTGGTCGAGAAGCGCACCCGCTCGTTCTTCAAGCAGATTGCCGACGCCAACACAGCCCTTCCGAACGGCGGCGCGCCGTTCAACGCAGCCCAGCACAGCGTGAGCACCCAGTTCTTCGAGGTCTACGGCCGGCTGCGGCTCGACCGCACCTGGGTCGAAGAGCGCTCGCTGCTGCAGCGCGACGGAGTCACCGTGAAGACGATCTGGCGCAATCGCGGGGCCGGCATGACGGCCCCTCCGGCTAAACCCTGAGTGCGGCTTCTTCCACCAGTTTTTTTACCCCAAAAGCATCGCCCAGTGCCCGTCGCATCTACGTCACACGCTACAAATAAAGTAGCGCCCGCGCAATAACCGCGCCCCTACAATCACCCGCCCTTCCGAAATCGAAATGACACCGCTGTTGCTCATTGCCCCCCTCCCTCCGGCGGACGCCGCGGGCGAGTACGACTGGGCCCAGGCAGGCGACGACGGCATCGCTTTGCGCAACTATGGCCGCGCGCTGCTCGCGCTGCTGCCGGCCAGCGCGGAAGTCACCCTCGGCATTCCCGCCGCCGCGCTCTCATGGCACCGCGTCACCCTGCCCAAGGGCAGCATGGGCAGCACTTCCAAGCTGCGCGCCGTGCTCGACGGCCTGCTCGAGGAGCACCTGCTCGACGAACCCGAGGCATTGCACTTTGCGCTCGAGCCCGATGCCAAGGCCGGCGCGCCGGTGTGGGTGGCGGCCTGCAACCGCATCTGGCTGCGCAGCGTGGTGCAGGGGCTCGAGTCGGCGGGGCGGCGCGTGGTGCGCATCGTTCCTGAATTCGCACCCCAGCCGGCCGACGGTCCGCCGCTCTTGCAGATCACCGGCGAAGCCGAGGCGCCGCAGCTCACGGTGTGCGATGCCGACGGCGTGGTCTCGCTGCCGCTCGCGGGTGCCGGGCTGGCGCTGTCCGGCAGCCTGCCGCTCGACACCGCGGTCATCACCGCCGAACCCGCCGTCGCCGAAGCTGCCGAGCAACTGCTCGAGCGCCGCCTGCCCATCGTGCAGGCGCCCCAGCGCTGGCTGCAGGCCACGCGCTCGCCCTGGGAGCTTGCGCAGTTCGACCTCGCCGTCACGGGCCGCGCGCGCGCCGGCAAGAAATTTGCATCGGTGGTCCAGACACTTCGCTTCGCGCCCGAATGGCGCGCCGCGCGCTGGGGCGTCATCGCCCTGCTGCTCACCCAACTGGTCGGCCTCAACGCCTGGGCCTGGAAGGAACGCAATGCCCTCGACGCCAAACGCCAGGCCGTCAAGACCATGCTGACCGAGACCTTTCCCTCCGTGAAGCTGGTGGTCGATGCGCCCGTGCAAATGGCCCGCGAAGTCGCGGCGCTGCAGCAGGCCGTGGGCGACGTGGCCGGCAGCGACTTCGAACCGATGATCGGCGCGCTCGCCGCCAATCTCCCGCCGGGCCGCGTACCCACCGCCGTCGATTACAGCGCTGGCCAGCTGCGCCTGCGCGGATTGGGCCTGCAGCCTTCCGAGCTCACGCGGCTCTCCGGTGCCATGGGCCCGCGCGGCTACAGCGTGCGCTCCGAAGGCGATCTGCTGCTGGTGCAAGCCGAGGCTTCGCGATGAACCTCAGCGAACAACTCCGTACCCGCTGGGCTGCGCTCGAGATGCGCGAACGGCGCATGGTGGCCATTGCGCTCACGCTCGTGGTGCTCGCCCTGCTGTGGTGGATTGCGCTCGCCCCCGCGTTGCGCACGCTCGCTGCGGCGCCGGCCGAACACGCGCGGCTCGACGCGCAACTGCAGCAGATGGCCACCTTGCAGAATCGCGCAAAGGCGCTGCAGGCCCAGCCCCGCCTGACCCGGGACGATGCGCTGCGCGCCCTCGAAACTTCCGTGCGCCAGAGCCTGGGCACCAATGCCCAGCTCATCACGACCAGCGGCGACGGTGCCGCCACCGTCACGCTGCGCGCCACGCCGGACGAACTGGCCCAGTGGCTCTCGCAGGCACGCGGCAACGCCCACGCCGTGCCGCGCGAAGCCCACCTGGCCCGGGCCGCCGCGACGCCGCCGGCGGCGGGCAGCAAAGACCCGCAACCCCCGAAGGTGCGCTGGGAGGGCACGCTGGTGATGGCGCTGCCCGCGGCCCGTTGAGCACGAGCACCGCCGCATGGTGACGCGCTCTTCCCTTTCCGAACCCACGCCGCGCCGCGGCTGGCGCTGGGCCTTGTTGGGCATCGTGATCGGCGCACTGCTCGCGCTCGTTCTGTTCGCACCGGCCCGGTGGCTGGCCTCGGCACTTTCCAACTGGAGCCAGGGCCGGCTGCTGCTTGTCAACCCGCGCGGCACGGTCTGGAACGGTGCGGCGGCTGTGGTGCTTGCAAGCGGTGCGGGCGGCGCCGAGGCGGTGTCGCTGCCCGGCTCTCTCAACTGGCGCATGCGGCCGACCTGGAGCGGCATGTTCGCCGTGCTCGACCTGCCCTGCTGCGCGGCCCGGCCGCTGCAGCTCAAGGCCAGCCCTCGCGCGGACGGCATGCAGCTGCAGTGGGGCGACGGCAGTTCCCGCTGGCCCGCCACCTTGCTGACGGGCCTGGGCGCGCCCTGGAATACGCTCAAGCTCGAGGGCACGCTCGATCTTTCCACCAAGGCCCTGTCGATGCAGTGGGACGGCCCCGTACTGCGCATCGCGGGCCAGGCCACGCTCGACGCCACCGATGTGTCGTCGAGCCTCTCGACCCTGAAGCCGATGGGCAGCTACCGCCTCACGCTCGAAGGCGGCAGCCGGCCGAGCCTGCTGCTGAGCACGCGCGAAGGCAGCCTGCAGCTGAACGGCAGCGGCAGCTGGAACGGCACGGCCTTTCGCTTCAACGGCGAAGCCAGTGCCGCACCCGGCCGCGAAGACGCACTTTCCAATTTGTTGAACATCATCGGACGGCGTGACAACACGCGTTCGATCATCACCCTGGGTTGATCATGATGAAGCCATTGACTTCGCACGGCAGCCGCCTCGGCATCGTTGCACTCGCAGCGCAGATGCTGATCGCCGCCACCTTCCTGCAGGCCGTGCCGCCCGCCTTCGCGCAAGCCGCGAGCCCCGATGCGCCGCGCCGGGGCAAACCCATCACGCTCAACTTCGCCAATGCCGACATCGAGGCCGTGGCACGCACCATGGCGGTGGTGACCGGCCGCGACGTGGTGGTCGACCCGCGCGTCAAGGGCACGATGAATCTGGTGACGGACCGTGCCATTGCGCCGGCCGCCGCGTTCAACCAGTTTGCTTCCGCGCTGCGCCTGCAGGGCTTCGCAGTGGTCGAGTCCGAAGGGCTCTACAAGGTCGTGCCCGAGGCCGACGCCAAGCTGCAGACCCAGACCGTCAACACTGCCACGCCCCGCGCCGGCGCGGTGGCCGGCAACCAGATCGTCACGCAGATCTTCAGGCTCAACTACGAGTCCGCCAACAGCCTGCTGCCGGTGCTGCGCCCGCTCATTCCGCCGAACAACACCATCAACGTGAACCCGGGCAACAACTCGCTCGTGATCACCGACTACGCGGACAACATGCGCCGCCTCAGCCGCATCATCGCGGCGCTCGACGTGCCCAACGCGTCGGACATCGAGGTGATCCCGCTCAAGCACTCCATCGCCACCGACATGCTGCCGCTGATCACGCGGCTGGTCGACGGCAGCGGCTCGGGCGCACCGGGCGCCGCCGCATCGGGCACGGCCGACGCTTCGTTCCGCACCACCCTGCTGGCCGACCCGCGCAGCAATGCGCTGATCCTGCGCGCGGCCAATCCGGCGCGCGCGGCGCTGGTGCGTACGCTGGTCGAAAAGCTCGACCGCGCGCCCGCTGAAAGCAGCAACGGCGCGGCCGGCAACATCTACGTGGTGTACCTCAAGAACGCCGATGCCGTGCGCCTTGCGGCCACGCTGCGCGCCGCCATGGCCGCCAACCAGCTGCCCGGCACGCCAGGCTCGCCCGGCGCCGCGGGCGGTGGCGGCCAGCCGCAGCCGCAAGCCAACATTCCGCAGGCCATGCAGCAGACGAGCCTCAGCGGTCAGGGCGGCTCGGCGGCCGCCAATGCGCCGCTGAACAACGCCAACCAGCCCTCGACCGGCGGGCAGATCCAGGCCGACCCCTCGACCAACTCGCTGATCATCACCGCGCCCGAGCCTCAGTATCGCCAGATGCGCGCGGTGATCGACAAGCTCGACGGCCGGCGCGCCCAAGTGATGATCGAGGCCCTGATCGTCGAGGTCAGCGCCAAGAAGGCCGCCAACTTCGGCGTGCAGTGGCAGAGCGCGCTGGGCAACAACGCGGTCATCGGCACCAATTCGAGCCTTGCGAGCGCCAACATCCTGGCGCTGACGCAGGCCCTGGCCACGCGCGACGTGGCCAACGTGCGGCCGTCGTCGGGGCTGAACCTCGCCATCGCCGGCAAGATCGGCGGGCAGTACATCCTGGGCGCGATTGCGAACTTCTTCACCAGCGACGGCGACGCCAATGTGCTCTCGACGCCCAACCTGCTGACGCTGGACAACGAAGAGGCCAAGATCGTCATCGGCCAGAACGTGCCCTTCGTCACCGGCCAGTACGCGAGCACCTCGGGCTCGGTGGGCATCAACCCGTTCACCACGGTGGAGCGCAAGGACGTGGGCCTCACGCTGCGCGTGCGCCCGACCATCAACGAGAACGGTACCGTGAAGATGACCATCTTCCAGGAGACCTCGACGGTCGACCAGAACACGGTCAGCAACCCGAACGGCCCGACCACCAACAAGCGCTCCATCGAGTCCAGCGTGCTGGTGGAAGACGGCGGTCTCGTCATGCTTGGCGGCCTGCTCTCGGACGACTACAACAACACGATCGAGAAGGTGCCCCTGGCCGGCGACATTCCCGTGTTCGGCAACCTGTTCAAGAACGAGATCCGCTCGCGCACCAAGAGCAACCTGATGATGTTCCTGCGCCCCGCAGTCATGCGCGACGGCGCCTCGACCGAGGCGTTTTCGTACGACCGCTACGACGAGATCCGCGGCATGCAGCAGCGCGCGCAGCCGAACACCGACAACATCATGCTGCGCGGCGTCGATTCCGCGCCCGTGCTGCCCGAAGCACCCGCGCCGCGCCCCGACCGCACAAGCAGCAGCAACAGCAGCGAGCGCATCCAGGGCACGCAGCTCATTCCGCCGCCGCGTCCGCCGGCCGACACGCGCAGCCTGCGCCCGAGCCCACTGCGCGGTGCCTTGCCGCCCACGGCCGACCCGACCAGTTCGCGCGAACTGCCCTGAAGCCCCGGCCCGCCGCCTTTACGAAAACGCACCGCTGATCCTGCCCATGCGCCACCCCCTGCCCTACGCGTTCGCACGCAGCCAGCAGCTGCTGCTCGAAGAGGCCGACGACGGCCGCTACACGCTGTGGATGTCGAGCCATCCCTCGCGCAGCGCGCTCGGCGAAGTCACGCGCAAATACGGCGTGCAGGCTTTCGAAGTGTTGGCCGATGGCCCGCTCGCGCAGCGCATCAGCGCGGCCTATGCGCAAGGCGAATCGAGCGCCGCCGCGGTGGTGAGCGAGGTGCAGAGCGATGCCGACCTCTCGCGCATGATGCAGGAGCTGCCGGCGGTCGATGACCTGCTGGAAAGCGCAGGCGATGCGCCCATCATCCGCATGCTGAACGCGCTGCTCACGCAGGCCGCGCGCGACGGTGCGAGCGACATCCACATCGAGCCCTACGAGCGCACTTCGTCCGTGCGCTTTCGCATCGACGGCACGCTGCGCGAGGTGGTGCAACCGAACCGTGCGCTGCACGCCGCGCTGATTTCGCGCCTGAAGATCATGGCCGACCTCGACATCTCCGAGAAGCGGTTGCCGCAGGACGGGCGCATCAGCCTTCGCATCGGCACCCGCGCGGTCGACGTGCGCGTTTCCACGCTGCCAAGCGCCCACGGCGAGCGCGCGGTGCTGCGCCTCCTGGACAAGACCGAATCGAAGCTCACGCTCGAATCGGTCGGCATGCAGGGCGACACGCTGGAGCGCTTCGAGCGCCTCATCGCACAGCCGCACGGCATCATCCTGGTGACCGGGCCTACCGGCTCGGGCAAGACCACCACACTGTACGCCGCACTGGCCCGGCTCGACGCGAGCCGCAGCAACATCATGACGGTGGAAGACCCCATCGAGTACGAGCTGCCGGGCGTGGGCCAGACGCAGATCAACGCCAAGATCGAGCTCACGTTTGCGAAGGCCCTGCGTGCCATCCTGCGGCAGGACCCGGACGTGATCATGATCGGCGAAATCCGCGATTTCGAAACCGCGCAAATCGCCATTCAGGCCTCGCTCACCGGCCACCTCGTGCTTGCGACGCTGCACACCAACGACTCGGTCAGCGCCGTCACGCGCCTGACCGACATGGGCGTGGAGCCTTTCCTGCTGAGTTCGTCGCTGCTGGGCGTGCTCGCCCAACGCCTGGTGCGCAAGGTCTGCACGGCATGCGGCGGCGCCGGCTGCGAGGTCTGCGGCCAGACCGGCTACCAGGGCCGCACCGGCATCTTCGAGCTGCTGGTGGCCAACGACGAAGTGCAGGCGCTCATCCACGGCAAGGCTGCCGAGAGCCAGCTCTTCGAAGCCGGCTCGCGCGGCGGGCTGCGCTCCATGCGCGAGGACGGCGAACGGCTGGTGCAGGCCGGCATCACGTCGCGCGCCGAGCTGGTGCGGGTCACGCGCGAATAAAAAAATAGCCTTTTCGGTCTGCCATGCCTGCCTATTCCTTCGAAGCCATCGATGCCAGCGGCCAGTCCCGCGAAGGCGTGCTCGAGGCCGACACAGCCCGCAGCGCCCGCAGCCTGCTGCGCGCGCAGGCGCTCATTCCGCTGTCGGTCACGCCGGTCGGCAGCAGCCACATCAACGGCACGGGCAGCGGCGGCCTGCGGCGGTGGCTGGGCGGCGGCGCAAGAATCTTCAGCTCGACCGGGCTCGCGGTCTGGACGCGGCAGCTCGCGGGCCTGGTGTCTTCCGGCCTGCCGCTCGAGCGCGCGCTGACCGCGCTCACCGACGAAGCCGAGACCGAGCCGCAGCGCAACCTTGTCGCGTCGCTGCGCGCCGAAGTCAATGCAGGCTCGCCCTTCGCGCGTGCGCTCGCGGCCCATCCGCGCGAGTTCTCGGCCATCTATACGGCCGTGATCGGAGCGGGCGAGCAGAGCGGCAACCTCGGCCTCGTGCTCGACCGGCTCGCCGATGACCTCGAAGAGCGGCAGGCGCTGCAGCAGAAGCTCGTCGGCGCGGCGCTGTACCCGGCCATCGTCACGCTGGTTGCCATCGTGATCGTGATCTTTCTCGTGAGCTATGTGGTGCCGCAGGTGGCGCAGGTGTTCGCGGGCACCAAGCGCTCGCTGCCTTTTCTCACCACGGTGATGCTGTCGCTGAGTGCGGCGGTGCGCAACTACGGCTGGTGGATGCTGGGCGGCGTGGTGTTCGCCGCCATTGCCGCCCGCCTGGCGTTGGCGCAAGAAGCGTTTCGCCTGAAGTTCGATGCCGCCTGGCTCAAGCTGCCGCTGGTCGGCAAGCTCGCGCGCGGCTACAACGCGGCGCGCTTCGCAAGCACGCTGGCCATGCTCGCGACCGCCGGCGTACCCATCCTGCGCGCGCTGCAGGCCGCTTCCGAAACGCTCGGCAACCGCGCAATGCGCGCGGATGCGCTCGATGCGCTGGTGCTGGTGCGCGAAGGCGCGCCGCTCGCCTCGGCGCTGGCGCAGAAAAAGCGCTTTCCGGGGCTGGTGTCGATGTTCGCCCGCCTGGGCGAACAGACCGGCACGCTGCCGCTGATGCTGCAGCGTGCGGCCAACCAACTCGGCGCCGAAGTGCAGCGCCGCGCGATGCACCTGGCCACCATCCTAGAGCCGCTGCTGATCGTGGCCATGGGCGGCGTGGTGATGCTCATTGTGCTGGCGGTGATGCTGCCTATCATCCAGCTGAACCAGTTCGTCAAGTAACGCCCGCCAGGGAACCCGAAAAACCTCATGCCCGTCACGCTCGAAGACAAGCTCGTGGTCGCGATATCGTCGCGCGCGCTGTTCAACCTCGAAGAAGAAAACAAGATCTTCGAGGCCGGCGACAACGAGGGCTACATGAAGCTGCAGCTCGACCGCATCGACGTGCCGGCCGCGCCCGGCATCGCGTATTCGCTGATCCGCAAGCTGCTGCGCTTCAACGACGACGGCGTGCAGCGTGTCGAGGTGGTCATTCTTTCGCGCAACGATCCCGTCTCTGGCATGCGCATCTTCCGCTCCAGCGCGGCCGCCGACATCAAGCTGCAGCGCGGCGTGTTCACCCAGGGCCGCCCGCCCTTCGGCTACCTGCGGCCGCTGCGCGCGCATCTGTTCCTGTCGGTCAATGCGCAAGACGTGCGCGAGGCGCTCAACGCCGGCTTTCCGGCCGCGCGGGTGCTGGTCGAATCGGTCAAGGCCAGCGATGCCTGGCCCAACGAAGTGCGCATTGCCTTCGACGGCGACGCGGTGCTGTTCTCCGACGAGGCCGAGCGCGTGTTCCAGGCCGAGGGCCTGGACGCCTTCCAGGCGCACGAGCTCAGCAAGGCCGACCTGCCGCTGCCCGAAGGCCCGTTCAAGCCGCTGCTGTCCGCGCTGCATCGGCTGCAGCTGGCCGGCAATGCGCAGATGCGCATCCGCACCGCACTGGTCACCGCACGCAGCGCGCCCGCGCACGAACGCGCGATCCGCACGCTGATGAAGTGGAACATCCGCGTCGACGAGGCGATGTTCCTCGGCGGCCTGCCCAAGGGTGAATTCCTGCGCGAGTTCGAGCCCGACTTCTTCTTCGACGACCAGACCGGCCACGTCGACGCCGCGGCACGCCACGTGCCCGCCGGCCACGTCTCCAGCGGCATCAGCAACGAGGGCTGAGCCTCTCGCTGGGCGGGCGCTTTCGCGGCGCTCCGCTCCCCTGGCGCGCCCAGCGCTTGAGCGTTGTCATCGCTTCTTCATGGCGGTGTAACGGGTTTTCCCTAGTCTTGCGGTCTGTCCGGTGCGCGGTGCCTTCATGGCGCCTTTTTTTTGTCGCATCCGAACCGTCCGTACACGACAACACCAAGGAACCCACCATGCGACTCCCATTCCCCTCCGTGCGGCTCTTTTCCGCACTGGCCCTGGCCTGCGCCCTTTCCGCCTGCGGCGGCGGCGATGGAGGCGGCGGCTTCTCCGGTTTCCCGCCCGGCACCGGCGCACCCACCACGCCCACCAACCCCGAAGTGCCCGCCAATCCGAACCCGCCCGCACCCGACACGGGCGTGAAACCCGAGATGCGCTGCGCGCCTTGAGCGCACCCACGCAACGCCACCGCACCTCCTCATGACCAAACACAAGAAGACCATGAACTCACGCCGCAAATTCCTGCAGGGCACGGCCACCACCGGTGCCGCCGCGCTTGCACTCGCCGCCTTTCCGCCCAGCATCCGCCGCGCGCTCGCCATTCCTGCCAACAACAAGACCGGCACCATTCAAGACGTCGAGCACATCGTCATCCTGATGCAGGAGAACCGTTCGTTCGACCAGTACTTCGGCACGCTCATGGGCGTGCGAGGGTTCGGCGACCGCTGCACCATTCCGCTGCCCAACGGCCGCAGCGTGTGGCAGCAACTGGACGACACCGGCAAGGAAGTGCTGCCCTACCACCTCGACGGCTCGAAGGGCAATGCGCAACGCATGACCGGCACGCCGCACAGCTGGAGCGACGGGCAGGATGCATGGGCTGGAGGGCGCATGCATGAATGGGTGAAATACAAGAAAACCGACGAGGCGCCTTTCACCCAGTCGATGGGCTACCTGCAAGAGGCGGAACTGCCATTTCAGTTCGCGCTCGCCAACGCGTTCACGCTCTGCGACGCGTACCACTGCAGCATGCACACCGGCACCAATTCGAATCGCATGTTCCTCTGGACCGGCACCAACGGCCCCACGGGCGCGAACGTGGCCACGGTCAACAACGAGTGGGACGACATCGGCAGCTCCGCCGAGGGCTACAGCTGGAAGACCTACCCCGAGCGCCTGCAGGAAGCCAAGGTCAGCTGGATCGTCTACCAGTACATGCCCGACAACTTCACCGACAACTCGCTGGCCGGCTTCAAGCAGTATCGGCTGGCCAACGAAGCCTCCGGCAAGCCCGTGAGCAACAGCGCGATCTCGCCTGCCTATGACCCGGCCAGCGACGACGCCGGCAATCCGCTCTACAAGGGCATTGCCAACACCATGCCCGACGGCGGCTTTCTCGAACAGTTCCGCCAGGACATCAAGAACGGCAAGCTGCCCCAGGTGTCGTGGATCGTCGCGCCGGCGGCCTATTCCGAGCACCCCGGTCCTTCGAGCCCGGTGCAGGGTGGCTGGTACACCCAGGAAGTGCTGGACGCGCTCACCGCGGTGCCCGAGGTGTGGAGCAAGACGGTGCTCTTCATCAACTTCGACGAGAACGACGGCTACTTCGACCACGTGCCTTCGCCGGCCGCGCCCTCGATCAACCCCGACGGAACGCCCGCCGGAAAAACCACGCTGCCACTCGAAGCGCTCTCGCCCGAGTACTTCAACCATCCGAGCCCGCCCGGCACCGCCAAACAGCCTGCACCCGACGGCCGCGTCTACGGCCCCGGCGTGCGCGTGCCGATGTATGTGGTGTCGCCCTGGAGCCGTGGCGGCTGGGTCAACTCGCAGGCCTTCGACCACACCTCGGTGATCCGCTTCATCGAGGCCCGCTTCGGCGTGAAGGAAACCAACATCAGCGGTTTCCGCCGCGCGGTGTGCGGCGATCTCACCAGCGCCTTCAACTTCGTGTCGCCCAACAACGAAGCGCTGCCCACGCTCGCAGGCCGCAAGACCAAGGCGCAGGCCGACCAGCTGCGCACGGATCAAGAGGCACTTTCGCAGGTGCCGTTTCCGGCGATGCCGCAACTGCCGCTTCAAGCCAAAGGCACGCGCCCTTCGCGCGCGTTGCCGTACGAACTGCACACGAGCGCCCGCATCGACGCCACCGGCGGAAAAGCCCAGCTGCTGTTTGCCAACACCGGCACGGCCGCCGCGGTGTTCCATGTGTACGACAAGCTCAACCTCGACCGCCTGCCGCGCCGCTACATGGTCGAGCCCGGCAAGACGCTGGACGACGCCTGGAACTCGCTGAGCGACAACAGCGGCTTCTACGACCTGTGGGTGCTCGGGCCGAATGGCTTTCATCGCCACTTCAAGGGCGACCTGAACGCGCTTCGCAGCGGCGACGCGGCCGCGCCTGAAGTGCGCGTGTGCTACGACATTGCCAACGGCAACGTGTACCTGGAAATGCTCAACGGCGGCAAGAATGCCTGCAAGTTCACCGTGCGCGCCAAGGCCTATCGCACCGACGGTCCGTGGACCGCAACGGTAGCGGGTGGCGCCAAGGCCGAACTGCACTGGGACCTGGCAAGCAGCGGCGCGTGGTACGACTTTGCCGTGACCTGCGATGCCGACACGAGCCTCGTGCGCCGCTTTGCAGGCCGCGTCGAAACCGGCAAGCACTCGGTGAGCGACCCCGCCATGGGCTTGGCCGACCTGTGAGGCTGCACGCGCAATGAACTCACGCCGCAGATTTCTCACAGGCGCCGCCACCACGGGCGCCGCGGCGCTCGCGGTCTCGGCCTTTCCGCCGAGCATCCGGCGCGCGCTGGCCATTCCCGCCAACAACAAGACCGGCACCATCCAGGACGTCGAGCACATCGTCGTCCTGATGCAGGAGAACCGTTCGTTCGATCACTACTTCGGCACGCTCATGGGCGTGCGCGGCTTTGGCGACCGGTTCACCATTCCGCTGCCCAAGGGCCTGAACGTGTGGCAGCAGACCGACGGCAGCGGAAAGCTGGTGCTGCCCTATCACCTGGACAGCCGCAAGGGCAACGCCCAACGCGACGGCGGAACGCCCCACGACTGGGCCGACAGCCAGAACGCCTGGGACGCCGGCCGCATGTACCAGTGGCCGCGCTACAAGACCACCAAGGCCATGGGTTACCACAAGGAGGCGGAGATCCCGTTCCAGTTTGCCCTGGCCAACGCCTTCACGCTTTGCGATGCGTACCACTGCAGCATGCACACCGGCACCGATGCGAACCGGGCCTTCCACCTCACCGGCACCAACGGTGCAACCGCTAGCGGCACCGCCTTCGTCACCAACGAGTGGGACTGGATCGACGGGCGCCCCGAGTCGGTGAACACCGGCTACACATGGAAGACCTATGCCGAGCGCCTCGAAGAAGCGGGCGTGCGCTGGATCAGCTACCAGAACATGCCCGACGAATGGGGCGACAACATGCTGGGTGCGTTTCGCCAGTTCCGCCAGGCCAACCTCGACTCGGGCTTTCCGGTGTCCAGCGGCGGCAAGCCGAACACGCCCTATGCCGACACCGGCCAGCCACTGCCCTACCGCGCCTACGACCGCGTCACCGACGACGCGAAGAGCCCGCTCTACAAGGGCGTGGCCAACACGCTGCCGGGCACCCGGCCCGAGGACTACCTCGACGCGTTCAGGCGCGACATCCGCGAAGGCAAGCTGCCCCAGGTGTGCTGGATGAATGCGCCGTCGATCTACTGCGAGCACCCGGGCCCGTCGAGCCCGGTGCAAGGCGCATGGTTCCTGCAAGAGGTGCTGGACGCACTCACCGCCGTGCCCGAGGTCTGGAGCAAGACCGTGCTGCTCGTCAACTTCGACGAGAACGATGGCTACTTCGACCACGTGCCCTCTCCTTCGGCGCCATCTCCGGTCGGCGACGGCACCTTTGCCGGCAAGACCACGCTGCCCGCTGCGGACCTGGCTCCTGAGTACTTCAACCAGGCGGCGCCGCCCGGTAGCACCAAGCAGCCTGCGCCCGACGGACGCGTCTACGGCCCCGGCCCGCGCGTGCCGATGTACGTGATCTCGCCATGGAGCCGCGGCGGCTGGGTCAACTCGCAGGCCTTCGACCACACGTCGGTGATCCGCTTCATCGAAGCGCGCTTCGGCGTGAAGGAGCCCCACATCGGCGCGTTCCGGCGCACGGTGTGCGGCGACCTCACCAGCGCCTTCAACTTTGCCAACCCGAACGACGAGCCTCTGCCCACGCTGGCGGGCCGCAGCACCCGCGACCAGGCCGACCAGTTGCGCCTGAGCCAGGAGGCGCTGGGTCAGGTGCCGCTGCCTATCGACCCCCAGCTGCCGCGCCAATCGACTGGCACGCGCCCCTCGCGCGCGCTGCCATACGAGCTGCATGCCAGCGCGCGCGCAGACGCGGCGGCCGGCACGGTGCAATTGCTGTTCTCGAACACGGGCAAGGCCGGCGGGGTGTTCCACGTGTACGACAAGCTCAACCTCGGTCGCCTGCCGCGGCGCTACACGGTGGAAGCCGGCAAGACGCTCGACGACACCTGGAGTGCGGCCGTCGACAACAGCGGCTTCTACGACCTGTGGGTGCTCGGCCCCAACGGCTTTCACCGCCACTTCAAGGGCAACCTGGACGCGCTGCGCACCAGTGGCGCGATCCCTGAAGTGCGTGTGTGCTACGACATTGCCAACGGCAACGTCTATCTCGACATGCGCAACGGCGGAACAAAGAGCTGCAAGTTCACTGTGAGCGCCAAGGCTTACCGCAATGACGGCCCGTGGATTTCGACCGTCGACGGCGGCGCCACGGCCGAACAGCACTGGGAGCTTGCCACCAGCGGCCAGTGGTACGACTTCGCGGTCACCTGCGATGCCGACCCCGGCTACCTGCGCCGCTTTGCAGGCCGTGTGGAAACCGGCAAGCACACGGTGAGCGATCCGGCGATGGGCCTGTCAGATCTCTGACGAGCCTTGCATCGCGGCGGCGCGGGCGTTGCGCGCTACGCCGCCGCGGTGCGAAGCCACAGCTTGCGAACCCTGAACGTCAGCAGCGCCGCGATGCTGACGTTCAGCAGGTTCCACCCAATGCCGTTCAGGAACGCCGCGTGGTAGCTGCCCGTCAGGTCGAAGATCTTGCCCGACATCCAGCCGCCCAGCGCCATGCCGAAGAGCGTGAACATCAGCACCGTGCCCACGCGCGCGCCTGCTTCCGCGGGCGGAAAGTGCTCGCGCACGATGATGGCGTAAGACGGCACGAGGCCGCCCTGGAACAGGCCGAACAGCGCCGAGATCACATACAGCGGCACCAGCCCGTCGAACGGCAGGAACAGCAGCAGCGCCACGCACTGCAGCACGCCGCCCAGCAGCAGCGTTCGCAGCCCGCCGATGCGGTCGCAGATGGCGCCCGACACCAGCCGGCTCACCACGCCGAAGCCCAGCATCAGCGACAGCATCTGCGCACCCCGCGCGGCGCCGTAGCCGAGGTCGCCGCAATAGGCGACGATGTGGACCTGCGGCATGGCCATGGCCACGCAACAGGCCACGCCTGCCACGCACAGCAGGCCCTGGGCCGTGCCCGTGCTGAGGCCGAAGGGCCGCATCATGTTGCGCACCGGCGCCGCGCCGGATGTTGCGCCGATCGGCGCGGCGGCCAATGCCGGCGGCCGTGCACGAAAGAAAAGCGCGAGCGCCGCCATCGCCAGGCCGCAGAAAATGCCCATGCCGATATAGGTCTGACGCCAACCGACCGTCTCGATGAAATGCTGCGCAATGGGCGGCCAGATGGCGCCGGCCACGTAGTTGCCGCTTGCGCACACCGCCACCGCAATGCCGCGCCGCTTGACGAACCACAGCGACGTGTCCGCCACCAGCGGCGCAAAAGCCGCGGCGCTGCCCAGCAGCCCGACCAGCACCGCCTGCGCCGCGATGAAGGCGAAGATGCTGTTGGCCATGCCGCATGCCACATAGCCGACACCGAGGCTCAATGCGCCGATCAGCAAGGGCCACATCACACCGAAGCGATCGGCCAACCGCCCCATCAGTACCCCACCCACGCCGAAGCCGAGCATCAGCAGGGTGTATGGCAGCGAAGCATCGGCGCGCGCAACGCCGAACTCGGCCTGCACGGCAGGCAGCATCACCGACACCACGTACATGCCGCTGCTGCCGACCGTCATGACCAGCAGGGTGATGCCGAGCCGCAGCATGGCATAGCGCGAATCGGCCTGGTGGATGGTTGTCTCTGGTGTTCTCATTGCTTTTTCTCCGCACCGAGAATACCCCCGGATGCGAAGACGCATGGACGCGAGCGCGCAATCCCCGGCGGCACGCGGCCACCTGGCGCCCGTTGCGGCGAATCAGCCTGCGGACAGTGCCGGCACCACGACAATCGCCGAAGCCTTGGGCATCGGCCCACCCGGCTTGGGCTTGTCGTTGCAGCCGGCCGTCAACAGGCCGATGCAGAACAGAAGAACGAAGGCTGTGCTTCTCATGCGGCGGATGCTATGCCCGCTGCAAGGCAAGTCAAGTCGGACGCCGCGCCGTGCCGCGCGGCATCATCGAACCGTCAGGCGGCCGCCGGCCGCTCGCCGCCATGCAGCCGGCGCTCGATGTCTTCGAGCACATTGGGCAGGTCGGCCACGCTGTCGATCACATAGTGCGCGCCCGCGGCCTGCAGTTGCGCGGTGGCGCGCTCGCGATGTTCCTGCTGCTGTGCAGCATCGAGCGTCTGCCATTCGGCGAGCGTGAGTCCGGTCGCGTTGCCGCTCACCGCAAGGCCCACGGCCCAGGTACCGGCGTTGAGGCCTTCCTGCAGGCCCACGCCGGTGTCGTCGACCTTGACCACCGTGTGCGGCGGCCACACGCCCAAGTCGGCAAAGCAGCGGTACATCATGAGCGGCGACGGGCGGCCCTCGGCAAGGTCGCCGGCGCACACAAGGTTGTCGGGCGCATAGCCGCCGGCCGCGGCGATCGGCACGACCACCTCCATGATCGGGCGGTTGTAGCCCGTGGTCGAACCGATCTTGAGCCCGCGTTCTCGCGCGGCGTTGACGGCCTCCAGCGCGCCGGGAATGAACTCGGCATGGTCGCGCACGCTGGCCGCGTTCATCGGCGTGAACACTTCATAGAGGCGGTCGACATCGGCATCGTCGAAGGCATGCCCCTGACTGGCCTCCCATTGCGACGCGATGCGCGGCAGCGTGCCCAGCGCCTTGATGTGGTCCCACTTCGCCATGCCCATGGGCCCGCGTGCCTCGGCAATGGTGATGTCCACTCCGAACTGTTCGAACAGCTTCACGAAAGCGCCCATGGGCGCGCAGGAACCGAAGTCGATGATGGTGCCAGCCCAGTCGAAGACGACGGCCTGAAGCTTGGAGTGGTTGTGGGCGTTCATAAAGGGGTGTTCACCATGTCTTGAATACGTCGTGCGCAATACCGAAGCCGGTGCTCGCGCCGGTGCCGCTGGTGACCAGCACCACGCGCGTCGCGTCGTCAGGCGCATCGATCACGCAGGGTGCGGCCTTCGACGAGGGATAGACGCCGGTCCACCGCTCGGTGACATGCGCGGTTTCGAGATTGAGCGTGCTGCGCAGGTGGCGAAGGATGAGCTGGTCGACTTCTTCCATCGCAAACGGCTCGGGCGCATCGCCGTAGTGGTGCGAGTCGCCGACCACCAAGGAACCGTCGGCACTCTGCACCACGATGAGGTGAATGCCGTGAGCGAGCGAAGCGGCCTCTTCCTCCTGCAGCCGCGCGCGCAAGGCGGCGGCTTCGGGCAAGGTGCTGTAGCCCTCGTAGCGCACCAGGCTCAGGTCCATCATCACCGAGCCCGGCAGGCGAAAGCCGGCCTCCGGCTTTACGCGCAGCATCTGCAGGCGGCACAGCGTGAGTTCGTGCGCCGCAATGCGATCGGCAAACAGGCCGTGCAGGTCGGTGTTGGTGCACACCACCACGCGCTCGCCGCGCAAGGTGCCGCGCGATGTGCGCACACGTGGCGTTTCAACCTCGTGCACGGTTTCACCGAAGCGGAACACCACGCCGTGCGCTTCGGCCAACCATCTCGCAAGCAAGCCGATAGCGGTGCGCGATTCCACGCGCAGCTCGTGCGGACTGAACAGCACCGAGCGTGCATCGGCCAGGCTCAGTGCCGGCGCCTTGGCCTGCGCATCGGCCGCATCGAGCAGTTCGCAGCCTTGGCCCATGGGCGTTCGCATGAAGGCTTCGAGCACGTCGTGCGCCTCGGGCCGATAGGTCGCGAGCCAGAGGTTGCGATGCACGATGTCGATGCCGGCCTGCGGCGCGATGTGCTGCCAAATCTCGCGGGCGTGCATCGCGCGGCGCCAGGTGTCGCCCGGCGCCTGGCCGGTGATGGTGATGAAGCCGAAGTTGCGTATTGATGCGCCGATGCAGGCCGCATCGCGCTCGACCACGCACACCTTGAGGCCGCGCTGCGCCGCCGTATACGCATGAGCCATGCCCACGATGCCGGCACCGACGACGATCACGTCGAAGCTGTCTTTGCTCTTGTTGCTGCTGTCGATTCGAGGTCCGGGCATTACCGGTTTCTCCAGGTTTGGGTGCGCGCAAGCGCCCAGTGCCCTGCCAGCGCGAACACGCCACGGCCGACAGCGGCCGTGAGCATGATCAGCGAGGCCATGGCGGCCGCGGGCGCCACGTCGCCGGCATCGTCCATGTTGAGCACCGCAATGGCGGCCAGCGTGGTCTGCGGCGAGTAGAGAAACACGACGGCCGATACGGTCGTCATCGCGTTGACGAAGAAATAGCCGCCGACATTGAGCACGGTGGGCAGCGCCACCGGCAGGTGCACGCGCCAGAGCGTGCGCCAGAAGGGAACACCCATCGACTCGGACACCAACTCGTATTCACGGTCGAGCTGGCGCAGCGCAGTGAGCGAAGTGAGGTGCGCCACCGAGAAGAAATGCGCCACCGTGCACACCACGAGGATGGTCATGCTGCCGTAGATGGCGCGCAGCGGGTTCGAGGGCGAGATGAAGAAGAAGATGTAGCCCACGCCCAGCACCAGCCCCGGCACGGCAAGGGGCAGGTTGGCCAGCAGGTTGAGCAGTTCGCGCAGCAGGCCGAAGTGGCGCGGCTTCTCGACCAGGTAGGCCGAGATGATGGTAATGAACGCCCCAACCACCGCTGCACATACCGCAAGCCGCAGCGAATTGAAGTAGCTGCCCCAGCCGCCGCCGTCCATGTTGCCGAAGTCGTAGTTCTTGAGCGACGGCGCGAGCTTGTAGGGCCAGTAGGTAGCAAGCGATGCGAACACCGCCATGCCGATCATCACGAGGATGGCGCAGGCCGTGATCGTGCAGAACACCAGCAGCGCGCGGTCGCGCGTTTTGACAGGCTCGGGCCGATAGGGCGTAGCGCGCGCCGAGAGCGCTGCAGCCTGTTTGCTGCGCACGTGCCGCTCGACCAAGAACGACAGCACCGCCGGAATCAACAACACCAGGCCGACCACCGCGCCCATCTGAAAATTCTGCTGCCCGACCACCTGCTTGTAGATGTCGGTGGCGAGCACGCTGGTCTGCCCGCCCACGACCTTCGGCACGCCGAAGTCGGTGATGACCAGCACAAACACCACCATCGAGGCCACGATGAGACCGTAGCGGGAGGACGGCAGCGTCACCGTGCGAAAGATGCGCCAGCGGGAAGCACCAAGCGTCTGCGCCGCTTCGTAGAGCCGGCCGTCTGAAGTGGCCATCGCGGTGGTGAGAATCAGCAGCGCATGCGGCAGCGTCCAGAACACCGACCCCAGCACAATGCCCAGCGGGCCATAGATCGACACATCGCCCAGCATCCCCTTGAAGATCCCCTGGTTGCCGAACAGATAGACCAGGCTGATGGCCGGCAACAGCGAAGGCGCAAGCAGCGGAATGAGTGCCACGGCGCGCAGAACACCCTTGGCCGGCATGCAAGAGAGCGTGAGGCCGTAGGCGTACACATAGGCAACGGCCGTGCAGATCACCGCGCTGATCGCCGCAAGCCCCAGGCTGTTGAAAGCCGACTGCACCAGTGCGGGGTTCTCGAGGTAACGCGCAAAATTGGCGAGGCCGACGAACACGCCGGTGCGGTCGAAAAAGCTCTGTCCGACCAGTGCGCCAACGGGCAGCGCGACGATCACCACCAGCAGCAATACGACGAGCCACACAGCGGCGCCTGTCAGCCAGCGTTCGCGGTCGAATGCGCTGCTGCGTGGCGTCACCGTTGGAATGGTGGCGATGGCTTCGGGAGAGCTGCTCATGTCAGCAGGACCCCGCTCGCGAATTGGCGGTGGTTGAGTTCAGGGCGGGTGCAAAGGCCACCGGGTACTCCCCTCCGCGAATGTCCCCCGCCTTCGGCTCCTCCTTTATTTCGCTGCGCGGAGCACCCGATGCCCTGTGCACTGGGGCACGCTGCTGGTGTACAGCTGATCAACGACTGCTCTGTGCATCGCACCCGCTGGCGGGGTGCCTTGCGCAGCGAAATAAAGGAGGAGGCCGCAGGCCGGGGGACATTCGCGGAGAAAGGTACCCCGTCGGCGGGTGCGCCCCCCGAACGACCCGCCGCAATCAGAAAGCGAGCACTCATTCAATGCGCCAAAACAGACAGCGCATTCAAAGGCAACTGGATATGCACCATGCTGCTGGGCACCAGCGGCTCCCCGCCATCGCCGCGTGCATCCGCCGGCAGTTCGGCTTCGATCTCGATGCCCAACGGCTCGCAAGCCAGCCGGGCCGAGGTGCGGTTGCCGAAGAATTCCGTGTCCAACAGTCGCGCCGCAAAGCTGTTGGCGCCGAGTTCGGAACCGAAGCGCTTGACCACCACATGCTCGGGCCGGATGCCCACTGTGGCCTGCGCACCGACGCTCAGGCTGCCTGGCGCACAGAACAACTCGCTGTCGCGCACACGCACTTTGCCATCGGCCAGCACCGTGGCGGGCAGCATGTTCATGCGGCCGACAAAGCCCGCCACGAATCGCGTGCGCGGTTGCCGGTAGAGCTCGTCGGGCGTGCCGGCCTGCTCGATCCGGCCGTTGTGCATCAGCACCACGCGGTCGGCCATGGAGAGGGCTTCTTCCTGGTCGTGCGTGACCATGATGGTGACGATGCCCAGGCGCTTCTGCAATGAGCGTATTTCACTGCGCAAGCTTGCGCGCACCTGCGCGTCGAGTGCCGACAACGGTTCGTCCAAGAGCAGAAGGCGCGGGTTGGGTGCCAGTGCGCGGGCCAATGCCACGCGCTGCTGCTGGCCGCCCGAGAGCTGCACCGGGTACTTGTCGGCATGCGCCGCCAGGCCGACCAGGTCGAGCATTTCGCGCGAGCGCTTTGCCATCTCGCGGGCCAGTGCGCCTGTGGGGTGCAGGCCGTAGGCAATGTTCTGCGCGGCCGTGAGGTTGGGGAACAGCGCATACGACTGGAACACCACGCCAAAGCCGCGCGCCGCGGGCGGCAGGCCCGCGATGTCCTGCCCGCCGAGCAGGATCTGCCCGCTGTCGGCGCGCTCGATGCCGCACACGATGCGCAGCAGCGTCGTCTTGCCGCAGCCCGAGGGTCCGAGCAGGCAGACGAACTCGCCCGGCTCGATGTCGAGGTCGATGCCGTCGAGCACCCGCGTGGCGCCAAAGGACTTGCCGATGCCGCGAAGAGAAAGAAAGCTGGTCATCTGCTGGGGCTCGGACTGGTGCTGGTGCTGTTCTCAAGCACGATCACATCGGCTTCTTTTCCGACTTGGATTCGTAGCGCTTCGACCATTCCGTCAGGATGCGGTCGCGGTTGGCGGCGGCCCAGTTGAAGTCGTTCTTGGCGAGCAGCTTCTCCACGTCGCCCGGCACGAACTCCAGCTTTTCCTGGATGCCCGGGAGCGCGAGCACCGCAAAGTTCTTTGCGTACAGCTCGTTGGCCTGCTTGGTCACGGCCCAGTCGGCCAGCGCCTTGGCGGCTTCCTGCTTCTTGCTGGTCTTCAGGATGCCGGTGGCTTCCATGTCCCAGCCCAGGCCTTCCTTGGGCAGCACGATGTCGATGGGAGCGCCGTCCCGCTTGGTCTTGTTGGCGCGGTATTCGAACGACATGCCGAGCGCGAACTCGCCGGCGCCGGCCTGGCGGCAGGGCTTGCTGCCCGACTGGCTGTAGATGCCGATGTTCTGGTGCAGCGCGTCCATGTACTTCCACGCTTTTTCTTCGCCCATCATCTGGATCCAACCCGAGACCATCAGGTAGCCGGTGCCCGAAGCCGCAGGGTTGGGCATGGTGATCTGGCCCTTGTAGACCGGGTTGGTCAGGTCGGCCCAGCTGGTGGGCTTGGGCAGGCTCTTCTTCGTGGCTTCGGCGGTGTTGAAGCAGATGGCCGACGACCACACGTCCATGCCCACCCACTTGGGCGGATTGGCCGGGTCGCGCATGGTGGGCTTGATGGCGTCGAGGCCCTTGGGCGCATAGGGCTGCAGCATGCCTTCCTTGTCGAGCAGCATCAGCGAGGTGGCGGCCAGGCCCCACACCACGTCGGCCTGCGGGTTGGCCTTTTCGGCCAGCAGCTTGGCGGTGACGATGCCGGTGGAGTCGCGCACGAACTTCAGCTCGACGGCCGGGTTCTCCTTTTCGAAGGCGGCCTTGTAGGCCTGCACCTGGTCGGCCTCGAGCGCGGTGTACACCAGCAGCTCGGTGCGGCCCTGGGCCGAAGCGGCAAAGGCCAGCGAGAGCAGAGCGGCCGGCACGGCGGCCCAGCGGATAGAACGACGCAGCATGGGGAATACCTCGGAAGGAAAAGAAGACGAAGCGGAAAGGAATGCGGAAGAAAAAAGTACGCACGGCTAGCGCCATGAACGCGGCGATGCTGGCAGCGGCGTGTGACAGGCATTTGTCAGAAGGCACGCGCCGGCATGGTGCTTGCTGGGCTTCGTCATGCCCTTGTCACCGCAATGCACGAAGCTGGCGCCCTGCCGCCTGCGCTTTCCGCCTTTTGTTTCAGAGCCATGACACTCGACCTCGCCGAGATCGCCCGCCTGTTCGCCGAACGGGGCGGGGTTGCCTATGCGGGCGAGCCGGTGTCGCAGCTCGAACATGCGCTGCAATGCGCGTGGCTGGCCGAGCAGGCCGGCGCGGACGACGCGCTGGTCACGGCCTCGCTGCTGCATGACCTCGGCCACCTGCTGATCGCGGAGCACCAGACACTCTCGCGCTCACCCACCGAGCTGGGCATCGACGACCGCCACCAGTACATTGCAATGCCGGTGCTGCGCGGCGCCTTCGGACTGGAGGTACGCGAGCCGATTCGCCTGCATGTGGACGCCAAACGCTATCTTTGCGCGACGCGCCCCGACTACTTCGCGCGGCTTTCGCCCGATTCCGTGCGCAGCCTGGCGCTGCAGGGCGGGCCGATGAACACCGAAGCCGTCCGGCGCTTCGCCGACCACCCCTGGTCGGGTGATGCGATCCGGCTGCGGCTCTGGGATGAAGAGGCCAAGGTGGCCGGACTGCAGACGCCGCCGCTCAAGCACTTTTTGCAGACTGCGGCGCGGGTCATGCTGCATTGAGCACTTTTCCAGGCTTCGGGCTCGGCTTCAGGCCCGTTTAAGGAACATTTGACTACTATGTTCCTCACGATGTCGGGCGCGCCTGCGCCCTAGTGAGGAAACTGCATGTCTTTATCCGTCAAGGCGCGTGCCGCCACGTTCGCCCAGGTCTTGCGCCGCGTCCTGGCCCTGTCCGCACCCTATTTCAAGTCTGAGGAGAAGTGGCGCGCCCGCGGAATGTTCGCGGCCGTGATCGCGCTGAACCTGGGCACCGTCTATGTTGCGGTGCTGCTGAACGACTGGAGCCGGGTTTTCTTCGATGCCCTGCAGAACAAGAACGAGCCAGTCTTCTGGACCCAGCTGCTGCGCTTCACCTACATCGCAATGGCTGGCATCGGCGTTGCGGTGCTCAAGTTTTATCTGACGCAGCTGCTCCAGGTGCGCTGGCGCGCATGGATGACGCGCAACTATCTCAGCCGGTGGATGGCCAACCGCACCTTCTACCGGCTGGAACTCGCCCGCTACGCTCAGAAGCCCGGCACAGCGGACGACCAGCCCGCCAATACCGACAACCCGGACCAGCGCATCCAGGAAGACATGCAAATGTTCACCGACTACACGGTGACTTTGTCGATGGGCATCCTGAACTCGGTCGTGACGCTGGTGACCTTCGTCGGCATTCTCTGGAGCCTGTCAGGGCAGTTTGCGTTCACCCTGGGGGGGCATGAATTCACCGTGCCGGGGCTGATGGTGTGGGTCGCGGTGATCTACTGCACGGTGGGCACGGTCATCACCCACTTCATCGGCCGGCCGCTGATCGGGCTCAACTTCCAGCAACAGCGCCTCGAAGCAGATTTTCGGCACCACCTGGTGCGTGTGCGCGAGTACAGCGAGGCCATCGCCCTTGATCATGGCGAGCGCGTGGAGCGCGGCCAACTCGACATGCGCTTTTCGAGCGTGCTGCGCAACTATCTTGCGCTCATCAAGCAGCAGAAGAACCTGGTCACTTTCACCGCCTCGTTCGCGCAGCTGGCCATCGTGTTTCCGTACTTCCTTGCGGCGCCCCGCTTCTTCAGCGGCGCAATCCAGTTCGGAGAAATGATGCAGATCGCCCGTGCCTTCAACACGGTACAGGACTCGCTCTCCTGGTTTGTCGAAAACTATGACCGGGTTGCAATCTGGCGCGCCACCGCCGACCGGCTCACCAGCTTCGACGAAGCCATGCGTGCGCAGGAAACGCCCAACGAGCAACTCGAACGCGACAGCGCGGTCAGCCTGGGCACCGAAGACCTGTCCATCGGACTGCCCAACGGCACGTCGCTCCTGGCGGGTGCGGCGCTGGCGGTGCAACCGGGCGACAGCGTGCTGCTGCAAGGCCCCTCGGGCAGCGGCAAATCGACTCTCTTTCGCACGTTCGCCGGCATCTGGCCGTTTGCAAATGGCCATGTGAAAGTGCCCGATGGCGCGGTGTTCATGCCGCAGCGGCCTTACGTGCCCGACGGCACCTTGCGCGACGCACTGGCCTATCCCAACCCGGCCGAGAACTACAGCGATGCCGAGCTGCGGCAGGCCCTGGTCGATGCGCTTCTGCCCGACCTGGTCAACCGCCTCGACGACAGCGACGCCTGGAGCCAGAAGCTTTCGGGCGGCGAGCAGCAGCGCCTTTCCATTGCCCGCGTGCTGCTGAAAAAGCCGTCATGGCTTTTTGCCGACGAGATCACCAGCGCCCTCGATGCCGAGGCCGAAGGCGTGCTCTACAAGCGTCTCTCCGACAGGGTGAAGGCCGCGGGTGGCGCCATGGTGTCGATTGCGCACCGGGCAGCGGTCGGCGACTTCCACAACCAGCGCTGGACGCTGGTGTCCCAGCCCGAAGGCGCACCGGCCGGCGGCGCGCGCTATCGGCTGGAGACCTCGGCCTCCGCTGCCGCCTAGGCGCGAGAGGCGTAGCGCTCCCACCCCTTCTTGCGCAAATCGCAAGCGGGGCATTCGCCGCAGCCGTAGCCCCAGGCCTGCCGATGTTCGCGGTCGCCAAGGTAGCAGGTGTGGGTTTCTTCCACGATCAGGTCGACCAGCGGCGCGCCGCCCAGGCGGTGCGCCATCTGCCAGGTTTCGGCCTTGTCGATCCACATCAGCGGCGTTTCGATGACCAGGCGGCGCTCCAGCCCGAGCGAGAGCGCAAGCTGCATCGCCTTCATGGTGTCGTCGCGGCAGTCGGGGTAGCCCGAAAAGTCGGTCTCGCAGACGCCGGTGACGATCACCTGCAGCCCGCGGCGATAGGCCAGCGCACCGGCAAGGGTAAGAAACAGCAGGTTGCGGCCGGGCACGAAGGTGTTGGGCAGGCCGTCGGCCTGCATTTCGAACGCCACCTCTTCCGTCAGCGACGAGCCGCCGAGCTGCGCCAGTGCGGCGAGCGTGAGCACGTGGTCTTCGCCCAGGCGCGGCGCCCAGTCTGGAAAGCGCTCGCGCATCTTCGAAAGGATGGTGCCGCGCACGTCGAGCTCCACGCGGTGCCGCTGGCCGTAGTCGAAGCCGAGCGTTTCAACACGCTGGTATTTGGAGAGCGCGTCCGCGAGGCAGGTGGTCGAGTCCTGGCCACCGGAGAACAGGACGAGGGCGGTGGTGTGCAGGGGCATTTCTCTTCGACGGCGGTGGGCCATCGCGGGTACAAAAGCCCCGATTTTCGCAGCCTGCTAGAGAAAGCGCTCGAGCAGCTTGCGCGAGGGGCGGTCGAGCGCCTTCACGTCGGGAATGCGGAACTGCACGCCGTGCGCGCTGGCAATCAGCAGCGCGCCGCCTTCGAGCCGGCGAATGTCTTCTTCGGCCTTGAGTACGAAGGTGGTTTCACCGCGGTCGGTTCTCACGGTCCAGGTGCTGGGCACGCCGAAGCTCGACACGCCATGCAGCTTCAGCAGCGTGGGCGCAAAGTCGCGCACTGCCAGCTCTTGCTCGAGCAATGCGCGCGTTTCCGCCGGCAAGACCTCGACGCGGTCGATCCAGACCAGCTCGCGGCCCTCGCCGCCGACCAGCGACACGCCCTCGCCGGGCGCGCTGAGCGGAAAGGCCCGCACAGGCGTCACGCCCACGTGGCGCTCGCCCTCGGCATCGGTCAGCACCAGGCGGCCGAAGGAATCGCGCTCGAGCTTGAAGACGGGAATGTTGCCGTTCATCACGCCTCTCCCGCCGGATGCGCTGCATGGCTCACCAACGGCAGCTGGGCGCCCGCGCGTTCGTCCACAGCGCCTTCGCTCGCATCGTCGTCCGCCTGGCGCAGTTGCGCCTGGTAGAGCCGCCAGTAGGCGCCCTGCTTCGCCATCAATTCGTCGTGCGGACCGACCTCGACCACCTCGCCGCGGTCCATCACCACCAGCCGGTCGGCCTTGCGCAGCGTCGACAGGCGGTGCGCGATCGCAATGGTCGTGCGGCCCTGCACGAGGTTGTCGAGCGCCTTCTGGATTTCTTTCTCGGTCTCGGTGTCCACGGCCGACGTGGCCTCGTCGAGGATGAGGATGCGCGGGTCGATGAGCAGCGCGCGCGCAATGCTGATGCGCTGGCGCTCGCCGCCCGAAAGGCCTTGGCCGCGCTCGCCGACGAGCGAGTCGTAGCCATGCGGCAGGCGAAGAATGAAGTCATGCGCATGCGCGGCGCGCGCGGCGGCCACGATTTCTTCGCGCGTGGCGTCGGGCTTGCCGTAGGCGATGTTCTGCGCAATGGTGCCGAAGAACAGGAACGGCTCCTGCAGCACCAGGCCGACGTGGCGGCGGTAGTCGGCCACGGCAAAACGGCGGATGTCGGTGCCGTCGACCTTGATGGCGCCGTCGGTCACGTCGTAGAAGCGGCAGATCAGGTTGACCAGCGTGCTCTTGCCCGAACCGCTGTGGCCCACCAGGCCGATCATCTCGCCGGGCTCGATGGTCAGGTCGAGGTCGCGGATCACCGCGCGCGAACCGTAGCGAAAGCCCAGCCCGCTCATCTCGATGCGGCCCTGCACGCGTTCGATCTTCACCGGGTTGGCGGGCTCCGGCACGTTGCTCACATGGTCCAGGATGTCGAAGATGCGCTTGGCGCCCGCGGCGGCCTTTTGCGTGACCGAGACGATGCGGCTCATGGAATCGAGCCGCGTGTAGAAGCGGCCGATGTACGCAATGAAGGCGGTGAGCACACCCACGGTAATGCTGCCGCGCGCCACCTGCCAGATGCCGAAGCCCCACACCACCAGCAGGCCGATTTCGGTCAGCAGCGACACGGTGGGCGTGAACAGCGACCAGGTGCGGTTGAGCTTGTCGTTGACCTGCAGGTTGTAGACGTTCGCAATGCGAAAGCGCTCGGCTTCGCGGCGCTCTTGCGCGAAGGCCTTGACCACGCGAATGCCGGGAATGGTGTCGGCCAGTACGTTGGTGACCTCCGACCACACGCGGTCGATCTTCTCGAAGCCCGTGCGCAGCCGGTCGCGCACCACGTGGATCATCCAGGCGATGAAGGGCAGCGGCACCAGCGTGACCACTGCCAGTAGCGGGTTGATGGACACCAGGATGACCGCGGTCATCACGATCATCAGCACGTCGTTCGCAAAGTCGAGCGCGTGCAATGAGAGAAACACATTGATGCGGTCGGTTTCAGAGCCGATGCGCGCCATCAGGTCGCCTGTGCGCTTGCCGCCGAAATAGTCGAGCGGCAGCGTCAGCAAGTGCTCGTAGGTGGTGGTGCGCAGGTCGGCGCCGATGCGCTCCGACACCAGCGCCAGCAGATAGGTGCGCGCCCAGCCCAGGCCCCAGCCCACCAGCGCCGCCCCGAGCAGGCCGCTCAGGTACAGCGCCACGCGCGAGGGATCGATCTTCTGCCCGTTCTGGAACGGAATCAGGATGTCGTCCATCAGCGGGATGGTCAGGTACGGCGGCACCAGCGTCGCGGCGGTCGAAATCAGGGTCAGGAAGAAACCCGCGATCAGCTGCTTGCGATAAGGCTTGGCAAAGCGGCCCAGGCGCAGCAGCACCCAGGTCGAAGGGGGCGTTTGCAGCTCGGCGTCGGCGGCGGCCGGGTCGTCGCCATCGGGCTCCGCTGTCGCCTCGGCGACAACGCCGTTCGCTCGCTGGCCGAACAGCTTGAGCAGCCGCAGCGCCGCGGGCTGGTTGGCCAAGGTGTAGCGCCAGCGCGCCAGCCGGCCCTTGGCCCCGATCAGATCGAGGGTTCCAACGCCTGAATGGTCGTTGAGATACAGTTCCAGTGACTCATCGGCTAGTGACCACTCACACCATTGCCCGCCCGGTTGCAGCGCCATCAGCCGCCGGTCGGTCAGGGCCACGAGGCCAAACGTAAACAGAAGTTCTTCGTCGAGGTCAACCGGGAATGTGACCAGA
This sequence comes from Variovorax sp. CCNWLW225, assembly GCF_037204045.1. Lineage (NCBI taxonomy): Bacteria > Pseudomonadati > Pseudomonadota > Betaproteobacteria > Burkholderiales > Comamonadaceae > Variovorax > Variovorax sp. CCNWLW225. The sequence goes on along the minus strand of NZ_JBBCBV010000015.1, from coordinate 53,327 downwards.
ACGTTTTCCGCGGCAGCGAGCCGGCTTTTCAGCGCGTCTGATGCCGCCTCTGTTTCGCCCTCCCGGGTGCCGACTGGATCGTGATGTTGCATTGTGTTTCTTTGACTCTTGCCCGTCGCGGGCCTCAGGGACCGCGTCATGGCGTCCTTTGTCGGGCGCCGATTCTGACCGATTGCCATGGGCGCGCTTGAAGGCGCCGTGGTGCTCGGCCAAAGCACATCGAACGTTTGCATGACCCGTTTCGACGACATCCGCCTGCTGCGCATCAACTATTTGCGCGGCCCCAACCTCTGGACCTACCGTCCGGTGCTCGAAGTGTGGCTCGACCTGGGCCAGCTGGAAGACTACCCCTCCAACAAGATCGAGGGGTTTACCGACCGCCTGACGACCCTGCTGCCGGCGCTCATCGAGCACCACTGCGGCGTGGGCGAGCGCGGCGGCTTCATCCAGCGGCTGACCGAAGGTACCTGGTCGGGCCACGTGCTCGAACACGTGGTGATCGAACTGCTGAACCTGGCCGGCATGCCGACCGGATTCGGGCAAACCCGCAGCACCTCGGAGCATGGCGTCTACCGCATGGTGTTCCGCGCGCGCGACGAGCAGGTGGCCCGGGTGGCGCTGGCCAAAGGCCACCGCCTGCTGATGGCCGCCATCAACAACGACCCGTTCACCGCCGCCGACGTGCAAAAGGCGGTCGATGCGGTCAAGGCCAAGGTCGAAGACTGCTACCTGGGCCCGAGCACCGCGGCCATCGTGTCCGCAGCCACGGACCGCGGCATTCCGCACATGCGGCTGAACAGCGGCAACCTGGTGCAGCTGGGCTACGGCGCCAACCAGCAGCGCATCTGGACCGCCGAGACCGACTACACCAGTGCCATCGGCGAATCGATTGCCAGCGACAAGGAGCTGACCAAGTCGCTGCTCGCCAGCTGCGGCGTGCCGGTGCCCGAAGGCCAGGTGGTGGCCAGCGCCGAAGAAGCCTGGGAAGCCGCCGAAGACATCGGTCTGCCGGTGGTCGTGAAGCCATCGGACGCGAACCACGGCCGCGGCGTGTCGCTCGAACTCACCACGCGCGAAGAAGTCATGGCCGCTTTCGCGGTGGCCGAGCCCGAAGGCAGCGATGTGATGGTCGAGCGCTTCATTCGCGGCCACGAACACCGCCTGCTGGTGGTGGGCGGCGAAGTGGTGGCGGCCGCGCGCGGCGAGATCATTACCGTGACGGGCGACGGCAAGAGCACCGTGGCCGAACTCATCGAAAAGCAGCTCAACAGCGACCCGCGCCGCGGCGCTGAAGAAGAGTACCCGCTCGACCTGATCGTGCTGGCCACCGATGCCAAGCTGCAACTCGAGCTCAAGCGCCAGGAGCTCGACGGTGCTTCCGTGCCGGCCGCGGGCCGCGTGGTCACCATCCAGCGCAACGGCAACATGGCCAACGACTGCACCGACCAGGTCCATCCTGAAGTGGCGCATGCGGCCGTGCTGGCCGCGCGCGTGGTGGGCCTCGACATTGCGGGCATCGACCTCGTGGCGCAGGACATCGGCAAGCCGCTCGGCCCGCAGCGCGGCGCCATCGTCGAAGTGAATGCCGGCCCCGGCCTCTTGATGCACCTGAAGCCGGCCGTCGGTTCGCCGCGCCCGGTCGGCCGCGCGATTTGCGACCACCTGTTCCCCAACGACGCACCGGGCCGTATTCCGGTGGTGGGCGTTGCAGGCTCCCAAGGCACCGCCGTGCTTGCGCGGCTGGTCGCCTGGGTCATCAACCTGGGCGGGCGCCACACCGGCCTTGCCTGCCGTGACGGCCTCTTTCTCGAGCGCCGCCGCGTCGATGCGCGCGACAGCGCCAACTGGGACGCCGGCCACCGCCTGCTCGTGAACCGCGCGGTGGAAGCCGTCGTCATCGAGAACGGCGCCGAAACGATCCTGCGCGACGGCCTTGCGTACGACCGCTGCGAAGTGGGCATCGTCACCGACCTGGAAGGCGTGGAGGCGCTGGCCGACTACGACATCACCGAAAGCGACCAGATGGTCAAGGTGCTGCGCACGCAGGTCGATGTGGTTCTGGCCGAAGGCACGGCCGTGCTCAACGCGGGCGATCCGCGCGTGGCGGGCCTGGCGCCGCTGTGCGACGGCTCCGTCATCCTGTATGCCGCCGATCCGCAGGCGCCTGCCCTCACCGCACACCAGGCCGCGGGCGGCAAGGCCGTGCTGGTGCGGCAAGACCGCGTGGTGCTGGCCACCGGCAGCAGCGAATCGTTCCTGCCCGGCCTCGGCCGCCTGACCGTCTGGCGCGCCACGCATGCGGGCGTCAGCCTCGAGAGCCTGCTGGCCGCGGTGGCCGCAGCCTGGGCGCTGGGCATTCCGCTGAACCTCATCGGTGCGGGTGTCGAGGCTTTCGAAGCCGACCTGCAGGCGGCGCTGGCCTCGCTGCAGCTCTCGCAGACGCAGCCGCTTTCGTCCCAACCCCAATTTGCCTGATGCGCGCCGCCCCATGAAAGTTACCCGTATCCGCGCCTTGCGCGGTCCCAATCTCTGGAGCCGCCACACCGCCATCGAAGCGGTCGTTGCCTGCGAAGGCAATGAAAACGCCATCAGCCGGCTGCCGGGCTTCGAAGCCCGCCTGCGTGCGCGCTTTCCCACCATCGGCGAACTGCACCCGATGGTGCTGGGCCAGCCGCTGGCGCTCGCGCACGTGCTCGAGAACGCCGCCGTGGCGCTGCAGGCGCAGGCCGGCTGCGCCGTCAACTTCGGCCACACCTCGCCTACGGTGGAAGAAGGTGTGTACCAGGTCACCTTCCAATACACCGAAGAAGCCGTCGGGCGCCGCGCGCTCGCGCTGGCCGAAGAGCTGATTGCCGCCGCACTGGCCGACACGGCCTTCGACGCCTCCGCCGCCATCACTGAATTGCGCGACCTCGACGAATCGGAGCGGCTCGGCCCGAGCACCGGCTCCATCGTCGACGCCGCCGTGGCGCGCGGCATTCCGTACCGCCGCCTCACCAGCGGCAGCCTGGTGCAGTTCGGCTGGGGCTCCAAGCAGCGCCGCATCCAGGCGGCCGAAATCGACAGCACCAGCGGCGTGGCCGAATCGATTGCGCAGGACAAGGAACTCACCAAGCAGCTGCTCAATGCCGCCGGCGTGCCCGTGCCGCTGGGCCGGCCGGTGGCCGACGCCGACGACGGCTGGGCCGCGGCCATGGAAATCGGCCTGCCGGTGGTGGTGAAGCCGCAGGACGGCAACCAGGGCAAGGGCGTCACGGTCAACATCACGACGCGCGAGCAGCTCACGGCCGCCCACGAATCGGCCGCAGCGTACGGCGAAGTCATGGTCGAGAAATTTCTGCCGGGCTTCGACTTCCGCCTGCTGGTGGTGGGCGACCGCCTCGTGGCCGCCGCGCGGCGCGATCCGCCGAACGTGATCGGCGATGGCAGCTCCACCGTGCGCCAGCTGGTCGACGCAGTGAACCTCGACCCGCGCCGCGGCGAAGGCCATGCCACCTCGCTCACCAAGATTCGCCTGGACGACATCGCCATCGGACGGCTCGAAGCCCAGGGCCTCACGCCCGAGAGCGTGCCCGCGCGCGGAGAACGCGTGGTGCTGCGCAACAACGCCAATCTTTCCACCGGCGGCACCGCCACCGACGTCACCGACACCGTGCACCCCGAAGTGGCCGCGCGCGCCGTCGATGCGGCGCAGATGGTGGGCCTGCACATCTGCGGCGTCGACATGGTGTGCGAGAACGTGCTGCGTCCGCTCGAAGAGCAGCACGGCGGCGTGGTCGAAGTGAATGCCGCGCCCGGCCTGCGCATGCACATCTCGCCCTCCTTCGGCCGCGGCCGCGCGGTCGGCGAGGCCATCGTGGACACGCTCTTCGCCCCCGGCGACGACGGCCGCATTCCCGTGGTGGCCGTCACAGGCACCAACGGCAAGACCACCACGGCGCGCCTCATCAACCACCTGCTCGCATCGAGCGGCCTGCGCACCGGCATGACCAACACCGACGGCGTGTACGTCGACGGCCGCCAGACCGACAGCGGCGACTGCAGCGGCCCCAAGAGCGCGCGCAACGTGCTCATGCACCCCGACGTGGATGCGGCCGTGTTCGAAGTGGCGCGCGGCGGCGTGCTGCGTGAAGGCCTCGGCTTCGACCGCTGCCAGGTGGCCGTGGTCACCAACATCGGCAGCGGCGACCACCTGGGCCTGAACTACATCACCACGGTCGAAGACCTGGCGGTGCTCAAGCGCGTGATCGTCCGCAACGTGGCGACCGACGGCTATGCGGTGCTCAACGCCGCGGACCCCAACGTGGCCGCCATGGCCGCCGGCTGCCCCGGCCACGTGATCTTCTTCACCGCCGACCGCCAGCATCCGGTCATGGCCACGCACCGCGCGCAAGGCAAGCGCACCGTGTACGTCGACCAAGACGCATTGGTGGCGGCCGAGGGCTCGTGGCGCGAGCGCATTGCGCTGCGCGACGTGCCGATCACGCGCAACGGCACTATCGGTTTCCAGGTCGACAACGTGATGGCTTCGGTGGCCGCGGCGTGGGCCGTGGGCCTTGACTGGGACACCATCCGCAGCGGCCTCGCAAGCTTCATGAACGACGCGGCCGGCGTGCCGGGGCGCTTCAACGTCATGGATTACCGCGGCGCCACGGTGATTGCCGACTACGGCCACAACACCGACGCCATGCGCGCGCTGGTGTCGGCCGTGGACACCATGCCGGCCAACAAGCGCTCGGTGGTGATCAGCGGCGCGGGCGACCGGCGCGATTCCGACATTCGCGACCAGACCGCCATCCTGGGCCAGGCTTTCGACGACGTGATCCTCTACCAGGACGCAGCCCAGCGCGGCCGTGCCGACGGCGAGGTGATGGCGCTGCTGCGCCAGGGCCTGCAAGGCGCGGCACGCACGCGCTACATCGACGAGATCCGCGGGGAGTTCGTTGCCATCGACACCGCGCTCGCGCGGCTGCAACCCGGCGACCTGTCGCTGATCCTGGTCGACCAGGTCGAAGAAGCGCTCGCACACCTGGCACAGCGCATCGCAGCGGGCTGATCCGGGCGGGTGCCGGACACGTCCCACACGCATCGGCGAGTCTGGCCGGGGCTGCTGTCTCTGCAGTCCCACACCCCTTAGGGGGCGGCCGGACCACACTGTTGCTCCGGTCGCGCTTTCGGAGGGCGCGCCTCAACCAGGAGCACCCGATGACAACAACAGTTCGTTCCACCCTTTCTGCTGCCGCGCTTTTTGCAGCAAGCAGCTTCTTCATAACTGCCCCGGCGCTGGCCCAGGCGCCCGGTTCCGCGGAACGCGCCCAGCAGGAGCGCGCCGTGTGCGACGGCGTCCAGCAGGACCGCGCTGCATGTCTTCGCGAGGCCGGTGCCGCGCGGCAGGAAGCGCAGCGCAATGGCCTGACCAACGTAGGCCCGGGCCGCGCAGACGCCAATGCCATGGCGCGTTGCCGCGAGCAGCCGGTTGCCGACCGCGCCGATTGCGAAGCCCGCCTGCAGGGCGGCGCACGCACCACCACCGAAGGCAGCGTGATGGGCGGCGGCGTCATCCGCGAAACCGTGACACCCCTGCCCCCGCAACCTGCCGCGCCTTCGCGCTGAGCAGCCATCCACGCGTGGAACCTGGCTTGAAGCAGCCTGTCGAACAGTTTTCGTTTCACGCCACTTAGAGGAGCACACCATGAACAGCACAGCACGTTCGATGATTGCCGCCCTGATTGCCGTGGGCGGTATTGCCGCGGCCACATCGGCCTCGGCGCAGCCGCGTCGCGGCGATTCCACCTACCAGCAGGAGATCGCGGTCTGCGGGCACAACCAGCAAGACCGGGCCGCCTGCATTCGCGAAGCCGGCGCCGCACGCCAGGAAGCCGCCCGGGGCGGCCTGACCAGCGCGCCCGACTACCAGCGCAACGCGCTCGCGCGCTGCGGACTGCAGCCGCCCGCCGATCGCGCCGACTGCGAAGCACGCGTGCTTGGCGGCAGCGGCAACACCCGCGGTGCCGTCGATGGCAGCGTGATGGGCGGCGGCGTGATCCGCGAATCGGTCACCACCGTGGTAATGCCCGCCCCCGCCGTGATGCCGGCTCCTGCCGTGATGCCGGCTCCAGTGCCCGCGCCTTCACGCGTACCGGCTCCGGCGATTGCCCCGATGGCTCCCATGACGCCGATCGCGCCCATGCAGCCGGCGCCGCTGCCCGCACGCTGATGCAGCGCTGAGGTCGGCAGCTGCGGCACCCGTCGCCGCCTTTCGATGCGGCGACGGGCTGCATACACCAGGCCCGCGCACGCTGCGATGACCCCGCTTGTCACACGACTGTCATAAAGCACGGCGGGCTGCTAGCTATAGTTCTCGGTCTCTGCCTACCGAGGAAACCTTTCCCATGAATGCCATCAAGGTCGCTCGCCGATTCATAGAAACGGACCCGGCCAACGAATCGGCCAAGATCCTGGCCCAACTCGTGTTGGCGCTCGAATCCGAACGCAGTTTCGAGCTGGTCACGCTCTACAGCCTTGACTACAAGAGCTTCGAGCTCGCCATGGATATCCTGAAGGAATGGCGGCTCGACCGCTACTACGCGAGCAAGTCGAAGCTGTTCGACCTCTCGCTGCAGGTCAGCGAACTCGAGAAGAGCAGCTGAGCGCCCTTCTCTTTCACGTCTTTTCTCTTCAGCGCGCCCAGCGCAGCACCAGCGGATCGAGCCGTTTCGCGGTTTCGATCAGCCCTGCGCGCGTGTCCGGGTGCATTGCCGGCAAAGGATGCCGCGGTGCCTCGCAGGCAATCACGCCGCCTTCCTTCATGAGCGACTTGCAGGCCAGGAGGCCGGCTTGCCGGTTCTCGTAGTTGATGAGCGGCAGCCACTGCTGGTAAAGCGCAAAGGCCTTGTCGCGGTCGCCGGCGCGGTGCGCCTCGATGATCGGGCGAATGCCGTCCGGGTAGCCCCCGCCGGTCATTGAGCCCGTGGCGCCGGCATCCAGGTCGGGCATCAGCGTGATGGCCTCCTCGCCATCCCACGGGCCTTCGATGGCGTCGCCGCCAAGGCGGATCAGCTCGCGCAGCTTCGAGGCCGCGCCGGGCGTCTCGATCTTGAAGTACGCGACCTGCTCGATCTCCTTGGCCATGCGCGCGAGGAACGGCGCCGACAGCACCGTGCCGCTCGCCGGTGCGTCCTGGATCATGATCGGAATACTCACCGCATCCGACAGGCCGGCGTAGAACTCGAAGATCTGCGGCTCGGGCACGCGGAACGTGGCGCCGTGATAGGGAGGCATCACCATCAGCATGGCCGCGCCCATGTCCTGCGCGCGCCGGCTGCGCTCGGCGCACACCTTGGTGCTGTAGTGCGTGGTGGTCACGATCACCGGCACGCGGCCATTCACGTGCTCCAGCATCGTGCGCGTAAGCACCTCGCGCTCTTCGTCCGACAACACGAACTGTTCGGAAAAATTGGCCAGGATGCACAGGCCGTCGGAGCCGGCATCGATCATGAAATCGACGCAGCGCTTCTGGCTTTCGAGGTCGAGCGCGCCCTGTTCGGTGAAGGTGGTGGGCACCACCGGGAAGATGCCGCGGTATCTGGGAGTCATGATGGATCAGTGTGAGTGACGGGGAACGGCGGAGCCTCTGCAGCCCACCAGAAAGTCGAAGTCGCAGCCTTCATCGGCCTGCAGCACGTGGTTGACGTAGAGCTTCTGGTAGCCGCCGCCGCGCGTGCTCATGGGCTGTGCGTCCTTGCTCGAAAGCGATGCCAGGCGCGCCGCCAGCTCTTCGTCGCTGATGTCCAGGTGCAGCCGGCCTGCATCGCAATCGAGCTCGATCCAGTCGCCGTCGCGCACCGCCGCAAGCGGCCCGCCATCGGCCGCTTCGGGCGCGACGTGCAGCACCACCGTGCCGTAGGCCGTGCCGCTCATGCGCGCATCCGAAATGCGCACCATGTCCTTCACGCCCTGGCGCAACAGCTTGGGCGGCAGGCCCATGTTGCCGACCTCGGCCATGCCGGGGTAGCCCTTGGGGCCGCAGTTCTTCATCACCATTACGGAGCTGGCGTCGATCTCCAGGCTTTCATCGACGATGCGCTCCTTGTAGTGCTCGAGGTTCTCGAACACCACGGCCCGGCCGCGATGCTTCAGCAACTCTGGCGACGCTGCGGACGGCTTGAGCACCGCGCCGCGCGGCGAGAGATTGCCGCGCAGGATGCGAATGCCGCCGTCGGCGATCAACGGCTTGTCCAGCGGCCGGATCACCTCGTCGTCGAGGCTCGGCGCCTCGCGCACGTTGTCCCAGATCGACTGGCCGTTGACGGTGAGCGCGCCGGGGTGCGGCAGCAGGCCGGCTTCGCCAAGGCGCCGCAGCACCGCAGGCAGGCCGCCGGCGTAATAGAACTCTTCCATCAGGAAGCGGCCCGAGGGCATCAGGTCGACGATGGTCGGCGTGTTGCTGCCGATGCGCGTCCAGTCCTCCAGCTCGAGGTCGACGCCGATGCGCCCCGCAATGGCCTTCAGGTGAATCACCGCGTTGGTCGAACCGCCGATGGCCGCATTGACGCGAATCGCATTCTCGAAAGCCTCGCGCGTGAGAATCTTCGAGAGCGTGAGCCCTTCTTTCGCCATCTCGACCGCGCGCATGCCCGACATCTGCGCAAGCACATAGCGCCGCGCATCGACCGCCGGAATGGCCGCGTTGTGCGGCAGCGAAGTGCCCAGAGCTTCGGCCATGCAGGCCATGGTCGAGGCCGTGCCCATGGTGTTGCAGGTGCCCGCCGAGCGCGACATGCCGCCTTCGGCCGAAAGGAACTGGTGCAGGTTGATCTCACCGGCCTTCAGCGACTCGTGCAACTGCCACACGGCCGTGCCCGAGCCGATGTTCTTGCCTTCGAGCTTGCCATTGAGCATCGGCCCGCCCGTGACGACGATGGCGGGAATGTCGCAGCTTGCCGCACCCATCAGCAGTGCGGGCGTGGTCTTGTCGCAGCCCGTGAGCAGCACCACCGCATCGACCGGGTTGCCGCGAATGGCTTCTTCCACGTCCATGCTCGCAAGGTTGCGCGTGAGCATGGCGGTGGGCCGCAGGTTCGACTCACCGTTCGAGAACACCGGAAACTCGACCGGAAAGCCGCCCGCTTCCGAGATGCCGCGCTTCACGTGCTCGGCGATCTTGCGAAAGTGCGCGTTGCACGGCGTGAGCTCCGACCACGTGTTGCAGATGCCGATGATCGGCCGGCCGTCGAACTCGTGGTCCGGTATGCCCTGGTTCTTCATCCAGCTGCGGTACATGAAGCCGTTCTTGTCGGCCGAGCCGAACCATTCGGTCGAGCGAAGCTTCTTCTTGGGAGTTTGGTCCGGCATGCGGAAGTTTCCTGAAAGCGAAAGAAAAGAGAAAAAACAACGAACGCGTCAGCGCCGGGGCGCACGCGAAGTGAAGAAGCGCTGCAGCAGGCAGAACACGAAGAGCAGCGCACCCACCACGATGCGCGTCCACCATGAGCTCAACGTGCCGTCGAATGAAATCAGCGTTTGGATGATTCCGAGCATGAGCACGCCGAAGAGCGTGCCCGCCACATAGCCCACGCCGCCCGTGAGCAGCGTGCCGCCGATGACCACTGCCGCAATCGCATCGAGCTCCAGCCCCAGCGCGTGCAGGCCGTAGCCCGAGAGCATGTAGAAGGTGAAGATCACGCCCGCCAGCGCCGAGCAGAAGCCAGACAGCGTGTAGACGCCGATGAGCGTGGAGCGCACCGGCAGGCCCATCAGCATGGCCGACTGCTCGCTGCCGCCAATGGCGTACACCGCGCGGCCGAAAGGTGTGCAGTGCGCAATGAACACCGCGGCCAGCAGCACCACGACGGCGATCACCGCGCTGATCGACAGCGAAGCCTCGCCCCAGATGGGAATGCGGATCTGCGAGACCTCCGAATAGAACTCGTTGGTGATGCTGATCGAATCGATGCTGATCAGGTAGCAAAGGCCGCGTGCCAGGAACATGCCCGCGAGCGTGACGATGAAGGGCTGCAGCCTGAAGCGCTCGATGAGCAGGCCCATGAACGCGCCGAAGGCCGTGCCCATGGCCAGTACCAGCGGAATCACCACCATAGGGCTCCAGCCGTGCTTCTCGACCAGCGAGGCCGACACCATCGTGGTCAGCGCAATCACCGAGCCCACCGAAAGATCGATGCCGCCCGAAAGAATCACGAAGGTCATGCCCACGGCCACGACGATCAGGAAGGCGTTGTCGATCAGCAGGTTGAGGAACACCTGCGCCGAAAAGAAGCCGTCGTAGAACACCGAACCGAGCGTGGCCATCAGCATGAACAGCGAGATGGTCGCCGTGAGCGGCAAGTACTTCGGATTGAGCCCTGCCCTGCCCCCTCTCCCTCCTCCTCTCCCACTGGCGGGAGAGGGTTGGGGTGAGGGTGCAGCCGCCTCGATCACCGCGCTCATGCCCGTCCCCCTTCATGCGCCGGCCGCTGCACCAGCGACCGCACTTCTGCTCTGAACTCCGGCGACTGCAACAGCATCACCGCAAACACCACGACCGCCTTGACGACCAAATTGATCTCCGGCGGCACACCCAGCGAGTAGATGGCATAGGTCAGCGTCTGGATGATCAATGCGCCGATCACGCTACCCATGAGGCTGAAGCGCCCGCCGGTGAGCGCGGTGCCGCCTAGCGTCACGGCCAGGATGGCGTCGAGTTCCAGCAGCTGGCCCGCGTTGTTGCCGTCTGCGCTCTTGACGTTGGAGCTGATCAAGAGGCCCGCAATGCCCGCGCACACGCCACAGAACGCATACGCTCCAACGATGAGCCGCCGCGCCTGCACACCAGCCACGCGCGCCGCCGTCGGGTTGATGCCCACCGCCTGGATGAACAGGCCGAGCGCCGTGCGCGTGATGGCCAGGTACAGCAGCACGAACACCGCCGCCACGATGAACAGCGAGAACGGCAGGCCCAGCAGATAGCCGCTGCCCAGGAAGAAGAAGGGCTTGTAGTAGATCGTGATGATCTGCCCGTCGGCAATCAGCTGCGCAATGCCGCGCCCCGCCACCATGAGGATCAGCGTCGCGATGATCGGCTGCATGCCGACCTTGGCCACCAACAGGCCGTTCCACAGGCCGCACAGCAGCGCCACGCCAAGGGCGGCCAGGATGGCCAGCCACATCGGAAAGCGGCTCACGTCGCTGGCGACCGAGCCGCCGATCATCCAGGCCGCCACGGCCGCCGCAATGGCCACCACCGCGCCTACCGAAATGTCGATGCCGCGCGTGGCAATGACCAATGTCATTCCCAGCGACACCAGCACCAGCGGTGCCGCGCGATTCACGATGTCGATCAGGCTGCCGTAGAGATGGCCGTCGCGCCACTCGAGGTGCAGGAAGCTGGCGTTGAAGGCTGTGTTGACTGCGAGCAGGAGCAGCAGCGTGACGATGGGCCAGGCCAGGCGGTGGCGCATGAAGGTAGAGAGGCGCGTCATGTGTTCTGCCTTGCTCCTTCCCCTTCCGGGGGAAGGCTGGGATGGGGGCAGACGGCGCTCGCGAGCCAGCAGCATTCAATCGAAGGCCGCTGTGCCCCCACCCCTGCCCTCCCCCGGAAGGGGAGGGAGAAAGACAAAAGGGTGCTCATGCTGCTGCAATCATTTCGTAGACCTCGTCCTCGGTCGAACCGCCCGGCAGCTCGCCCACCTTCTTGCGATCGCGCAGCACCACGATGCGATGCGCCACGCGCACCACTTCGCTGATTTCGGACGAAATGAAGACCACCGCCATTCCCGCCCGCGCAAGCCGAAGGATCTCTTCCATGATTTCCTGCTTGGCCGCCACGTCGATGCCGCGCGTCGGCTCATCGAGGATCAGCAGGCGCGGCTCGGTTGCGAGCCAGCGCGCAATCATCGCCTTCTGCTGGTTGCCGCCCGAAAGCAGGCCAATGGGTGTTTCCACGCTCGCGGTCTTGATGCCCAGCGACGCGACGAAGCGCTCGGCCATCGCGGTCTGTTCGGCGTGCGGCAGAAAGCGCCGCGTGCCGAGCCGCGCCTGCAACGCGAGCGCAATGTTCTCGCGCACCGACAATTCCGCCACGATGCCGTCGGTCTTGCGCTCTTCGGGGCACAGCGCCAGCCCTTCGCGAACCGCGTCCGCCGGGTTCGAAAAGCTGACCGTCCGTCCGTCGATCTTCAGCACGCCGCGGTCGGGCGTCTCGAGCCCGAACAGCAGGCGCGCGAGCTCGGTGCGGCCGGCGCCCAGCAGGCCCGCAATGCCGACCACCTCACCGGCGCGCACGCGCAAATCGGTTGCCTGCAGCTGCCCTGTTTGTCCCAGGCCTTCTGCCTGAAGCAAGGCCGGCGCCGCTTCGTCGAAAGCCGGCAGCGCAGCGGGCCGGGCTGACTGGGCCGCGAGTTCCCGCCCCAGCATGGCGGCAATCAGCGCTTGCGGCCCCAGATCCGCGGCACGCCACTCACCCACCCAGTTGCCGTTGCGCAGCACCGTGATGCGGTCTGACACTGCATACATCTGGTTCAGAAAGTGCGTCACGAAGACGATGGCCAACCCTTCCCCGCGCAGGCGCCGCAGCACCTCGAACAGCTTTTCGACCTCGTCGTCGTCAAGGCTCGAAGTCGGCTCGTCGAGGATCAGCACCTTCGACGACACGCCCAGCGCACGCGCAATGGCCACCAGCTGCTGCACCGCCACCGAGTAGCTCGACAGCAGCCGGGTCACGTCGATGTCGAGCCCGATGCGCGCCAGCAGTTCAGCGGCACGCCGGTTGACGGCCGCCCAGTCGATTCGAAAGCCCTGCGCCGCGCCGCAGCGCGGATAGCGGCCCGCAAACACGTTCTCGGCCACCGAGAGGTTCGGGCACAGGTTGACCTCCTGGTAAACCGTGCTGATGCCCAGCTTCTGCGCTTCGAGCGGCGATGCGGGATGAATGGCTTGCCCGTCCAGCCGTATTTCCCCGGCGCTTGAAGGCAGCACGCCTGTCAGCACCTTGATCAGCGTCGACTTGCCCGCGCCGTTCTGCCCCATCAGCGCATGGATCTCGCCCGGATAGAGCCGCAGCTGTACGTCGCGCAGCACCGGAATGTCCCCGAACTGCTTGTGGATGCCCCGCAGTTCGAGCACGGGTGAAATGCCGCCGCCGGTCATGCGCTTACTTGTTCTTGTTGTAGACGTCGATGAACACCGCGGCCAGCAGCACCAGGCCCTTGATCACCTGCTGGTAGTCGATGCCGATGCCCAGGATCGACATGCCGTTGTTCATCACGCCCATGATGAACGCGCCGATCACCGCGCCCATCACGCGGCCCACGCCGCCCGAGGCCGAGGCCCCACCGATGAAGCAGGCCGCGATCACGTCGAGCTCGAAGCCCAGGCCGGCCTTGGGCGTGGCCGTGTTGAGCCGCGCCGCGAACACCAGGCCCGCGAGTGCGGCCAGCGCGCCCATGTTCACGAAGGTCAGGAACGCGAGGCGCTGCGTCTTCACGCCCGACAGCCGCGCCGCCTTTTCGTTGCCGCCCAGAGCGTAGATGCGCCGGCCGATGGTGGTGCGGTTGGTGACGAAGTCGTACACCACGATCAGCACCGCCATCACGATCAGCACATTGGGCAGGCCCTTGTAGGTCGACAACAGGTAGCTGAAGAACAGGATGATGGCCGCGAAAAACAGGTTCTTCACAAGGAAGAACACGTACGGCTCCGTTTCCATGCCGTGCGCCGCGAGCTTGGCGCGCCCACGCAGCTTGAAGAACACCAGCGCCGCGGCGGTCAGCGCGCCGACCACCAGCGAGGTGGTGCGCAATGTGTCGCCACCCAGCGGATCGGGAATGAAGCCCGAACTCAGCCGCTGGAACTCGACCGGAAACGGCCCGACCGACTGCCCCGCCAGCAACGCCAGCGTGAGCCCCTTGAACACCAGCATGCCCGCGAGCGTGACGATGAACGACGGGATCTTTCGGAATGCGACGAACCAGCCCTGCGCCGCGCCAATGACCGCGCCCGCCGCAATGCTGATGAGGGCCGTGGGGACGAAGTGCCATTCGTACTCGACCATCAGCACCGCCGCCAGCGCGCCGATGAAGCCGCAGACCGAGCCCACCGACAAGTCGATGTGCCCCGCCACGATCACCAGCAGCATGCCCAGCGCCATGATCACGACGTAGCTGTTCTGCAGCAGCAGGTTGGTCAGGTTCAGCGGCCGCAGCAGCGTGCCGTCGGTCAGCACCTGGAACAGCACCATGATCGCGACCAGCGAGATCAGCATGCCGTATTCGCGCAGGTTGTTCTTCAGGAAGCCGGCGTGCAGCTTCGGGGCAGCCTCTGCCGCGGGGATGGCGGCGTTCACCGCGTTGGCTTCAGGCTGCGACATGGACGGAACTCCCGGCGCTCACGATGGCGTGCATGATGCGTTCCTGCGAAGCCTCTGCCGCCGTAAATTCGGCCACGAAGCGGCCCTCGTTCATCACATAGATGCGGTCGCACATGCCTAGCAGCTCCGGCAGTTCGGAAGAAATCATGAGAATGCCTTTGCCCTCGCTCGCGAGCTGGTCGATGATGGTGTAGATCTCATATTTGGCGCCCACGTCGATGCCGCGCGTGGGCTCGTCGAGGATCAAAAGTTCGGGTTTGGTAAAGAGCCACTTGCTGAGCACCACCTTCTGCTGGTTGCCGCCCGACAGGTTGACCACCAGCTGCTCCACACCCGAAGAGCGGATGTTGAGGGCCTTGCGGTAGTCGCTGGCCACCTTGAATTCGCGCGCGTCGTCGATCACCATCGAACTCGACACCGCTTCCAGGTTGGCCAGGCTCACGTTCTTCTGGATGTTTTCTTCCAGCACCAGCCCCAGGCCCTTGCGGTCTTCGGTGACATAGGCAATGCCCTGGTCGATGGCCTTGCGCACCGTGCCCACATCGACCGGCTGGCCGTGCATCAGCACCGTGCCGCTGATGCGTTGGCCGTAGGACTTGCCGAACACGCTCATTGCGAGCTCTGTGCGCCCCGCGCCCATGAGGCCCGCAATGCCGACGATCTCGCCTTGGCGCACATGCAGGTTCACACCTTTGATCTGCTCGCGGTCGGCATGCAGCGCGTGGTGCACGCGCCAGTCGCGCACTTCGAACACGGTGTTGCCGATCTTCGGATGGCGCTGCGGATAGCGGTGCGCCATGTCGCGGCCGACCATGCCGCGAATGATGCGGTCCTCGCTGATCGGCTGGTTGCGGCAATCCATTGTTTCCACCGTGGCGCCGTCGCGCAGCACGGTGATCGAGTCGGCCACCTTGGCAATCTCGTTGAGCTTGTGCGAGATGAGAATCGACGCGATGCCCTGCCGCTTCAACTCGAGCAGCAGCATCAGCAAGGCTTCGCTGTCGTTCTCGTTGAGGCTGGCGGTGGGCTCGTCCAGAATCAGCAGCTTCACTTCCTTGGCCAGGGCCTTGGCAATCTCGACCAGCTGCTGCTTGCCCACGCCCAGGTCGGTCACCAGCGTGGTGGGCGGCTCTTTCAGGCCCACCTTGGCAAGCAGCTCGCGCGTCTTTCCGTAGGCGGCAAACCAGTCGATCACGCCGCCGCGCGTAATTTCGTTGCCGAGAAAGATGTTCTCGGCAATGGACAGCAGCGGCACCAGCGCGAGCTCCTGGTGAATGATGATGATGCCGAGCTTCTCGCTGTCTGCAATGCTCTTGAAGCGGCGCAGCTCGCCCTCGAAGTGGATCTCCCCGGTGTACGAGTCGCACGGGTAGACGCCGCTCAGCACCTTCATGAGCGTCGACTTGCCCGCGCCGTTCTCGCCGACCACCGCATGGATCTCGCCCGCGCGCACCGCCAGGTTGACATTGCTCAGCGCCTTCACGCCGGGAAACGTCTTGGTGATGCCGCGCATCTCGAGGATGCTGCGCGAGTCTGCTTCCATGCCGCTTCTCACTTGACCTGGCTTTCCTTGTAGTAGCCGCTGTCGACCAGCACCTGCTTCCAGTTGCCCCCGTCCACGCTCACGGGCTTGAGCAGGTAAGAAGGCACCACCTTCACGCCGTTGTTGTAGGTCTTGGTGTCGTTCACTTCAGGCGTCTTGCCCGAGAGCATCGCGTCGACCATGGCCACCGTCACCTTCGCCAGTTCGCGCGTGTCCTTGAACACGGTCGAGGTCTGCTCCTTGCGCAGGATCGACTTGACCGAAGGAATCTCCGCGTCCTGGCCGGAGACGACGGGCATCGGCTGCGAAGCCGAGCCGTAGCCCACGCCCTTGAGCGACGACAGAATGCCGATCGACAAGCCGTCGTACGGCGACAGCACCGCATCGACACGGTCCTTGGTGTAATAGGCCGACAGCAGGTTGTCCATGCGCGCCTGCGCCACCGCGCCGTCCCAGCGCAGCGTGCCGACCTTTTCCATGCCCATCTGCTTGCTGCGCACCACCAGCTTGCCGCTCTTGATGTACGGGTCCAGCACCGACATGGCGCCGTTGTAGAAGAAGAAGGCGTTGTTGTCGTCCGGCGAGCCGCCGAACAGCTCGATGTTGAACGGGCCCTTGCCGCTCTTCAGCCCGAGCGCCGCCTCGATCGACTGCGCCTGCAGTACGCCGACCTGGAAGTTGTCGAAGGTGGCGTAGTAGTCGACGTTCTTCGAGCCCTTGATGAGCCGGTCGTACGCAATGACCTTCACGCCCTTGTCGGCCGCTTTCTGCAGCACGTCGGACAGCGTGGAGCCGTCGATGGCCGCAATCACCAGCACCTTCGAGCCCTTGGTGACCATGTTCTCGATCTGCGCGAGCTGGTTCGGAATGTCGTCGTCGGCGTACTGTAGGTCGGTCTTGTAGCCCTTTTCCTTGAAGTACTTGACCATGTTGGCGCCGTCGGCGATCCAGCGGGCTGACGACTTCGTGGGCATCGAGATGGCGATCGGGCCCTTGTCCTGCGCATGCGCGAGCGGTGCGATGCCGGCCATGGCCAGCGCGATGCCTGCGAGCGAGGCCTTGAGGAAGTTGCGTTTCATGGGAATAGGCTCTCAGTACTTGCGATTGGGAAACTCTTTCGCGGCCACTTCCATGGGGAAGATGCCTTCTTCGGTCACGATGCGCTTGGGCAGCGCCTTGCCGGCCTTGATGTCTTTCACGGCGCTCATCAGCTGGGGGCCGAGCAGCGGGCTGCATTCGACCGACACATTGAGCTTGCCGGCGATCATGGCTTCGAAGGCGCCCTTGACGGCATCGATGGAGATGATCGTGATGTCCTTGGCCGGCTTCAGGCCTGCTTCCTCGATGGCCTGGATGGCGCCGATGGCCATGTCGTCGTTGTGTGCGTACAGCACGTTGATCTTCTTGCCCTCGGCCTTCAGGAAGGCTTCCATCACTTCCTTGCCCTTGGCGCGCGTGAAGTCGCCGGTCTGCGAACGCACGATCTTGAACTTCGGGTCGGCCTTGATGATTTCTTCAAAACCCTTCTTGCGGTCGATGGCCGGTGCCGAGCCCACGGTGCCCTGCAGCTCGACGATGTTCACCTCGCCCTTCTGGTCCTTCATTTTCTCGACCAGCCAGCGGCCGGCCTTGCGGCCTTCCTCGACGAAATCGGAGCCCATGAAGGTGACGTAGAGCGAGTCGTCCTTGGTGTTCACGGCGCGGTCGGTCAGCACCACCGGAATCTTCGCGGCCTTGGCTTCGCGCAGCACCGTTTCCCAGCCCGATTCGACCACCGGCGAGAAGGCGATGACGTCCACCTTCTGGGCAATGAACGAGCGGATCGCCTTGATCTGGTTTTCCTGCTTCTGCTGCGCGTCGGAGAACTTGAGCTCGATGCCCGCTTCCTTGGCGGAAGACTTGATCGACTCGGTATTGGCGGTGCGCCATTCGCTCTCGGCACCAACCTGGCTGAAGCCCAGCACGATTTTTTTCTGCGCCAGTGCCGTGGCAGGCAGAAGCCCGCCGAGCGAAGCTGCGGCGAGCGCGATATTGAGGGTGCGGCGATTGAGTTTCATGGCTTGTCTCCTTCTTTCTAAGTGCTTGTTGAAAACCGTCCGTGGTGGTCAGGCCCGCATGAAGCCGGTCTTGACCGTCGTGTAGAACTCCGCGGCGTGGCGCCCTTGTTCGCGCGGCCCGTAGCCCGACCCCTTGCGGCCGCCGAAGGGCACGTGGAAGTCCACCCCCGCGGTCGGCAGATTGACCATCGTCATGCCCACTTCGGCATGGCGCCTGAAATGCATCGCGTGCTTGAGCGAGTTGGTGCAAATACCCGCGCTGAGGCCCGAGGGCGTGTCGTTGCACAGCGCCAGCGCCTCGTCGTAGTCGGCGGCGCGCAGCACGCAGGCCACCGGGCCGAAGATTTCCTCGCGCGCAATGCGGTGCTCGGGCCTGGCCAGAAAGAGCGCCGGGCTCATGTAGTGGCCGGCCGTGGCGCGCTTGAGCGGCGCGCCGCCCCACACATGCTCGGCGCCCTCTTCTTTAGCAATCTCGACCCAGGCCAGGCTGCGCGCGAGCCGCTCTTCGTCGACCAGGGGCCCGATGTCCACGCCGCGCTCCAGCGCATGGCCGATCTTCAGCGTCTTGAGCCGCTGGTGCAGCCGCGCAACGAAGACGTCGTGCACGGCGGCCTCGACGATGAGCCGGCTCGACGCCGTGCAGCGCTGTCCGTTGGAGAAGTAGGCGCCCTGCACCGCGCAATCGACCGCGTGATCGATGTCGGCATCGGCCAGCACCACGAGCGCGTTCTTGCCGCCCATCTCGAGCTGCACCTTGGCGCGCCGCGCGGCAGCGGCCTGGAGAATGCGCTCGCCGTTGCGCGCCGAGCCGGTGAAGCTCACCGCATCGACCAGCGGGCTGTCGACCAGCGCCTGCCCGGCCTCGCGACCGCTGCCCATCACCAGGTTGAAAACGCCCGCCGGCAATGCGGCGCGGCTGATGATTTCGGCCAGCGTCCAGCCGCAGGCCGGTACCAGCTCGGCCGGCTTGAACACCACGCTGTTGCCATGCGCCAGCGCAGGCGCAATCTTGGTGGCGGGCACCGCCAGCGGCGAGTTCCACGGCGTGATGAGCCCGGCCACGCCCACCGGCTCACGCGTGACGTCGACCTGCACGCCGGCGCGCAGCGAGGCCATGTTTTCGCCGCCGCCGCGCATCGCCTCGCCCGCGAAGAACTTGAAGGTCTGGCCGGCGCGCGTGGCTTCGGCCACCGCTTCGGGCAAGGTCTTGCCGACCTCGCGCGCCAGCAGCAGACCGAGTTCGTCCCGGCGCGCCAAGAGTTCGGTGCCGATGCGGTCGAGCACGTCGGCCCTGCGTTGCGGGGTGCTGTGGCTCCAGTGCGGAAAGGCGTCGGCAGCCGCGCGAATCGCGAACTCGACCTGCCGGCGATCGGCGCGCGCGTATTCGGCCACCACTTCGCTGGTGTCCGAAGGATTGGCGCTCACACCCGTGGTCGCGCTGGTTTCCCAGCGGCCATTGATGTACTGCCGCACGCTCTGATGAAGCTCGCCGTGGATCACCGCGCTTCTTGCCTCTCGTTTTCTTGAAGTGCCGCGAGTCTAGAAACAGAATTGATATCAATCCAATCATTTTTTCGACAAAATGCATATCAATCGCTGGATTCTGGAAAACCCGGCAGCCCAAAGTTTCAATAACAAATGACCAACTACAACCACTGGTTCATCCGCGCCCGCCTCAAGACGCGGCAGCTGCTTTTGCTGGTGGCGCTGGCGGAGGAAGGCAACATCCACCGCGCGGCGCAGGTGCTCAACATGACCCAGCCCGCGGCCTCCAAGCTGCTGAAAGACCTGGAAGACGTGCTGGAGGTGCCGCTGTTCGACCGGCTGCCGCGCGGCATGCGCCCCACCTGGTACGGCGAAACCATGATCCGCCACGCCCGCGTGGCGCTGGCCAGCCTGAACCAGGCGCACGACGAGCTCACCGCGCTCAAGGCGGGCCGCTTCGGCCAGGTGGGCGTGGGCGCCATCACCGCGCCGGGCCTCACGCTGATGCCGCCCGCGGTGGCCATGGTGAAGCGCGAACAGCCCGACCTGCGCGTGTCGCTCGAGATCGAGACCAGCGCGGTGCTGATCGACCGGCTCGAGCAAGGCAAGCTCGACATCCTGGTGGCACGGCTGTTCGCCGAGCACGACAAGTCGCAACTGCGCTACGAGGCGCTGGCCGAGGAGCCGGTGTGCGCACTGGTGCGCCCCGGCCATCCGCTGCTGGGCATGAGCAGCCTCACGCTGCGCGACGTGGTGGGCGCCGGCTGGATCGTGCCGCCCGCGGGCAGCGTGCTGCGCCACCGCTTCGAGCTGATGTTCCAGGAGGAAGGCCTTTCACCGCCGGGCAACATCATCGAGAGCTCGGCCCTGCTCTTCATCACGCGCATGCTGCAGCAAAGCGACATGGTCGCCGTGCTCGCCAGCGACGTGGCGCGCTACTACGCGGCGCACGGCATCGTTTCGCTGCTGCCGCTGGACATGCCCTGCCACATGGACGCCTTCGGCATCATCACGCGCACCGACCGGCTGCTCTCGCCCGCGGCCAAGGTGATGATGAAGGCGCTGAAGACCGCGAGCTTCAGCGTCTACGGCCGCAAGCTCGAAATGGACTGATCAGGTCCAGCCCGCGTCCACCGTGAACTCCTGCGCGGTGCACATCTTCGCGTCGTCCGACGCGAGGAACAGCACCATGCGCGCGATGTCCTCGGGCATGAGCTTGTCGGGCAGGCACTGGTTGCGCTTGAGCGCCTGCTCGCCCTCGTCGTCCAGCCACAGCTGAACCTGCCGCTCCGTCATCACCCAGCCCGGCGACACGGTGTTGATGCGGATGCGGTCCTTGCCCAGATCCACCGCCAGGCCGCGCGTGAGGCCGTTGACCGACGACTTGGCAATGGCATAGCAGGGGTAGCCCGAGCCCTTGGTCTGCCAGCCCGTCGAGCCCAGGTTGACCACCGAGCCGAAGCCCAGCCGCCGCATGCCCGGCACCACCGACTGAATGGCGAACAGCGCGGGCCGCTCGTTGATGGCCATGCGGTTGTCGTAGTAGTCGGGCGTGACCGATTCCAGCGTGTGGCGGTCATCGCTTGCCACGTTGTTGACCAGCACGGCAAAGTCGCCCAGTTCGGCGGCCGCATCGGCAATGGCCTTCTGCATGGCGCCGATGTCGCGCACGTCGCAGGCGCGCCACCACGGCGCCGCATGGCCTTCGTCGGCGATCCGTTGCGCCAGCGCCGCACTGGCGCCTTCGGCAATGTCGATGAACGCCACGCGCGCGCCCTGCGCGGCAAAGGCGGCAACAATGGCCGCGCCAATACCGCTGCCGCCGCCCGTGACAAACACGGCGCGCCCCTTCAGGCTGGGGTGAATCGATAACTTCTGGGAATCCGTCAAGGTGTGTGTCTCCGGGCTTGGCTGTGACATTGCAAAATCAATATCAGTTAATGCCATAAACTTTGATTTCTATTATCAATATGCCTTGATACGATCCGCCGCGTCAAGGACCCGAGACAACGAAGGCACAAAAACAAATGACCCAGAACGGCAGCACATCCACGCCCGCACCCCTCGGCGCGCCAACCATCCTCGGCCAGCCCGAATGCCTGTGGCCGGCGGAGGCCACGCTCGGCGAGGGCACGCTGTGGTCGCCGCGCGAACGGGCGCTCTACTGGATCGACATCCTCGGATGCCGCCTGTACCGCTACGACCCGCAAATCGGCGCGCGCCACAGCTGGCAGTTCGACGAAGAGATCACCGCACTGGCCGAGCGCGCGGGCGCGCCGGGGCTGATCGTCACCATGCGCCGCGGCTTCGCCTTCTTCGACCCGGCAGTCGATGTGCCGCCGCGCTACCTGCACCAGCCCGAAACCGACCGGCCCGGCAACCGCTTCAACGACGGCAAGTGCGACAGCAAGGGCCGCTTCTGGGGCGGCACGATGGACTTCGATTGCGTGGCGCCGACGGGTGCGCTCTATCGCTTCGACGCCGACAGCCGCTGCACGCGCCACGACGACGGCTTTGCGGTCACCAACGGGCCGACCTGGTCGCTCGACGAACGCACGATGTATTTCAACGCCACCGTCGAAGGCTGCGTCTATGCGTATGACTTCGACAGCGAAGCCGGCACGGTGAGCAACAAGCGGGTGTGGCTGCGCTTTGCCGAGGGCGACGGCCTGCCCGACGGCATGACGACCGACGCGGCCGGCCGGTTGTGGATTGCGCGCTGGGGCGGGCACTGCGTGAGTTGCCATGACCCGGTGAGCGGCGCCGAACTGTGCCGCATCGCGCTGCCCGCAAGCAACGTGACGGACTGCGCCTTTGGCGGCGACGACATGTGCACGCTCTACATCACCACCGCGCGCAGCGGGCTCACGGCCGAGCAGCTCGAAGCGGAGCCGCTGGCCGGCGCGCTGTTCTCGGTTCGCATCGGGAGCCCCGGCCTGCCGGCCGCGGAGTTCGGCGCCGCTGCGGTCAACGGCTAGCTATTCAAGCAACGCCGAAGCGGTGCAGCGTGCTGCTGCTGAACGTTTCTCCGGGCCGGAGCACTGTCGAAGGAAAGCTTGGCTGGTTCGGCGAATCGGGGTAGTGCTGCGTTTCCAGGCACAGGCCCGCGCCCTGGTTGAAGCTTTCCCCGTCGCGGCCGCGAATGCTGCCGTCGAGGAAGTTGCCCGAATAGAACTGCACTGCCGGCTCGGTCGTCAGCACCTCCATCACACGGCCTGAAGGCTCGTGCTCGAGGCGTGCCGCCAGCGCCGAGCCGGCCGGCTCGCGGTCGAGCACCCAGTTGTGGTCGTAGCCGCCCGCCACGCGCAACTGCTCGTGCGGCTCGCCCATGCGCGCACCGATCTGTGTGGGCATGCGAAAGTCGAAGGGCGTTCCGTCGACCGGCGCAAGGCCGAGCGGAATCAGGCCCGCATCCACAGGGCAGAAGCGGCTCGCCGGAATGGTCAGCCGGTGGTCCCGCACGGCGCCGCCGCCCGCCAGGTTGAAGTAGTCGTGGTGGCTCAGGTTCAACACCGTGGCCCGGTCGGCCAAGGCGCGGTAGTCGATGCGCCATGTGTTGTCGGTGGTGCCGAGCACGTAGCGCACGTTCACCTGCACCTCGCCCGGAAAGCCCTCTTCTCCATCCGCACTGGTGTAGCGCAGTTCGATGGCCACTTCATCCAATGCGGCATCGGCAGGCACTTCTTCAATTTGCCAGAAGCGCGTGCCGAAGCCCTTGTGCCCGCCATGCAGCGAGTTGGCGCCGTTGTTCACCGCGACTTGATGCGCAACGCCGTCGAGCGTGAAGCGACCGCGCGCGATGCGGTTGGCATAGCGGCCGACGATGGTGCCGAAGTGCGGATGCGGCTTCAGGTAGTCCTCGAGCGTGGGCAGGCCGAGCACGATGTTGCCGCTCTGCCCTTCGCGATCGGGCACATGCAGCGCCGTGACGATGCCGCCGAGATTGATGGCGCTGAGGCTGAGGCCCCGGCCGTTGTCGAGGGTGTATTCGGTCACGGCACGGCCGTCGGGCATGCGGCCGAACTCGCGCGAGGTGATGCTGCTGTTCATCGGCGGTGCTTCCAGTAGGCGACAAGGCCCGAAAGATAGTGCTCCACGTCGTCGATGCGAACGCGGTAGCTGTGGTGCTTGATAAAGAACGAACCCGCCACGCGGTCGGGGTTCCGGAAAAACATGGCGAGCTCGGGCCAGAAATAGCCATTGGCCAGGTAGCGCGCACGATGCTCGAGCGCGCGGTCGAACTTGTCGCGGTCGAGCCCTTCGAGCAGCGGACGCAGCGCGGGGTCGGCATCGAGCCGCGCCACCATTTCGCGCGCGGCCATCATCAGTTCGAGCAGCGTGGGAAAGGTGGTGATGCGCTGCAGAACGAAGTCCAGGTAGTCGGCCACGTTCTGCAGGCCGAACTGGTAGTAGCGCGTTTCGGGCCTGTAGCGCGTGAGCTCGTTGACGCAGTAGCTCAGCCAGTGGTCGTGCGCACGCCAATGCTCCGCGGCAATGAAATGCTCGAAGGCTTTCTCGACGACGGCGAGCCAGCGCGGATCGCGCGTGAGTCCATAGAGCCGCATCAGGCCGAAGGCGGCCTCCCCGTCGTAGTAGATGATTCGGAACGCATCCTTCACGTCGAGCCCGGGGTAGTTGAGCACGTGAACAAAACGCCCGCTGGCCGGGTCTTGCATGGCCTGGATGCCGAGCGCGAGCTGCTCCATCAGCGGCTGGTACTGCGCATCGCCGGTGAGTTCGGTGTACTTGACGAAGGCCAGCAGGCACACCGCGTTGCCGCCGAGCTTGATCTCGTCGCCGACGTCCAGCAGGTAGGCGGCACGGGTGCCGTCGGGCAGGTCGACCTGGCGGATGAGGCGGTTCTTCAAGAAGGCCATCGAACGGTCGATGGCCGCCTTCTGCATATCGCTGCGGGTCAGCTCCCAGGCCTCGAGCAGTGCATAGGTCGAGCTGGCATGGCGCAGGGTGTTGTAGGTCGGAATCGCGCGATCGAAGCACGGGAACCAGCCGTAGTGGAACTCGCCCGTCGGCTTGACCTGCCCCGCGAGATAGTCGCTCGCGTTGTCCACGAGCCGGCGCACCTGGCTGGCGTTCCACTCGGGCAGCGTTCGATAGCCCGCCGCCTGTCCTTTGGCCGTGAGGGGCCATGCGCCCTCGGCATCCACATAGGCGCCCCGGGTGGTGAAGCACCACACCGGCGCAGCATCGTCCGATGGAAACCCGATGTCGGTTCCGAAGCGCCGCTGTCCGTGCAGGCGCAGGTTGCCCGGGTTGGGCTCCGCATGCTCCACGGTGCCGCTGTAGAAGATGGCGCTGCCGTTGATCTCCGGTGCGAGCAGCGCCACTTCGAATTCCGCATCGAAGGACACGCCCTGGTTGAAGTAGTTGCGCTTGGTGCGCGACAGGCGGGCCTTCAGCTCACCCCAGGTCAGGGGCTCGACCCGGTCGGCAAGCTCCACGCGCATGCGGCGTGGCTGCAAGCCGATGCGCTCGATGAGTGCAAGCGCCGCATCGCAGGCCCTTTGCCAGGCTTCTTCGGCGGTGGCGCCGCGCCCCACCGTCACGCGCGCGCGGCTCGCACCGTCGCCCATCGCGATGAACACGACACAACCGGCCTCGGGCGTGGCGGCGGCGCCCGGCAAGGTGCCATCGGGTGCCGCCAGGACCTGCCTGGCGCGGTTCAACAGATCCGTGGGGAGAGTCGTTTCTTGGGTCATGCAGCCGCGAATGATGACAGGCCGCTCGTGCCCCGCGCAACGAGCCAGTCGCGCTAGCCCAACGCCCGGTAGAAATAAGTGGTGTCGCAGGGCTCGCCGCCCGGCAGCAGTGCATAGCCCGGAATCACGCCGACGCGCGTCCAGCCCATGCGGGCATAAAGGCGCTCGGCCTCGGGGCTCGAGGTGTCGAGCACGAGCAAGGTCTTTCGGTGTTCGCGCGCAAGCTGCTCGGCGGCCTGCATCAGCAGCGCGCCGATGCCCTGGCGCCTGGCCCGCCGATGCACGAGCATCTTCGACACCTCGGCGCGATGCGGCTGGTTCTCAGGTTGATCGAGCACGAGCTGCACGGTTCCGACGATGCCTTGCGCATCTTCGGCCACCAGCAGCGCGCGCTCGCCGCGGGCCACGCCTTCGCCCACGCGTTGCCAGAAGGCGAGTGCGCGATCGCGCGAGAGCGGCAGTATGAAGCTCACGGATGCACCGCCCTCCACGCAGTCGATAAGCACATCGGCAAGCTGCCAGATGTGCGCGTCGTTGACGCTGGTAAGAGCGCGAATGCTCGGCGCGAGTGTTGCCGTATCTGTCATCTCATCTCCACGATCATCTTGAAGCAAAGGGCGGGGTCGCGATCACGACGGCGTAGCGCGCGATCTTGCGGGTCGGGTTGTAGTAGCTCATGGGGCGGTCGAGCACCAGCGCCAGGCAGTCGCCCGCGTCGAGCCGGTGGCGTTCGTCGCCGAGCGTGACTTCGATGGTTCCTTCGAGCATCCACACCTGCTGATGCACCTGCGGTTCCCGAGCGGCGGTTTCGTAGGCCACGCGGGCCTTGGGCGGAAACAGCACCTCGACGATGTGGATGGGCGATGAGGTGCCGGCGGGCGACACGTTGCGGCGCACATAGCCGGAATGCGGATCGCGCCACTGCGGCTGGTCGTCCAGCCGCGACACCGGCCCGGCCTCGGGCTGGGGCGCCTCGAACAACGAGGCCAGCGGAACACCGAGGCCGGTGGCCAATTTTTCGAGCAGCACCGCCGTCGGGCTGCTTTCGCCGCGCTCGATGAGCGAGATCATCGAGCGGCTCACGCCGCAGTGCACAGCCAGCGCGTCGAGCGAAAGGCCGCGCGCGGCGCGCAGGTCTCGCACGCGCTGCGCGATGCGTTCATTCAGGCTGGATGATTCGATTTCCATGATGTCGGAGGAATATCCAACATGATGGAAACAAAGTCAAGACGCGATGAGAGTTGCCTCAGCGGCCCCTGGGCTTGGACGAAGGCTCCCACGAATCGGGCGTGGTCGCGACCAGCTCTTTCAGGTTCGACCACGGCTTGGCGCCCGGCACCACGGTGCCGCCGGCAATCGCCACCTTGGCAAAGGCGACCATCCGCTCGCGCAGATACTGCCTGTCGCTCTCCGGCCAGGTCTCGATCGAATGAGGTGCGCGGGCCACCACGATTTCGCGCGCACCGCGAATGCGGTTATACGCGGCAACAGTGCCCTCCAGCGTTTCCGCACGGTCCCACAAGCCCTTGCCGAAGAAGGCCGCCGGCCACTTGTGCATGCCCGCGAGCGGCGCCGAGTTGGGATAGAACAGGATGTGATGCTCGGCCGCCATGGCGCCGAGAAAGAGGTTGCGGTCGGCCAGGTCGGGCGAAGACGGCAGATACCCCGCGCCGCTCGCAAAAGACGCCAGCAGAATCGCACCCTTGATGTTTGCGAGCCCCTTGGGCGGGGCGCATTCGGGCACCGGCAGGTCGTAGCTGCATGCGCCTGAAAAGTTCTTGGCCATCGCCCAGGCCGTCGACATGGAGCCGCGCGAATAACCGCCCAGCAGAATGGGGATGCGGGTCGACCTCATGCCGCCCAGCAGCTTGCCTGCTGCCTCATCACCCGCAAGCGTGCGCCCGTCCGGCGTGAGAAGCCGCAGGCCATTGCCGGTGTCGAACTGCGCCAGCACGCGAAAGACGTCTTCGCCCTGCTCCAGCGTGTTCGTGTCGCTGAACCCGCCCGAGATGCCCTCGCCGCGCCGGTCGTAAGCCAGCACGTCGAAGCCCGCGCGGTTCAGCGCATCGAGGTTCTCGCGCCACCAGCGCTGCCCCATCGTTTCGGTGGTGGCATTCGGAAAGCGGATGTCCACTGCCCTGCCCGTGGCCGGATCGATGCGGTAGGGCTTCTCGTCGGGATGCTGAATCGCCGTGAGCTGCCCGCCGCCGCCCGGCGCCATGACCACCAGCGCGCGCGTGATGCCGCCCTTGCCGTCATCGACGCCGCGGCCTTCGATGTACCAGCCGCGCAGCTTGACGGGGTCGGTCATCTTCAGGTCGATGCGCTCGAAGGTGTCGCGCGGCACGGTGAACTCGACGATGTAGGTGCTGGCATCGGCCCGCGCAATGGCCTCCGCATAAGGCGCCTTCGCAAAGAAGGCCGGGCGGCGGATCTGCCGCAGGTCCACCGCGCCATCGGGATCGATCTTTCCCGAGGGATCGACGGTGCCGGTCGAGCGGGTCGAACGCGCCTTGTTCGGTGGCAGCCAACGCTGCACCTGTGCGTCAATGCGCGCAAAGCAGGCGGCATCAGCCTTGCAAGCACGCCAGCGCTCCTTCAGGCGTGCGTCGGTGAACTCGTCGACGTAGTAGTCGCCTGCATACCCCGCGGGAGGCTGATGCGCGTTGACGCCGAGCGGCACGCAAACAGTATGGCCGCCGGGCTGCGGCAGCAGGTAGCCGGGCAGCTCGTGATTGCGGTCGACTCCCACCCAGGCGCGGCAATCGGTTGGCGGCGGCTCCGGGCGAGCGTGCGTGAAAGCGGCGCCGCCCTGGTGGGCGCAGCCCGCAGTTGCCAAGGCCATGAACGCCGCGCCTGCGGCCAGGCCCGTGCGACAACGCATGAACATGCTCTTGTCTCCTTCATCTGCGTGCGCGGCGCGATCACACCGCTGCCGATCTTCACGCGCCGGGCGGCCGTTGCGCTAAAGCAGCATGAACGCCGCAGCGGCTACCACCGTCGGCCCGAGCGCACCCAGCAGCAAGCCACCGGCGCCGATAGTTTCGTCCGAGAAGCCACGCTTGAGCAACGCCACGCCCGCCGGGTTGGGCGCGTTGGCAATCACCGTCAAGCCGCCGCCGGCCACCGCACCGGCGACCAGCATGTACTTGGATTCGTCCGAGATGTTCGCAATCAGCGAGCCCAGGTAGGTGAGCGCCGCGTTGTCGGTGATGGCCGTGAGTCCCAGCGCACCGAAGAACAGCGCCAGCGGCTGCAGGCTCGAAACCACCGGCTCCAGCCACCACTGCTGCATGCCGCCCAGCACCACCAGCCCGGCCAAAAAGAAACCGACGAGCAGCGCCTCCTTGATGATCAACGGGCTCTGGTGGCGTTCGTACGCTTGCGTGTACCCGAGGAACATCAGGAAGAGCCCGAGAAACGCCACCGGATGATGGGCGAACAGCACAATGCCGGCGAGCAGCACCAGATGCACCAGGGCCACAGCGGGCGGCACGGGCGTTTCGGCATCGGCCGCCGACGGCGCAGCATTCAGGTGCTTGCGCAGCACGAAGGTGGCCACGGTTGCGTTGACGAGCACGGCAACGGCGGCCTTCCACCCGAAGGTGGCGAGCATGAACGCGCTGTCCCACTGCCATGTCGAAGCGACCATCAGCACCGGCGGCGCGGCGTACGACGTGAGGGTGCCGCCGATCGATATGTTGACGAACAGCACGCCCAGCGCCAGGTACTTCACCGGCTCAGGCACTTGCGGCCGGAAGATCTGCGGTGCGAGCATCAACGCCGCAATGGTCATGGCCGCCGGCTCGGTGACGAGCGAGCCCAGCAGCGGCACGGCCGCCAGGCCGAGCCAGGCCGATGCCATGGGCGTGGGCACCGGCAGCACCCGTGCGACAAGGCTCACACCCGACATCACCGTGCGCAGCACGGGCCGTGAAGCGGCCACCACCATCACCACGAAGACGAAGAGCGGCTCGGTGTAGTTGCGCGATTCCGCATAGCCGAGCGCCGGGCCACCGCCCACCACCAGGGCCATGGCAATGACGAGCACGATGGCCCAGAAGCCGAAGACGACTTCCACCTCGCCCAGCAGGTGGAACAGGCCCGCATGGCGGGGAAAGCGGTGCGACAGCCGTTCGAACTGCTTGGCGGCAAAGGTATGGATGAGCGCGACGGCAAAGAGGCCTGCGGCGATGTACTGGATGGTGGGTTCTTGCATGAAGCTGGCGTGACTGATCCGCGCGGCGGCCCGACCTGCGCATGAACCTGCGACGCCATGGAAAGCAGCCTCGCACCCGATGCCAGTTTAACGGGCATGTTCCGCGGCCCGTCAATCGCGTCGGATCAGGCTACCGCTGTTGCAAGCGCTGCAGCAGCTCCGCGCTCGGATAGCCGTCTGCCGGCAGGCCGACGCTGCGCTGGTAGCGGCGCAGCCCCTCGCGCGTGGCGGGGCCCATCACACCGTCCGCGGCGCCGGTTGCAAAGCCGCGCTGGTTGAGCGCAGTTTGCAGCTCGACCATCTGGCTGCGCGAGAGCGCCGGCAGATCACGCGGCCATGGCGCCTGCACGCCCGGCCCACCGCCCAGGCGCTGTGCAAGAAGGCCGACCGCGAGTGCGTAGTTGGTCGAGTTGTTGTAGCGCAGAACGGCACGAAAGTTCGGCCCGATCAAGAAGGCCGGCCCGCGTGCTCCCGCGGGCAGCAGCACCGTCGCCTCGGCAAACTCCGGCAGCGGCTGGTCGTCGATCGCGCGCAGCCCCTCGCCCGCCCATTGCGCGGACGACTGGCGCACCGACGTATCGGCGCGGCCGTAGTCGAAGCCTGGCGGCAGCCGCACTTCAACACCCCACGGCACGCCGGCCTGCCAGCCGGAGCGCGAAAGAAAGTTGGCCGTGGAAGCCACCACATCGGGCATGCTGCCCCAGATGTCGCGCCGCCCGTCCCCGTCGGCATCCACCGCATAGGCCAGAAAGTTGGAGGGCAGGAACTGCGTCTGGCCCATGGCGCCGGCCCAGGAACCGATCATCCGCTCGCGCGCGATGTCGCCGCTGTCGAGAATCTTCAATGCCGCCAGCAACTCGCGTTTGGCCCAATCTTCGCGGCGCCCTTCGAAGCCGAGCGTGGCCAACGCGTCGACAACCGGGGTATTGCCGTAGTTGCCGCCGTAGTTGCTTTCCATGCCCCAGATGGCGACGATCACCGCGGGCGGCACGCCGTAGCGCGCAGCGGCTGCATCGGCCTCGGCGCGAACCTGCAGGAGCTTGTCCTGCCCCGTTGCCACGCGTTGCGGCGTAACGGCGTTGTCCAGATACTCCCAGACGGTGCGCGTGAATTCGGGCTGGGCGCGATCGAGTTCGATCACGCGCGGCAAGTACTGGACCTGATCGAACGCGCTCTTCAGCGTGGCGTCGCTGATGCCTTCCGCGCGGGCGGTGGCTCGGAAATCATCCACCCACTTTGCGAACCGCTGTTCGGCTGCTTGGTCTTCCGCACCAGCCGCTCCTGATGTCGCAAGTGCTGTTGCGGGCCGGGCATCGGTTGCCGATGCGGGCGGCTTTGCGGCAGCGGGTGGTGGAGCGGATGCGCAGCTGGCCAGCAATGCGGCAACGGCCGCCGATGCGGCCAGGAGTGCGAACCTGTTGAAGCGCGAAATGGAAAGATTGCTTGCTTGATGCATTCATCGATTCTCACCGCTGGCTCGCACGGCCTGTTACCAGACGCTGCGCCGCCCGGCTCGCCCGCCGCGCAAGCACCGGACGCACGAACTGGGGCTGGAAGCAGCGCTGGCTGCCATCCGCAAATTCGATGGTGACGGAGACCGCATCGGCACTTGCCACGGACCCGACGCCATAGCGCGGAACGCGCACCGAATCGCCTTTTGCAAAGGCGACACGCGGCGAAGTGGCGCCGGCTTCTTCTTCGGCCACTGGTTCCGCCTGCGCATCTCGCGCGGCCTGCGCCCGCTCGTGCCTGGCCAGGCGCACGCAGTTGTCGCAGGCACCACAGCGCTGCGCGAGCTCGTCGCTCCCCAATCCCGAAAGAAGCACCTGCCATCGGCACATGCCGGTGGTCGCATAGAAGGTCATGCGCTCCAGCGCCTCGCGCTCCTGCTCGCGCTTTTCGCGGTGGCCGTTCAGCAGCGCGTCGAGCTCGGCGTCTTCGAGCGGCTGCTTTCTTGCCCAGCGCAGCAGGCCCTCGCTGTTGCGCTTCAGCAGGCCCTCTTGCCGCAGCAGGCTCAGCAACACGCGAAGCTTGCCGCGCGGCAGGCGCGCGCGCTGCTGGAGCTCTGCCGCCGTCCAACCTTCGGCCGCGGGAGGCGGGCTCGACAAGGCCTGCTGCAGCGCGCGCAGTTCGGGCACCTCGGGCAACCAGCCGGCCAGAAAGAACTGCTGCACGGCCTTGTCGCGCCGCAGATAGAGCAGCACGCAATCCGCGCGCTCGCCATCGCGGCCGGCGCGACCCGACTCCTGGTAGTAGGCATCCAGGCTCGACGGCATCTGGTAGTGCAGCACAAAGCGGATGTCGGGCTTGTCGATGCCCATGCCGAATGCATTGGTGGCCACCATCACGCGGAGCTTGCCGGCCATGAACGCGTCTTGCGCCGCGTGCCGCTCGCCCGAGCGCTGCTTGCCGTGGTACAGGCCCACCGACTCGCCCGCATCCGCAAGACTGGCGGCAAGCGACTCGGCCGCCTTCACCGTGGCGGTGTAGACGATGCCGCTTCCTTCGAGGCCCGCAACCAGCGCCAGCGCACGCTGCAGCTTGTCTTCCTCCCGCATCATCGGCTCGACGGTGTAGTGCAGGTTGGGCCTGTAGGCACCGGTGTCGATCAGGCCCGCGTGCGGGATGCCGAGCTTCTCCATGATCTCTTCGGCCACCTCGTCGTTGGCGGTGGCCGTGAGCGCCAGCACCACCGGCTTGCGCAGGGCGCGCACCGCCGCGCCTATCTCCAGGAAGGCGGGCCGAAAGTCGTGCCCCCACTGCGAGATGCAATGTGCCTCGTCGACGACCAGCAACGATGTTGCCCGCTGCTGCAGCAGCTTCAGAAAGGCAGCGTCCACCAATCGTTCCGGCGTGCTGAAGATCACGCGCGCGGAGCCGTCGGCAATGGCTGCTTCCGCCGCATCGATCTCGTCGGCGGCGCACAGGCTGTTCAGCTGCACGGCGCGCACGCCCTTGGCGTTGAGCTTTTCGCACTGGTCTTTCATGAGCGCGATCAAGGGAGAGACCACCACCGTCTGCCCGGACGCGAGAACCGCGGGCACCTGGTAGCAGAGCGATTTGCCGGCGCCCGTGGGCATGACGGCGAGCGTCGATTCGCCCGCGACCACCCTGTCGATCACGCTGCGCTGCCCGGGGCGCAGGCGCTCGTGGCCGAACACTTCGTGAAGCACCCGGTCTACGCCGGCGTCTGTCGTCGGCGCAGCCCGCTTCTTGCGGACGCGGGGCCGTTCAGATTTTTCTTGCTGCGTGGTCTTCTCCAGTTTGCTTCTCCTCTGTTGCATGGCCCGCCGCCAATCTGCCTGCCGCGCGGCAGCCTCCTTGTGAGAGCGCGCCCACGCGGCGTGTCGGCGCGGCGCGCTGACTGCATGGCGGCACAAATTGCCGCAAATGCTGCGGACGTGCGCTGGTCCTCTGGCCGGGCCGATGCGCGCGCACGCGGGCATGGCCGTTGCCCTGCACAGGAGCCGCGCCAGCTCGGCGTTCACTCGACACGAAGAGAGCCACCTTGAACACAGCCGTACCGCCTTCGCAAGAACGCAGCGAGCCGCAGCCGCCCTCCGCCAAGCCACTGTTCCGCTCGTTCTGGATGGGAGGCTTCGAAGGTGCCGACCATGTGAACAGCCGCGGCGAGCAGGTGCTGATGAACCGCAGCAATGGTCATTGGGAGCGGCTCGAAGAGGATTACGCCCAGCTTGCGCGCTTCGGCATTCGCACCATCCGCGAGAGCATCGGCTGGCGCGCAAGCGCCGCGGCAGGGCCCGGCGCTGAAATGGCACGCCTCGCACGCACCGCAGAGGCCGCCCGCAAGTTCGGCTTGCAGGTCATCTGGACGATTCACCACTACGGAGTGCCGGACGGCGTGGACATGTTTTCGCGCGACTTTCCCGCGCGCCTTGCCGGCTTCTGCGACCAGGTTGCGCGTGCCTTGAAAGACAGCAGCGATGGCGAGCCGCTTTTCTTCCAGCCCGTCAACGAGATCTCCTTCCTGAGCTGGGCCGCCAGCAGCACGCCGCTGATCCATCCGTTCCAGGCCGACTCGCCCGAACGCGGCTACGAGCTCAAGTGCAATCTTGCGCGCGCCGCGCTGCAGGCCTGCGATGCGCTATGGGCCACCTGCCCGGATGCGCGCATCGTGCACACCGATCCCATCATCCACATCGTGCCCACGGGCGACCAGCCCGAATGGGCCGAGGAGGTGCGCGCGCTTTCCGCCGCGCAATACCAGGCCTGGGACATGCTCTGCGGCCGGCTCGAACCGGGCCTTGGCGGCGCACCCCGCTACCTGGATGTTCTTGGCCTCAACTACTACCACAACAACCAGTGGGAGCACCCGACCAACGAGCGCCTCCACTGGCACCTGCGCGATGCGCGCCGCCGCGATCCCGTGGCCATGGTGGCCGAGGTGTGCGAGCGCTACGGCCGCCCCGTGTTCATCGCCGAGACCGGCCATGTCGGCGATGGGCGCGCGCAGTGGATCGACGAAGTGGGCTCGCTGGCCATGCGCTGCAAGACGGCCGGAGTACCGCTGCAAGGCATCTGCCTGTACCCGCTCATCGACCGCCCCGACTGGGAAGACGCCCGCGCCTGGCACCGTAGCGGCCTGTGGGACGTGGACGAACGCACGGGCGCGCGAACCCTTCACCGCCCGTCGGCTCGCCGCCTGGAGCACTGGCAGGCCCTGCTGGCCGGCACCGAAGCACCTCCTTCTTCATCGCCTTCAACTCCAGGAAAGCCCATGACCCACCTGATCGTCTTCTCCCACCTGCGCTGGAACTTCGTCTACCAGCGCCCGCAGCAGCTGCTCTCGCGGCTGGCGCACCGCTTCCCCGTGGTGTTCGTCGAAGAGCCGATGCCGGGCGCAGCCCAGCCGGTGCTCGAGATGCTCTCGCCCTGCGAAGGCGTGGTGGTGCTGCGCCCGCACCTCACCGCCGGTGCGCCGGGCTTTCACGACGACCACATTCCGCAGCTGCAGAAGCTGCTTGCCGAATACCTGGGCGAAGCGGCCATCGATGACTACTGGCTGTGGTTCTACACGCCCATGGCCATGCCGCTGGCCGCTGGGCTGTCCCCCGCCGGCGTGGTGTACGACTGCATGGACGAGCTCTCCGCATTTCGCCACGCGCCGCGCCAGCTTTTGCAGCGCGAGAGCGCCCTGCTGCAGGCAGCCGACTTGGTGTTTACCGGAGGCCAGAGCCTGTACGAGTCGAAGCGCGAGCGGCACCCCCGCGTGCATTGCTTTCCGAGCAGCGTGGACGCGGCCCACTTCGCACGCGCGCCTGGCGACCACCGGGGGCATGAGGCCCAGGCCGGCATCGGCCGCCCGCGGCTGGGCTATTGCGGCGTGATCGACGAGCGCATCGACCTGGACATTCTTGCCGCGCTGGCCGACGCGCATGCCGACTGGCAGATCGTGGCCGTCGGCCCGGTGGTGAAGATAGACCCCGCCACGCTGCCGCAGCGGCCCAACATCCACTGGCTGGGCCAGCGCGGGTATGACGAACTGCCGGCGCTGATCGGCGGCTGGGACGTGTGCCTGATGCCCTTTGCGCTGAACGAGGCCACGCGCTACATCAGCCCCACCAAGACGCTCGAGTACATGGCGGCCGGCCGCCCGGTGGTCAGCACGCCGATCCACGACGTGGTCGGCCCCTATGCAGGCGTGGTGTCCATTGCCCATGGCAGCACAGCCTTCGTCGAAGCATGCGAAGCCGTGCTCACGCGCGGCCCTGAAGAGCAGGCACGGCAGGCCAGCGCGTGCGAGGCGATCGTGCGGTCTACGTCATGGGACCGCACCGCCGACGAGATGGCGTCGCTGATCGAGAAGGAAGACGAAAAGAAGCGCACGAGGCAAGCGCCCCCGCAGGAGCACGGCACCAGCAGCACGATCGCGCCCATCACGCTGGCGCCGGCCGCAAACGAGCAGGCCGACGGAATGGCCGATGCGTATGCCACCGTGATCCTGGGCGCCGGCCCCACGGGCCTGGCCGCCGCGCTGCACGCGGGCCGCGGCAGCCTGCTGGTCGAACAGAACGCAACCGTCGGCGGATGGTGCCGCTCGGTCGAAGACAAGGGCTTCACCTTCGACTACGCCGGGCACATCATGTTCTCCAACGATCCGTACGTTCTCGATTTGTACAAGCGCCTGCTCGGCGACAACGTGCACTGGCAAGACCGCGAAGCCTGGATCTACAGCAAGTCGGTCTATACGCGCTACCCCTTCCAGTCGGCGCTGCACGGCCTGCCGCCGCCGGTGCTCAAGGAATGCCTGATCGGCGCCATCGAGGCACGCTTCGGCAGCATCGGCAAGCCGGAGCTGCGCGTTTCGCCCACCGGCCCTTCGCGCGCGGCGGCGCCACCCGCCGCGCTGGAGAGCCCTGCGCCAGCCATGCCGCATGCGGCAACGCCCGCCACACCGCCTCGCAACTTCGAGGAGTTCATCTACAAGGTCTGGGGCGAAGGCGTGGCCAAGCACTTTGCCATTCCGTACAACCGCAAGCTATGGGCCGTGCCGCTCAGCGAGATGGAAACCTCCTGGCTCGGCGGACGCGTGCCGCTGCCCGACCTGGAAGAAATGATCGAGGGCGCGTTGCAACCCGTGCGCAAGCCCGTCGGCCCCAACGCGCGCTTCGGCTACCCGCTGCGCGGCGGCTTCCAGGCGCTGATGAACGGCTTCCTGCCGCTGCTCGAAGGAGAGTTGGCGCTTGGCACACGGGTGACCGCCGTGTCGCCCTCGCGCAAGACGGTGACTTTCGACAACGGCCGTACCGTGTCGTTCAACACGCTGATCAGCACCATGCCGCTGCCCCGGCTGGTGGAGGCCATCGGCGCGGAGGCGCCGGCGTTCGTGCGCGAGGCCGCCCGCCACCTGCGCCATGTGTCGGTGCGCTGCGTCAACCTGGGCGTGGCGCGCGAGAACATCACCGACAAGCACTGGATCTACTACCCCGAGGACACGGTGTTCCACCGCATCTTCGTGCAGGGCAACGCCAGCCCGCATTGCAACGCGCCGGGCGGTTTCGGCCTGACCTGCGAGATCACCTATTCGCCGCTGAAGCCGCTGCCGGCCGAGGGCGACGCGCTGGTGCGCCGCTGCTTCGACGACTGCGTGCGCGTGGGGCTGCTGCGGCCCGACGACCAGCTTCTTGCCGCGAACGAAGTCGACATGCCTTGTGCCTACGTGGTGTACGACCATGCGCGCGCGGCGCATGTGCAAGCCATTCGCAACTGGCTGGCCGAAGCCGACATCCTGCTGGCGGGCCGCTACAGCGAATGGGAGTACTACAACTCCGACCACGCCTTCGTGGCCGGGCGCAAGGCGGCGGAAGCGGCGCTCGGCCTGAATGCCAACCCGGCGCCACCGGCCGTGGCGGTGGCAGCCTGAACGCCGCGGCCACAACCGGCGCCTCCCCGCTGCCGGGCCGGCCCATTGCTTTCCTGTGGCACTACGTTCAGCGCCGGCGGGGGGCCTTCGGCGCGCTGCTCGCGCTGATCGTTGCCGCCGCCGCATGCTCGGTGGGCGTGCAGTACGGCATGAAGCTGATCGTCGACACGATGGCCAGCGAAGACCGCACCTCACGCTCGGTGTGGCAATGGCTCGGCCTGTTCATCGTGCTGATCGGCGCCGAAAGCGCCTTCTGGCGGCTGAGCGGCTGGCTCGGCTGCCTGACCGTGGTGCGCACGGGCGTGGACGTGCGGCTCGACCTGTTCCGCCATCTCTCGGGCCATTCACTCGAATATTTCTCGCGCCACCTCGCGGGTTCGCTGGGCAACCGCATCACGGTAACGGCCGGCGCCACCGGCGCCATTTTTGGCACGCTCATCTGGAAGATCCTGCCCCCCTGCGTCGACTTTCTGGGCGCGGTGGTGGTGCTGTGCACCATCGACATCCGAATGGCGCTCACGCTGATCGCCTTTGTGGCGGTGGTGGCGGGCTTCATGTATTTCTTCGGGCTCCGCGTGCGGCCCCTGCAGCAGGCCTTTGCCGAAAAGGCGTCGCAGGTCGGCGGCGAGTTGGTGGACGTGGTCTCCAACATCTTCACCGTCATGGCGTTTTCGGCGCGCCAGCGCGAGTACCGGCGGCTGCGCGAAGCCTTTGGCCTGGAGGCGCAGGCCCAGCGCCGCAGCTGGCTTTTTCTGGAGAAGGCTCGCGCCTTCCACGACGTGTGCATGTGGCTCATGGCGGGCTCGATGCTGATCTGGGCCGTGGAGGCCTGGCGCGCGGGCGAGAACATGGCGGGCGACGTGGTGCTGATCAGTGCGCTGACCTTTCGCATCCTGCACGGCTCGCGGGAGCTTGCGCTGTCGCTGGTCGATGCTTCGCAGCACTTCGGCGTGATTGCCGAAATGCTGCACGTGGTGACGGTGCCGCACGAGGTTTCGGACAAGCCGCATGCGCCGCCCTTCCTGCCCCGCGCCGGCACCATCGTCTTCGACGACGTGGGCTTTGCCTACAACGACGAGCGGCCGGTCTTCGAGCATCTGGACCTGGTCATTCCGGCGGGGCAGCGGCTCGGCGTTGTGGGGCCTTCGGGCGCAGGCAAGTCGACCTTCATCCGGCTGATCGGACGCATCATGGACCCGACCTATGGCCGCATCATGGTCGACGGCGTCGACATTTCACAGGTGCGGCAAGACAGCCTGCGCGACGCGATCGGCGTGGTTCCGCAGGATGTGTCGCTCTTTCACCGCAGCGTGATGGAAAACCTGCGCTACGGAAACCCCGATGCAACCAATGCGCAGGTGGTGGCCGCCGCGCGCCATGCCTTGTGCGACGACTTCATACGCGCCCTGCCGCACGGCTACGACACCATCGTGGGTGAACGCGGCGCGCGCCTTTCGGGCGGCCAGCGGCAGCGCATCAGCATTGCGCGGGCCATGCTGAAGAATGCGCCAGTGCTGCTGCTGGACGAGGCCACCTCGGCGCTCGACAGCCGCTCCGAAGCGGAAATACAGGCGGCGCTGGGGCGGCTGATGCACGGCCGCACGGTGGTGGCCGTGGCGCACAGGCTCTCGACCGTGGCCAACTTCGACCGGATCATCGTGCTGGTCAATGGCAGCGTCGTCGAAGACGGCACGCCGGACGAACTCATCGCGCTCGGCGGCGTGTACGCCGAACTCTGGAGGCTGCAGGCCGAGGGGCAGGAAACGCCCTGATTGCCTCCTGAAGCAGCCGCCTAGCCCCGCAGCCGGCGAGTCCGCCTGCGCCCCTTGAACGCCATGGCTACGAGCGCCAGCACCGCCACGCCGATGGCGGCCTTGCGCGCGGCGCCCATCGGGTTGTGCCTGAGCTCGGCGCGGCCGCCCATCTCGGCATACACGTTCGGTACGTGCCCGCGCGAGATGTCCTCGATCAGGCCCTCGCCCATCTGCACCCGGTCGGCCAGCAGCAGCATGAGCCAGTGCCGGAGGTCGTTTTCCGAATGCCGGAACGCCACGCGCCGCAAGCGGCCGCTCAGGCCCGAAGGCGGCAAGGTGCTCCCGAAGATGGGCGTGATGCCGGGGCGCTCGGTCGAGTGAAGCACCTCGGCATGCGAGTGCTGCTGCTCCGGCGGCTCCACCGGGTGTGGCAGCCGCGGCGGCGTGCGCTCCTTGGGGTAGGCCGGGCGCATGGCGGGGTCGAGGTCGGCACCCCAGCCGATGATGTGCGCATGGCTGGGCGACGGCGAACGGGTGTTCGAAGGATCTGGCATGTTCATTGGTGCGCTCCCGTCAATCAAAGGCTCGCGGCGGCGGTGGTCGTTTCCCGCACCATGCCTGGCGGCACCAGCACGGTCTTGATGCAGTTGTCGAGCTTGCTCGAGAAGATGTGATACGCGTCGGCCACGTCGCGCAGGTCGATGCGGTGCGAGATCACGCGGCGCGGCTCCAGCCGGCCAGCCTGGATGTGTTCGATAAGGCGCGGCAGATGCCGCTTCACGCTGGCCTGGTTCATGCGCAGCGTGAGCCCCTTGTTCACCGCATTGCCGATGGGCACCGCGTTGAAGGTGGGCCCGTAGACGCCGACGATCGATACGGTTCCGCCCTTGCGAACCGAATTGATGCACCAGTGCAGCACCGTGGCCGCACCGCCCTGCAGCTTGAGCTTGACGCCCAGCAGCGTCTGCGCAAAGTTGCCCGCCGCCTCGCAGCCCACGCAGTCGATGCACACATCGGCACCAAGGCCGTCGGTCATCTTCTTGATGTGGATTGCCATGTCGCCCACCTGCTTGAAGTCGATCACCTCGCACTGCGCATACGAGCGCACGAACTCCAGCCTGTAGTCGACATGGTCAACCACGATCACGCGGCCCGCGCCCAGCAGCCAGGCCGACTTGGCCGCGAAGATGCCGACCGGCCCCGCGCCGAAGATCACGACCGTGTCGCCGTCGCGAATGTCGCCCATTTCGGCGGCCTGGTAGCCGGTGGGCAGTGCGTCGGTCAGCAGCACGGCATCGTCCAGGTCCATGTCGGCCGGAATCACCGTGGGCCCCACGTCTGCCATGGGCACGCGCACGTATTCGGCCTGCCCTCCGTCGTAGCCGCCCGCCGTGTGCGAGTAGCCGAAGATGCCGCCCACCGCTGTGGCCTCCGGGTTGGTCGAATGGCAGTTGCTGTAGAGCTCCTTCTGGCAGAAGTAGCAGCTGCCGCAGAAGATGTTGAAAGGCACCAGCACGTGGTCGCCCGGCTTCAGGTGCTGCACCGCCGAGCCCACCTCCTCGACCACGCCCGTGAACTCATGCCCGAAGGTGGAGCCGATGCGCGTGTCGGGCACCAGGCCGTGGTACAGGTGCAGATCGGACCCGCAAATGCATGAGCGCGTCACCCGCACGATGGCGTCGCCGGGGTGTTCGATCTCGGGCTCGGGCTTGTGCACCGCGCGAATCCGGTAGGGGCCGCGGTAGTTCATTGCCAGCATCGGTTGCTCCTTCTTGAATACGGCGCCAGCATCTGCGCCGAGTGAGTACGCCGCGCAAGCTGAGACCCACAGGACTCGTCGGACAGCGCCCACATTGCGTCAAGTGCCGGCACGCGCCGGCCAGTCGGGTCCGAGTTCGCGGTGAATGGCCGAAGCCGCAATGGCCGCGCCGCCCATGGCCACAGCAATCTGGTTGAGGCCGGTGGACACATCGCCCGCCGCATACAAGCCGGGCACGGTCGTCGCATGGTGGGCATCGACCTGGACGTACCCCGTGTCGTCGACCGATGCGCCAAGCGCCACTGCAATCTGCGAGTGCACGGTCAGGCCCAGCGCGCAGTAGAGCGTGTCGCACAGCGTGTGGGTGCCTGCATGCGTCAGCTCGACGCGTTCGCCGTTCCTTCGTATGGATTCGACCGGTGCATCGTTCCAGCGGATGCCGGCATCAGCCAGGCGGCGCCGCTCTTCCGCAGCAAGGCCGGGTCCGCCCTGCGCCATGAACAGCGTGATGTCGGCGCTGAAGTGACGCAGGTAGATCGCTTCCGCCACGCCGGCCGGGCCGTTGGCATACACGCCGACGGTCTTGCCGATCACCTCGTAGGCATCGCATACCGGGCAATAGCGCAGCACGCCGGCGTCCAGTGCGGCGCGCACGTGCGGCATGGCGGGTGGAATGTCCGTCACGCCGGTGGCAAGCAGCAGCCGCCTGCCCGCGATGGGTCCCTCCTGGGTTGCCAGGCGAAAGCCGTCCGGCGTGCGCTCTGCCCGCTCGACAAAGGTTTCGACGATGCGGACCGGGTAGCCGCGCAACTGCGCACGCAGCATGTCGCGCACCTTCGCACCCGAGATTCCGTCGGCAAAGCCGGGATAGTTGTGCGAGCGCGGAATCTTCTCGACCCGGCTTTGGCCCGCATCGACGAGCACCACCGAGCGGCGGAAGCGGGCCAGGTAGATCGCCGCCATGAGCCCGGCCGGACCACCGCCGACAACGACCGTATCGGCGATGGGTTCGGACCGAGCCTGCACGATGAAGCTCGCGTTGCGCGCTGGCTGCGGCCTTGCGGTCAGACCTTCGGCTTGCCCAGTTCGGTTGCCAGCTCGTCGAGGATGGCGTCGTCCGACATGCCCAGCTCCGCGCCCGTGGGCGGGTTGCTGGTCGGGTCTGAAGCCGTGCGAGTGGCCATGGCTTCCACCGCTGCCTGGTCTTCGGCGGTGAGCTGCACGGTCGGTTCGCCGGAGCCGCCGTCCACCGCCATCTGCTCTTCGGGCTTGCTGACGAACTCCCATTTTTCGCCCTGGTTCCAGGGCCCGCGCACCTCGCCGCCCTTGGACATGTCGAAGTAGACCTTCGTGAACTCAGGCATGCCGGGCAGCTTGCCCGGCGGAAAGTTGGGCTGGATTGCGTAGAGCGCCTTCTCGAACGACTTCTGGTGCGCGATCTCGCGCGTCATCAAAAAGCCCAGCGCCTCCTTCACGCCGGGATCGTCCGTCAGGTTGATGAGCCGCTCGTACACGATCTTGGCGCGTGCCTCCGCCGCGATGTTGGAGCGCAAGTCAGCCGTGGGCTCGCCAATGGTGTCGATGTAGGCGGCTGTCCAGGGTACGCCCGCCGAGTTGACCAGCGCAGGGCCGCCGCCATAGAGCACCTGTGTGATGTGGCTGTCGTTGCCCGCACCTGTGATGCTGCGGAAAGCCTCTGCCTCCGCATCCACTCCTTCGGCGAGGCGGCCCTTGGCCCCCTTGTTGAGCATGGCGACGATGGTGCCGATGACTTCCAGGTGGCTCAACTCTTCAGTGGCAATGTCGAACAGCATGTCCTTGCGGCCCGGGTCGTCCTCGCCCACGGCCTGCGTGAAATAGCGGCAGGCGGCAGCGAGCTCGCCCTGCGGGCCGCCGAACTGTTCGAGCATGAGATTGGCAAGGCCTGGATTGGTCTCGCTGACGCGCACGGTGTATTGCAGTCGCTTGTTGTGAGAGAACATGCGTGGGGCTCCTTAGGCAAACGGGATTGAAAGAACGGAAAAGAACGAGAACCGTTCTTCATGTTGCAGACTCCCATGCGCTTCGGACTCGGCATGCGCGCCACACTGCTGTAGGTTGATTCCGGCTGCACTCTTGCGCAGGACGGCGCCTGCACCACGTGCACTTTCCGTCCGACCTGCCGCCGCGCGAACTGCAGCAGGATGGGCGCTGCCGAAACAGCAGGAGCACCAGTCATGAATCGGAAGCAAACGTCCGCCACGCCGGCGGAATCCGCGCCTCTCACGCCGGGCAAGCTGCCGCTCGAGGCCGAGGTACGCGCAAACGACCTCGAGCTGGATGAATCGACCGCGCCGGAAGAGGCAAGAGACATGGCCGACGACGAGGCGCAGCCCGGCAAGGGCGAGAACGCGCCGGGTTTCCTGAAGCGCCGGAAGTCTTGACGCTTACGGTAGCGCAGCGGCGGCGCCGCCGGTGACCTGGTTCATCCAGCGCAACAGCTCATCGATGAACCGGCTCTGCGCCGCCTTGCTCGACAGCTCATGGTCCGCCCCTTCGAGAAGGCGGTAGTCGAAGGACCTCGCATTCCTGAACGACGCCTTGTAGTTCTTGACCACCGGATGAGGCACCGTTTCGTCGTCTTCGGATTCGATCAGCAAGACGTCGCCGGAGAAGGCCTCGCACGCGGCAAGCGCGGCGTTGTCTTCGGGGCCTCGAACGCTGCGGCGGTAGTGGTCGAGCTCGCCCTTGTCCAGCTCTTCCTTGGGAACGAACCAGTCCTCGTCGCGGTACAGCGCGGGTGAGCGCAGCGCCATCCACTGCAGCGGCCTTTGAGCGCTCAGGAGCGCGCCAAGATAGCCGCCATAGCTGAAGCCGATGAATGCGACGGCCCTTCCCTCGACCACCTGCTGCGCCACCAGGCCGTCGTATGCCGCAACGAGTTCTTTCAGGTGCTGGTCGCGGTTCATTTCATTGCGCGAGCCGTCCTGGCTTCGGTCCCCCGGAAACTCGACGCGGCGCATGAGCCAGCCCTGCTCTTCCAGCGCGGCGCTGATGCGGTCGTACTGCTCGTGCTTGCTGTCGTCCCATCCGGGCACTAGAAGCACCGCGGGCTTCTGCGCGACGCGGTTCTGCAAGACTTCGGGCGGCAACGAGCCAAGGTCTTTGCTCATGAGCCGGGTCCCTCCGATCCCTCCCAATAGGCGACAACGTCTCCCCTGGCTTCGTGCTCGTCGATCCACCGGATGCCGCGTGCCTTGAGGTTTTCGAACAGCTTGTTCCGGCTTTCGAAAATGCCTGTGGAAAGCAGCGAACAGCGAAGCTCGCCTTCCTTGCGCACTTCGGCCACGCCGGCGCTCTGGCCTCCGCTCGCCGCCTTTTCTGAGAAGAAGGCGATCTCCCATCCCTTGTGAAAGTAGCGCCCTTGCGGAATGAGCTCCATCGCTGCCCCTGTGCTCTGCCGATCCAACGCAATGCCGCTCCGGGCACTGCTTACTTCGTGTGAAAAATTTCACGGGATGTCACTTTACACGCGCCGGAATTGATGAGTTGCGGCCTTGATGAAGAGGCGCCGGTTCTCGATGCAATGGCACCGGAAAGACTTACCGATGCGGCGATCGCAAGTTGTTGGCAGGCTACAGATGCAGGTAGCGTCCGACACGGCAGCCCGCGCGCAGGACTTAGATTGGCCTCGTCTC
This sequence comes from Variovorax sp. CCNWLW225, assembly GCF_037204045.1. Taxonomy (NCBI): domain Bacteria; kingdom Pseudomonadati; phylum Pseudomonadota; class Betaproteobacteria; order Burkholderiales; family Comamonadaceae; genus Variovorax; species Variovorax sp. CCNWLW225. The sequence goes on along the minus strand of NZ_JBBCBV010000015.1, from coordinate 9,370 downwards.
GCCGAGGCGAAGGCCCGCGATTGCCGGGCTGCAAGGAGAACCATTGAATACGCTCGAAACGCACCCGCGTGCCCTGATGCTTGTTTGCCTTGCCGCGCTCGCCGGCGGGTGCACGGCTCCGCCAGACCCAGGCTCGGCACCGGCCACTTTCCGCGCGAGCAGCCTTCAAGACCCCCAGTTCGTGACCGCGGCGGCAGCCAACGGACGCTACGAGGTGCAGGCATCGCGCTTGGCCATGTACCGCGCCGCGAGCCCGCAGGTGCGGAGCTATGCGCAGATGCTCGTCGACCACCACACGCGTGCCAACAACGAACTCATGGACCTGGTGCGCGCCCGTGGAATGCGGTTGCCCGGCGTGCTCCCGCGCGACAAGCGCACGAAGCTGGACCGCCTGGCGTCGGCCTCGGGCAGCGAGTTCGACCGCATGTACATCCGCATCGTGGGCATCGAAGACCACCAGGGGGACATTGCGCTCTTCGAGCGCGCAAGCCGCGAGCTTCGCGACCCCGAGCTGCGGGCCTGGGCGAGCAAGACCTTGCCAGCCCTGCGCTCGCATCTGGACGCGGCCCAATCGTTGTCGCTCGGCTCAGCAATGCGCTGATCGTTCAGGTCTCGGCAAGGAACGCAACCAGCGACGCATTCACTTCTTCGGGCATCTCGTGGTGCAGCCAGTGCGTGGCGCGCGGCAGGTGCACCACTTCGCACGTGTCACAGAATGCCGCGCCCGCTTCGGCCAGGCCGCTCGATAGCGCCGGATCTTCATCGCCCCACAGAACCTTCACGGGAATCTCGATGCGCCGGCCCTCGGGCCGCGCGAGCGGCATTGCCCTGTACCAGTTGAGCATGGCGCTGAGTGCGCCCTCCCGCGACCACGCCTCGCGGTACCTGACCAGCGCCGCCTCGTCGAAGGTACCGGGCGGGCTTCGACCGGTGAGCGCCAGTGCGAGCAGCGCATGGTCGTTGGCGCTCAGCGCCATCTCGGGCAGCCACGGCATCTGGAAGAACCCGACGTAGGCGCTGCGCACGGCCTGCAGCGGATGGGTGAGCGCATAGCTTGCCAACGTGGCCGGATGCGGCGCGTTCAGGATCGCAAGGCGGCTCAGCCGCGCCGGCTCCCGTGCGGCGAGATGCCATGCGACGATGCCGCCCCAGTCATGCCCCACGACCGCAAAGCGCTCGTGCCCCAGCTGGCTGCATATGCCGCACACATCGTCGGACAGCGTATCGAGAGCATAGGCGCGGATGCCGCCGGGCTTGTCCGATTCGCCATACCCGCGCTGGTCCGGCACGATCACGCGCAGGCCGGCAGCGGCAAGCGGCTCCATCTGGTGCCGCCAGCCGTACCAGAACTCCGGAAAGCCGTGCAGCAAGACCACCGCGGGCCCGTCCTCCGGCCCGCAAGTCGCCAGGTGAAAGCCGATGCCGTTCGCGGCAATGCGCTGATGGCGGATCAATTGCGTGGCACCCGTCACATCGACATGGTGGGGGCGTCGCTGCGTAGGTGAGTGCTCATGCGAAATGCTCCCGCGTTAAAGAAACAACCGAAGTCACAGCGGGATGCTCTTCGGCGGACGCGTCCGCCGCGTAGGAAAACCGCCGGTGAGAGCGTCGGCGCCGCCAGCAGTTGCACGCCGCGGAGGCGGCATGCATCGCCGCCGCCTCACGAGCCGGTGGGCCGTCTTCCTACACATGCAACCGATCGGGGGAAGAGCATTTTCTGGAACGCCCGAAGGAGTCAGCAATGCCACATGAAACCTATGCCGCATGCATTGAAGCGTGCAACGGCTGCGCCACGGCGTGCAATCACTGCGCGGCCTCTTGCCTGAAGGAAAGCGATGTCGCCATGATGGCCAAGTGCATCGCGCTGGACATCGACTGCGCGGCCGCCTGCCAGTTTGCCGCCGCCGCGATGGCGCGCGGCAGCGAACATGCCAAGTCCATCTGCGCCCTGTGCGCGGACATCTGCCAGGCCTGCGGCGAAGAATGCGCCAAACACAAGGCCGGGCACTGCCAGGCATGCGCCAAGGCATGCCGGGAGTGCGCGGCAGCGTGCCGCTCAATGGCCGGTTGAACCGCCGTTCACTGCGCGGGTTCGATCGCGGTCACGACGAACTTGCCGTCGATCTTCTCGGCCTGGAAGCGCACCTTCTCGCCGGTCTTCACCTTGTCGAGCAAGGCGTCTTCCTTGACGCCGAAAACCATGGTCATGCCGGGCATGTCCAGGTCCGTCAGCGGGCCGTGCTTGATGGTGATTTTCTTGTTGTCCTTGTCCACCTTGCGGATCTCACCGTCGGCAAGTTCCGCCGCGGCCGCTGCACCAGTGAATGAAAGCGCGGCAACGAAGGCTGCGAGTGCGATACGAATGTTCGGCATCTGGGTTCTCCTTTCCTCTTTTACCTGGCGGCCTTGGCAACCTTCACGGCGCCCTTCATTCCAGCGTCGTAGTGGCCCGGCTGCAGGCAGCCGAAATCGACCTTGCCGGCCTTGGTGAACTGCCAGACGATCTCGCCGGTCTTGCCCGCGGCCAGCGTCACCATGTTCGGATCGGCATGCTCCATTTCGGGGTTCTTCTTCATGGCTTCGTAGTGCTCCTTGAGTTCCTGCTCGGTTCCGAGCACGAGCTCGTGCTTCAGCTGTCCGGAGTTCTTGACGACAAAGCGCACGGTCTCGCCCTGCTTCACAGTGATGTCGGCCGGCGTGAAGCGCATCGAGTCGGTCATGTCGACGTTGACGGTGCGCGTGGCCTTGGCGGCAATGCCGGGTTTGCCGATGGCGGCATCGGCGTCGTGCCCATGGCCGCCGGCGTGGTTGCCGGCGGCCGAGGCGCCTGCGGCCACCAACGTGGAGAAGGCGGCGAGAACGATATGGCGAAGCGTGTGTTTCATGGTTTTCCTTTCGATAAAAATCAATGCCCGGCATGGCCGGAACTGGCCTTGCCCGGCTTGCGGACCTGCACTTCGATGTTGCTGGCCGGCATGTTCCGCGCGGGCATGGCGGCCGCGCCTGCGCCACGCTGGCGCGCAGGCTCGGGCGGCGGGCCGTCCAGCTCGTAGGCCACCGTGCCCTTGGGGTGCTTGAACCAGCCGGGGTTGCTGTAGTCGCCCGGCTTCTGGTTCTTGCGCACCTTCACCACGCTGAACATGCCGCCCATCTCCACGGAGCCAAACGGGCCCTGGCCCGTCATCATGGGCGCCGTGTTGTCGGGAATCGGCATCTCCATCTCGGCCATGTCGGCCATGCCGCGCTCGCCCATCACCATGTAGTCGGGCACAAGATTGGTGATGTGCCTGGCTACGTCCTTGTGGTCCAGGCCGATCATCGTGGGCACGTCGTGGCCCATCGCGTTCATGGTGTGATGGCTCTTGTGGCAATGAAAGGCCCAGTCGCCCTCCTCGTCGGCCAGGAACTCGATCTGCCGCATCTGGCCGACCGCCACGTCTGTGGTCACCTCGTACTGGCGCGTGCTCCTGGGGGTGGGGCCGCCATCGGTGCCGGTGACGAGAAACTCGTGCCCGTGCAGGTGCATCGGGTGGTTGGTCATCGTCAAGTTGCCGATGCGGATGCGCACCTTGTCGTTCAGCCTCACGTTGAGCGAGTCGATGCCCGGAAAGATGCGGCTGTTCCATGACCACAGGTTGAAGTCCAGCATCGTCATGATCTTGGGCGTGGCGCTGCCGGGCTCCACGTCGTAGGCGTTGAGCAAAAAGACGAAGTCGCGGTCGACCTTCTCGATCAGCGGATGCTCGGCCTTGGGGTGCGTCACCCAGAAGCCCATCATGCCCATGGCCATCTGCGTCATTTCGTCCGCATGCGGGTGGTACATGAAGGTGCCGGGCCGCCGCGCGACAAACTCGTAGACAAAGGTCTTGCCCGGACGGATGGGCGGCTGCGTCAGGCCGGAGACGCCGTCCATGCCGTTAGGCAGGCGCTGCCCGTGCCAATGCATACTGGTGTGCTCGGGCAGCTTGTTGGTCACGAAGATGCGCACGCGGTCGCCTTCGACCACCTCGATGGTCGGGCCGGGCGATTGGCCGTTGTAGCCCCACAGGTTGGCCTTGAAGCCGGGCGCCATTTCGCGCACCACGGGCTCGGCCACCAAATGGAACTCCTTCACGCCGTTGTTCATGCGCCAAGGCAGGGTCCAGCCGTTGAGCGTGACCACGGGGTTGTAGGGCCGCCCGCTCGAAGGCGCGAGCGGCGGCATGGTGTCGGGCGTGGTGCGGGTCACGGGCTCCGGCAAGGCGGCCATTGCCACCTTGCTCACGCTCGCCGCGGCCAGGGCGCCGGTGATGGCACCCGCGCCACCCAGAAAGTTGCGTCTGTTGGTCATGTCGTTCAATGGGTTGATGAGCGTGCGCGCTCAGTGGGCGGCACTTGCAGCGGCGGCCTCGCCGCCTGAACCGGCTGCGGGGGCACCCATGGCCACGGGCTTTCCGATGACCGAGGCCGCCAGGGCGGCGTCGGCCAGCCAGAACTGCTGCTGGGCGTTGATGGCGTTGGCCACGCTGGCAACCTGGTCGCGCGCTTCTGCCAGCAGTTCGAACACGCCGATCAGCATGCCGTTGTAGCGAAGCACGTTTTCGTCGGCCATCGCCTGGCGCAGCGGAACGATCTCGTCGCGATAGTGCCGCGCGATGTCGTAGGCCGTGCGATAGGCCGAGTAGCCCTCTCGCAATTGCGACGAGGCGCCGCGCACCGTGGCGTCATAGCGGTTGGCCGCGGCCAGCGACTGCGCGTTCAGCGCATCGCGCCGGGCCGAGCCCCAGTCGAACAGCGGCAACCGCATGTCGAGCTCGAAGCCACGCCGCGTGCTCCGGGTGCCCTCGGCGTTGTCGAAGACCGTGTCGCGCCGGCCGCCCACCTCCACGTCGACGAAGGTCGACAGCAGGTTGATGCCCTGCGACTTGCCCGCCACGTCGAGCTGCGCACGCGCGAGCTGCACGTCGAGACGCTGCTCGGCCGCCGTGCTGGCCACTTCCTTCGCCTCGCGCGGCGTCTTGGGCAAATCGGGCAAACGTTCCGGCAGGGCCAGCCTGGCGGCCTGTGCATCGTCGAGGCCCAGCGCGCGAACCAGTTCCTCGCGCGCGGCCGTGGCGGCGTGCTGCGCCGAAGCCAGCTGCGTGGTCGCATCGGCATAGAAGACCTGCTGGCGCGCGCGCTGCAGTTTGCTGAAGTTGCCGATCTGCTGCATGCGGCGCGCAAGCTCCGCGCTGGCCTGGGCCGAGCGGTTCACCTGTTCGGCATAGTGCAGCGTCTGCTGCGCCGCCACGGCGCGAACCCAGGCCTGCCTGACCTGCGTGACCTGGTCGACCACGGCGCCGGTGAGCTGCAACTTGGCCTGGCTGGCCTGGCTCCGCGAGATGGACAGGCGCTGCGGCAGCAGGATGAGGTCCACCAGCCCGAACGACAGCAGCCGGCCAAGCTCGAGTTCGCTGTTCAGGCGCATGCGCTCGAAGGTGAAGACCGGATTCGGCAACCGGCTCGACTGGTTGGCCGCGGCAATGTCGCCCCAGCTCTGCGCGACCAGGGCCTGCACAGAGGGGCTGTTGGCCAGAGCGAGCTGCACCGCATCGGTCTGCGACAGCGGCTTGGAGAGCAGCTCCTGCGTGAGCGCCAAACGGCGGTCCCGCTGCTCTTGCGTGCGGCTGAGTTCGAGCTTGCCGCCTGTGAACTGCCGGGCGCTGGTGTTCGTGTCCTGCAGCGCATCGTCGATACCGACCGAGGCGCAGCCTGCCAGCAGCGTGGCCGCGAATGCAGCGGCGCCCAGGCGAAGAGCGGGCTTCATGGCTGCTGCTCCTTGGGCGGCATAGGCATCGTGTGGCCCCGGTGCGCGGCAGGGTCTTCCGTCTTGCCCTTGGCCGGTTGTTCGGCCCCTGCCGAATTGCCGCCCGCCGCCTCCTTGGCATAGGCCTGCCAACCGCCGCGCTGGCGCACGGTCTCGTTGGCCTCCTTCCACGGAATGGGCTTTTCGTCAGTGAAAGGCCGGTAGCCCTCGAGCGCGGACCTGTAGGTCAGCGCGGCGGGCGCCGCTTCCGGCGCTGCGCCGGGCGCGGGCTGCGCCATGGCAGCCAACGCCGCCATGGCGGGAAATACAGCCAGCCAACGGGCCGGCAATGGATGGAACATGGAGTCCTCGCAACGTGTTCATGAACGGAGTGCGCCAATGCGGCCCGGAAATGGGCGCGGCGCAGCGATGCATGAGCGTTCGCGGCAGGGCAGCTGCGGCCCGTGACCAGGTCACAGGCGCGCGTGCACCCACACGAACGCGTTAGGCGCGAGGAGGTTTGTCGAGAACGCGAGGCTCGAGCGTGGCCATCGCGAGGGGAGGCTCCACCAGGTCTGCGCGGGGCAGGCCGTGGAGTACCGCGAATTGCGGCGTGCTGATCAGGGCGGTGCCGTGGCATGCGCCGCAGGTGCCGCACTTGTGCATTGCGTCGGGCTCGGCGCTGGCGGTGTTGCCGGCGCTGTCGTCCGCGGATTGCTTGGCTTCGTCCTGCTGTTGGGCCTTGGCGTGATGGTCCGCATGCCCATTGCCGCCGTGCGAGTGTTCGGCCGAGGCCGTTGCAGCCGCATGGCTACCGCCGTGGTCCGGTGTGCAAAAGGCCATGGCTACCGCCGCGTACCCCTGGAACGGCACGGCGATCATCATGACCCAAAGAACGAACAGGCGGACCCGATACATGCGGGAATTGTATCGGCCGGGAGAACAGCAACAAGACCGATGCGGGAATTAGTCCACAGCCGTCCAACGAAAGAATTACAAGAAGCGACGCAGTTAAAAAGCAATGGCTCCAGTCGCTTTTGCTCACCTATGATGGCGCCCGCTGACGCGCAGCGCACCGATGCAAAGTCGGGTGCCGGAGCGCGGCCAGCTTGATGCACTGACTTTTAATATTCATAAGAAGGGGAGCTCCAATGCACCATCTCAAACTACCGATCGCCGTCTCCGTCATCATGGCTGCCGCCCTCGCGGGCTGTGGAGCCATGAAGGGCGCAGACACCGGCGCTCTCGCGCAAGTCGGCGGCTCGGCCTACAAGGCCATGTCGCTGACCGACGCGGACATTGCAACGATGTCCGACCAGTCTTGCGCCGCAATGGACCAGAAGAACGAAGTCGCACCCGCCAACAGCCGCTACACCACACGGCTGAACCAGGTGGTGCGCGCCATGCCCACCAGCGTGAACGGCAAGACGGCCAACTACAAGGTCTACCTCACCAAGGACGTGAACGCCTGGGCCATGGCCAACGGCTGCATCCGCGTGTACAGCGGGCTGATGGACCTGATGAACGACGACGAGCTGCGCGGCGTCATCGGCCATGAAATCGGCCACGTGGCACTGGGCCATTCCAAGTCGCGCATGCAAACCGCGTACGCAGCCTCGGCTGTCCGCGGCCTTGCCAGCGCCGCCGGTGGTGTCGTGGGCCAGCTGTCGCAATCGCAAGCGGGCGACCTCGGCGAGAAGTTCATCAACGCCCAGTTCTCCCAAACGCAAGAGAGCGCGGCCGACAACTACTCGTTCGACCTGCTGACGGAACGCAAGCTTGAGCGCAAGGGCCTGGTGAGCAGCTTCCAGAAACTCGCCGCGCTGAGCAGCGGCAGTTCGGGCAGCTCGATCCTGAGCTCGCACCCGCCGTCGAGCGAGCGCGCTGCGGCAATGCAGAAGCGCCTGGACACCAAGGCCAAGTAAGGCCGGCCTCCCGACCGGCACGCGCCGCCTGCGCGCGTAGCCGGTCGCCTGGGCCTACTTCTCTCTCTTATTTCTGGATGTCGCCCAGGCAGAGATACTTGATCTCGACGTAGTCGTCCATGCCATGGTGCGAACCTTCGCGCCCAAGGCCTGACTGCTTCACGCCGCCGAAGGGCACGTGCTCCGTGGCGATCACGCCGGCATTGATGCCGACCATGCCGTACTCCAGCGCCTCCGCCACTCGGAAGATGCGGCCCACGTCGCGCGTATAGAAGTAGCTCGCCAAGCCGAACTCGGTGTTGTTGGCGGCATCGATGGCGTCCTGCTCGGTCTTGAAGCGAAACACCGGCGCAAAGGGGCCAAAGGTTTCTTCCTTTGCACACAGCATGTCCGGCGTGGCCTCGGCAATGACCGTCGGCTCGAAGAACTGCCCCTCGATCTTGTGGCCGCCGGCCAGCAGCTTGCCGCCCTTGGCAATCGCGTCGTCGACGTGTCGCTGCACTTTTTCAACGGCCGCATCCTCGATGAGCGGCCCCTGCACCACGCCCTCGTCAAAGCCGTTGCCCACCTTCAGCGCCTTGACCTTGGTCGCAAACTTCTCGACGAAGCTGTCGTAGATGCCATCTTGCACATACAGCCGGTTCGCGCACACGCAGGTCTGGCCGGCATTGCGGTACTTGCTGGCCATGGCACCCTCGACCGCCGAGTCGACATCGGCATCGTCGAACACCAAAAAGGGCGCATTGCCGCCAAGCTCGAGCGAGAGCTTCTTCACCGTGGGCGCACACTGGCTCATGAGGATGCGGCCGACCTCGGTGGAGCCGGTGAAGCTCAGGTGGCGCACGACATCGCTCTCGCACAGCTCCTTGCCGATGGCAATGCTGTTCTGGCTGTCTGCCGTAAGCACATTGAGAACGCCGGCCGGAATGCCCGCACGCACCGCCAGCTCGGCCGCGGCCAGTGCAGTAAGCGGCGTGAGCTCCGCCGGCTTGATGACGACCGTGCAGCCCGCGGCCAACGCCGGTGCCACCTTGCGCGTGATCATGGCCAGCGGAAAGTTCCATGGCGTGATGGCGGCGCAAACGCCGATGGCCTGCTTCATGACCAGCAAGCGCCGGTTGTTGTCGAACTGCGGCAGCACCTCGCCGTTGACGCGCTTGGCCTCCTCCGCAAACCATTCAATGAAACTCGCGCCGTAGGCCACCTCCCCCTTGGCCTCGGCAAAGGGTTTGCCTTGCTCCGCGGTCATCAGGCGGCCCAGGTCTTCGGTATTGGCAACCAGCAGGTCGAACCACTTGCGCAGCACGATGCTGCGCTCCTTGCCCGTCTTGCCGCGCCAGGCAGCAAGCGCCTTGTTGGCCGCGGCAATGGCCAGGGCAGCGTCCGCCCGCATGAGATTGGCAACATCGACCAGCTTCTGTCCGGTGGCCGGGTCGTTCACATCGAAGCGGCTCTTGCCCCGAATCCATTCGCCGGCGATCAGCGCATCTGTCTTCAGGAGGGTCGGGTCGTTCAGCAATGCAAGGGGAGATGTTTTCATGTCGATGGTCTCGAGTTTTGTTTGCGATTCTGTTTGGTTGATGGGGCTTGTTTGGTGACGCTGCTGTTCAGGGCGGCGCACCCGCCGACGGGGTACCTTTCTCCGCGAATGTCCCCCGGCCTGCGGCCTCCTCCTTTATTT
>NZ_JBBCBV010000014.1:0-147810 GCF_037204045.1 Variovorax sp. CCNWLW225 | reverse complement strand
AAGGACAAGGAAATGGTCATGCCTGGCGACAACGTCAGCATCACCGTGAAGCTGATCAACCCGATCGCGATGGAAGAGGGTCTCCGCTTCGCCATCCGTGAAGGCGGCCGCACCGTGGGTTCGGGCGTCGTGGCAAAGATCCTCGACATCTAAGCCGAGCGTAAAGAGTACCGGAGGGGTATAGCTCAATTGGCAGAGCGTCGGTCTCCAAAACCGAAGGTTGTAGGTTCGATTCCTACTGCCCCTGCCACCTAGGTGGCACCCCGAAAAAAGCCCATCGCAACCCGATGGGCTTCGGCGTCTCAAGAAGACGCATTGAATTGAAGGCCGGAAGGCCGCAGGAAATCAGCCAAACATGGCCACTTCTCAAATCGAAACCGTGAGCACGGGCGCCGACAAGGCCAAATTGGCTGTGTCGGTGCTGCTGGCAGTGGGCGCCATCGTGGCGTTCTATCTGCTCGCGCGCCAGGGCTCGCTGGTGCAATGGGCTGCGCTGCTGGTCGGCCTGGCCGCGGCTGTGGGCGCATTCGGCAGTTCGGAGAATGGCCGCCAGTTGTGGGCTTTTGGCCGCGACTCGTGGCGCGAGGTCAAGAAGGTCGTCTGGCCGGCCCGCAAAGAAGCAATGCAGATGACGGCTTACGTGTTTGCCTTCGTGGCAGTCATGTCCGTCTTCCTCTGGCTCACCGACAAGACGCTCGAATGGGTGTTTTTCGACCTCATTCTGGGCTGGAGAAAATAAATGACCGACGACGCTGTTGAAACCACGCCGAGCAGCCCGGAAGAGGAAAACACCTCCGTGCTGGCTCCCGCCGCCAACCCTGATTTGCGTTGGTACGTGGTGCATGCCTATTCGGGCATGGAAAAGGCCGTCGAACGCAACATCACCGAGCGCATCAACCGCGCCGGCATGCAGGACAAGTTCGGCCGTATCCTGGTTCCGACCGAAGAAGTGGTCGAAATCAAGAACGGCCAGAAGCGCACCACCGAGCGCCGCTTCTTCCCGGGCTATGTGCTGGTCGAAATGATCATGGACGACGAGAGCTGGCACCTGGTGAAGCACACCAACAAGGTGACGGGTTTTGTCGGCGGCGCCAAGAACCGCCCGGCCCCGATCTCGCAGAAAGAGGTCGAGGACATCGTCAGCCAGATGCAGCAAGGCACCGAGAAGCCGCGCCACAAGGTCGAGTTCACCGTGGGTGAGTTCGTGCGCGTCAAGGAAGGCCCGTTCACCGACTTCAACGGCACCGTTGAAGACGTGAACTACGAAAAGAGCAAGGTCAGCGTGTCGGTCATGATTTTCGGCCGCGCGACGCCTGTGGAGCTCGAATTCGGCCAGGTCGAAAAGACCTGAGTCCCCGGTCTTCGGATCGGAACCATTTCCGGCTGCGCGTTGTCCGACTCGGCGCGCGGCCTTGATCGAAGAGTCGTTTAACCCCGGGGAGCCGAGGCGAGAGCCAAGGCGATATCACCCGCAAGGAGCAAAACATGGCGAAAAAAATCGTCGGCTTCGTCAAGCTGCAAGTGCCAGCTGGTAAGGCCAACCCATCACCACCCATCGGTCCCGCACTGGGCCAGCGTGGTTTGAACATCATGGAGTTCTGCAAGGCGTTCAATGCGCAAACGCAGAGCTACGAGCCGGGTCTGGCGCTGCCGGTGGTCATCACCGCGTTCGCCGACAAGAGCTTCACCTTCATCATCAAGTCGCCCCCGGCTGGCGTGCTGATCAAGAAGGCGATCAAGCTGGACAAGGGCTCGGCCCGTCCGCACACCGACAAGGTCGGCAAGATCACGCGCGCTCAGCTCGAAGAAATCGCCAAGACCAAGATGAAGGACCTGACGGCCGCCGATATGGACGCCGCGGTTCGCACCATCGCCGGTACTGCCCGCTCGATGGGCGTGAATGTGGAGGGCGTGTAAATGTCCAAGATCACCAAGAAGCAAAAAGCGCTCGCAGGCAAGGTCGACAGCAACAAGCTGTACCCGCTGGCTGACGCCATCGGCCTCGTGAAGGAAGCCGCCACCGCCAAGTTCGACGAATCGATCGACGTGGCCGTGCAGCTCGGCATCGACGCGAAGAAGTCTGACCAGGTCGTGCGTGGCGCCGTCGTGCTCCCCAACGGCACCGGCAAGACCAAGCGCGTGGCTGTGTTCGCCCAAGGCGCCAAGGCTGAAGAAGCCAAGGCAGCCGGCGCCGACATCGTCGGCATGGACGACCTCGCTGCAATGGTCAAGGCTGGCGACATGCCTTTCGACGTCGTGATTGCCGCCCCCGACGCGATGCGCGTGGTCGGTACGCTCGGCCAGATCCTCGGCCCGCGCGGCCTGATGCCCAACCCCAAGGTTGGCACCGTGACGCCGGACGTCGCCACGGCCGTGAAGAACGCCAAGGCTGGCCAGGTTCAGTTCCGCGTCGACAAGGCCGGTATCGTGCACGGCACGATCGGCCGCCGTTCGTTCGACACCGACAAGCTGCAGGGCAACCTCGCCGCGCTGATCGACGCTCTGGTCAAGGCCAAGCCCGCGACCAGCAAGGGCGTGTACCTGCGCAAGGTGGCTGTTTCGTCGACCATGGGTCTGGGTGTCCGCGTGGACACGCAAACCATCTCGGCGAGCTAAAGAGATTTGCTCGGCTCTGAAAAGAGCAGGGCGAATGTGGTGGGTCGCGGCAGCTTCAGTTGCCGCGAGCCATCCAAGACCGCTGGTGTGCAGGGCGCTGCACTTAATCGCCGGATCGATCCTTCCGGTATCCAGCGCAGATGGCGACCCCACTGCAAGGAATTTGATTTTTGTTCCTGACAGTTGGTCGCTGCATGAAGCGCGATCCGAGGCCCCGGCCGAAGGTCGCATTAAAAGGAGTAGACCTTGAGTCTGAATCGCAGTGAGAAAGAAGCGGTCATCAGTGATGTGACCAGCCTCGCCGCTAAAGCTCAAACGCTCGTGATGGCGGAATACCGTGGCATCACGGTTGCCGATATGACCAAACTGCGCACCGAAGCTCGCAGCAAGGGTGTGACTCTCAGCGTGTTGAAGAACACGCTGGCACGCCGTGCTGTTGCTGGTAGCGCATTCGAAGTCGTCGGTGACCAGATGACCGGTCCGCTGATCTACGGCTTTTCCGAAGACGCAGTGGCCGCCGCCAAGGTGGTTGCCGACTTCGCGAAGACCAACGACAAGTTGGTGATTCGCGGTGGCGCGTTTGGCGGCAAGGTCCTGGACGTCGAGGGCGTGAAGCAACTGGCCAACATCCCTTCCAAGGAAGTGCTGTTGTCGCAATTGCTGGGCTTGATGCAATCCCCGATCTCTCGTACCGCCCGCGTGCTCGCGGCGCTGGCCGAGAAGCGCGGTGGTGGCGAAGCTGCACCCGCCGATGCACCGGCAGAAGCGCAGGCCGCTTGAGCCTTGCGTTTGAAATATTCAACCCAATTGTTAGGAAACAAAAATGGCATTCGATAAAGACGCATTTCTGACCGCGCTCGACAGCATGACGGTCCTGGAGCTCAACGACCTGGTGAAAGCCATCGAAGAGAAGTTCGGCGTGAGCGCCGCTGCAATGGCTGCCCCCGCCGGCGCTGGTGGTGGTGCTACCGCCGCTGCTGCCGAAGAGCAGACCGAGTTCAACGTCATGCTGATGGATGCAGGCGCGAACAAGGTTTCGGCCATCAAGGCCGTGCGCGAAATCACCGGCCTGGGCCTCAAGGAAGCCAAGGACCTGGTGGAAGCCGCTCCCAAGGCAGTCAAGGAAGGCCTGTCGAAGGCTGACGCTGAAGCCGCCAAGAAGAAGCTGGAAGAAGCTGGCGCCAAGGTGGAACTGAAGTAATTCAGACCCCCTAGAGGGCTGGAGGTGCCTGAAAAGGCCCTCCAGCCTTTGCCGCTTTCAGAGCGCACCCAAAAGACGCCGTCTCCATGCGTTTTTTGAGTGTCTTCTGACCCCGACTGCAGAAGACCCCTTGGTTCGGGCGATGTGCAACGCATCGCTGTCCGCCAACGGCTGGTAGTGGCCAGCCGCCAAGCAGTAGTGCCTCGGCATTGCTGACAAGTCGCTGAAGATCTCAAGCTCCGGAGCTCTCATGGCCCAATCGTCCGCGTACAGTTACACCGAACGCAAGCGCATCCGAAAAAGTTTCGGTAACCGCGACAGCGTCGTCGAAATCCCCTACCTGCTGCAGATGCAGAAAGACGCGTACACCGCGTTCCTGCAAGCCGGCATTCCGCCCAAACAACGCACCGTCGAAGGCCTGCAGGCCGCGTTCGACGCAGCCTTCCCGATCGTCTCGCACAACGGTTTTGTCGAGATGAAGTTCCTCGAGTACAACCTCGCGAAGCCGGCTTTCGACGTGCGCGAATGCCAGACCCGCGGTCTGACCTTCGCCTCGGCCGTGCGCGCCAAGGTTCAGCTCATCATCTATGACCGCGAGTCGTCGACGTCGCAGTCGAAGGTGGTCAAGGAAGTGAAGGAACAAGAGGTCTACATGGGCGAAGTGCCGCTCATGACCGAAAAGGGTTCGTTCATCATCAACGGCACCGAGCGCGTGATCGTCTCGCAGCTGCACCGTTCGCCCGGCGTGTTCTTCGAACACGACAAGGGCAAGACGCACAGCTCGGGCAAGCTGCTGTTCTCGGCCCGCGTGATTCCCTACCGCGGCTCGTGGCTCGACTTCGAGTTCGACCCGAAGGACATGCTGTACTTCCGCGTCGACCGTCGCCGCAAGATGCCCGTGACGATCCTGCTGAAGGCCATCGGCCTGAACCCGGAATCGATCCTCGCGAACTTCTTCGTGAACGACAACTTCCGCCTGATGGACAGCGGCGCGCAGATGGAATTCGTTCCCGAGCGCCTGCGCGGCGAAGTCGCGCGCTTCGACATCACCGACAAGTCGGGCAAGGTCGTGGTCGCCAAGGACAAGCGCGTGACCGCGCGCCACACGCGTGAACTCGAGCAGTCGGGCACCACGCACATCAGCGTGCCGGAAGACTTCCTGGTCGGCCGCGTCATCGCGCGCAACATCGTCGACGCCGATTCCGGCGAAATCCTGGCCAAGGCCAACGACGAGCTGACCGAAGCGCTGCTGAAGAAGCTGCGCACGGCCGGCGTGCAAGACATCCAGGTGATCTACACCAACGAACTCGACCAGGGCGCGTACATCTCGCAAACCCTGCGCATCGACGAAACGGTGGACGAGTTTGCCGCTCGCGTGGCCATCTACCGCATGATGCGCCCCGGCGAGCCGCCGACGGAAGACGCCGTGCAGGCCCTGTTCCAGCGCCTGTTCTACAACCCGGACACGTACGACCTGTCGCGCGTCGGCCGCATGAAGTTCAACGCCAAGGTCGGGCGCGACGAGTCGACCGGCCCGATGGTGCTGACCAACGAAGACATCCTGGCCGTGGTCAAGATCCTCGTTGACCTGCGCAACGGCAACGGCGAAGTCGACGACATCGACCACCTGGGCAACCGCCGCGTGCGTTGCGTCGGCGAGTTGGCCGAAAACCAGTACCGCACCGGCCTCGCCCGTATCGAGAAGGCCGTGAAGGAACGTCTGGGCCAGGCCGAGCAAGAGCCGCTGATGCCGCACGACCTGATCAACAGCAAGCCGATCTCGGCCGCGCTGAAGGAATTCTTCGGTGCCTCGCAGCTGTCGCAGTTCATGGACCAGACGAACCCGCTGTCCGAAATCACCCACAAGCGCCGCGTGTCGGCCCTTGGCCCGGGTGGTCTGACGCGTGAACGTGCAGGCTTCGAAGTGCGCGACGTGCACGTGACCCACTACGGCCGCGTGTGCCCGATCGAAACGCCTGAAGGTCCGAACATCGGCCTGATCAACTCGCTGGCCCTGTACGCCCGCCTGAACGAATACGGCTTCATCGAGACGCCGTACCGCCGTGTGGTGGATGGCAAGGTCACGATGGACATCGACTACCTGTCGGCCATCGAAGAAGGCAAGTACGTCATCGCCCAGGCCAATGCGGTGCTGGACAAGGACGGCAAGCTGATCGGCGACCTGGTCTCCGCGCGTGAAGCCGGCGAATCGATCCTGGTGGGCGCCGAGCGCGTCCAGTACATGGACGTGTCGCCCGCGCAGATCGTGTCGGTGGCCGCCTCGCTCGTGCCGTTCCTGGAGCACGACGATGCGAACCGCGCGCTGATGGGCGCCAACATGCAGCGCCAGGCCGTGCCCGTGCTGCGTCCGGAAAAGCCGATCGTCGGTACCGGTATCGAGCGCGTTTCCGCGGTCGATTCGGGCACCGTGGTCACGGCCACCCGTGGCGGTATCGTCGATTACGTCGACGCGACCCGCATCGTGGTGCGCGTGAACGACGCCGAAGCGGCTGCAGGTGAAGTCGGTGTGGACATCTACAACCTGATCAAGTATCAGCGTTCGAACCAGAACACCAACATCCACCAGCGTCCGATCGTCAAGCGCGGCGACAAGATCGCCAAGGGCGACGTGGTGGCCGACGGCGCATCGACCGACCTCGGCGAACTGGCTCTCGGCCAGAACATGCTGATCGCGTTCATGCCCTGGAACGGCTACAACTTCGAAGACTCGATCCTGATCTCGGAACGCGTCGTCGCGGAAGACCGCTACACCTCGATCCACATCGAGGAACTGGTGGTGATGGCTCGCGACACCAAGCTGGGTGCCGAAGAAATCACGCGCGACATTCCGAACCTGGCCGAGCAGCAGCTCAACCGCCTCGACGAATCCGGCATCATTTATGTCGGCGCCGAAGTGCAGCCGGGCGACACGCTGGTGGGCAAGGTCACGCCGAAGGGCGAGACCACGCTCACGCCTGAAGAGAAGCTGCTTCGCGCCATCTTCGGCGAGAAGGCCTCCGACGTGAAAGACACCTCGCTGCGCGTGGACCAGGGCTCGCAAGGCACCGTGATCGACGTGCAGGTGTTCACCCGCGAAGGCATCACGCGCGACAAGCGCGCCCAGCAGATCATCGACGACGAGCTCAAGCGCTTCCGCCTCGACCTGAACGACCAGCTTCGCATCGTCGAAGCCGACGCGTTCGATCGTATCGAGAAGCTCCTGACCGGCAAGGTCGCCAACGGCGGCCCGAACAAGCTGGCCAAGGGCACCAAGCTCGACAAGGCTTACCTGTCGTCGGTCGAGAAGTTCCACTGGTTCGACATCCGTCCGGCGGACGACGAAGTGGCAACGCAGCTCGAGTCGATCAAGAACTCGCTGGAGCAGACGCGCCACAGCTTCGACCTCGCGTTCGAAGAAAAGCGCAAGAAGCTCACGCAGGGCGACGAGCTGCCCGCGGGCGTGCTCAAGATGGTCAAGGTCTACCTGGCCGTCAAGCGCCGCCTGCAGCCCGGCGACAAGATGGCCGGCCGCCACGGCAACAAGGGTGTGGTGTCGAAGATCGTTCCGGTCGAAGACATGCCTCACATGGCCGACGGCACGCCGTGCGACATCTGCCTGAACCCGCTGGGCGTGCCTTCGCGGATGAACGTGGGCCAGGTGCTCGAAGTGCACCTGGGTTGGGCCGGCAAGGGCATCGGCCAGCGCATCGGCGACCTGCTGCAGCAAGAGGCCAAGGTGGCCGAGCTGCGCAAGTTCATGGAGCAGCTGTACAACGGCTCGGGCCGCAAGGAAGACCTCAGCAAGCTGAGCGACACCGACGTGCTCGAAATGGCCGCCAACCTGCAGAGCGGCGCAACCTTCGCCACGCCGGTGTTCGACGGCGCCTCGGAAGAAGAAATCCGCGGCATGCTGAAGCTCGCCTACCCGGACGACATCGCCAAGCTCAAGGGCCTGACCGACACCCGTACCCAGGCGTACCTGTTCGACGGCCGCACCGGCGACCAGTTCGAGCGTCCCGTCACCGTTGGCTACATGCACTTCCTGAAGCTGCATCACCTGGTGGACGACAAGATGCACGCCCGTTCGACCGGCCCGTACTCGCTCGTCACGCAGCAACCGCTGGGCGGCAAGGCGCAATTCGGCGGCCAGCGTTTCGGTGAAATGGAAGTGTGGGCGCTGGAAGCTTACGGCGCCGCCTACGTCCTGCAGGAAATGCTGACCGTGAAGTCCGACGACGTGCAAGGCCGTACCAAGGTGTACGAAAGCATCGTCAAGGGCGAACACACGATCGAAGCCGGCATGCCGGAATCGTTCAACGTGCTGGTCAAGGAAATCCGTTCGCTGGGTCTCGACATCGAGCTCGAGCGTTCGTAATCAGAAGAGGAAAGAGTCACATGAAATCGCTACTCGACCTGTTCAAGCAGTTCACACCCGATGAGCATTTCGATGCCATCAAGATCGGCATGGCTTCGCCCGAGAAGATCCGTTCGTGGTCTTTCGGCGAGGTGAAGAAGCCTGAGACGATCAACTACCGCACGTTCAAGCCCGAGCGCGACGGTCTCTTCTGCGCCAAGATCTTCGGCCCCATCAAGGACTACGAGTGCCTGTGCGGCAAGTACAAGCGCCTGAAGCACCGCGGCGTGATCTGCGAGAAGTGCGGCGTTGAAGTCACGCAGACCAAGGTGCGCCGCGAGCGCATGGGCCACATCGACCTGGCTGCGCCCTGCGCGCACATCTGGTTCCTGAAGTCGCTGCCGTCGCGTCTGGGCCTTGTGCTCGACATGACCCTGCGCGACATCGAACGCGTGCTGTACTTCGAAGCCTACGTGATCACCGACCCCGGCATGACCCCGCTGAAGAAGTTCGGCATCATGTCCGAGGACGACTATGACGCGAAGCGCAAGGAATACGGCGACGAGTTCGTCGCCAAGATGGGCGCCGAGGGCATCAAGGACCTGCTCGAGGGCATCGAACTCGACAGCGAGATCGAACGCCTGCGCGGCGACCTGACCGGCTCCGAAGTCAAGGTCAAGAAGAACTCCAAGCGCCTGAAGGTGCTCGAGGCCTTCCGCAAGTCGGGCATCAAGCCCGAGTGGATGGTGCTCGACGTGCTGCCCGTGCTGCCGCCGGACCTGCGTCCGCTGGTGCCGCTGGACGGCGGCCGTTTTGCGACCTCCGACCTGAACGACCTGTACAGGCGTGTGATCAATCGCAACTCGCGTCTCCGTCGTCTGCTCGAGCTTAAGGCTCCGGAAATCATTGCTCGCAATGAAAAGCGGATGCTGCAAGAAGCTGTCGACTCGTTGCTCGACAACGGCCGTCGCGGCAAGGCAATGACCGGTGCGAATAAGCGCGCACTCAAGTCTTTGGCCGACATGATCAAGGGCAAGAGCGGCCGCTTCCGCCAGAATCTGCTGGGCAAGCGCGTCGACTACTCGGGCCGTTCGGTCATCGTGGTGGGCCCGACGCTCAAGCTGCACCAGTGCGGCCTGCCCAAGCTGATGGCGCTCGAGCTGTTCAAGCCTTTCATCTTCTCGCGCCTCGAAGCCATGGGCATCGCGACCACGATCAAGGCTGCCAAGAAGGAAGTCGAATCCGGCACGCCGGTGGTCTGGGACATCCTGGAAGAAGTGATCAAGGAACACCCGGTCATGCTGAACCGTGCGCCTACGCTGCACCGTTTGGGCATCCAGGCGTTCGAGCCGATCCTGATCGAAGGCAAGGCCATCCAGCTGCATCCGCTGGTTTGCGCGGCGTTCAACGCCGACTTCGACGGCGACCAGATGGCCGTTCACGTGCCGCTGTCGGTGGAAGCGCAAATGGAAGCCCGCACGCTGATGCTGGCCTCCAACAACGTGCTGTTCCCGGCTTCGGGCGAACCGTCGATCGTTCCTTCGCAAGACGTGGTGCTGGGTCTGTACTACACGACCCGCGACCGCATCAACGGCAAGGGCGAGGGCCTGATCTTCTCCGACATCGGTGAAGTGCAGCGCGCGCTCGACGCCAACGAAGTCGAACTGACCGCCAAGGTTGCCGTGCGCATCACGGAGTACACCAAGGACAAGGAAACGGGTGAATTCACTCCTTCCACGTCGCTGGTGGACACCACCGTGGGCCGCGCACTGCTGTCCGAGATCCTGCCGAAGGGCCTGCCGTTCTCGAACATCAACAAGGCGCTGAAGAAGAAGGAAATCTCCAAGCTCATCAACGTCTCGTTCCGCAAGTGCGGCCTGAAAGAGACCGTCGTGTTCGCCGACAAGCTGCTGCAAAACGGCTTCCGCCTGGCAACCAAGGCCGGTATTTCGATCGCGATCGACGACATGCTGGTGCCTGCTGAAAAGCACGGCATCATCGAGCGTTCCGCCAAGGAAGTGAAAGAGATCGAGCAGCAGTACGTCTCGGGTCTGGTGACCTCCGGCGAGCGCTACAACAAGGTGGTGGACATCTGGGGCAAGGCCGGCGACGAAGTGTCGAAGGTCATGATGTCCAAGCTGTCCAAGCAGAAGGTCATCGACCGCCACGGCAAGGAAGTGGAGCAGGAGTCCTTCAACTCCATCTACATGATGGCCGACTCCGGCGCCCGCGGTTCCGCAGCGCAGATTCGCCAGGTGGCCGGTATGCGTGGCCTGATGGCCAAGCCGGACGGCTCGATCATCGAGACGCCCATTACCGCGAACTTCCGCGAAGGCCTGAACGTGCTGGAGTACTTCATCTCCACCCACGGTGCCCGTAAGGGTCTGGCCGACACGGCACTGAAGACCGCGAACTCGGGTTACCTGACCCGTCGTCTGGTCGATGTGACGCAAGACCTGGTGGTGACCGAGCAGGACTGCGGCACGCACGGCGGCTACCTGATGCGCGCCATCGTCGAAGGCGGTGAAGTCATCGAATCGCTGCGCGACCGTATCCTCGGCCGCTCGGCTGCGGACGACGTTCTGCACCCGGAAAACCGTTCGGTGCTGCTCAAGGCCGGCGAGATGTTCGACGAAGACAACATCGAACTCCTCGAAGCCGAGGGTGTCGACGAAGTCAAGGTCCGCACCGCGCTGACCTGCGAAACCCGCTTCGGCATCTGCGCGACCTGCTACGGTCGCGACCTGGGCCGCGGCGGCCTGATCAACATCGGCGAAGCCGTCGGTGTGATCGCGGCGCAGTCGATCGGCGAACCCGGCACCCAGCTCACGATGCGTACGTTCCACATCGGTGGCGCGGCGTCGCGTGCGGCAGTGGCATCGAGCGTCGAAGCCAAGTCCAACGGCACGATCGGCTTCAACGCCACGATGCGCTACGTGACCAACAGCAAGAACGAGCTGGTGGTGATTGCACGTTCGGGCGAGATCGTCATTCATGACGAACACGGCCGCGAGCGCGAGCGCCACAAGGTGCCGTACGGCGCGACCCTGGCCGTCAAGGCCGACCAGCAGATCAAGGCCGGCCATGTGCTTGCCAACTGGGATCCGCTGACGCGCCCGATCATCACCGAGTTCGCCGGCAAGACGCAGTTCGAAAACGTCGAGGAAGGCCTCACGGTTGCGAAGCAGGTGGACGAAGTGACCGGTCTGTCGACCCTGGTCGTGATCGACCCCAAGCGCCGCGGCGCTGCCAAGGTCGTTCGCCCGCAGGTGAAGCTCATCGACGCCTCCGGCGCCGAAGTGAAGATCCCGGGTACCGACCACTCGGTGACGATCGGCTTCCCGATCGGCGCCCTGGTGCAGGTGCGTGACGGCCAGGACGTGGGCCCCGGCGAAGTGCTGGCGCGCATTCCGGTCGAAGGCCAGAAGACGCGCGACATTACCGGCGGTCTGCCGCGTGTTGCCGAGCTCTTCGAAGCCCGCTCGCCGAAGGACAAGGGCATGCTGGCCGAAATGACCGGTACCGTGTCGTTCGGCAAGGAGACCAAGGGCAAGATTCGCCTGCAGATCACCGATCCGGAAGGCACGGTCTGGGAAGACCTCGTGCCGAAGGAAAAGAACATCCTGGTGCACGAAGGCCAGGTGGTGAACAAGGGCGAAAGCGTGGTCGACGGTCCGGCGGACCCGCAGGACATCCTGCGCCTGCTGGGTTCGGAAGAACTCGCGCGCTACATCGTGGACGAAGTGCAGGACGTGTACCGTTTGCAGGGTGTGAAGATCAACGACAAGCACATCGAGGTGATCGTTCGCCAGATGCTGCGCCGCGTCGTGGTCGACAACATCGGCGACACGAGCTACATCTCCGGCGAACAGGTCGAACGCAGCGAAATGCTCAACACCAACGACGCCCTGCGCGCCGAAGGCAAGATCCCCGCGACGTTCACCAACCTGCTGCTGGGTATCACGAAGGCATCGCTCTCGACCGACTCGTTCATCTCTGCCGCTTCGTTCCAGGAAACGACGCGCGTGCTGACCGAAGCCGCGATCATGGGCAAGCGCGACGAGCTGCGCGGCCTGAAGGAAAACGTCATCGTCGGCCGCCTGATTCCCGCAGGCACCGGCATGGCTTACCACCAGGCCCGCAAGGTCAAGGACCAGATGGACGAGGCCGAGCGCCGCGCCATCGCCGAATCGGAAGCTGCAGAGCTGGCCGGTTCGACCAGCGATGTCGACAGCACGGCCGACGCCAGCGAAGGCGCCGCGTCCGAATAAACGGCTAGCATCACCGGTCATGACCGGTATCCGACGCCCCCCGACCGTTTCCGGTTGGGGGGCGTTTTTCTTTGAGCTTTCCATGAGACGTTTTTGTCGATGAGCGTATTGCCCGACTCGCTGGCCGGCTGGATCGCCACCGCGGTGCTGTTGTTCTGGTTCGTGGGCGCCTACAACCGGCTGGTGCGCCTGCGCGCGGCCGTGCTCCAGGCCTATGCCACGCTCGACGCGGCGCTGCGAAAGCAGCTCGACTTCGTTCAGGCCAGCATCACGGCCACGGCGCATAAGGACGCGCCGCCGGACAGCCTGTCTTCCTCCGTGGCGCCGCTGCAGGCGGCCGCCACACAGCTTGCCTCGGTACTCGGTGCAACCCGGCTACGGCCGCTCGACCCGGGTGCCATGGCCGCGCTGGCCACGGCGCTGCAGGTGCTGATCAACGCATGGCAGCGCCAGCATCCGGACGCGGCGGTCACGGTGTTCGATGCGGACGGCACGCTCTCGCGGCCCGCGCCGCTGCTGTCGGCCGGAATCGGCGCCGAGGTCGCACTGCCCAGTGCGGTCGAGCCCATGGCATGGCCCGAGCCTTCGGCCTCGGCGGAAATTGCGCGCAGCCAGTTCAACGTGGCGGTAGGCCAGTACAACGCCGCAATCGTCCAGTTCCCGGCCTTGCTGGTGGCATGGTTGGTGCGTTTGCGTCCTGCCGCGCCTCTGCTCTGAGGCCGGCTGCGCGAAGTCGTATTTTTTTCTTAAAGCCTGTGCGGCGCTGTGCGTCACGCGGGCCCGTTACCATCGCCCCAACTTGCCAGAACTATCTTCCGATCATCCAGGCGGCAGCGCACCGCTGCTGCAACCGCCGTTGTGGCGCCAACTGCAATTGACTGCGGTGGCGCTCGCGTCGATTCGCGCCGGCAGCTCCGGCACCGTCGCTTTCGAATCCGTGGAGCCCGCCATGCGCCCCGGCGTGCAGGCGCTCGGCTTTCAGGTGCTGCGCTGGCTCGGCCGGGCCGAAGCACTGCGCCGCCACTTGGCCAAGCGCACGCCGCCGCCGCTGCCCGACGCCTTGCTGTGCACCGCGCTGGCGCTGGCCTGGGACGCGCAGCATGCGCCGTACGAACCCTTCACCCTGGTCGACCAGGCTGTGGAGGCCGCCAAGCGCAACCCGGCCACGCGTGCGCAGGCGAGCTTCATCAACGCCTGCCTGCGCCGCTTCCTGCGGGAGCGCGACGAGCTCGTGGCCGCGACCGACCATGAGCCGGTGGCGCAGTGGAACCATCCGCGCTGGTGGATCGAGCGCCTCAAGCGCGACCATCCGCGCGACTGGCAACGTGTGCTCACCGCTGACAACGCACATGCGCCGATGACCCTGCGCGTGAATGTGCAAAAGACCACCGTTCCTGCCTATCAGCTGGCGCTCGAAGCGATCGGCCTGGAGTCTGTTCGCGTGGGGGCGTCCGGCCTGCAACTGGCGCGTGCCCGGCCGGTGCAACAGTTGCCCGGCTTTGCCGACGGCGATTGCTCGGTGCAGGATGCCGCTGCGCAAATGGCGGCACCGCTGTTGCTCGAAGGCCTGCTGCCCACCGACGGCGCCGCATCGCTGCGAGTGCTCGATGCCTGCGCCGCTCCGGGCGGCAAGACGGCCCACCTGCTCGAGGTGGGCGGCCCCGGCGCCATCGAGGTCACGGCCCTTGAAGTCGACCCTGTTCGCAGCCGCCGCATCGACGAGACTCTGAGCCGGCTTGGACTGACCGCTAAAGTAGTAGTGGCCGATGCCGCGCGCCCCTCCGCGTGGTGGGACGGCACGCCCTTCGACGCCATCCTGCTCGATGCGCCGTGCACGGCCTCGGGCATTGTCCGGCGCCACCCCGACGTGCGCTGGCTGCGCCGCGAGAGCGACACGGGCCAGCTGGCGGTGCAGCAGGCCGCGCTGTTGGCGGCGCTCTGGCCTCTGGTGCGGCCCGGCGGCCGGCTGCTCTATTGCACCTGCTCGGTGTTCCGCGAAGAGGGTTCGCAACAAATCGATGCGTTTCTTGCGCACAACACCAACGCCCGATTGAAGGCATCGCCAGGCCATTTGCTCCCCCAAAGCGGGGCGAATGCCCGCGCCGTCCCGGACAATCCCTCAGGTGATCACGACGGCTTCTTCTACGCCCTGCTTGAAAAACGTCCCGGTTAAAACTTGGGGTCGGCGCGGCTTGGCGCGGATGGCGGCGCTGCTGCTGGCGGTGGTGATGGTCACGCTGCTGGGCTGGCTGCCCCTGACCGCCGCGGCGCAAGGGCGCAGCGGCCCTTCGGTCACCCAGATGCGCCTCGAGCAAGCGGACGACGGCGTCTACCTCACGGCGGCTGTGCAGTTCGAGCTGCCCTCGCTGGTCGAAGAAGTGCTCGACAAGGGCATTGCGATCTACTTCGTCGCCGAGGCCGAGGTCTTCCAGGAGCGCTGGTACTGGACCGACCGCAAGGTCGCCCAGGTCACGCGCCACATGCGGCTTGCCTACCAGCCGCTCACGCGCCGCTGGCGGCTCAATGTGTCGCCGGTGCCGATCACGGGCACCGCCGGGTTCGGCGTTTCGCTGAACCAGAACTTCGACAGCCTTTCCGATGCCATGGACGCCGTCAAGCGCGTCGGCCGGCTGCGGCTGGGCGACCTGTCCGACATTGGCGACGAGGCGCAGCACCAGGTCGTGTTCCGTTTCCGGCTCGACACCTCGCAGCTGCCGCGCCCGTTCCAGATCGGCGTGGTGGGGCAGGCGGACTGGAACATCGTCGCCGAGCGCAGCGCCAAGCTGCCGCTGGAGAAGCAGCGGTGAGCACCAAACCGCGCAGCGGCGCAGCGGCCACCCCCGCCGCTCGCCGCTCGCGCGCGGTCCGCTGGGCCGTGGGCGTCGGCGCCGCGCTGGTCACCGCCATTGGCTTGGTGCTGATGTTCCTGCTGGCCCAGGCCACCAACAACCGCGCGCTGTACGAGCGGTACTACGTGCGGCTCTTCGGCATCAACGTGGTGGTGGCGGTGCTGCTGGTGCTGGTCATCGGGTGGGTCGCTTTTCGCCTGCTGCGGCGGTTGCGCCAAGGCAAGTTCGGCAGCCGGCTGCTCATCAAGCTGGCCGCCATCTTCGCGCTGGTGGGCGTGGTGCCGGGTGCGCTGGTCTATGTGGTGTCTTATCAGTTCGTCGCGCGGTCGATCGAAAGCTGGTTCGATGTCAAGGTCGAGGGCGCGCTCGATGCCGGCCTCAATCTTGGCCGAGCCACGCTCGACTCGCTTTCCGACGACTTGGCCGCCAAGACCCGCGCGGCCAGCGCGCAGCTTGCACAAGTGCCCGATGCGAGCGCGGGCCTCGCGCTCGAGCGCATTCGCGATCAGTTGCAGGCCAGCGATGTGGTGCTCTGGACGGGCACCGGGCAGCTCATTGCAGGGGCAGGCACCTCGCGCTTTCAGCTGAACCCCGAGCGGCCGACCATCCAGCAATTGCGGCAAGTGCGCGCGGACCGCGCCATCGCCCACATCGAGGGACTGGACGAAACCGCGGCGCCCGGTGCCAGCCTACCGCCCGCCACGGTGCGCGCCATTGCCATGGTGCAACGCCCCGGTTTCGACTTCGACACTGCGCCGCGCTTTCTCCAGGTGACGCAGCCGCTGCCGACGGCAGTGGTGGCCAATGCACTTGCCGTGCAAGAGGCCAACCGTGAATACCAGGAGCGCGCGCTGGCCCGCGAGGGCTTGCGGCGCATGTACATCGGCACGCTCACGCTGAGCCTGTTCCTGGCCGTGTTCGGCGCCGTGTTGCTGGCGGTGCTGTTCGGCAACCAGCTGGCGCGGCCGCTGCTTGTGCTGGCCGAAGGCGTTCGCCAGGTGGCCGCAGGCGACTTGCGGCCGACCGCCGTGCTGCAAGGCAAGGACGAGCTTGGCGGCCTGACCCGCTCCTTCGCCGTCATGACCCAGCAGCTGGCCGATGCCCGCGGCGCGGTCGAAAAGACCATGGGCCAGCTCGACGCCGCCCGTGCCAACCTGCAGACCATTCTGGACAACCTGACCTCCGGCGTGATCGTGCTCGACGCCAGGGGCACCATCCTTTCGACCAACCCCGGCGCCACCCGCGTGCTGCGCGCGCCGCTGGCCGCCTACGAAGGGCAGCCCCTCGCGCAGGTGCCCGGCCTGGCCGACTTTGGCAACAGCGTGCAACAGCAGTTCGACGAATTCCAGGTCGAGCGCCTGCAGCACGGCCTCGACCACTGGCAGCATGCCTTCGAGCTGCACGCCACCGGCACCGACCTGCCGCAGCAGGGCAGCGCCATCAACATCGTCGCCCGCGGCGCCGAGCTGCCCGGCGCCGCGCGGCTGCTGGTGTTCGACGACATCTCCGAAATCGTCTCGGCCCAGCGCGCACAAGCATGGGGCGAGGTCGCGCGCCGCCTGGCCCACGAAATCAAGAACCCGCTCACGCCCATCCAACTCTCCGCCGAACGGCTGGAGATGAAGCTATCGGGCAAGGTCCCGCCGCCCGAGCAGGCCGTGCTCGTCAAGTCGGTCAAGACCATCGTCGACCAGGTCGATGCCATGAAGCGGCTGGTCAATGAATTTCGCGACTACGCCCGCCTGCCCGCGGCCGACCTCAAGCCCGTCGACCTGAACGCGCTGCTGACCGACGTGCTCCAGCTGTACAGCGCCGAGAACGCGCCCATTGCGCTGCGCTCCGAGCTGGACGAGCGCTGCCCGCCCATTCGCGGCGATGCGCAGCAGATCCGCCAGGTCATTCACAATCTGCTGCAAAACGCGCAAGACGCCGCCGAGGCCGCCGCCAGCACCACCGGCAGGGCAGGCGAGGTCGTCATTCGCACCCGCCTGGGCGATTCGGGCCAGCGCGTGCGCCTGACCGTACAAGACAGCGGTCCCGGTTTTGCCGAGAACATTCTCAAGCGCGCCTTCGAGCCCTACGTCACCACGAAAACAAAAGGTACTGGTTTGGGGCTGGCCGTGGTCAAGAAGATCGCGGACGAGCACGGCGCCCGCATCGAGCTTTCCAACCGCGTTGTCGATGGGGCTGTAGCGGGGGCGCAAGTCTCGCTATCATTCGCGCTGGCAGGCGAGTCGCAAACAGCGGTCGCTCACACCGAAGATTCGAAGTCTTCCGCCGCCTGAGCGCGAAAGAAATCCATTGCGCTCAGTCGATGGATCGGCTGGCGGACCATACACACCATTGCAGACACCGGCGCATACAACAAGCAGCACTCATGGCAAACATTCTCGTGGTCGATGACGAGCTGGGCATTAGGGACCTGCTCTTCGAAATTCTCAATGACGAAGGCCACAACGTGGAGCTCGCGGAAAACGCCGCCGAAGCACGCGCAGCCCGGCAGCGCGCACGGCCCGACCTCGTGCTGCTCGACATCTGGATGCCCGACACCGACGGCGTCACGCTGCTCAAGGAATGGTCCACCGCCGGCCTGCTGAGCATGCCCGTCATCATGATGAGCGGCCACGCCACCATCGACACCGCCGTGGACGCCACCCGCATCGGCGCCTTCGCGTTCCTCGAAAAGCCCATCACCCTGCAAAAGCTGCTCAAGGCCGTGGAGCAGGGCCTTGCACGCGAAAGCGCCAGGCGCGCGGCCGCCGGCGTCGTGCCGCCGGCCACGGGCGTCAACCCGGCGGCGGCCATCACCACCACCGGCGACAGCCTGCTGCTTGCCTCTCTGGCTTCAGTGCCCGTGCCTGATGCCGGCCCGCAGTCGACCCAGAGCTTCGACCTGGACCGCCCGTTGCGCGATGCACGCGACGGTTTCGAGAAGGCCTATTTCGAATTCCATCTGGCCATGGAGAACGGCTCCATGACCCGCGTCGCCGAGAAGACCGGGCTGGAACGCACCCATCTTTATCGCAAGCTCAAACAACTTGGCGTCGATCTTTCGAGAGGCCGCAGAAGCGCTGTATAATTTAAGGCTGCACACCAAGGCCCGGTAGCTCAGTTGGTAGAGCAGCGGATTGAAAATCCGCGTGTCGGTGGTTCGATTCCGCCCCAGGCCACCATTCATCAATTTGAGGTCGTCGATCAGACGGCCGTCAAAGACAAAAAAGCCCTAAGTACATCAACGACTTAGGGCTTTTTCATTCCGCAGCATTGCGCAGTTTTCCGGTTCGCTCGCAGCAGTCCTCGCTCGGTCCCAGCTTCGGTCTATTGCTCCTCCTTGCGCCACGGCCGCCGCCATCATGCAGGGATGAAAAAACGCAACGAGCAATCAACGTTCCGCAACGCGTGGCCCTGCTGCCTCTTCATCCCCGCTCAGATCATCCCGCGGTGGCCGGCACCGGCGTGTTGAGCAACTGTTGCTCCCACAAGTACGCAATGCCGCTGCCGCCGGCATGCTGCTTGATCACCTCTGTCAGCTTGGCCGCTGTTTCGGCGCGGGCCCAGTCACGCTGCCATTCGGCCGCCACCGCCAGCCACGTCATCATGTTGGCGCCCGCGGCAATCATGCGCTGGATGGCAACCTCATGCGCCTCTACGGAGACGGCGCCCGATGCGTCGGTAACCACCGTCACATCCCACCCTTCGCCCAAGGCCTGGATCACCGGCATTGCGACGCATACCTCGGTCCACAGGCCGGCGATGATCAGCTGCTTGCGGCCCGTGGCCTTCACCGCGTCGACGACCTTCTTATCTTCCCAGGTGTTGATGAGGGTCCGATCGATCACCTCCTGGCCGGGAAAAACTTCTGTGATCTGCGGAAAGAGGAGGCCGCCGCGCCCGGCGACGACGCTTGTCAGGATGGTGGGAACGTCGAAAGCCTTAGCCGCTTTTGCCAGGCCCGCGGCGTTGTTCACCACCATCTGCGGCTCATGGCTGTTGAGGTTCGCAAGCTGGTAAGGCTGGTGGTCGATCAGAACGAGCACGGAGTCTTCCGGACGAAGAAGCGAAGCAAGGCCGTTGCGAAAAGTCATTGATACATCCTTTGTTGGCATGGAGTTGGGTTCTTCCGGGCAACCTGCGCCGGCGGCGCCATTACTCGGAAGCCGTAGTCTGTTGTTCCCGCAATCGATGCGGTAGTACCATCCGCGGGCGAGCTGTGTCGCAAAAAGAGGAACGCCAAGGTGGACATCGAGGAGCTGCAGACATTCGTCGAGGTCGCCGATGCAGGAGGTGTTTCGCCCGCGGCAATTCGGCTCGGCGTGTCCAAGTCGATCGTCAGTCGCCGGCTGGTTCGCCTTGAAGCAGAACTCGGCGTTCAGCTGCTCACCCGGTCCACCCGCGGAGCTGCTCTCACAGAAGCCGGCGCCACGTTCCGGGACTATGCCGCCAGGGTCTGCGCGGAGATCGACATCGCGAGGGAAACGATCCTGCCGGCCGGTGACCTTCGGGGCCGCTTGCGGATTGCCGCGCCGCTTACTTTCGGGCCGACTCACTTTGCCCCCGCGCTCGCCGAAATGGCGCGACGCCACCCCAAGCTACATATCCAGACTTCCTACACCGATCGCTTCGTCGATCTCATCGCGGAGGGCTACGACTGCGCGATACGGGTGGGCTATCTCCAAGACTCCAACCTGATCGCAAGGCGCATCGGCACGATCAATGGAAAGCTCGTCGCAAGCCCCGACTACATCAGGGCGCATGGGGCGCCTGCAACACCCGAAGAGCTCGTCGCCCACCAGGCACTCATGCAGGGTGTCGAAGCCTGGCAGTTCCTGGACGGCGACAAGATCATCACGGTACGGCCGCAGGGACGCTTCAAGGCCGACAACGGCCCCGCCCTGGTCTCTGCTGCTATAGCGGGGCTCGGCGTCGCCTATCTCCCCGATTGGCTGACGGCTGTGCATGTGGCCTCCGGAGCACTCGTGCCGATCATGACAAGGTATCCCCCGCCCACGGCGGGCGCCTACGTCATCCGACCGCCAGGGCAGCATCCAGCGGGGAAGATCCGGGTCCTGACCGAACTTCTGGCTGAGTATTGCCACCGGTATTCGCACGCTGCGGGAGCGAGCGCTTCTGAGTAGTTCGGAGCCCCAGCCACCATTCATCACAAATGAAGAAAAACAACCCCATTCTTGATCTGCCTTCCGTCGCCAAGGCCGGCATGCGCGAACTGCAGCCTGAAGACAGCGCGCTGCTGCTCATGCACTTTGCCTTCCGGGGGCTGGTTGCCAAGGCCGACGTCTTTCTTGCCGGCCATGAACTCACCCGTGTTCATCACCGGATGCTCTATGCCATCGCTCGCTCGGAGCGGCTCTCGATCGGCGGGCTGATCGAACTGCTCGGGGTTTCGAAGCAGGCGTTGCACAGGCCGCTGAAGCACCTCCAGGACGCCGGCTATGTCGTCGCGCAGCGGGATGCGGTCGAACATCGAGTGAAGATCCTGAGCCTGACTGCGAAGGGAAAGGAGATCGAGCGCCTCGCGTCGAAGCATGAAGCAGCCGCAATGAAGTCCGCGCTCGCAGGTGTTTCGGCCTCCGAGCAGAAGGCGTGGCGAAAAGTGATGATCGCCCTGGCCCGCATGGTCACGTGAAGGCCAGGAGCGCTGCCAGCGCGCCATTGGCGGCCATCAGCGCGAAGTCGACGACAAAGATGAGCAGCATCAGGCCGCTCAGAACGGGCCAAAGGGATTTGCCGCCGTTGCTGCGCGAGAGAGCCACCGGCACATTCGCCGCGAATTGAGTGCCGTGAGCCAGCGCAAACACCGCGGTGAAAACGGCTACTTGCATCGCTTCGGGAAACAGCGCGCGACTGACAAGGAGCATGCCTGCCAAAACGGCAAAGGCAAGGTTCATTCCGCCCAGAAAGCGAACCGCTGCGGCCACCGTCGAGAAAAGAGGGGACTGCCTGGCTTCTCGTGAAACCAGGAGCTTGGTGGCCGACGTCGACCTCAGGCCGAAGTACATCGCGCCTGCGCCAAACCAAAGAATGTTCAGCACCAGCACAAGGTCCACGGCGAGGGAAAGCGATGTCGGGCTCATGTTTATTGCAGGGCGGAAGGGCGAACAGCTCATTGTAGTTCTCAAGGTCAACAAGGTTGACCTTAAAGCGAGCTGGCAAGTATCCTTGCGCATCTTCTGGAGAAACAATGAGCACCTCAGGACTTGAGACCCTGCGCGAGATCTTCGCCCAAGGCGGCTTTGGGCGAGGAATCGGGCGGACGCTGGGGCTTTTGGGTACGGACGTGGCCTTCGGAAAAGTGACCCTGCAGGGGCACCCGACGCCCGACCACTACAACCCGGCCGGCGCGGTCCACGGGGGCTATGTGGCCACGATGCTCGACGGGGCGATTGCGCTGGCCGTCTACAGCACGCTGGCCGCCGACACTCGCTACAGCACCCTCGACCTCAAGATCACTTACTTGCGGCCGCTGACGGAAAGTTCAGGCCCGGTCAGGGCAGAGGCAACCGTCATCCACAGCGGGCGTACGGTCGCTTCGGCAGAGGCAAGGCTTCTGGACAAGCACGACAGGCTTTGCGCACACGCGACTGGCACGTGCATCATCGCCGGCCCGCAGGCCGTCTGAAACCGCCTGTGGCTATGGGCGTAGCTGGTGCACGGCCAGCAGTTGCGCCGCCGTGTCCGGATACTCCCTGAAAACCGCGACCTTGCCGTCGCGAATCTGGAACACGTGCGCCCAGTTGTTCACATAGCTTCTGCTCGTCGCGCGAGCGCGGCATTCCGCGCGCCCAAGCACCACGACCATGTCCTGGGTTTCGTCGACCACGAATGTGCTTGGCCGGAAATGGTCGAACAGCAGGTGCTCGTCCAGCGCGGCGACAAACTTCGCAATGCCTTCGTGACCCTCGTGCCTGTGCGCCCAAGGCATGAACTCCGCAACGCCGGGGGCCTCGTAGATGCACTCAGGCGCTGACAGCGTGCACATCCGCTGGACATCGCGGGCCGCAAAGGCCGCATAGCAGTTCTTGACCACAGCCAAGAGGTCATCTCTCTTCACGACGCATCACTCTCGGTGATTCGCGGGCGCACCATGACCACCTTCGCGGAATGCACCGCGAGCGCGTCGGGGGCTTCTTCGCATGACACCACCGTGGTCAGCGACATCGGATCGCATTGGCCCGCCGCGACAAGGTCCATGACTTTCGGTATGTGCGGGCGGACGCTGCATAGGCCCACCGACAGCGTCACGTCCCGCATGTACATCTGGAAAAGCGGAATCTTGGGGTCGTCGAAGATGATCCCGATGCAAGAGCAGTGGCCGCCGGGTGCCAAGGCCAGCAAGCCCGAGCGGAGCATCTCGTGGTCGCGTGTCGCCGCAATGGTCACGTCGAATCTTTCATGAAGCGCCTCGGGCGGTCCGTCGAAAATGCGAGCACCTGAGCGTTCGGCAAGCGCCTTGCGCGCGTCGTCGGAGTCAAAGTACGTGACTTCAGCGGCACCAGCTGCCTTGGCGAACTGAGTCGCGAGAATGCCGATGCTTTCGGTGCCGCCGACGACGAGTACGCGGGCGTCCTTCCTGCTGGCAAGGGGGCGGCTTGCTGCCACCCATGCGTCGGTCAGGTTATCGCTCGCGGCCGCCACCGCAGCCGGCTCCAGCCCCGCAGGCAAAAGGACCAGCATCGCATCGGCAAAGGGCACGTTGACGAGTTCAGAGAAGAGACCGCCCCAGTTTCCGCCTGTCGGTACGCCATAGCACGCGTGCTTTGGTACCGAGGTGCACGCGATGCTTCGGCCGTAAAGACACTGCGCGCAACGACCGCAGGCGATCTTCCAAGGAATCGAAACAACATCGCCGCGCCGAACCCTGGTGACTTCGGACCCGACCTCGATGACTTCGCCGACCGCCTCATGTCCGATCGCGAATCCCGGCTCGAAAGGGGTACTCCCCGCGCGGATGCGGCGGTCGAGGTCGCAGAAAGCGGATGCGATCGGCCTCACGATCGCCTCCTGGGGCGAACGAATCGAGGGTTCGTCCATGTCTGCCCACTTCAACTGACCGGGAGCTGCATAGAGAAGTGCTTGCATGCGCGAAGTCCTGAGAGAACAGAGTTACGAACCGTCTCGAGCATCTTGGCTGATCATGTCAACATTATTGACTTGAAGCGCCGAGCCGTTCGACTGGTGCATACCCTTCTCTCCGCGCAACCGGCGTACTGCGGGTTTATCCCTAGGCTTGGCCCCTCAAGTTTCCGCGCCCGCGTGCCGATATCCCTGGATACCTGGCCTCCGCACCGGCGGCCGTCACGGAAAAGCACATGCGCAATTGGAAGATCGGTGCCCAGCTGGGCATGGCATTCGGGATCGTGTTGCTGTTGATGGCGACGGGGCTTGCCGTTGGCATTGCATGTCTGCACGACATTGCGGCCGGCGGCGGCATCGCCCCGGAGCTCGCACGCCGTATCGAGTCGACTCGGAGCTTCATGCTGGGCTTCGGGTTCGCCGCGGTGGTGGTCGGCGTCGGCGGCAGCATCTGGCTTTCGCGCAGCATCATGCAACCGTTGGGTGAAGCGATCTTCATCGCCGAGACGGTGGCCTCGGGTGACCTCAGCAAAGAGTTCGAAACCGAGCGCGGCGGCGATTTCGGTCGGTTGCTGCGCGGCATGGGCGAAATGGAAGACACGCTGACCGACGTGGTGACGCGCATCAAGGCATCGACCGACTCGATCGTGGTGGCATCGGGGCAAATCACCGCGGGCAACCATGACCTGTCATCGCGCACCGAGCAGCAGGCGAGCTCACTCGAAGAGACGGCCGCATCGATGGAGGAGCTCACCTCTACCGTCAAGCAGAACGCCGACAACGCAAAGCAGGCCAACCAACTCGCGCTCTCGGCGTCGGAGGTTGCGGTCAAGGGCGGTGGCGTGGTCAACCAGGTGGTCGACACCATGGCGTCGATCAATGCCTCGTCGAAGAAGATCGTCGACATCATCGGCGTGATCGACGGCATCGCGTTCCAGACCAACATCCTCGCGCTCAATGCGGCCGTGGAAGCCGCGCGTGCCGGCGAGCAGGGCAGGGGCTTTGCGGTGGTCGCTTCCGAGGTGCGCAACCTTGCGCAGCGTTCGTCAGCGGCGGCCAGGGAGATCAAGGGCCTCATCGAAGACTCGGTGAGCAAGGTCGACGTGGGCAGCGCGCTGGTGGGCGAAGCCGGCAAGACGATGGAAGAGATCGTGGGCAGCGTGAAGCGCGTGACGGACATCGTCGGCGAGATCACGGCGGCGAGCCACGAGCAGGCCCAGGGCATCGAGCAGGTCAATCAGGCCGTTGCGCAGATGGACCAGGTGACTCAGCAGAACGCCGCATTGATCCAAGAGGCCGCGGCTGCCGCGCAATCGCTGCAGGAGCAGGCGGGCAACCTGTCGCAGGTGGTGGCCACCTTCAAGCTCGACGACGAGGACGACAAACCCGCCGTGGCGCCACCTGTGCTGGTGCGGCCTCTTGCCCAGCCGGTGCGGCTGGTCCAGCTGGCCCGGCGCACAGCCGTTTGACGCGCCGCGCGCCACTGTTTTCTTTCAAGATGCAACGCTGCAGTGCGCCTACGCGAATGTGGGCATCACCCTACAGAAGAATTCAGGCAAAAAAATAAGGTGACGGGTTGCAGGGCTGACGACGTCGAGCCCTCGCACAAAGGAAACCGAATGACTGTCGAGATGTTCCGAATGCCTGCGGCTGCCGGCGCGCCTGGAACACGCCCTTCAAAAATCGCTTTCGCAGGGGCGTAGCCTTGGACTCCGCATCCAGCCTCGTGGAGCGGCGCGCGCTCCGTGTTCCGCTGCGTTTTTCTTCTTCCGCCTCCATCACGTTGGAGGCGGACCTGAGCCTGCCCGCCGCATGCAGCGGCATCGTGCTGTTTGCGCACGGCAGCGGCAGCAGCCGCTTCAGCCCGCGCAATCGCCAGGTGGCTGAAAGCCTCAATGCGGCAAAGTTGGCCACGCTGCTCGTCGATCTGCTCACGCCCGACGAAGAAGCCGAGGACGAACGCACGCGCGAGCTGCGTTTCGACATCGCCATGCTGGCGGATCGGCTGGTCGGCCTGACCGATTGGCTGCGCAGCCATGAGCAGACCGCCCGCTTGCGAATTGGCTACTTCGGTGCGAGCACCGGGGCCGGTGCCGCGCTGGTGGCAGCAGCGCAGCGGCCCGATTCGGTCGATGCAGTGGTGTCCCGCGGCGGCCGGCCGGACCTGGCCGGCGCGTCATTGGAGCGCGTGCGCGCACCCACGCTGCTGATCGTCGGCGGCAACGACGGGCCGGTGATCGATATGAACTGGCAGGCCGCTGCGGCGCTGCGCTGCGAGAAGCGGCTGTCCATCGTCCCGGGCGCGACGCATCTGTTCGAGGAGCCCGACGCGCTCGGCGCCGTTTCCACATTGGCTCGCGACTGGTTCAAGAGCCATCTCAACCAACCCAGGAATAACGCGAAGGAGTAACGCGAAATGAGCGGCAAGTCACCAGGGCATCAGAAGTGGCCCGATCACAAGGTACGCGAAGAGCCGGTTGAACAATCGATGGAGGTCGAAGTCGAAGGAGCCATCGTCGCCAGCTCGAAAAACGTCATCAAGGTTGTCGAAGACAAGTCGCCGGTGCGCTACTACTTTCCGCGCGCCGACGTCCGCATGGAGAAGCTGACGCGCTCGCAGACCACCACCGAATGCCCCTTCAAGGGCCATGCGAGCTACTACAGCTTGAACCTGGGCGAGCGGCAACTCGACGATGCCGTGTGGGCGTACGAGGATCCGTACGACGAACACCAGGCGCTGAAAGAGCGCGTGGCGTTCTACGACGACAAGTATCCGGAGATTCATGTCCGCCCGAAGAGCTGAGCCGATGGGACAACGCTCCCGCTGTAGTTCAACGGACAGAATGCGGCCCTCCGAAGGCCGAGATCCAGGTTCGATTCCTGGCGGCGGGGCCACGCGCGTGCGGCAAGATTTGCTGCACGACCCGCAGCCGCGTCGGGCCAGACGCGGCAATGCGCGCGGCTTTGTACTAGCGGTGGTTGTCCAGCACCACCAGCTTCGAAAGGCCGAACAGGTTGACCGGCTCCACGCTCAGCACCTGCCAGTCATGAGAAAGTATCTGCTCGTCGTATTTGAAGTCGGAGCGAAACCCCACGTGCTCGGCCGCGGAGCGAACCGCGCGCTCCAGAAGCCACCACAGCTTGCTGCCGCTGAAGTGATTGAGCACCACGATGGTTCCGCCAGGCTTGCACACGCGGCGAATCTCGCGCACCAGTTCGGCCGGGCGCGGGGTCACGGAGAGCACGTAAGGCACGGTCACGCAGTCGAAAGTGCCATCGGCAAAACGCATGCGCTCGGCATTCATGTGTTCGATGCCGATGTGGTGCTGCGGCAGCCGGGCCGCGCGCTCGCGCGCACGCTCGAGCATGTCGTGCGAAAGGTCGATGCCCACGATGTTGCATTCCGCGGGATACCCTGCCAGCGCCAGTCCCGTGCCCACACCCACTTCGAGCAGCGACCCCGGCTGCAGCATGCGAACGACCTCGGCCATGCGCTTGCGCCCGGGCTCCAGTACCTGGCCGAACAAGGTGTCGTACAGCGGCGCAAGCCGGTCGTAGGTGCGGGCAACGCCGGCCTCCGACACCGGTGCTTGCGGTTGCGAGCGATCGTCGTCACGCGTCGCGCCATGGTCACCGGGTCGTGCTCTGCTTTCCGTCATCTTTTTTCAGTTCCTGGGTCGGGCGGAGGGACCGCCGGGTTGGGCATCCGAGGCACGGGGCAAGCCGGGTGCCTGGCCGAAAGAGAAGGCGTCGCAAGAAGGACCAGAAGAGTCCGATTGCACGACGAGGTTTTCTCGACGACCCAGAATATCAACAAACCCCCGCCGCCTTCCTCATCTCCCCAATCCCGCAAGGGACGCATGGGCAGTGGATGCAAACGCACGCGACCGATATTCGCGAGCACGCTCGAACATGAGCTTTCAAGGAACGACATGACTTCTTCCCCTCTTGCAACCGACATGGCGAAGGCCTTCCGCGGATGAACGAGAAGCTCGACGCTCTTGCCGACGCGACCCTGCTGGGGCTGCCCGTGCCCGACCTGGCGCTGGCCGTTGCAGCCGCCCTGGCGGCTTATCTTGCAATGCGGCTGGTGCTGCGCTATGTGACCGGCCGTACGCGGCAACTCGCGCAGCGCACGAGCAATCATGTCGACGACATGGTGGTCGAGGTGCTCGGCAGTACCAACCGCGTGTTCCTGCTGCTTGCGGCGGTGCTCGTCGGCGTGGGCATGCTCGACCTCACCGAGCGCTGGAACCAGCGCGTCGGTCAGCTGTGGTTCATTGCACTGGCGCTGCAAACCGGGCTGTGGTTCACCAAGGCCATCAGCCTGGGGCTGCGCCGCTACGAGGCGCGCCATAGTTCTTCGGGCATGACGCAGGTCAGCGCGTCCGCGGTGCTTCTTTCATGGTCGCTGCGCACGGTGCTGTGGGCCGTGGTGCTGTTGGCGATGCTCTCGAACCTGGGCGTCAACATCACCGCGTTCGTGGCCAGCCTCGGCGTCGGCGGCATTGCGATTGCGCTGGCGGTGCAGAACATTCTTGGCGACCTGTTCGCATCGCTTTCGATTGCGGTCGACAAGCCGTTCGAGGTGGGCGACGCCATCGGCATTGGCGACCTCTCGGGTACGGTGCAGCACATCGGCCTGAAGACTACGCGCCTGCGCAGCCTGACGGGCGAGCAGATCGTCATCAGCAACACCGACCTGCTGAAGCAGATCGTGAAGAACTATCGCCGCATGGAAGAGCGCCGCATTGCGTTCAAATTCGGCATGAGCTACCGCAGCGACCCGGAAAAGCTGGAGGCCATTCCCGGCATCGTGAAGCGGCTGATCGAATCGCGGCCCAAGCTGCGGTTGGACCGCGTGCACTTCCAGGCCTTCGGTGAAAGCTCGCTCGACTTCGAAGTGGTCTATTTCGTGACCACGCCGGACTACGGGCTCTACATGGACGAACAGCAGCGCCTCAATCTGCAGATGATGCGTGAGTTCGACGCGCTGGGCGTCGAGTTCGCCATTCCGACGCGCGGCGTGTATGTGATGTCGGACGGCGGTAATCCTGCCGAAGCCGCAGAGCGGACTGCCCGCATCGACGAAGCTCCCCGGGCGCAGCGCTCCGCAAAGCAGCACTAGCCTTCCGAGGCCTCCAGGCTTTGGGCGACAGACGCCAGCAGATCGGCCGGATGCAGCATGGCCGCGCGCGCCTTTCGCGCGGTGTCGTATTGATGCAGCGCGGAACGCAGCCGCGGCTCTGTCGTGAGCGCATTCCATACCGGTTCGAGAGAAGCGGGCGACGGCAGCTCGCCTGCAAGGAGCTGGTGCGCGAACGCGAGGCTCGCGGGCTCCCCAAGCAGAACGGCCTTGCTTGCCGCGCTCAGCACCGGCGGATGCGCTTCGGTCGGCGCCGAGCAGCAATAGATCACGTGCGGCGGCAACGAGTCGCCGTCGGGCTGCAGCCTTCGCAGCGACGCGCCATGGATGCGCGCGACGCCATCGGCAGATGCAAAGGCGTAGGTCGCCTCCGGGCGTGCCTCCGCAAGTCGCCGCAGCCCACGCAGCAGGCGCGAAAAGTCCGCCGTGGCAGAAGCAGGGGAGGCCTTGATCTCTGCAAGAAGAACGAGTTCGTCGCCGTCACCCGCGCTGCTGCGCACAATCGCGGCGTCCCATTCTTCCTTGGCCTTGTTCGCCTCGCCCGGAAAAGCAGCAGGGTTCCGAAGGCTTTGCACGACGCGATAGCTCGCAACACCTTTTTCACGCTGATTCAGCGCATCCGCGATCTGGCGGAACGCCTGCACGCCGGTTTCCTCGGCAGCCTCACCGCGACGGGCCGACGTGCGCCCCTTGGCGAGGGCGGCGTGGCTGCCGGCCATCGGCCCCTGGCGTTCGCAAAGCGCCCGGTAGCGCTGCACGGCCTCCAGGTGCAGCAAGCGGCTGCCGCGCACCAGGCGTTTCAGCGCAGGGTTGGAAAGAATGGCCTCCAACGCGGGTTGCAAGTTTTGCTGTGCGGAGAGATTCCGGCCGAGCAAATGCTCGATGGCGCGCGCAAGCTCTTCCCACGAGTCTGCCGCCGCCAAACCGTGCAACCGCGCCAGTGCGTCGCGCACTTCATCGGCCGGCATCTGCCGCAACTTGCCCGGATGCGCGATGGCATTCGTGGCGGCCCTGATGGCGCGCTGGTCGGCCTCGCGCTGCCTGGACAGCTGCGCATGTTCACGAACCTCTGCATCCTGCGCCTGCATCACCAGTGCCTGGAAAGCCGGGTCTCCGCCTTCGGGCGCCAGCGCCTTGCGGATCAGCTGTGCCAGCGCCTCGGTAAAAAGCGACCGGGCGGAAACCGGCGGTGGCACCTCAAGCTCCTCCTGCCCGATGCGAACGGCCTCGATCGCAAAGGCCAAGGCCGCATCCGTGCCGGTTGCCGCGGCTGAGACTGCATCCGCCGGCAAGGGCGGCATGCGGTACCTGCGCGGCGCGGCGCGCAGGGCGGCCAGAAGAAGGGTGTCGGAGTGCTGCAATTCGATTCAGGCTTTTTGCCGCAAGTTCGGGTGGAGCATCGCATGCCTGCAGAAGCCACGCCGCGGGCATGCGGTTTGCCGGTGAATCCGGCATGACGAAGAACACCGAACAGTGGCACCGCAAGCTCGACGAGCGAGCGGCAGAGCTCGAGTCCGAATTGAGGAACGCCAAGGCCGATGAAGCCGAGGCGCCCACCCGAACCCCGCATGTGCAAGTGCCGGACACGGTCGATGCAGCAGAGGAGCGCCTCCGCGGCGCGCTGCGAAGCGCTGAAATGAACCGCGACGTTGCCGAGCTCCGCGACATCGAGGCCGCCAGGGAGCGGCTGCGCAATGGTGAGTTCGGTACCTGCGTGGATTGCGGCGTGCAGATTCCGGCCGAAAGA
Organism: Variovorax sp. CCNWLW225; assembly: GCF_037204045.1. NCBI lineage: Bacteria > Pseudomonadati > Pseudomonadota > Betaproteobacteria > Burkholderiales > Comamonadaceae > Variovorax > Variovorax sp. CCNWLW225. Next base: position 117,535 of record NZ_JBBCBV010000014.1, on the reverse strand, counting down.
CTCAACGCCATGCCGGCCTCCGCCCGCTGCGTCGAATGCCAGGAGCGCTACGAGCGCACGCACCCGATCGAAATCCGCCTGCCGCCGGCGCTTTGAATCAGGGCGAGCGCGGGGGCAGGGCAAGACAAAGCAAAAGAAGCGGCGCCCCGCAAGGGACGCCGCTTCGCGCTTCAGCTAAAGGCGTGCAACCGGCTCAATAGTCCATGCCGCCCGCCGGCATGGCCGGAGCCTTCTCGGCGGGCTTGGGCAGTTCCGCCACGGTCGCGTCCGTTGTGAGGATCAAGCCCGCGATCGACGCCGCGTTCTGCAGCGCGGTGCGGGTGACCTTGGTCGGGTCGACCACGCCGATCTGCACCAGGTCGCCGTACTCGCCGGTCGCTGCGTCGTAGCCATAGTTGCCCTTGCCCTCGAGCACCTTGGAAACGACCACCGAAGGCTCCACGCCCGCATTGGCGACTATGGCCCGCAGCGGTGCCTCGAGCGCGCGCAGCGCAATGCGAATGCCCGCGTCCTGGTCGGCATTGGCACCCTTCAGCTCGGTGATGGCCGCACGGGCGCGCAGCAGCGCCACGCCGCCGCCGGGCACGATGCCTTCCTCGACAGCCGCGCGCGTCGCGTGCAGCGCATCGTCGACGCGGTCCTTCTTCTCCTTCATTTCAACTTCGGTGGCGGCGCCGACGCGGATCACGGCGACGCCGCCCGCGAGCTTGGCCACGCGCTCCTGCAGCTTTTCGCGGTCGTAGTCGCTGGTGGCCTGCTCGATCTGCGCCTGGATCGACTTCACGCGCGCATCGATGAGCGCCTGGTCGCCCGCGCCGTCGATGATGATGGTGTTCTCCTTTTGCACCTCGACGCGCTTGGCGCGGCCCAGGTCTTCGAGCGTCGCCTTGTCGAGCTGCTTGCCGGTTTCTTCGGAGATCACCGTCGCGCCCGTGAGTACCGCAATGTCCTCGAGCATTGCCTTGCGGCGGTCGCCGAAGCCCGGCGCCTTGACAGCCGCCACCTTCAGCACGCCGCGCATGGAGTTGACCACCAGCGTGGCAAGCGCTTCGCCCTCGACCTCTTCGGCCACGATCAGGAGCGGCTTGCCGGCCTTTGCGGCGGCTTCGAGCACCGGCAGCAGTTCGCGGATGTTCGAGATCTTCTTGTCGTGCAGCAGCACCAGCGGATCGTCGAGGTGCGCCACCTGCTTCTCGGGGTCGTTGATGAAATAGGGGCTCAGGTAGCCGCGGTCGAACTGCATGCCCTCGACCACGTCGAGTTCGTTCTCGAGCGACTTGCCGTCTTCCACCGTGATCACGCCTTCCTTGCCGACCTTCTCCATTGCGTCGGCAATAATTTTGCCGATGGCTTCGTCGGAGTTGGCCGAAAGCGCGGCCACCTGCGCGATCTCCTTTCCGGTAGAGATGGGCTTGGAGAGCTTGCGCAGCTCTTCGAGCACTGCGGCGGTGGCCTTGTCGATGCCGCGCTTCAGGTCCATCGGGTTCATGCCCGAGGCCACGTGCTTCATGCCCTCTTGCACGATGGCCTGCGCGAGCACGGTGGCGGTGGTGGTGCCGTCGCCCGCCACGTCGGCCGTCTTGGAGGCCACCTGTTTCACGATCTGCGCGCCCATGTTCTCGAACTTGTCGGCAAGCTCGATCTCCTTGGCCACCGACACGCCGTCCTTGGTGATGGTGGGTGCGCCGAAGCTGCGTTCGAGCAGCACGTTGCGGCCCTTGGGGCCGAGCGTGACCTTCACCGCATCGGCAAGGATGTTGACACCCGAAACGATGCGCTGGCGGGCGTTGTCATGGAACCTGACGTCCTTGGCAGTCATTTTTTCATCACTCCTTTCACAACGGGTTTCTGGACATCATCAGGCGACGCGCTTCAGGCCGCCGCGTTCGCTGGTGTCGACAACCGCGAGCACATCGTCCTCGCGCATCACCAGCAGTTCCTCGTCTTCGACCTTGACCGTCTGCCCCGCGTACTTGGCAAAGAGCACCTGGTCGCCCGCCTTCAGGTGCAAGGGGCGCAGGGTGCCGTCCGCAAGCAGCTTCCCTTGGCCCACCGAGAGCACCTCGCCCTGTTCGGGCTTCTCCGCGGCCGAGTCGGGAATCACGATGCCGGAAGCCGTCTTGCGCTGCTGTTCGATCCGCTTGACGATCACCCGGTCGTACAGAGGATGAAGTTTCATGTTCAATCTCCTAAGCGATACAGGTCATCAAAAAAGTTGAACCGGCACCGAGAAGTGCCGGCGCGCGAGAGCTATGGGCTAGCCGCCAATGCTTCAAGAGGTTGCGGCGCAAATTTTTTGTGACGATTTTTTTCAGCCGCCACCAAGCAGGATGCGGCCCGCACGGCCCAACCGGTAGACGGTGCGGCGCGCCGCATCGTCGCCATGCAGCGGCTGGGGCATCACGGGGCAGGGCAGCGGGCGCCCGCCGCTCTCGTCGAGCGTGTCGTCGCCATCGTCTTGCACTTCGGCCCAGATGCCGCGCTTGCGCGGGCGGAACAGCCAGCGCAGGTAGCCCCGGTGCGCGGCAAGCCGCATCAGCTCCTCGCGATCGGGCGCATCGGCCATGACGTGGCCGTTGTCGCTGTCGTCGTCTTCGTAGTAGCCAAAGGCGCGTCGGCCGTCGCTCACTTCGGTTGCAGGCGCGCCAAGCCGCCACCATGCCGGCCGCTCCAGCCGCTCGACGTCCCAGGCGCCGAGCTGCCACGCCGCCTCGAGCAGCGATTGCTCGAGTGCGTCGAATGCATCGAGCACGCCCTGGGGCATGTCGAACTGCGCCATCGACTGCGGCACCGGCCGCGCCGGAAGTTCGAGGCCCGGCAGATGCAGGGGCGTCTGCCGGAAGAAGCCGTGCCAGTGCAGGGAGAGCAATGCAGGCGCTTCTTCGCGGGCCACGGCGGTCACGGTCACCGCATACAGCGGCAGCCGCATCGCGTCGGACTGGTCGGCAACGGTTTCGAGAATGTTCATCAAGAGACCTCCAATGCAACGCGAAAAAATCTAGAACAAGCCGGCGCCGGCTGCAAGCGGCGAATGCCGCAGGGGCGCTTTTTGAATGCTCTTGAAATTAAAAACAGCCGCATCAAAATTACAGCTTGGAAGCCTCGCGCCTCCGTTTCTTCGCCCTCATTCCTTGTTCATTCATTTCCTCCCGAGGAGACTGTCTTGACGATGAAGATCGCGCAGATCGCACCCCTCTACGAAGCCGTTCCGCCGCGGCTCTACGGCGGCACCGAACGGGTCGTCGCCCACCTGGCCAACGCGCTGGTCGACCAGGGACACGAAGTCACGCTGTTCGCTTCGGCGGACACCCAGACCCGGGCCCAGCTGGCCCCCATGCGCGCGCAGGCCCTGCGCCTGGACCCGGCGCCGCTGAAGTCCGACCTGGCCAGCCACCTGAGCATGCTTCACGAAGTGCGGCGACGAGCGCACCAGTTCGACGTGCTGCACTTCCACGTCGACCTGATGCACTTTCCGTTCTTCGAGGACATGGCGGGCCGCACGCTCACCACGCTTCATGGCCGGCTCGACATTGCCGATCTGCCCGGCGCCTACATGCGCTGGAGCCGCTATCCGCTGGTCTCCATCTCGCGCCACCAGCGCAAGCCGCTGCCTTTTGCCAACTGGTTCGCGACCATTCCCCACGGGCTGGACGAAACGCCCTATGCCTTCCAGCCCAAGCCTCATGGATACCTGGCTTTCCTGGGGCGCATCTCGCCCGAGAAGCGGCCCGACCGCGCCATCGAGATCGCGAAGAAAGCGGGGCTCCCGCTCAAGATCGCGGCCAAGGTCGATGCAGCCGATGCAAGCTACTTTGCGCAAAAGATCAAGCCGATGCTCGACCACCCACTGGTCGAATTCATCGGCGAGATCGGCGATGCCGACAAGGCGAAATTTCTTGGCGGCGCTCGCGCGCTGCTCTTTCCCATCGACTGGCCGGAGCCCTTTGGCCTGGTGATGATCGAGGCCATGGCTTGCGGCACGCCGGTGATCGGGTGGCGCTGCGGCTCGGTGCCCGAAGTGATCGAGCACGGCGTGAGCGGGCTCATCGTCGAAGACGAAGTGCAGGCGGTGGAGGCGGTGCGCGCCATCGGCAAGCTCGACCGCCGCCGCGTGCGCGAGGCGTTCGAAAGCAGGTTCTCCGCGCATGCGATGGCAAGTGCCTACGTCGAGCAATACAAGCGGCTGATCGGTGGCGGGGTGCTGCCGCCGCAAGACCATGTCTACCACGAGGCGGCCTGAGCGATGAGCGTCGAAGTGCCTGCCGTCGATCAGGCCGAGCCGGCCACCGAACGCGCGGTGCAGCACGCGTTCGTGCTCAAGGAGGGCGACACCTATTTCGTGATGGACGGCCACGGCGACGTAGGCGGCGGTGTGGACGGGCTCTTTCACGACGACACGCGCATGCTGTCGACATTCGTGCTGCGGCTCGACGGCGCGCGTCCGTCGCTCTTGTCCAGCGGGGTGAGCCAGGACAACGTCTTCTTCACCGCCAATCTCACCAACCGCCCGCTGCCGGTGCTGGGATCGACATCGATGCCGCAGGGCGTGATCCATCTGGAGCGCAAGCGCTTTCTGTGGGGCGCGCGGCTGTTCGAGCGCATCCGCCTCGTCAACTACAGCGACCAGCCCGCGCAAGCGCCGCTCACGCTGCAGTTCGGCGCCGACTTTCGCGACATGTTCGAAGTGCGCGGCCAGCAGCGCGCACGGCGCGGCGACATCGGCGCGCCCGAGGTGGGAACGCACGGCGTGGTGCTGCGCTACCAGGGGCTGGACACGGTCACGCGCCTGGCCTGCATCGACTTTTCACAAGTTCCGCAGCGCCTCGATGCAGGTACGGCTGCATTCACCGTGCCGCTCGCGGCGCACGGCGAGTGGACGCTCCACATCGAGGTGGGCACGGAGCCCGGCCAACCCGATGCGGCGCGGTTCCGCGAAGCCGGCGTGCTCGCGCGGTGGCGCATGCGCGCACGCCAGCGCCGCGGCTCTCGCCTGCAGGCTTCGGGCCGCTTGTTCCAGGCCTGGCTCGACCGCTCGCGCGCCGACCTTGCGCTGCTCACGACCGACCTGCCCACGGGGCCGTATCCCTACGCGGGCATTCCATGGTTCTCGACACCGTTCGGGCGCGACGCCATCGTCACCGCTTTCCAGACGCTGTGGATCGACCCGAGGCTGGCGCAGGGCGTGCTCGAATTTCTTGCGGCGCGGCAGGCGCACCAGACCTCGAGCTTTCGCGATGCCGAGCCCGGAAAAATCATGCACGAGACCCGCAAGGGCGAGATGGCCGCGGTCGACGAACTCCCCTTCGGCCAGTACTACGGTGGGGTCGACACCACGCCGCTTTTCGTTGCCTTGGCAGGTGCCTATGCGCGGCGCACGGCCGACCGCGCCACCATCGCGCACATCTGGCCCGCGCTGTGCGCCGCGTGTGAATGGATGGAGCGCAACATGGCGCGCCACCCCGATGGCCTGCTAGCCTACCAGCGCGGTGAAGCGAGCGGCCTTGCCAACCAGGGGTGGAAGGACAGCCACGACTCGATCTTCCACGCCGACGGCCGCACGCCCGAAGGGCCGATTGCTCTCGTCGAGGTGCAAGGCTATGTCTATGCGGCCTTTCTTGCGATGTCGTCCATGGCCGAGTGGCAGGGCGACTCGGGCGCCGCCCGTTGGCGCCAGCGTGCGGAGGCCATGCGCGAAGCGGTCGAAAGCCGCTTCTGGCTCGACGACCTGAAGTTCTACGCGCTCGCCATCGACGGTGCCAATCAGCCCTGCCGCGTGCGTGCCTCCAATGCGGGGCATCTGCTCTTCACGGGTCTGCCGGGCGAAGAGAGGGCCCTGTCCGTCGGCCACCAACTGCTGTCGTCGGCCTTCGCATCGGGCTGGGGCATTCGCACCTTGCCGACGGAGGCGGTGCGCTTCAACCCGATGTCGTATCACAACGGATCGGTGTGGCCGCACGATGTGGCGCTGTGCGCGGCCGGGCTTGCCCACTACGGCGAGCGAGACGGCGTGGTGCGCATCCTTGACAACCTGTTCGAGACGGCCTCGCACTTCGGCATGCGCTTGCCCGAACTGTTCTGCGGCTTCGACCGCCAGCCCGGCCAGTCCCCCGTTGCCTACCCTGTGGCGTGCCTGCCGCAGGCATGGGCGGCGGGCTCGGTGTTCATGCTGCTGCAAGCCTGCCTGGGCCTGCAGGTGGACGGCGTCCGGCGCGAGGTGAAGATCGTGCAGCCGCAGTTGCCCGCGGACATCGACCAGCTGCACGTGCAAGGGCTGCAGGTGGGGAGTGCGCGTGTCGACCTGCACTTTCAGCGGCTCGAAGAACGCATTGTCGTGGTCGCGCAATCGGCGCCCGGCACGCCCAAGGTCGACGTCAACCTGCAGCTTTAGCGGTGCGGCGCAAAGCGTGACATTTATGAGCGCACCGCGCGGCGCGCGTGACACTGATTGTCATGTGCAGAGGGTTTTGCGGGCCCTGAGGCTTTTTTGCGCAGCGATCCGCAAGCGAGGCGAATAGAAAAGGGCTCATCTGCGAATTGGGCATGCATGTTGCGGTAGCAAGGTTTAACAAAACCTCAATACAACATGCATCAACCGGCCAGCGAAGACAACAACTCCCCCGACAACACCCTCGACAACTCCTTGGACCGCCGCATGTTCTGCATGGGCGCGATGAGTCTCGCCGCCCTCGGAACCGCCGCGTGCGGCGGAGGAGGAGGCGGCAGCGGAGCGGGCAGCGTCGGCCTGCTTGGCGGTGCGACGCAGGGCACCGCTGGTGCGGCACCCGGGCCCGCAACGGGCTCCGGCTCCGAAGACGTGCCGGCCCCGGCCCCTTCGCCCGCGCGAGCGAAGCCGTTCGTCCACCCCGGCCTGCTGCACACCGAGGCCGACTTCGAGCGCATGCGCCTCAAGGTCGCGGCCAACGCACAGCCCTGGCTCGCCGGATGGAATGCGCTCACATCCAATGGCCGCTCGCAGCTCGGCGCCACGCCGCGGCCGCTGGCCACGGTGATTCGGGGGGACGTCCCGGGCCAGAACTTCGCGCAGTTCTACATCGACGTTGCGCGCGCCTACCAACTGGCGCTGCGCTGGAAGGTTTCGCAGGACACGCGCTATGCCGACCTGGCGATCAGGTTCCTCAACGAGTGGTCGTCCACGTTGACGGCGATCGAGGGCAACGCCGACCGCTTTCTTGCGGCAGGCATCTACGGCCAGCAGTTCGCGAACGCGGCCGAGATCATGCGCACCTATCCGGGCTGGGCGGCCAGCGACTTCGCGCGCTTCCAGAACATGATGCTGACGGTGTTCTATCCGCTCAACCACAGCTTTCTCGTCAACCACAACGGCTCCGAGATCACCAATTACTGGGCCAACTGGGACCAGTGCACGATAGGCGCCATCCTGGCCATCGGCGTGCTGTGCGACCGGCGCGACATCTACGACGAGGCCCTGAACTACTACAGGAGCGGCGCGGGCAACGGCGCCGGCTTGCAGGCGGTCTATCACATGCATCCCGGCTATCTGGGCCAGTGGCAGGAGAGCGGCCGCGACCAGGGCCACTGTACCCTGGGCATCGGCCTCGCAGGCGCGTTCTGCGAAATGGCGTGGAACCAGGGCGACGACATCTACGGCTATGAGAACAACCGCTTTCTGGCCGGTGCCGAGTACGTCGCCAAATCCAATCTGCGCGACGGCGCGGGCGACTTCTACACCGTGCCTTTCGTCACCAACGTGAACCGGCAGGGAACGCAGTCCGTGCTGGCGACGGGCGGGCAGGGGCATCGGCGCGGCATCTGGGAGAGCGTGCACAACCACTATGCAAACCGCCTCGGCATTGCCACGCCCTACACCGCGCTGCAGGCCGAGCAGATGCGTCCGGAAACGGACGGCAACAACGGCGACCAGCTCGGCTTCGGAACCCTGACCTTCACGCGCGATCCGCTCACGGCGCTCGTGCGGCCGAGCGGGCTCACCGCGCGGGTGCGCGCCTCGCAAGTGGAGTTGTCGTGGTGGGGCAGCACCGGCGCGCTGAGCTACTCAGTCAGGCGCGCCTCCACCGCGGGCGGGCCCTACAGCACCACCGTGGCTTCAGGCATCACCGACACGCTGACCTTCACCGACACCACCGGCGTCGCGGGAGAGGTGTATTACTACGTCGTGGTTGCCGTGAACGCAGGGGGAGAGAGCGAGCCATCCGCCGAAGCGCGGGCCGCCCTCAAGCCCGAGCTGCTGATGCACCTCAGGTTCGACGAAGCGCAAGGAAACTCCGCCGCCGATGCGACGGGCCGTTTCGCTGCCAGCGAACTTGCCGGTGGCGCGGCTTGGACTGCGGGCCGCAACTCAGCAGGGGCTGTCGCCCTGGGCGGCACGGGCGCCTACATCAACCTGCCCACGGGCTTGGTGAAGGACGCGGCCGACTTTTCGATCGCATGCTGGGTGTACGTGGACAGCCTCTCGACGTGGTCGCGCGTCTTCGACTTCGGCTCCGGCACGCGCCGCTACATGATGCTCACGCCGCGCAGCAATGCCGGCACCGTGCGCTACGCGATCTCCAGGGTTCACGGCTACAACGAGCAGGTGATCGAAGGCGCGTCGCCGCTGCCGACCGGGCGCTGGGTGCACGTGGCCGTGACCCTGGCCGGCACGCTCGGCACGCTGTATGTCGATGGCGTGGCGGTCGGCAGCAACGCGCAGATGACGCTGGCGCCCTTCGAGTTGGGAGAGACCACGCAGAACTTTCTCGGACGCTCGCAGTATCCGAACGATCCGGCGCTGCGCGCCCAGCTGGACGATTTCCGGGTGTACCAGGGCGCGCTGGGTACCGCGGAAATCGCGGCGCTGCTCTAGCCCCCGGCTTCGAAGCCGGGCGCCTGGCTCATTTCCGAAGGCTTGTAGATCTTGTGCTGCGCGGTGGGCCCGCCGGCATCGGCCACCACCAGCAGGCGCCAGAGCGGCTCGCGCGTGGAGCACGCGTTTTCTTCGGGGGTGAGGCGGAAGTTCGGCGTTGCCGTGGAGGTGCCCTTCACGGTGACCCTGAGAAGCGTTGCGCCTTTCGCATTCGACACCTCGATGTCGTAGCCCAGCTTCTGGCCGGTCACGTCCTCGGCGTTGTAGCCGTAGCCCTTGAAGTGGCCCATGACATACGCCATTGCGGCAGCCTGGACCTCTTCCGCCGAAGCCGGCTTGGCCGCCTCGGGCTCCGCTTCTACAGCCGCCGGAACGCCGCCTCGCGCCTTGGCGGCCTGCGTGTCGGCTTCATCGGGAACCCAGCCGCGCGGGCCGCGCACCAGCACCGCCAGCAGCTGCTCGGGCTCCCAGCTTGCTACGTGCCATTCGGCGTCGTCGCGCACGCGGGTAGACACCTTCGCGCTCTTGTTGCTTTCGAGTTCTGCAATCGCAACCCGGTTGGTCTGCACGACCGCGCGGAAGCCCTGGCCCGCGTCGAAGGTGCGCTTGAGCAATGCAAGGCGGTCTTTCGCGCGCTGGACCTGGTTGGGCGTTCGCGCGCCGCCGCCGGGGCGGTGCTGCGTGTCGAGCGATTCGAGATAGAACCAGCGCCCGTTCGCACCCACGTGCACATACTCCGCCCAGATGGTCGCAATGACGTTGTCGCCCGTGGCCATCCAGGCGTACTCGAAGGGCTTGTCGCGCGCGTCGAACACGCCCATCTTGGCGACGATTTCAACCGGACTGAGCCGCGGTCCTGACAGGCGCATCTCATCGATGACGGCGAGTACGCGGGGGTCGACTTCCTTGTCCATTCAGCGGGCTTCTGGCGAGTTTGGGGGGTGGGAGTATGCCGCATCATCACCGCCGAACAAGTCAGCCGGTGTTACCGCGTGCGGCTGCCGGCGGACAGGCGCTGGGCCAGCTTCTGCTCGCGGAACGCCGCGGTGACGAAATCGACAAAGGCGCGCGTCTTGCCCGGCAGCAGCTTCTGGCTCGCGAAGTACAGCGAGAGCGGGCCCAGGTCGCAGTGCCAGTCGGGCAGCAGCCGCTCCAACGCGCCGCTCTGCAGGTGTGGCGCGGCGTGCGGCACGGCGACGAGGCCGATTCCCAGGCCCAGCAGCGTTGCGCGGCAGAGCGCATCGGGGTCGTTGACCACCATCACCGGCTTTTGCGTGGCGGCCATTTCGCGTCCGGCGCCGTTGCGCATGACCGGCGTGCGAACGCGGCTGTGCAGCGGCGAGCGCAGGGCCACGCCTGCAAGGTCGGCAAGGCCGCCCGGGTCCTTCGGCCGGCGCTTGCCGCGCAGGAAGCCGGGCGATGCCACCGCAATCAGGTGGATGCGCCCCAGCTCGCGCGCCACCATGCCGGGCGGCAGATCGAACCCGCCGCCCACGGCTGCGTCGAAGCCGCCGGCAATCAGGTCCAGCGGACGGTTGTCGAAGAACCAGTCCGGAACGACCGCCGGATACTTTTCGAGAAAGCCGGGCATCAGCGGCAACAGGTAGTCCATGCCGAAGCCCGGCGCCGCGCTCAGCCTGAGCACCCCAGCCGGCTGCCCGGCATTCACGGTGATGTCCGCAATGGCGCCCTGGATGCTGTCGAGCCCGCCCTGCACCGATTGCAAGAACCGTTCGCCTGCCTCGCTGAGCGTAAGGCCGCGCGTGCTGCGCTGGAACAGGCGCACGCCCAGGTTGCGCTCCAGCTGGGCGACGTTGCGGCTGACTGCTGCGGGTGTGAGCGCGAGCCGGCGTGCCGCCGACGAAAAGCTGCCCGTCTCCGCGCTGCGCACGAAGGATTCAAGGTTGGCGAGGGTTTCCATTGCAGGGCATTTCAACAAATGCTTGAAACTAATTCAAGCCAGTCATGACTATTGCTATGGGGTGCGAATGCCTAGAGTTGAACCCAGCAAGACGAACTTGCGCACTTCAACCCAAGGAAAACCAAATGAAAATCGCCATCATCGGCGCCGGCGAAATCGGCTCCGCCATCGCTCGCCAACTTGCACGCAACGGCATCGACGCCGCCATTGCCAACAGCCGCGGCCCGCAAACGCTGCAGCCATTGGTCGACGAGCTGGGGCCCCGCATCAAGGCCGTCGAGCTCAAGGAAGCGGCCCAGGCCGACCTGGTATTTCTCGCGGTCAACTGGAATCGCCTGCCCGACGCGTTGAAAGACCTCGGGCCATGGAACGGCCGCATCCTCGTCGATGCGAACAATGCCGTTCGGGTACCGTCGTTCGAGCCCGTCGACCTGGGCGGCCGCGCGTCCAACGAAGTGGTCGCCGAGCTCGCGCCGGGCGCTCGCGTGGTCAAGGCGTTCAACCACCTGGCGGCGGCCGCGCTGGAAGCCGACCCGAAGGTGGCCGGCGGCCGCCGCGTGCTGTTCCTCTCGGGCAAGGACGCCGATGCCAAGAAGACCGTGAGCGAACTGATCGCCCGCCTGGGCTTCACCCCCATCGACCTGGGCGGCGTGAACGAAGGCCGCCTGGTGCAGTTTCCGGGCGGCCCGATGGCGATCCTGAACCTGGTGAACCTCGACGAGCCGCAGCCCGAGACGGCCACCGAGGGTTAAACCGCGCCGTGCGCTTCCACGTAGAGCGCGTAGAGCGAATGGCTGCTCGTCATGTAGAGGCGGTTGCGCTTGGGGCCGCCGAACTCGAGGTTGGCGCACCGCTCCGGAAGGCGAATGAAGCCGATCGGCTTGCCTTGAGGGTTGAAGATCTTCACGCCGTCCATTTCTTCGGACTTGCCGAGCGGCAAATGCGCCTTCATGCCGCCGCCCACATCGGTGGGCTCCGGCGAGAAGGCGCCGCTGAAGCCCCAGCCGCACCAGAGGTTGCCGTCGCGGTCGACCCGAAAGCCGTCGAGCGCGCCCGGGCCGTCGGCGTCCACCAGCTTGGTCTTGTTCGACACGCTGGTGCCGTCGGCTGAAACGTCGTAGCTCCAGATGCTGCGGTTGGGCGTGCCCTTCCACTCGACCACGTAGAGTTTTTTCTCGTCCGGCGAGAACGCGAGTCCGTTCGGGTTCACCAGGTCGGTGATGACCGCTGTGAGCTTGCCGTCCTTGGCAATGCGGTAGACGTTGGTGGTCGCCTGTTCGGGCGTTGCCCTGGAACCTTCCCACTCGCCGTTGATGCCGAAGAGGGGATCGGTGAACCACACCGTGTCGTCCGACCTGACGACCACGTCGTTGGGCGCGTTGAGCTTCTTGCCCTCGTAGCTGTCGGCCAGCACCGTCATGCGGCCGTCATTCTCGGTGCGCACCACGCGGCGGGTGACGGAGTGTTCGCAGGTAATCAGTCGGCCCTGGCGGTCGCGCGTGTTGCCGTTGGCAAAGTTGGCGTTCTGCTTGTGCACCGTGAATTTGCCGGTCTTCTCGTCGTACTTCATGAGCCGGTTGTTCGGAATGTCGCTGCACAGCAGGTAGCCGCCTTCAGGAAAGTACACCGGCCCTTCGGCCCACCGCATGCCGGTGCCAAGCTGTTCGACGGTGCTGCTGTAGATGCGGTACCTGGCAAAGCTCGGGTCCAGTATCAGCACCGAGGGGTCGGGGTAGCGCTGGTTGGGTTTGAAGTCGAAAGACTGCGCACCGGCCAGGCCGGCCAAGGCGGCGAGTCCCGACCCCGCGGCGGTCTTGATGAAGCGGCGGCGCGGTTGAAGGGGTTCGTTCTGCATCTGCAAATCTCCTTTTGTCTTGTGAATCCGGCAAGCCCGCAGCTGCGCCAACGGTGGCGACAGGCTGCATGGGCAGTGGCCGGCGCTCATCTTACGGAGGCGCCTGTTGCGGCGAGCTGCTTGTGACGTTAAGGTCTGCCGCATGGACGCCCTCCTGCTCGCCCGAATCCAGTTCGGCTTCACGATCTCGTTCCACATCATCTTTCCGGCGCTCACCATCGGGCTGGCAAGCTACCTGGCCGTGCTCGAAGGGCTGTGGCTGCGCACCGGCCGCAAGGTGTACCTCGACCTGTACCAGTTCTGGATCAAGGTGTTTGCCGTGGCCTTCGGCATGGGCGTGGTGTCCGGCCTTGTCATGGCCTACCAGTTCGGCACCAACTGGAGCAACTTCTCCCGCTTTGCCGGCGGCGTGACCGGGCCGCTGCTGGCCTACGAGGTGCTGACCGCGTTCTTCCTGGAGGCGGGTTTCCTGGGCGTGATGCTTTTCGGGCGCGAACGCGTCGGCCCCGCGCTGCACTTCGTCTCGACGATTGCGGTGGCCGTGGGAACGCTGATCTCCGCCACCTGGATTCTTGCGTCCAACAGCTGGATGCAAACGCCGCAGGGCCACGAGATCATCGACGGGCGCGTGGTGCCTGTCGACTGGTTCATGGTGATCTTCAATCCGTCGTTCCCCTACCGGCTCGCGCACACCGTCACCGCCGCCTACCTGGCCACCGCGTTGATGGTCGGCGGTGCGGCCGCCTGGCACCTGCTGCGCGGCCACGACAACACGCGCGTGCGCACCATGCTGTCGATGGCGCTGTGGATGCTGCTGGCCGCCGCGCCTCTGCAGGCGGTCATCGGCGACCAGCATGGGCTGAACACGCTCGAGCACCAGCCGGCCAAGCTTGCGGCCATCGAAGGCCACTGGGAGCGCACGCCCGAGGGCGAAGGCGTTCCGCTGAAGCTCTTCGGCTGGCCCGACATGAAGGCCGAAGTCACACGCTACGCGGTGGAGATTCCGCGCGCCGGCAGCCTGCTGCTGGCCCACAGCTGGAGCGGGCAGATACCCGCGCTGAAAGACTTCGCACCCGAAGACAGGCCCAACTCGACCATTGTGTTCTGGACCTTCCGTGCCATGGTCGGCATGGGCGTGCTGATGATTGCGCTGGCCTTCTGGGGCTTGTGGCTGCGGCGGGGAGGGCGCCTCTACGCGAGGAAGAGCTTTCTGCGCTTTGCGGTGGCGATGTCTCCGGCCGGGCTGGTTGCCATCCTGGCCGGCTGGTACACCACCGAGATCGGCCGCCAGCCGTGGATCGTCTACGGTCTCATGCGCACGGCCGATGCCGCGTCGCCGCAGCATTCGACAGGGCAGGTCGGGTTCACGCTGGGCCTGTTCGTCATCGTGTACCTGGTCGTGTTCGGCGCGGGCACGGCCTACGGGCTGCGCCTGATCGCCAAGGGGCCGGCCGGAGACGAAGCCGAACGTCCCGCGTGGGGCGGACCCGGTGAAACGCGAACGCCGATGCGCCCGCTCTCCGCCGCGCCCGAAGACGACCAGGTCGATGACGCCGGCAGCCGCACCGAAAGAGCCAAGGAGGGCGACCGCGATGGGCATTGATCTTCCCCTCATCTGGGCCGTCATCATCCTGTTCGGCATCATGATGTACGTGGTGATGGACGGCTTCGACCTGGGCATCGGCATCCTGTTTCCGTTCGTGCCGGCCAAGGAAGACCGCGATGTGCTGATGAACACCGTGGCGCCCGTGTGGGACGGCAACGAAACCTGGCTCGTACTCGGCGGCGCCGGGCTGCTGGCGGCGTTTCCGCTGGCCTATGCGGTCATCCTCAGCGCGTTCTACCTGCCCTTGATCCTGATGCTCGTGGGGCTGGTGTTCCGCGGCGTAGCCTTCGAGTTCCGCTTCAAGGCGCGTGCGGGCAAGCGCCGCTGGTGGGACCATGCCTTCATCGGCGGCTCGGTCACCGCGGCCTTCTTCCAGGGCGTGACGCTCGGCGCCTTTCTCAACGGCATGCCGGTAGCCGATGGCAACTACGCGGGCGGGCCGTTCGACTGGATCTCGCCGTTCTCGCTCTTCACCGGCGTGGCGCTGGTGGCGGCCTATGCGCTGCTGGGCGCCACCTGGCTCGTGATGAAGACCGAAGGCCGCCTGCAGATGCGTATGCGCAGCCTGGCAAGGCCGCTGGCCTGGCTCATGCTGGCCGTGATCATCGTCATCAGCATCTGGACGCCGCTCGCGCACGAGGCCATTGCCAGGCGCTGGTTCAGCTTTCCCAACCTGCTGTGGTTTGCGCCGGTGCCCACGCTGGTGGCCCTGGTCACATGGCGCCTGCTGCGCGACCTGGGCGGCGACGGGCACGCTTCGCCCTTCGTGCTCACGCTGGCGCTGCTGTTCCTGGGCTACACCGGGCTTGGCATCAGCCTGTGGCCCAACGTCATTCCACCGGACATCAGCATCTGGCAGGCGGCGGGTCCGCCGCAGAGCCTGGGCTTTGCGCTGGTCGGCGCCTTGCTGATCATCCCCGTCATCCTGATGTACACCGCATGGAGCTACTGGGTGTTCCGCGGCAAGGTGCGCCATGGCGATGGGTACCACTGACCCCGGCCCCGGCGGCCGCGGCAAATGGTTGCGCCGTTTCGGATGGCTGCTCGCCATCTGGCTGGCCAGCATCGGCGTCCTCCTTATGGTGGCGCTGGTCTTCCGCTGGCTGATGCGGGCGGTAGGCCTCACTGCGCCGTGAGGCCTACCGCAGGCTAGTGGTGCTGCGCGTGGGCTGCAGGTGCGGCTCGCCGGCGAATTTCGCTCTGCAGTGCACGCTGCCCCGCCGCCAGCGCGGCTTCGTAGGTGTCCGCCGGATCGAAGGCGTCGCGAAGCACCTTGGGGTTCGCTCCGTCCGTATCCGTTTCAAGCAGGCGCCAGACATAGGAGCCGAGGGCTGGCTCCTCGATGATGAGTTCGATGGGTTGTGTCATTGCTTCAACTTGCACAAACCGGGGGCGAATGTCTGTAGGCCGAATTCGAATGCTGCGGGCCCTGCATCCGATTTGAACTCTTCAAGCGGACTTCCTGCCGTCGCTCGCCGCCCGAAGCCTCAACGCATTGCCAATGACCGACGCCGAGCTCAGGCTCATCGCCAGCGCCGCGATCATCGGCGACAGCAGCCAGCCCGTGAACGGAAACAGCACGCCGGCGGCCAGAGGGACGCCGAGCGCGTTGTAGATGAACGCGAAGCCCAGGTTCTGCTTCATGTTGGCAATGGTCTTCTCGGAGACGATGCGCGCCTCTGCAATCCCCCGCAGGTCGCCTTTCACCAGCGTGACCTGCGCGCTGTTCATTGCAACGTCGGTGCCGGTGCCCATCGCCACGCCCACGTCGGCCTTGGCGAGCGCGGGCGCATCGTTGATGCCGTCGCCGGCCATGGCGACGATGCGGCCTTCGCGCTGCAGCTTTTCGACCAGCGCCAGCTTGTCGGCGGGCTTGACTTCGCCGTGCACCTCGTCGATGCCCAGCCTCGCGGCAACGGCCCGCGCGGTGGTCAGCCCGTCTCCGGTGGCCATGATCACGCGCATGCCCGATTCCTTGAGCGCCGCCAGCGCCTCCAAGGTCGTGGCCTTGACAGGATCGGACACCGCGAGCAGACCCATCGGCTGGCCGTCGGCGGCAAGGAACATGACGCTGGCCCCTTCGGCGCGCAGGGCTTCGGCCTGCGGCTTGAGTGCGTCGACCGGCACGCGCAACTGGTCCATCAGCGCGGTGTTGCCGAGCGCCAGCTTGCGGCCGCCGACGATGCCGCTCACGCCGATGCCGCTGCTGGACTCGAACTCGTCCGCCGCGGCCAACGCCAGGCCGCGTTCGCGCGCCGCCTCGACGATGGCGTGCGCCAGCGGATGCTCGCTCCCCTGGTCAAGGCTGGCGGCAAGGCGCAGCACGTCGTCCTCGGTGAAGCCGGGCAGGGCCGCCGCGCGTTCGAAGCGCGGCTTGCCTTCGGTCAGCGTGCCCGTCTTGTCGACGATGAGCGTGTCGACCTTGCGGAAGTTCTCGATGGCCGCCGCGTCGCGGAACAGCACGCCCTGCGTGGCGGCCTTGCCGGTGGCCACCATGATCGACATCGGCGTGGCCAGGCCGAGCGCACAAGGGCAGGCAATGATGAGCACCGCCACCGCGTTGATGAGGCCGTGGGTCCAGCTTGGCGCTGGGCCGAAGAATCCCCACGCAAGAAAGGTCAGCAGCGCAATGCCGATGACGACCATGACGAAGTAGCCCGCCACCTGGTCGGCCATGCGCTGCATCGGCGCCCTGGAGCGCTGGGCCTGCGCCACCATCTGCACGATGCTCGCGAGCACGGTTTGCGAGCCGACTTTTTCCGACTGCATCACCAGCGCGCCGTTGGTGTTGAGCGTGGCGCCGATGAGCTTGTCGCCGACCCGCTTGGTCACCGGCAGCGGCTCGCCCGTGAGCATGGACTCGTCGACCGCGCTTGCGCCCTCGACCACCACGCCGTCGACCGGCACCTTCTCTCCGGGCCGCACGCGCAGCCTGTCGCCGACATGCACATGCGCGATGGGAACGTCTTCCTCCGCGCCGTCGGCACCGATGCGCCGTGCCGTCTTGGGCGCAAGGCCCAGCAGCGACTTGATGGCCGCGGAAGTTTGCGACCGCGCCTTCAGCTCGAGAATCTGGCCCAGCAGCGTGAGTGAAATGATCACCGCCGCCGCTTCGAAGTACACCGCCACGCGGCCCATCGACATGAAGGATTCGGGAAAGGCGCGGGGCGCCACGGTGGCCGCCACGCTGTAGACGAAAGCGGCAGCGGTGCCCAGGCCAATGAGCGTCCACATGTTCGGGCTGCGGTTGGCAACCGATTGCACCGCGCGCTCGAAGAAGGGCCATCCCGCCCACAGCACAATGGGCACGGAAAGCACCAGCTCGATCCAGCTCTGCGTGGCCATCTCGAACCACTGCAGCCTGTGGCCCGCCATGGCGAGCACGGTGACCGCAATGGTGAGCGGCAGCGTCCAGAAAAACCGCCGCTTGAAGTCGCGCAGTTCGGGATCTTCCTTCTCGTCTGCGTCGAGGCTCGGCATTTCCGGCTCCAGCGTCATGCCGCACTTGGGGCAATTGCCGGGGTGGTCCTGCCGTATTTCCGGGTGCATCGGGCAGGTGTAGATCGTGGGCGATCCGCCCGCCGCGCCGGGCTCGACGGCATTCACCGGCGCAGGGTGGCCGCCGTGATGGTGGTGCTGATGATGGTGGTCGTGTCCTGGGTTGGAACGCATGTCGTTCATTCGAATTCTCCAGCGGGAACCATGGGGCCGCAGCGCCGAGGGGACGGCGCAGGCAGGCGAGGTTTGAGGGTCAGCCTCCGGTCAGGTAGGCGTCCAGACAATCGCGCCGGCCTCCGGCGGCTTCGGCGGATGGCCTGCTTGCGCAGTGGCCGCAGGTCATCGACTGGATCTCGAACTCATGCATGGCAACTCCTTGGTTGTTGAATAAGCGGAGTTCAGTTTCAGGGTTGACATGGTGGCAAGGTCAAGCCGGTTCTGCGCGCCTTTCGCTGGAGGGGCTGCGGCTCCTCTTACAACTTTCTTCCTCTGGAATCCCTGTCCATGTCCCCAGTTTCTCGCTGTCTCCTGAGCCTTGCGCTGCTCGCGGCTTCAACAGTCCACGCCCAGGCGCTGGACTACGACCATCAGGAAAACTGGAAGGCGGTTCACGACAGCGCCCAGTCGCCGATCGATATTCCCACCGGCGAAGCCAAGGCCGGCGATGCGCTCGAGCCGCAAGACATTCGCCTGAGCAACGCTCGTGCGGCGCTCGACGTCGTGGACAACGGCCATGCGGTGGAGGTCGAGGCGAAGGGCCCGGACGCCATGATTCGCGGCCGGCACTTCAAGCTGCTGCAGTTCCACTTCCATGCCGAGAGCGAACACACGGTTGACGGCAAGCACTTCCCGCTCGAAGGGCATTTCGTCTTCCGAGCCGCGGACGGCCGCCTGGCCGTGGTGGGCGTCATGTACCGCGAAGGTTCGGCCAATCCGCTGGCGGCCAAGGTGCTGGCGGCGCTCGAGAAGGAGGGCCATGGCGAGCTTTCCAAGGCCGATATTTCCGTTCTGCTGCCCAAGGACAAGGCCTACTACCACTACCTGGGTTCGCTGACCACGCCGCCGCTGACTGAAAACGTCGAGTGGTATGTGCTGCAGGCGCCGGTGTCGCTGTCTCCGGCGCAAATTTCGCAATTCCGCGCGCGCTATGCCCACAACAACCGCAAGCTGCAGGAGCTCAACGGGCGTCCGCTGATCCGCTTTCCGTCGGTGTCGCTGACCGCCAATCGCACAGCCCCCGCAAGCCGCTGAACGCCAAGCGAAAAACAAGCCCCCGGTTCTTCGCAGAGCCGGGGGCTTTTTCAGTTTTGGCGCGGCCTTCTCAAACGGCGGAAACCGCTGGCCGCGCCGCAGCCGCAGGAGCGCCGCCATGCGGTCCCGGCGGCGCGGTGACGATGGATGTGAGCGCAGGTTCGGCCGTGCGCAAAGCCGAAAGATCCGGGCGCGGGCGGCGCAGTTGCGCATCGGCTGCGAATGCCATTTCCATGGCGTGCGCGGCGCCCAGCACTTGGTGGTCGGCGCGAAAGCCGCCCACGATCTGCAGCCCGAACGGCATGCCCGCGTGATCGACGCCGCAGGGCAGCGAAAGCGCGGGATGTGTCGTCAGCGTGACGACGTAGGTCAACGCCAGCCAGCGGTAGTAGTTGGCCTGCTTCTCGCCGTTGATGGTGTCCGCATACAGCTGCGTCCACGGGAACGGCGACACCGGCGTGGTGGGCGACAAGATCAGGTCGTAGTCGGCAAAGGTCGACTGGAAGCGCTTGATGAGCCGCGTCTGCTCGGCCTGCGCCCAGGCGCTGTCGAGCAGGCTCATCTGCGCGCCCATCTCGTAGTTGGCGCGGGAGTTGGGTCCCAGACTGGAAGGGTCACGCTGGTAGGCCGCGTGCATGCCGGCCACGAAGGCTTCGGCGCGCAGCACGTCGAAGCAGCGGTGCGCCTCGCCCAGATCGAGCGTCACTTCGTCGCAAGACTTGAACAGGTGCCGCATGGCGCCGAGCTTCCGCCGCATGGTGGCGCGGATGTTGTCGTCCACCGCGCAAACGCCGAAGTCCTCGGTCCATGCCACGCGAAGCCTGCTCAGGTCGATGTCCATGGGCTTCTGAAAAGACAGCGGATCGAGCGGGTAGCTCAACGGGTCGCCCGCATGCATGCCGGCGGAGGCGGCCATCTGCAGGCAGGCGTCCGCCACCGTGCGGCCCATCGGCCCGACGACGGAAATCGGCGTCCAGCCCAGCAGCTTTCGCACGCTCGGCACGATGCCGGGCGAAGGCCGGAAGCCCACCACGCCGCACTTGGCAGCCGGAATCCGCAGCGAGCCGCCGGTGTCGGAGCCGGTGCACACGGGCAGCATGTCGCACGCCAGTGCCGCCGCCGAGCCGCCGGAGGAGCCTCCGGCATTCAGGTTGGGGTTGAACGGATTGCCGGTGGCACCCCACACCTCGTTGCGCGAGTTGGCGCCGGCGCCCATCTCGGGAACGTTTGTCTTGCCCGCCACGATGGCGCCCGCCTTTCGAAGGCGGGCCACCAGCTCGATGTCCTGCTCGGGCACGTGGTCGCGAAAGATCGCGGAGCCCCAGGTGGTGAGCAGGCCTTCGGTGGGCTCCAGGTCTTTCACGCCCAGCGGCAGGCCATGCAGCAGGCCGAGCGCATCGCCGCGCATCACGGCGGCTTCAGCGGCCCTGGCCTCGGCCCTCGCGCGGTCGAAGCTGGTGGCAGTCACGGCATTGACGAACGGGTTCACCCGCTCGATCTGCGCAATGCAAGCCTCCAGAAGCTCGACCGGCGAGACTGCCTTGCTGCCGATGAGCCGTCGCAGTTCGACGGCGGATTGTTCGATCAATTGGGTGTCCATCAGTCGGCAGTGATGTTGGCGCGAGCGGCAACGGCGCGCATCAGCGGCAGTTCCTTGTTGATCAGTTCGCTCACGGCGGCGCCGTTGCTGAAGGCCGGCTCCAGACCCTGCGCGGTCAGCTTGGCGCGGGTGTCGGCGTCGGCAACGGTGGCGGCAAGCGCCTTTTCGAGTTTGGCTTTCACATCGCCGGGCAGGCCCTTGGGGGCCGACACGACCAGCCACGAGTCCATGTTGATGTCGGGGTAGCCGCTCTCGGCCATGGTGGGCACATCGGGCAACAGCGTGGAGCGCTTGGCGGTGGTCACCGCAATCGCCTTGATCTTGCCGTTCTTGAGCTGGGGAATGGCCGCGCTCACGGTGTCGACGCTGAACGGAACCTGGCCGCCCATCAGGTCGGTCATGGCTGGCGCGCTGCCCTTGTAAGGCACGTGCGTCATCTTCAGTCCGGCGGCGTTGAGGATGGTTTCTCCCGCGAACTGCGACGTGGTGCCGGTGCCGTACGAGGCGTACGAATATTTGCCGGGCGATGCCTTCACGTAGTCCACGAACTGCTTCACGGTCTTCACCGGCACCTCGCTGTTCGCAAGCAGGATGAGGCCGACGCGTCCGATCAGGCCAATCTGGTCGAAGCCCTTGACCGGGTCGTAGGGAAGATTCGAGCGGATGGCGGGGTTGACCGTGAACGTGGTGCCCGAGCTGACCAGCAGCGTGTAGCCGTCGGGCGTCGCCTTGGAAACGTAGCTTGCCCCGATCACGGTTCCGGCTCCGGCGCGGTTCTCGATGACCACCGATTGGCCGAGCTCTTTGGCCAGGCGCGCGGCAATCACGCGTGCGTTCACGTCGGTGGCGCCGCCCGGGGGAAAGGGAACCACGAGCGTGACCGGGCGCGACGGAAACCCGGTTTCCGCGGCAGCGGCCCCCAGCGATGCAAGGCCGAGGCAGGACATCAGCAGCAGGCTGGCCAATGAGGGGAGGCGTTTCATGAAGTACTCCTGGGGACGAGGTTGGGGGGGCGGCGGATGCAATTCCATCCTAGGAGCCGGAACCCGCTGCCACAAGCGCAATGTTTAGAATTGTGGATTGCCGTTTCGGCAATCGAACCGCTCTCTGCCCATCTCTGAACCGGAGAATTCCATGGCTCTCAACGCGTTGCAGGAGACCGCCGTGCGGTACTTTCTCGAGGTGGTGCGAACCGGCTCGGTGAAGGAGGCGGCGCTCAAGCTCAACGTGGCACCGTCGGCCGTGAGCCGGCAGGTGGCCCGCCTGGAGCGCGAACTCGACACCCTGCTGTTCGACCGCCACGCGCGCGGCATGGTGCCCAATGCCGCCGGCGAGTTGCTGGCGGCGCATGCCAAGCGCATGCAGCAGGACATCGAGCGGGTTGCCAGCGACATCCAGGGCTTGCGCGGCCTGCGCAGCGGCCGCGTGCGCGTGGTGAGCACGGAGGGCTTTGCCTTCGACTTTCTTCCGACGCTGATTGCCCGCTTTCGAAGCAAGCACGAGGGCATCCGTTTTCACCTGGAGGTGTGCCCGCCGCACGACATACCCGGACGCATACGCGATGGCGAGGCCGACATTGGAATCACCTTGAGCACGGTGCCCGAGCCCGGCATCAAGATCGAGCTGCGCCATCCCAGCCCCATCCTCGCCGTGATGGCCAACGACCATCCGCTGGCGGCGCAGCGGCAGTTGTCCTTGCGCCAGGTGGTGGCCTACCCGCTGGGGCTGCCGCCGCAGGACAGCTCGATCAGGCAACTGCTCGACACCAGCTGCAGCCGGCAGGGGCTCCACTACGTGCAGGCCATGTCGAGCAACCATGCGAATGCGCTGGTGAGTTTTGCGGCCGCGGGGGGCGGCAGCATTGCGTTCTATGGAGAGTTGTCGATCCGCACGCAGCTGAAGTCGAAGGCGCTGGTCGCCATTGCACTGAAGGACCGCGAAATGAACGAGCGCCACCTCGAAGTAGAGACCCTGGCGGGCCGATCGCTGCCCGACGCGGGCAAGGCATTCGTGCAATTCCTCACCGATGCCATCAAGGCAAGCGCCTGAACGCAAAGAAACCGGTTCCCGTGTGCGCTACACTCCGCGCCGCTTGCAGTGGCCTCAGCCGCTGCGCCGTCATTGGCAACATGACGAGAACAATCCAAAGGAAATTTTCAAGTGAACCGTATCGAACTGGTCGAAAAGATCGCCGCCGCCCACAACGTCAGCAAGGCAGAAGCCGCCCGTATCCTGGAAACCGTCACGGGTTCCATCGTCGCCGCAGTGAAGAAGGGCGACCCCGTCCAGCTCATCGGCTTCGGAACCTTCAAGCAAGTGGCTCGCGCCGCACGCACCGGCTTCAACCCGCAAGCCGGCGCCAAGATCAAGATCGCCGCACAGAAGGTGCCGAAGTTCGTGCCGGGCGCAGCATTCAAGGCCGCCATCGACCCCAAGGCTGCAAAGCGCAAGGCCGACAAGGCAGCCGCCAAGCCCGTCGCCAAGAAGGCAGCACCGGCCAAGAAGGCCGCCGCTCCCGCCAAGAAGGCCGCAAAGAAGTAAGACTCTCAGCGAGCCATGGTTTGCGGCCGCAAGGCTGCTTCCATCAAAAAGACGGCCCTTCGGGGCCGTTTTTTTATACCCGCGAAGCGCACGTGCCTCAGGCCAGCGTGCCCAGCCTCGCAAGAATGAGGTCGTACAGCGTCTGGGCGGCGACCGAGAGGCTTCCTTCGCGGCGCTGCACCAGGTAGATCGTCCGCGTGAGGCCGGGCAGCGGCAGGGGCCGCGTCACCAGCGTGTCGCGCCGGAAGTGGAACAAGGTGAGCTCCGGCACCACGCTGATGCCGATGCCGGCCTCGACCAGGCCCGTGACGGTGGCCAGGTGCTCGACCTCGAATACCGCGTTGAGCCGCAGCGGATGCAGCGCCGCGTCGAGCGACTGGCGCACGCTGCTGTTGCGCGCCATCTGGATGAAGGGCCAGGGCGCGAGCTGCCTGGCCGTGAGCTTGGCGACGCCGGCCAGCGGGTGGTCCTTGCGGCAGACCAGGTGAAAGCGGTCTTCGCAGAGCTTGCGGCCGCGCAGGTCGCTGGCCGCAGCCGCATCGGCGCCGGTGGCCGCCAGCGCGAAGTCGGCCTGATGGCCGCGCAGCTGGGCAATGCAGGCATCGGAAAGCGCATCGTGCAGCTCCACCGTGATGCCGGGCCACGTCTGCATGAACTCGGCGAGGATGGCCGGCAACCAGCCGGCCGCGAGCGAGGGCAGCGCCGCCACGCTCACGCGGCCCTTGCGCCGTTCGGAGTGGTCGGCAAGGTCGCCGATCGCATCCTGCATGTCGTCGAGCAGGCGGCGGGCCGACGGCTCGAACAGCCGCCCCTCCGGCGTGAGTTGCACGCTGCGCGTGTCCCGGTCGAAAAGGCGGGCGCCCAGCGTGTCTTCGAGCGTGCGGATCAGCGCGCTGAACGCGGGCTGCGACAAATGACAGGTCTGGGCGGCGCGCGTAAAGTTGCGCTGCTCGGCCAGTGCCATGAACGCGCGCAACTGGCGGCTGGAAAGGTCGGGCGCGGTCATCGATCTGGAATTTGAATAAGCGACCCGAAATCAGGGGTCTGCGGATGGTATCTCTGTGCCTTGCGCGCAACGAGTCGTCCCAACTTTCCTGTTCGCGGGTGACCGGAAAGCGGCGATTCTGTAAAAAACTTCTTACAGGAAGCACAATCGGCATCATGATCCGGGGCATGAAGACCGGCGAAGCAGCATCCGCTTGGCGACCTGCCCTCTGGGTTCGTGTCGCCGCTCTTGCTTTGGCTTTCGCGGCAATGAACAGCGCAGCGCAGCAATCCGCGCCCACGCGGCTGCGCGTGGTGGGCGGATTGGCCGGCCTGAACCAGTACGCCCTCCACGAAGAGCGCTTCTGGGGCAAGGACCTGGCCCGCCTGAGCGGCGGCAAGTACACCGCGAGCATCGTTCCGTTCAACCAGGCCGGCGTGCCCGGGCAGGAAATGCTCAATCTCATGAGGTTGGGCGTCATCCCGTTCGGCACCGCCTTGCTCAGCCAGATCAGCAACGAGTACCCGGAAATCGGCACGCCAGACATTGCCGGACTGAACCCCGACATGCCCTCCATGCGGCGGGTGATCGGCGCGTTCCGGCCTTATCTCGAAAAGACGCTGCGCGAGCGCCATGGCGTCGAGTTGCTGGCCGTGTATGTGTATCCGGCCCAGGTGATCTTCTGCAAGCAGCCCATGAAGCAGCTGTCCGACCTGTCGGGCCGGCGCGTGCGTGTTTCGGGCACCACCCAGGCCGACTTCGTGCGCGCCCTCGGCGGCGTGCCGGTGTCCACCGAGTTTGCCGAGCTCATGGCCAACATGAGCTCGTCCAATACCGAATGCGCCATCACCGGCGCGATGTCCGGCAACACGCTGGGCCTGCACAAGGTCACCAGTTCGCTCTACACGATGCCCATCAACTGGGGCGTTGCGGTATTCGGCGCCAACACGGACGCATGGAACGCGCTTCCAGCGGATTTGAAGACCCTGTTGAAAACCGAGCTGCCCAAGCTCGAGGCCGCGGTCTGGGAAGAATCGGAACGCGACACCGGCAACGGCATTGCATGCAACACCGGCGCCGCCACCTGCGTGAAGGGTACCAAGGGCGCCATGGTCGAGGCACGTCCTTCCGCCACTGACGAACGCCGCCGGCGCGAAATATTCGCATCGAGCGTGCTCACCCGCTGGGTGCAGCGATGCGGAACCGTGTGCGCGGAGGTCTGGGACCAGACTGTCGGCCCGGTGGTGGGCATCAAGGCTCCCGTCGGGCAGTGAACAAGCTGCTGCCCCGCCGCATCACCGCCTTTATCTACGGCGTAGCGGCGCTGTTCCTGGCGGCCGTTCTCGCCATTGCCGCGTTCACGATGTGGCAGACCTACCAGAAGGCGATCTCCAACAACGAGAGCCAGGCCACGCGTTTCGTCGTCACCTCGGAAGCCGCGCTGAACCGGAGCCTGCTGGCCGTCGACATGCTGCTGGCGGGCATGGGCCAGTTCCTGCGGAACTCGAGCGAAGACACCGTGGCGGCCGACATCACGGCGCCCGAAACCGCGCAGTTGATCGAGACCATCGTTCGCCAGAGCCTTTTGGTCCGGTACGTTGCGATTCTCAATCCCGAGGGCGCGGTGGTCGCATCTTCCGACCGCCGCGGAGCGAAGCTCGCGCTGCAGTTGCCCCCGGGCTTCCTGAAGGAAATCCTGGGCCGGCCGGGGTCCATGCTCTCGGTCAGCGCGCCCACCGTGAGCCAGGCGACTTCGCAGCAGGTGCTGTATTTCGGGCGCGTGCTGCGGCTTGCGGACGGCGGCAAGATCGTGGCGGTTGCCGAAGTGCAGGTCTCCATGCTCACCACCATTCTTGCGCAGGGAGCGAACATCAGGGGGCTCGAGGTCACGCTGGAGCGCGAGTCGGGGGCCTTGCTGGCCAGCATGCCGCCGCGCGACGACCTCGCCGGCCGCAGCATCAGGCCGGCCATGACGGACCAAACCAGCGACGGCCGCCCGCACCGGATGGTCGCGCGGCTCAGCGGCCTGCCGGCCATCGTCGTCGCACGGCCCACGCTGCATAGAAACCTGCTGATCGTCGCCGGTATTCCGCTCCAGCTCGCACTCGAGGATTGGCGCAGGGAACGCAATTCCATCCTGATCGTCGCGCTGGCTTTCACGCTGATGATTCTTGCGGTCGCCTATTTCGCCCGCGCGCAGCTGTTGCGGCAGTGGCGTGCCCGCGCCGACCTGGTCCGCTCCAAGGCCACGCTGGACCAGGCGCTCGAATCCATGGCGGACGGTTTCGTGCTGCTCGATCCCGAAGGCCGCGTGATCACCTGGAACCGCCGCTTCGTCGACTACTTTCCCTGGGCGGAAAAGCTGCTTGCGCCGCAGGCGCCGTTCCAGCCCATCGACGAACAGAATTCCCGCGGCCTGCACGCGCACAGCGAGCAGGAGCTCGTCCTGCCGGGCGGGCAGGTGATCGTTGCCGTCAAGAGCCCGACGCCGGACGGCGGCCTGGTGTGCATCTACCGCGACATCACCGAAAAGAAGCGCCACGTTTCGGACATTCTCGAAGGCAAGGCGCAGCTGCAGGCCACGCTCGATGCACTGCCGGACGTGCTGCTGGAGGCGGGCATCGACGGCCGTTGCTACCGTTTTCATTCGCCGCGCCGGCCCAAGTCTTCGATCAAGGTGCGCGAGCCGGTCGGCAAGATGATGTCCGACCTGTTGCCGGCAAACGCCGCGGCCGAGGTGATGGTCGCGCTGCGCGATGCCTTCGAGTTCGGGTTTTCTTCGGGAAGGCAGTTCGAGACCCGGGTTCCCAAGGGCGTGGTGTGGTTCGAGATTTCGGTCTCGCGCAAGCTGGTGGGCGAAGGTGCGGACGCGCGGTTCATCGTCATCCTGCGGGACATCACCGAGAGCAAACTCGCCGCCCGCGAGATCGAGCACCTGGCCTTCTACGACAACCTGACCGGCCTTCCCAATCGGCAGCTGCTGCTGCACCGGCTGCAGGCCGCGGTCGACTCGAACGTGCGCCGCTCGCGGCACGGTTCACTGCTGTTCCTCGACCTGGACGATTTCAAGACGCTCAACGACGCGCTCGGCCACGCCACGGGCGACGCGTTGCTCAAGCAGGTTGCACTCAGGCTTCAGGCCAGCCTGAGCGAAGGCGGCACGGTCGCGCGGCTGGGTGGCGACGAATTCGTGGTGCTGATCGAAAACCTCAGCGAAGACCCTTCGGTTGCCGCAATGCAGACCAACGCGACCGGCGAAGCCATCCTCAGCGCGCTGGGCGAATCGTTCCAGCTCGAAGACCACGAGTACCACAGCACGTGCAGCATCGGCGCCGTGGTCTTCAGCACCGCCAACCAGTCGCTGGAAGACTTGCTCAAGCATGCGGGCATTGCCATGTACTACGCCAAGTCGGCGGGCGGCAATGCATTGCGTTTCTTCGAGACCGCAATGCAGACGGCCATCACGGCCCGCGCGACCTTGGAGAGCGAACTGCACGCGGCGCTGGCGGGCAATCAGTTCATCCTGCACTACCAGAGCCAGGTCACGTCCGAAGGTCATATCGCAGGCGCGGAGGTGCTCATTCGCTGGCACCATCCGGAACGCGGAATGGTGCCGCCCGGAGGCTTCATCGAGTTGGCCGAGGAAACCGGGCTGATCGTGCCCATCGGCTTGTGGGTGCTCGAGACGGCCTGCGTGCAGCTCGAACGCTGGAGCCACGACCCGAGGCGCCGGCACCTGCAGCTGGCGGTCAACGTCAGCGCGCGCCAGTTCCGCACCGCCGATTTCGCGGATCGCGTTCGCGATGTGCTGCGCAGGACCGGTGCAGACCCGACAAGACTGAAGCTCGAGCTCACCGAGAGCCTGCTGCAGGACAAGATGACGGAAACGGTCAGCAAGATGCAGCTGCTCGCATCGATGGGCGTCCGCTTTTCGATGGACGACTTCGGCACCGGCTACTCGTCGCTGTCGTACATGACGCAGCTGCCGCTGGACCAGATCAAGGTCGACAAGTTCTTTGTGCAGAGCATCGGCACCGACCCGAAGGTCGAACTGATCATCCAGGCCATCATCGGCATGGCGCGCAACCTCGAGCTTGAAATCGTGGCGGAGGGCGTCGAAACGCAACAGCAGTTCGAGTTTCTGCAGATGCACGGAAAGATGCTTTGCCAGGGGTACCTGTTCAGCAAGCCAGTGCCGCTTGAAGAGTTCGAAGCGCAGCTGGACGTTGCCATGGCGGACTGAGCGCACACCGCGCCCCATCGGAGTCCACATACGATGCGTCTTCCGATTCCCGACCTGACGCGTTTCAGCTTGCGTTCCCGCCTCTCGGCGGGCGTGGTGGCCATCGTGTTCCTGACCACCATAGGCATTTCCGCCGCCGCGCTCTATTTCATGAAGCGCAACATGCAGGCGACCATCGCCGAGGAACACTTCGAGCGGATCTCGGCCATTGCCGACGCGGTGGACCAGAAATTCCTGAGCCGCCGCACCTTGCTCAAGACCTTCGGCGACAGCGTCGAGAGCCACAACTTCACCGGTGCCGATAGGCTGCAGGACCTCGTCATGCAGCACAAGTCGCTCAAGGAGGCCTTCGACAACGTGGCCTTCATCGATGCGCAGGGCGAGATCGTGGCCAACATGAACGGCGCGCAGCAGATCGGCAAGATCAACGTCAAGGACCGCGACTACTTCCAGAAGACGGTCGCGGGCAAGGCGGGCATGATCTCCCAGCCCTTCAAGAACCGCATCAGCGGGCTGGCGCAAGTTGCCATGACCGAACCCGTGCTGGACCGCGAGGGCAAGATCGCCTACCTCATCGTCGCCTTCATCACGCTCAGCGAGCACAACTTCCTGGGCGAGCTTGCCAACGTGAAATTCGGCAAGAGCGGGTACATGTTCATCGTCAACACCAGCGGCATCATCGTCGACCATCCGGACAGGTCCCGGCTGCTCCAGCACATCGACGCGGACGGCATACGCAACGCCGCCGCCGACCGCGCCATTGCCGGATTCGAGGGCGCAGCCGAAGGGGTGAACCGCAGGGGCGTGCATGCCCTTTATGCGTTCAAGCACATCCGCCAGACCAACTGGGTGCTGGGCGCGATGTATCCGCGCCAGGAAGCCTTTGCCAAGGCGGAGCAGATCGAGCGCTTCGCCTGGGCGGGGGCACTCCTGCTGACGCTGCTGGCCGGCGGGCTCACCTTCATGAACGTGCGCTCGCAGCTCGCGCCGTTGTCGCGCCTGCGCGAACACATGCAGGTCTCGCGCGCGAACTCCGCCTACACGCCGCTGGAGGACGAGCCCGCCCGCGACGAAGTGGGCGATCTTTCGCAGACCTTCGACACGCTCATGCGGGAACGCCGGGCGGCCCAGGAGCGCGTCAAGTCGAGTGAAAGATTCCTGCGCGATGTGACCGACAACCTGCCGGCCGTGGTCGCTTATTTCGACAGCAACCAGCGCTGCCTTTTCGCGAACAAGGCGGGGCTGCGGATGCAAGGCAGAACCCAGGCGGACATCGGCCGCATGACCATGCGGGAGTCGCTGCCGGACGCGGTCTACCGGCAACTGGCACCGCAGGTTGCCAAGGCGCTCCAGGGAACGCCCACGCGCACCGAAGGAACCTATGACCGCAAGGGCAAGGAAGGCTTCTTCGAATGCCACCTGCTGCCAGACGTTCGCGACGACGGCGTGGTGGGCTACTACGTGATGACCTTCGACATCACCGAGCGCAAGCAGGCCGAGATGCGAAGCGCCGACAGCGAGCGGCGTCTGCGCGGGCTCACCGACAACGTGCCGGCGCTGCTGACCGAACTCGATCTCGGCGAGCGCGTGGTCTTCTGCAACGGCAGGTACCTGGCGTGGCTCGGCGTGGAACCGGCATCGATGATGAACCGGCACATCCGGGAGACCATCGGCGAGGCGCACTACGAAGTGCGCAAGCCGCTCCTGGCGCGTGCCTTCGCGGGCGAGGTGCTGTCGTTCGAGCAGACAGCCCAGTTGCTGATCGGCGAGCGGACCCTGCAGACGACGTACCTGCCGCACAGGGATGCCGAAGGCGCGGTCGTCGGGCTGTACATCATCGCGCACGATGTCACGGACCTGAAGCAGAAGCAGAGGCAGCTGGACGCCCTCGCGCGGGAGGATGCGCTCACGGGCTTGCCGAACCGCCGTTCGTTCGAAGAGCATGCACGCGAGGCCATGGCCAGGTCGCGGCGCTCGGGAAAGCCGGTGTGCTTGCTGTTCCTGGACATCGACTACTTCAAGTCGATCAACGATTCGCTGGGCCACGCGGCCGGCGACGCGGTGCTCAGGGAGTTCGGCCGCCGGCTCAAGGAAAGCGTGCGCGAAACCGACATGCCGGCGCGCTACGCCGGCGACGAGTTCGTGATCCTTCTCGAGGGAGTCAATGGACTTGCAGAGGCTGGGATCGTCGCGGAGAAGGTGCTTGCCGCAATGCGGCCGGCGTTCCACCTCTCCAGCCGCACCCTGCAGGCGACCGCCAGCATCGGCGTCGCAATCGCGGAGGAAGATGAGGATCTGCCGTCCTTGTTCATGCGCGCCGACGCGGCCCTTTACGCTGCCAAGAAAGAGGGAAAGAACCGTTTCATGATGGCGGAGCCGCGGACCAGGGCTCCGGACAGCGCGCCATGGTCCCGCCAGGAACCTTCCAGCGCCTGACGCCGCCGCGGCTGGCCCGGCCGGGCGCAATCTGGTCCTTGTCCTACGCGAAAAGTACCTGTTGCTGCCCTAAATTGGCGGCACCTGCCGCATTGGCAGCCACGAGGTTCGGGCGCTGCAACCCGGGAGTTCGGCATCAGCCGCAAGAAAAGCGGGAGCCCGCATGCCGTTGCACCGATGCACGGCCACTGGAGGAAGAAGAGCAATGGCAGATCACGGCGGTGGGAGTGCACCTCTGAATCAACGCACTCTGGCCGACGCCGATTTCCGGCTGATGGTCGAGTCGGTCTCGGACTATTCCATCATCGTGCTGGACCCCGGGGGCATCGTCATCAGCTGGAACGATGGCGCGCGAAAGCTCAAGGGGTATGACGCCGCGGAAGCGATCGGGCGGCATTTCTCGCTTTTCTATCCGAGCGAACTGCTCGAGCAGAACCAGCCCGACCGCGCGCTGGCAACGGTGCGCGAGGCCGGCCGCATGGAAGAAGAAGGCTGGCGCCTGCGCAAGGACGGCACGCGCTTCTGGGCCAGCGTGGTCATCACGCAAATCATCGGCGCCAATGGGGAAATCCGCGGCTTCTCGATGATCACGAGAGACCTCAGCGAGCGCCGCCGCCAGGACGAGATGCTGCGCATGAGCGAAGAGCGCTTCCGGCTGCTGGTCGAGGGCGTGAAGGACTATGCGATCTTCATGCTCGACCCAGGCGGCCACATCGTGAGCTGGAACCTCGGCGCGCAAAAGAACAAGGGCTACGAGGCCTCGGAGATCATCGGCCAGCACTTCTCGGTGTTCTATCCGCCCGAGGTTGCCGCAATCGGCTGGCCCGAGCAGGAGCTGCGAAACGCGCTGCGCGACGGGCGCTTCGAGGACGAAGGCTGGCGCATCCGCAAGGACGGCAGCCGCTTCTGGGCCAGCGTGGTCATTACCGCGCTGCACGACGCCACCGGGCGGCACCGGGGCTTTGCCAAGGTCACGCGCGACCTGACCGAGCGGCGCCGCGTGACCGCGCTCGAAGACGAAGGGCGCCGCGTTACCAACTTCCTGGCAATGCTCGGGCACGAGCTGCGCAATCCGCTGGCGCCGATTTCGAATGCGCTCGAGCTGCTGAAGCGCGAGAAAACGGAATCGGCGGTCATCGCCCACACCCGCGACATCATCGGCCGGCAGCTCAGGCAGATGACGCGGCTGGTGGACGACCTGCTCGACGTGGGCCGCATCACGAGCGGCAAGATCCACCTGGAGAGCAAGCCGGTTCGCCTGCGCGAGGCCATCGCCGAGGCCGCCGAGGCGGTGCGGCCGCTGATCGAGAGCAAGTCGCAGACGCTGCACCTGCAATACCAGGAAGCCGATCCCTGGATATCGGGAGACCGTGCGCGGCTCATCCAGATCGTCAGCAACCTGATTCACAACGCCGCGAAGTTCACCCACAACAGTGGCAACGTCCATGTCTCGCTCTCGCAGGTTGGCGAGGATGCCGACATCAGCGTGCGCGACGACGGCCCCGGCATACCGCCCAAGGACCTGCAGCGGATCTTCGACCTGTTCGTTCAGGGCGAGCAGAACATGGCAAGGTCGCAGGGCGGCCTGGGCCTGGGGCTCAGCCTCGTGCAGCAGTTGACGACGCTGCACGGCGGCCGGGTGAGTGCGTTCAGCACCGGCCGGCCGGGCGAAGGCAGCGAGTTCGTGGTGCAGTTCCAGACGACCCAGCCGCCGATTGCCACGCTGGAAGCCGAGCCGCGGCCCGTGGGCGAGCAGCGCGTGCTGGTGGTGGACGACAACGTGGACGCGGCCGAAACCATGGCGCTGCTGCTGGAGGCGCTGGGCTACAAGTCCAGCGTTGCGCATGGCGGCCTGCCAGCCATCGAGGCGGTGAAGGCGCAAGACCCCGACGTGGTGCTGCTGGACATCGGCCTGCCCGACCTGAACGGACATGAAGTCGCCAGGCGCCTGCGGGCCGAGATGATCAACCCGCCGCCGCTGATTGCCATTACCGGCTACGGCCAGGCCAGCGACCGGGACACCAGCCTCGAGGCGGGCTTTCGCGCGCACCTGACGAAGCCCGTGGACGTCGACAAGCTGACCGCGCTGCTCGAGCAACTGCTCGAGTCGCCCCGCGCCTAGGCCGGGAGCGGCGGCTCCACCGGCAGCGCCCGCTTGTGGGCGCTCTTGCGGTGCGTTGAAAGAATGATCTCGCGTGCCGCCGCGGACACCGGCTTGCCCTCGAGGAAATCGTCGATCTGCTCGTAGCTCACGCCGAACGCATCTTCGTCGGGCTTTTGCGGCACCAGAGATTCGAGGTCGGCCGTCGGCACCTTGAACACCAGCGCGTCGGGCGCGCCGAGCTGTTGTGCGAGCGCGCGCACGCGCCGCTTGTTTAGGCCGGTGAGCGGCGTCACGTCGGCTGCGCCGTCGCCGAACTTGGTGAAGAAGCCCATCAACGCCTCGGCCGCGTGGTCCGTGCCGATGACGATGCCGTCGTGCGCGCCGGCCACCGCGAACTGCGCAATCATGCGCTGGCGCGCCTTGATGTTACCGAGCACGAAGTCTTCATGCGCCGCATCGCGGAACACCAGATCGCCGGCCTTCAGTGCGGCGAGCATGCCGTCCGCCGCGGGCCGGATGTCGACGGTGAGGGTGCGGTCGGGCCTGATCACCTCGAGCGAGCGCTGCGCCTCGGCCTCGTCCTTCTGCACGCCGTAGGGCAGCCGCATGGCAATGAAGGTGGCGTCCCGGCCTTCGGCGCGCAGCCGTTCCACCGCGCGTTGCGCAAGGCATCCGGCCACCAGCGAATCGACGCCGCCGCTGATGCCCAGCACCAGCGACTTCAGGCCCGTGCCGCGCAGGTAGCCGGCCAGAAAGCCGATGCGCCGCTCGACTTCGTGTGCGGCGTCGAACACCGGCGCCACGTGCAGCGTGGCAATGATCTCGCGCTGCAAAGCGTCCACGGGGGCAAGTTCATCTGCATTCATGACACGAACCTTTCTGTGCATTCATCGGGGCGAATTAAAAGTCCACCAGGCTGAGGCCAATGCTCAGCACGGTGCGCTTCCGGTTGTAGTCCACCAGCGTATCGCCGTAGCCATGGAACAGCTGCGTGTGGAAACGCAGGTTGCTGGTGGTCGGGTCGCCGATGGCTTTCAGCCACTCGAGCCGCACCGAGCCGCGTCCGCTGTCGCGCAGGTTGTTGCGCACGGTGAGGGCCAGCGTGTTGTCGCGGTTGAAGTTCCAGCGGCCCGTGACCTCGGCGCGGCCGATGTAGCTGGAGATGTCGGGGTTGTCGTCCTTTGCCACGCTCTCCGACAGCCGCTGCCAGACGCGCCCGGTGATGCTGAAGCGGTCGTCGAGCTCGGCGCCGCCCATCAGGTAGACGCGGTTCCAGCTGCGCGACAGCGGCAGGCTCTGGCCGTTCGACTGGTGCACCAGGCCCACGCCCGCATAGCGCCAGCGCCAGCCACCGGGCAGCCTGAAGTCGAGCGGGTAGACATACATCATCTCGGGCTCGTGGTCGGTGGTGCGGAAAGGCCGGGAGATCGAGCCGTTGAACAGCTGCCACGTCGACTGCTGCGAATACGCAAACCAGAGGGAGTCTTTCTTGATCGGGTCGTTCTGCGTGAGCAGGCCCTGCGCAATCTTGGTACGCACCGAAAGGCCGATGCGCATTTCATTGGCCTGGTAGTCCACCGGCGAGGCGGTGTGGCCTTCGGACGGCGACGTGGGCGTGTCGGGCTTGCTGGTGGCGGCCGAAGCCGACACGTTCAGCGGCCGGTAGCCGCGGAACACGAAGGTGCCGCAGTCGCTGCCGTTTTCCAGCTCCCAGAAGCGCGACAGCGCCGAATACTGCCTGTCGCGGCAGCCCTCGCTGGTGGCGACCGACACCACGCGCGTGGCCGGCACGGAACCGTCCACCGGCGGCGCCGGCTGGGTACTTGCCAACACCGGCGGCGCCACGGGCACCGACACCGAAGGCAGCGTCTGCTGCTGCGCCCAGCGGTCGAAGCAGGCCAGCCGGGCTTCGTTGTTGTTGCCCAGTGCAGCGCACTGCTGCCAGGTCAGTTGGGCATCGGCCAGCGGGCTGGAAGGTTTTTCCACCGCTTGTGCGCTGGCCAGAGACGACGCAAAGAGGCCGGGCGCCAGAAGGCTCGCGGCAAGGGTGGTGCGTAGATGGAGTGGATTCATTTCTCTGCGGTCCTTTCCGTCTTTTTCAGAGTGAAGGGATGTGTGGTTTCGTCGGCGGCGTTGCGCCAGGTGCCCCTGAACTCGCGCCCGCAGGAGTCCGGCTGCAGCGTGCCCGACCACACGCCGCTGATGCTGCGCCCGTCGAGCGATTCGTCGATGGCGAGCTGCCCCTCGTCGTCGACATCGCCCGCCAGCTGCGCGACCGATGCGTTGCCCGAAGGAGCACCTGCCGCACGTGTGATGGTGCCGCGCACGCCCACGTATTCGGGGTGCTTGCCAAGCACGACCGTGGCCGCGCCCGGAAGGCCGTCGAAGCGCGCCTGCCAGTTGCCGTACAGCGCTTCCACCGGCAGGTCGCGCGCGGTGGCGGGGCATCCGGGCGGTGCCGCGTTCCGAGCCCCGGGGCCGGCGCATGCGGTGCAGAGCGCGGCCAGCGACAGCAGCAGGATTCGCGCCTTCATGACGCGGAGGCGGCCGCCGCCGCAGCCGCAGCACTGTCCTGGGCCTTGCGCGCGAACTCGGCACGCAGGGCCTTGAGCTTCTCGCGCGGGTCTTCGCGTGTGGTGGCCTTGTCCAGGCCCATTTCGGCGATGAAGCGGCTCGGTACGCAGGGCACCATCTCGCGGCCCTGCTTGCGCTTCTTGGTCCAGCTCACGGCCAGGCTGCGCTGCGCGCGCGTGATGCCCACGTACATGAGGCGGCGCTCTTCCTGCAGCCGCTGCAGCGTTTCGTCGCTCACCTTCAGCTGGCGGCCGTTGTCGTCCTCGAGCTTGAAGGGCAGCAGCCCCTCGGTCACGCCGATCAGCATCACGTGCGGCCACTCGAGGCCCTTGGAGGCATGCAGCGTAGAGAGCGTGACCACGTTCTGGTCCTGCTCGCGCTCGCTGATGGTCGAGAGCAGCGAGATGGTCTGCGCCACTTCGAGCAGGCTCTTGCGTTCGCTCTCGACGTTGTTGTCGGCGCCCGAGGCATCGTCGATCACGCCGCCGGCGCGCTGCGACATCCAGTCGACGAACTCCAGCACGTTGGTCCAGCGCGCGGCCGCGGCCTGTTCGCTGTCCTCGCCCTCGTACAGGTGCTTCTCGTAGTCGATCTCCTTCAGCCAGTCGAGCATGAAGGTGCGCGAATCTTCTGCGCCCATGGTGCGGCGCGCGCGGTATTCCAGGTCGTTGATGTAGCGGCCGAACTCGTGGATGCCCTCCAGCGTGCGCTTGGGCATCACGCTCGGTAGCGACGGGCTGAAGAGCGCTTCGAACAGGCTCAGCTTGTACTGGCTGGCAAAGGTGCCGAGGCTCGCGAGCGTGGTGTGGCCGATGCCGCGCTTGGGCGTGGTGATGGCGCGCAGGAACGCCGGGTCGTCGTCGTTGTTGACCCACAGGCGGAACCAGCCGCACAGGTCCTTGATTTCGGCGCGATCGAAGAAGCTCTGCCCGCCCGAGACCTTGTAGGGAATCTGTGCCTTGCGCAGCGCCTGCTCGAACACGCGCGCCTGGTGGTTGGCGCGGTAAAGAATGGCGAAGTCGCGAAACTCCTTGTACTGCTTGCCCTGCGCCGTGGCGTCGCCCGCGCGCAGGCTGATGATGCGCGCCACCGCGCGCTCGGCCTCGTGCGCCTCGGAGTCGGCATCGACAATGCGCACCGGCTCGCCTTCGCCCAGCTCGGAGAACAGCGTCTTCGGAAACAGCTTCGGGTTGGGGCCGATCACGTTGTTGGCCGCCCGCAGGATTGCGCTGGTGGAGCGGTAGTTCTGCTCCAGCTTGATGACCTTCAGGTCCGGGTAGTCGACCGGCAGCTTGCGCAGGTTGTCCAGCGTGGCGCCGCGCCAGCCGTAGATCGACTGGTCGTCGTCGCCCACCGCGGTGAAGCGACCGCGTGCGCCGGCCAGCGCCTTCAGCACTTCATATTGAGTGGCGTTGGTGTCCTGGTATTCGTCCACCAGGATATGGCCCAGCGTGTTTTGCCACTTGGTGCGCACCTCTTCATAGTCGCGCAGCAGCTTGAGCGGCATGCCGATGAGGTCGTCGAAATCGACGCTCTGGTAGGCCGTGAGCCGCTCTTCGTAGCGCGCCATGATCCGCGCGGTGATGCGCTCGTTGTCGTCCACCGCGGCGGCCTCGGCCTGTGCGGCGTTCAGCCCCATGTTCTTCCACTTGCTGATGGTCCACTGCCAGATGCGCGCGGTGGCGGTGTCGGTGGTGCCGCCGGCGTCCTTCAATATCTTGGTGACGTCGTCGCTGTCCAGGATGCTGAAGGCCGGCTTCAGGCCCAGCACGGCGCCGTCTTCGC
Organism: Variovorax sp. CCNWLW225; assembly: GCF_037204045.1. Lineage (NCBI taxonomy): Bacteria > Pseudomonadati > Pseudomonadota > Betaproteobacteria > Burkholderiales > Comamonadaceae > Variovorax > Variovorax sp. CCNWLW225. Next base: position 80,291 of record NZ_JBBCBV010000014.1, on the reverse strand, counting down.
GCATCATGCGCACGCCCAGCGCGTGAAAGGTGCAGATCACCACATGCTTCGCGTCACGGCCGATCAACCCCTTGGCGCGCTCGCGCATTTCGCTCGCGGCCTTGTTGGTGAATGTGATGGCCGCAATGCGCTTGGGCTCCAGGCCGGCCTGGATCAGCCGGCCGATCTTGTGCGTGATGACGCGCGTCTTGCCCGAGCCCGCACCCGCGAGCACGAGGCAGGGGCCATGCAGGTAATTGACAGCTTCTTGTTGCGCGAGATTGAGACCGGAAGACATGAGGAGTGGGAACGGAAGGCCGCGAGGGAACGGGCAGGCGCAAAGCGGGCAATGATACGGGGCGCAGCTCTCGCGCAACCCCGCCGAAGTTCACCATGCGGGATGCAACGACAATCAGCCGGTGCTGCCTGTATTTCTCGTTACCTTTCCTTTCTTCGCGTTGATTGCCGCCGGCTATGGCGCGGCACGCGCGCGCGTCCTGCCGCTGGACGCGATTCCCGGCCTCAACACCTTCGTGCTGTATTTCGCGCTGCCTTGCATGCTGTTGCGCTTTGGCGCCGGCACGCCGATCGGGCAACTGCTCGACGGCAGCGTTGCACTGGTCTGGGGCGTGAGCGCGCTGGCCGTGGTGGCGGGCACGGTCGTCTTCACCCGCAATGCGCGCATCGGCTGGAACGACGGCGCCTTCGGCGCGCTGGTGGCGGCGTTTCCGAACACCGGCTTCATGGGCGTGCCGCTCCTGGTGGCGCTGCTGGGTGCGCAGGCGGCGGGGCCGATGATCATCACCATTGCGTTCGACCTGGTCGTGACCTCGTCGCTGTGCATTGCCCTCTCGCGGCTCGATGGCGCCGGCAGCGCGGGCGGTGGTGCGGGACATCACGGCCCGCGGCAGGCGGCGCGCCAGGCGCTGCGCGGCGTGCTGGTCAATCCGATGCCGTGGTCCATTCTGCTGGGCGTGCTGCTCTCGGCCGCGCGCTGGCGCCTGCCGGGGCCCGTGGAGCGCACCGTGGCCATGCTGGCCGATGCGGCTTCGCCAGTGGCGCTCTTCACCATTGGCGCCGTGCTGGCGCGGTCGGCGCTGCTCGCCCGCGAGCACGCGGCCAGCGCGGAAGTGGCCGCGGCCATGGGGGTGAAGTCGGCGCTTGCACGCAAGGCGCCGCTCGCCGACGTGCTGCCGGTGGTGGGCGTCAAGCTGCTCGTGCATCCGCTGCTGGTGTGGGCGCTGGGGCAGGGCGCCATTGCGCTCGGGCTGCCGCTCTCTTCTTCGGCGCTGGTGGTGATCGTGCTGGTGGCGGCGCTGCCGAGCGCCAGCAACGTGGCCATGCTGGCCGAGCGCTTCGGCGCCGACAACGGCCGCATCGCACGCATCATCCTGTGGACGACGGTCGCAACCTTCTTCAGTTTTCCGTTGGCCGTGGGCCTGCTGCGCTGAGCCGGGGCGCTGCAAGGCGCTGCTGTTGAATCAGGGTGTCAGCACGCCGAGCTTGAACGGATCGGCGTCCGAAAGGCGCTCGCACTTGGTGAAGTCGCGGCCCTGGGTGCCGTCGCAATAGAACGCGTTGTAGATGTAGCCGAACAGCGTGGGGCTGGCCGTGAAGAGCACGCCGTGATCGGGCTGCCAGTTGTCCTTGACCGGCTCGGAGCCGAGTTCCGCAGCGCTGCCAGAGCCGGCGGCAACGGCGGAGGCTGGCGAGAACTCGGCCAGTGTCTTGTGCACTTCGCCGCCGCGCCACCGCATGGCCAGTTCGGAGGCGGTGGGCCTGGCGGCCACCGGCAGCAGCACGCCGTTCACTTGGAAGCCGTCACCGAAGCGATGCGTCTTGCCGGCGAGAAAGGCGTAGGCGCAGGCGGCCAGGCACTGGCCGCGGATTTCGGTTTCCACGCCGCTCGAGCGAATGGCCTCGGCATAGGCGCCGGCTGCTTCGGCGGTGCCGCCGAACGAGTCCTCGAACACCACGGTGCGCACCGTGCCTTTGCCTAGGTGCTCGGTAAAGGCCTTGATGGCTGTGCCGTCGAGCATGCCCGACACCACCAGCCGGCTGCCCTGCAGTTCGAGTTCGGCCGCGGAGCATGCGAAGCATGCAAAAAGAAGAGCCCAACCGAGCGATGAAGGCAGTTTCACGGCAACCCCTGGCGACCAGCATTCTTGCTTGACGCGCGAGGCCGGAACGGGCCCGCGCTGTAACAGCTTGAATAGCGGGTGGGCATGCAGTCAACCGCTTTTTCAGATTATTTCCGATTCGCGTGTAGGCCATAAGCCATAGCTATCGTTACCACTACAGATGAGTGCTTGTGTTTTCAAAACACTGCTAAAGTGTTTGCAAATCAAAGTATGTATGGGGGCACTATGGCAATACTTGTTCGTATTCTGCTGTGGCTGGCCTGGGTCGCCAGCGTGGGCTGGTTGTGGCATGCCGACACCCTCGGCACCGCCACCTCGCTCGCGTTGGGCGCCTTGAGCCTGGTGGTGTTCGCATGGCCCGGAAGCATCGCTCGGCGGCGCAGCAGCGAGCTGCGCTACGTCGACATGGGCAAGGAGCCCGCGGGCCTGCACCACTGACAAAGGCCGGCCTCGGTAAAAGGCCGCTGCCTCAAATGCTGTGCGGGTCGACGTCGACCAGCCAGCGGATCACGCCCTTGCCCTCGGGCGTGCGCCGCAACGCGTGCAGCAGCGGCTGCCAGGCTGCCAGCAGGCGCTGCAGCGCGGCGCGCGACGGGCTTTCGATCAGCATCTGCGCCCGTTCCACATTGGCCACGCGCTGAATGGCCAGCGGCACTGCGGGGTAGCGCAGCACGCGGTCGGCGCCTTCGAGTGCATCGGCCGCGGTGCTCGCCGCATTCAAGAAGGCCTGCGCGGCTTCCTGCGAGCGCGCATCGGCGCGCAGCAATGCCTGGAATGCAAACGGCGGCATGCCGGCCGCGGCGCGCTCTTCGAGCTGCTGCCGCGCGAAAGCGGCGTAGTCGTGCCTTCGCAGCGCGGCAAAGAGCGGATGCTGCGCATGGTGCGTCTGGATCCACATCTCGGCCGTGGCGCCTTGCGCTGCCAGGAACGCGGCATCGCGCCCCGCGCGTCCGGCCGATTGCATCAGCAGGCTGAACAGCCGCTCGGGCGCGCGAAAGTCGCTGGAGAACAGCGCGCCGTCGGGGTTCACGGCGGCCACCAGCGTGATGCGCCGGAAGTCGTGCCCCTTGGCAATCATCTGCGTGCCGACCAGCACGTCGACCTCGCCCGAGTGCACCGACGCGAGCTGCGATTCGAGTGCGCCCTGCTTCTTGGTGCTGTCGGCATCGATGCGCGCAATGCGCACCGCGTTGCCGTCGGGCCGCTTCACGCTGGCGAACAGCTCGGCCAGGTGCTCTTCGAGCCGCTCGGTGCCGCGGCCCACCGGCGCGATGTCGGGGTTGCCGCACGCCGGGCAGGCGCGCGGCACGCGCTCGGTAAAGCCGCAGTGGTGGCAGCGCAGCGTGCGATCGATCTTGTGGAACACGCGGTAGGCGCTGCAGTGCGGGCATTCGCTCTTCCAGCCGCAATCGGCGCAGGCCAGCACCGGCGCATAACCGCGGCGGTTCAGGAACACCATGCTCTGTTCGCCGCGCGCAATGCGCTGGCCGATGGCGTCGAGCAGCGCGGCCGAGAGCACGGTCTTGGGCGGCTGCAGGTTCATGTCGACCAGCCGCACGCCAGGCAGTTCGCCGGCGCCGATGCGCGAGGGCATGGCCAGCCGCACATAGCGCCCGCCCGGGTCTTCGCCCTCGGCGGGGCGGCTCTGGTGCCAGCTCTCGAGCGACGGCGTGGCCGAGCCGAGGATGACCTTCGCACGTTCGCGCTGGCCGCGCCACACGGCGAGGTCGCGCGCCGAATACCGTGCGCCTTCCTGCTGCTTGTAGCTGGGGTCGTGCTCTTCATCGACCACGATGAGCTTGAGCCCCGGCATCGACGCGAACACCGCCATGCGCGTGCCCAGCACGATGCGCGCGGCCCCGCTGTGCGCCGCAAGCCAGCTTGCGAGCCGCTGCGGGTTGGTCATGCCGCTGTGCAGCGACACCACCGCATCGTCCCCGAAGCGTGCCTTGAAGCGCGCTTCGAGCTGCGGCGTGAGGTTGATCTCGGGCACCATCACCAGCGCCTGCGCGCCGGCGTCGCGCGCGAGCAGGTCGGCCACGCAGCGCAGGTACACCTCGGTCTTGCCGCTGCCGGTGCTGCCAACCAGCAGGAAGGTGCCTGTCTCGGCCTCGATGCGCGCGAGGGCTGCGGTTTGCTCCGGGCTGAGCGCGATCAGGTTGGCGGCTTCGGCGGTCTCGGCGACCGGCCCCGTCGTGGTCTTGCGCTTCAGGCGGCGTTCCAGTTGCGTGCCGGTCAGGTCGCGCAACTGCGGCGGCAGGGCCGCGAGCGCGATCTCGCCGATCGAGCGCTGGTAGTACCGCGCGGCAAAGGCGACGAGATCGCGCCAGGCTTCGCCGAGCGGCGCGAGCGCATCGAGCGCCGCACCCACGGGCTTGAGCGCCATGTCGGGCTCGGCGCCCTCCAGCGAGCTGGGGTCGTTCCAGACCACGCCCAGCACTTCGCGCCGGCCCAGCGGCACCCGTACCAGCGTGCCGGGGGCGAGCGGCGCCGCGCTGGCGTAGCTCAGCAGATCGCCAAGCGCCGCGTGCGCCGGCGTTTGAACGGCGATGTCGAGCCGCCAAGCCATCGCGGCGGGCGTGTTCGCCGGCGCTGCCGGGGTTTCCGGGGCAGGGCTGCTGGCGGTGGAAATGGGCGTCTCTGTTGGCAAGGTTTGTTAATGCGACTTTGAGCAAAATCACTTAAGTCGTTGATTTTCCTGTGCTTTGAAGCTCATCCAGAGATTCTGTGGATAACTTTGTTGACAACAGGGCTCGACACGCCGCGGAGCCTTGAAAATCAAGCGTCTGACTGGATTGCCCTCAAAAAAAGCAAAGTTCAAATCCTATATAAATCAACCACTTACGCGCGCTACTTGTTTAGGAGCAAAGAGGGGCCCGCCTCAGATAATCTTGCGCACTGCAGCACGTGTTTTGTGCATAAGTCGGGCCTCCTACACCGTTTTTACGCTTGACAAACGGCTGCGAACTGCTTTTCAGGGAAAACCAGTTCGCCGACGCGCGCAGGCCCGTCGGGTAACAGTTTCAACCGCGCAGCGCGCGGGATTGTGCGTGCACCGCCTGCACCAGCGCCGCCACGTGGTCGGGCGGGGTGAACTGGCTGATGCCGTGGCCCAGGTTGAAGATGTGGGTCGGCCCCTTGGCCGAGCCGGCATGCGGCTTGCCGAAAGCCTGCAGCACCTTGGCGACCTCGGCCTCGATCTGCGCCGGGGGCGCGAACAGCACGTTGGGGTCGATGTTGCCCTGCAGGGCCTTGGCCTTGTCGTCATTGCCTTCGCCGACCAGGCGGCGCGCGGACGCGAGGTTCACGGTCCAGTCGACGCCGAGCACTTCGCAGTCGAGTTCGCGCATGGCTTCGAGCCACAGGCCGCCGCCCTTGGTGAACACGATGCGCGGCACGGGCTGGCCGTCGGCACCGCTGCGCTTCAGGCCGGCCAGCACGCGTGCGGTGTAGGCAAGGCTGAACTCCTGAAACGCGCCGTCGGCCAGCACGCCGCCCCAGCTGTCGAACACCATCACGGCTTGCGCGCCGGCGTCGATCTGCGCATTGAGGTAGGTGGCCACGGAGTCGGCATTGACCGCGAGCAGGCGGTGCATCAGGTCGGGGCGGCTGTAGAGCATGCTCTTCACGAGCCGATAGTCGCTGGAGCCAGCGCCTTCGACCATGTAGCAGGCGAGCGTCCAGGGGCTGCCCGAAAAACCGATGAGCGGCACGCGGCCGTCGAGCGCCTTGCGGATCGACGCCACGGCGTCGAACACGTAGCGCAGCTTGGCCATGTCGGGCACTTCGAGCGCCGCAACGGATACTTCGTCGCGCACCGGGCGCGCGAAGCGGGGGCCTTCGCCGGCCTCGAACGAGAGGCCCAGGCCCATGGCGTCGGGCACGGTGAGAATGTCGGAGAACAAGATGGCGGCATCGAGCGGATAGCGTTCGAGCGGCTGCAGCGTGACTTCGGTCGCGTAGTCTGTGTTGGTCGCGAGCCCCATGAAGCTGCCGGCTTTGGCACGGGTGGCCACGTACTCGGGCAGGTAGCGACCGGCCTGGCGCATGAGCCAGACGGGGGTGTGGTCCGTGGCCTGGCGCCAGCAGGCCCGCAGGAAAGTGTCGTTTTGTAATGGGGCGAAAGGCATGTCCTGATTGTCGCAGGGGGCTGTGCTTTCTTTTCGAGTGCTGCTGTTCTGGGGGTTGTTGTTCTGGGCGCTGTTGTTCAGGGCGCCGCTGTTCAGGGCGCGTGCACAGGCCACCGGGTACTCCCCTCCGCGAATGTCCCCCGCCTTCGGCTCCTCCTTTATTTCGCTGCGGGGAGCACCCGATGCCCTGTGCACACCGGGCGCTGCGATTGTTCCGCTCGATCAACCACCGCTCTGTGCAACGCTCACGTCGATGGGGTGCCTTGCGCAGCGAAATAAAGGAGGAGGCCGCAGGCCGGGGGACATTCGCGGAGCAAGGTACCCCGTCGGCGGGTGCGCACCCCGAACCGGCAGGCGCGGCAAGAACCAAAAATCAGACCACCGGCACCCGTACCGAATCCGCAGGATTCACCTGGCGCCGATACAGCATCAACGTGGCGAGCAGCCCGCAGACCGCAGCCGCGGTCATCCACAGACCCGGTGCGCCCTTGTCGCCGGTCATCTCGATCAGGCCGGTGGCAATGGCTGGGGTGAAGCCGCCGAACAGCGCCGTCGCCAGGCTGTAGGCCAGCGAGAAGCCGGCGGTGCGCACGTTGACAGGCATCACCTCGGTGAGCGCCACCACCATCGCGCCGTTGTAGCTCGCGTAGAGGAACGACAGCCACAGTTCCACTTCGAGCATGCGCGCGAAGCTCGGCGCGCCTACCAGCCACTTGAGCGAGGGGTACGCGGTCAGGATGGTCAGCGCCGTGAACAGGATCAACAGCGGCTTGCGGCCCACGCGGTCGGAGAGCGCGCCCATGATCGGCAGCCAGATGAAGTTGGAGACCGCCACGCACAGCGTGACGACGAGCGCATCGGTCGTGCTCAGGTGCAGCACCGACTTGCCGAAGGTCGGCGTGTAGACCGTGATCAGGTAGAACGACACGGTGGTCATCGACACCAGCATCATCCCGGCCGCCACGAGGCCCCAGTTGGCGATCATCGACTGGAAGATTTCGCGCGCATCTGGGCGGTGCTTGCGTGCCATGAACTCCTCGGTCTCTTGCAGCGAGCGGCGAATGACGAACAGCACCGGCACGATCAGGCAGCCGACGAAGAACGGAATGCGCCAGTAGAAGTCGCCGATTTGCTGCGAGGTGAAGGTCACGTTCAGCCAATAGCCGAGCGCCGCCGCCACGACGATCGCGACTTGCTGGCTGGCCGATTGCCAGCTCACGTAAAAGCCCTTGCGCCCCGGCGTGGCCATCTCGGAGAGGTAGACCGAGACACCGCCCAACTCCACACCGGCCGAGAAGCCCTGCAGCAGCCGGCCGACCAACACCAGCAGCGGCGCGGCAAAGCCGATGGTCGCGTAGGCCGGCACGCAGGCGATGAGCAGGGTGCCCAGCGCCATCAGCGCGAGCGTGACGATCAGGCCCTTGCGGCGGCCGACGCGGTCGACGTAGGCGCCAAGAAAAATCGCACCCAGCGGCCGCATCAGGAAGCCTGCGCCGAAGGTCATGAAGGTCAGCATCAGCGACGCGAATTCGTCGCCGGCCGGGAAGAAGGCCTTCGAGATCTGCGTGGCGTAGAAGCCGAACAGGAAGAAGTCGAACATCTCCATGAAATTGCCGCCTGTCACGCGCAGGACGGTGGCGAATTTCGAGGAAGAGGAGGAAGAGGACGTCGAAGCAGCGGCTGTGGCGGCGGCGGTGCCTGGAGCGGCGCGGGCGGCCGGGCCCGGTTGCGCGGCGGTGTGCGCAGGATTCATTTCGTTGTCCCCTTGGGCGAAGTAGTTCGCCCAAGGGTAGGCCGGGGTTCCCGACCGTTGCCTGACCACCGCGGTCAGGTACCTGTCACTGCCGGCTTTTACTTCAGGTCTTGTTTCAGGTCTTGTATTTGACCGAGCAGCCGTACGGCCGCGTCGAGGCTGCAGAGATCGGCTTGCCGCCGAAGGCTTCGCCGAGCGCCTGGTTCACGTAGTTGGTCGCGCTCTTGATGTCGTCGGGCCGGGCCGAGGCAATGCTGTCGATGCCGCCCGCGTACACCAGCACGCCCTTGGGGTCGATGATGAAGATGTGCGGCGTGGTGCGCGCGCCGTAGGCCTGGCCGATCACGCCGTCTTCGTCCATCAGCACCGCGGTGGGCGCGGCCTTTTGCGACTTCATCCATGCGTCGAGCGCGGCGGGCTGAAGGTAGTCGCTGGCTGCGCGCTCGGTGGAGTTGACCGACAGCCACACCACGCCCTTGGCCGTGGCCGACTTTTGCGTGGCGGGCATGTTGCCGCTGTTGTAGTGCTTGCGCACGAACGGGCAGCCCGGGTTGGTCCACTCGAGCACCACGAACTTGCCGGCAAAGTCGGAGAGCTTGTGCTTGGCGCCGCTGGTGTCCACGGCAACGAAATCGGGCGCCTGCTGGCCCACGGCAGGCGCTGCAAAGGCGTTGTTGCCCATCAGGAAGGTGGCGCCGAGCGCCACGGCTGCGGCCACGACGGCGCGGCGCGAGGCGCGGGTGAGGGCGGCGCGGGCGTGGCGCGCGGCACGAATGGAACGCGAGTCGGACGATGGCGAAAGTGACATGGCCAGCTTGAACTCCAGAATAAAAAAACAAACAACGGCGACAGCTTAGGCCGCTTTTCTCAAGTGCATGTGACAACCCATGTCACGCCGGGGGTCAAAGCGCGGCCAGCGCTGCGCGAACTTCGTCCTTGCCCAGGATTTCGGTCAGGACGACCGGCGGCTTGCCGGGCGCCTGCAGCACATACAGCGGCACGCCGCTGCGCCCGAGCGAGGTCAGCGCCGCGGTAATGGCGGGGTCGCGGCGCGTCCAGTCGGCGCGCAGCATCGCGACTTTCTTGCCGTCGAAGTCGGCCAGCACATCGGCATCGGCCAGCGTGGCCTTCTTGTTGTATTGGCAGGTCACGCACCAGGCGGCCGTGAAGTCGATGAACACCGGCTGCCCCGCGCCCGTGAGCTCGACCACGCGTTCGGCCGACCAGGGCTGCCAGCGCTGGCCGGCATTGGAGGAGGACGCGAGCTTGGCCGGCTCCACGGTCTGCAGCACGTTGCGGCCGATGGCCGCGGTGAGCACCGCGGTAAAGGCGACCAGCACCGTGGCAATGACCAGCCGCGCGCGGCCGCGCAGCGTCAGCGCCCAGACGATGGCGGCCATGCACACCAGCAGCGCGAGCAGCGTGCCCGCGCCGTCGATGCCGCTTTGCTGCCCCAGCACCCAGACCAGCCACGCCACGGTCGCGAACATCGGGAACGCCAGCAGCCGGCGCAGCGTGTTCATCCACGGTCCGGGCTTGGGCAGCAGCCGCGCAATCGCCGGAACGAAACCGGCCACCAGGTAGGGCAGCGCCAGCCCGAGGCCCAACGCCGCGAACAGCAGCAGGGCCTGCGCGGCGGGGAGGCCGATGGCAAAGCCGAGCGAAACGCCCATGAACGGCGCGGTGCAGGGCGAAGCGATCACCACCGCCAGCACGCCGGAAAGAAAGTCGTTGGCGATCGGGTGCTTGGCCTGGGCGGAACACACCGACAGCGGTGCCGCGCGGCCGAACTCGAAAACGCCCGCAAGGTTGAGGCCGATGAGCGTGAACAGCGCCGCCAGCGCCGCCACCACGGCCGGCGATTGCAGCTGGAAGCCCCAGCCGAGCTGGGCCCCCGCCGCGCGCAGGGCGAGCATGGCGCCGCCCAGCGCGAGAAACGAGAGCATCACGCCGCCCGTGTAGGCCAGGCCCGCCGTGCGGTGGGCGCTGCGGTTGCCCGCCTGCCGCGCGAAGCCCAGCACCTTGATGGCCAGGATGGGAAACACGCAGGGCATGAGGTTGAGCAGCAGGCCGCCGAGCACGGCGCCCAGCAGCGCGACGACAAAAGTGCCGGCGGGCTGGGCCGGCAAGTCCGCGGGCGGCGCGGGGGCGGCAGCCGCATTCGCCGCATTGGCGGCAAGCGCGGCCTGCAGCGCGGGCGAAACCTCGGCGCGCGGCGCGGTGGTCGGCCAAGTGCCGCTGACCGGCGCCTCGGTACGCCAAGCCACCGGCTGCCCGGGCTGCCGGTCGCCTTCGGCCAGCGTCACCACCAGCGGCAAGGTGGTGGGGCTGGCGCTGCGCTGGTCGGCCAGCGGCAAGGTGGCGGTCCAGGTGCCCCCCTGCCAGCTTTGCGTCCAGTCCTTGCCCGAGACCGCCGCGGTGCGGATCAGCTCGGGCGTTTCGGGGAAGAAGCCAAGGGTCTTGCCCTGCGCGGCCGCGGGCAGGCCTTCGAGCCGCACCTGCAGGTTGTTGCCGCTGACTTCCACGGTGCCCGGCTTGTCGAGCGGCTGCGGCTGTGCGGCCTGGGCGGCGTCGAACTCGGCCTTGTGCAGCGCGGTCGAGCCCTGCAGCGGCAGGGCCAGCGTGAACTCGCCTTCCTCGGGAATGCATTCCTTGCGGCACACCAGCCATGTGGCCTTCAGGCGGATGTCGAGGCCCGAGGCGCCTGTGCCCAGCGCCAGCGGCGGCTTGAAATTGCTCGACACCTCGAGCGGCACCGGCAGCAGCACCGTGCCCTCGTAGCCGTAGTTGGCGAGGTTGCCGATCGGGATCTTCTTCGGCACCGGCCAGGCGATCTCGCCGGCGGCGACGCCCGCCGGGAGCGTCCAGTTCAACTCGGTCGGCAAGCCGGAATCGCCGGCGTTCTTCCAGTAGGTGTGCCACTCGGGCTGATGGGTGATCTGCAGCCCGACCCAGACCGGTGCGCCCGGGGACACGCCGTTGGGCGCATGCGCGACCAGTTCGGCGCGCACGTGGGGGGTGGTGACGACGGCACCTGGCTTGGAGGCCAATTGCGCTGCGGCCGGCATGCAGGCTGCGGCGGTTGCTACCAGAAACGTAGCTAAAAAATGAAAGCGGGAGAGGATCATGCCGATCAGTCGGAGCGGGCGGGCGGTGCGAAGTTCCGGGCAGTATGGGCGCTCAAGCGGCCCAGCCCAGCACCACGCGGCGGCTGTTGGCGCTCTTTTTCTCGATCTTGGTGACCATCACCGCGCCAATCTCGGCAGTGTTTGCAACATGCGTGCCGCCGCAAGGCTGAAAGTCGATCTGCGCCTCGCCCTCGCCGCCGATGCGAATGGTGCGCACCGTGCCCGTGCCGCGCGGCGGCTGCACGCTCATGCTCTTCACCAGCGCCGGGTTGGCGTCGAGCTCTTCGTCGGTGATGGCGCCCACGGTCAGCGGATGGGCCGCTTGCACCAGCCGGGCGAGGCCGGCGGTCAGCGCTTCCTTGTCGAGCGGGTCGGTCATGTGGAAGTCGATGCGCGCATAGTCGGGCGTGATCGAGCAGCCATTCACGGGCACAGGCACCAGGTGGCACAGCAGGTGGCTGGCGGTGTGAAAGCGCATCAGCCGGTGGCGGCGCTCCCAGTCGAGGCGCGCGGTGACTGTATCGCCCGGCTTCAAGGCAGCCAGCAGTTCGGCCTGTTCGGGCGCGGGCACGTGAACGAATTCGCTGGTGGGCTGGCCTTCTTCATTCTTGGCCTTGCGGGTGTCGGCGATGACGACTTCCCGGCCGTCCGCCAGCGCCAGCACGCCCGCGTCGCCGGCCTGTCCGCCGCCGAGCGGGTAGAACACGGTACGGTCCAGCACGATGCCGGAGTCGTCGATGCGCAGGATGCGGGCTTCGCAGGCGCGCAGGTACGCGTCGGCGCGGAACAGGTCGTCGGTCATGCGGCGATGGTAGCGGCGATGCGTGAATGAGGTGCGCCCACGCCAAAAAGCGCCCATGACCGACAGTCCCCGCGGGTGCCGTCCGCATGATCTGTCCGGATGCGGCCTGGTTGCCGCAACAACCAAGGAGAGCGAATGAAGGTTCCTGACATCGCCGTTTCCTCGCTGGCCTCCAAGGCCACTGTGACCGCAGCAGTCGCCGCCGCGCTGGCGCTGGCCGGCTGCGGTGAAACCGCCAAGGTGGCGCCCGAAGCCACCGTCGGGCCGCGCCCGCAGTTGGCCGAGCCCAACAAGACGCTGATTCCCACCGTCAACGTGGCCACCGCCGTCGGCTGGGCCGATGCCGCCGCCCCGAAGCCTGCCACGGGCTTGCGCGTGCAGGCGCTGGCGCGCGGGCTGGACCATCCGCGCTGGGTGTACACCCTGCCCAACGGCGACGTGCTGGTGGCCGAAAGCAACAAGCCCCCCAAACCGGAAGGCGCCGACAGCAACAGCGGCCCCATGGGCAAGATCCGCAAATGGGTCATGGACAAGGTCATGAGCCGCGCCGGTGCCGGCGTGCCCAGCCCCAACCGCATCACGCTGCTGCGCGATGCCGACGGCGATGGGGCGGCCGAAGTGAAGCAGGTGTTCCTGTCGAACCTGGGCTCGCCGTTCGGCATGGCGCTGGTCGGCAACGAGCTTTTCATTGCCAACGCCGATGCGCTGGTCAAGGTGCCGTACACCGAAGGCCAGACCGCGGCGAGCGCTGCGCCCACAGTGGTGACGCCGCTGCCCGCGGGCATCAACCACCACTGGACCAAGAACGTGATTGCCAATGCGGAGGGCACCAAGCTCTACGTCACGGTCGGCTCCAACAGCAACATCGGCGAGAACGGGCTGGCGGCCGAAGAAGGGCGTGCCGCCATCTGGGAGGTGGACGTGAAGAGCGGCGAGAAGCGCCTGTTCGCGAGCGGCCTGCGCAACCCGAACGGGCTGGCCTGGCATCCGGAGACCAAGGAGCTCTGGACCGTGGTCAACGAGCGCGACGAGATCGGCAGCGACCTGGTGCCCGACTACCTTACCTCGGTGAAGGACGGCGCCTTCTACGGCTGGCCCTGGAGCTATTTCGGCAACCATGTGGATGCGCGCGTCACGCCGCCGAACCCGCAAATGGTCGCCAAGGCCGTCGCGCCCGACTACGCCCTGGGCTCCCATGTCGCGCCGCTCGGCCTGGTCTTTTCGGACGGCCGCGGCATGCCGCCGCAATTTGCGAGCGGTGCCTTCATCGGCGAGCACGGCTCGTGGAACCGCAAGCCCAAGTCGGGTTACAAGGTGGTGTTCGTGCCCTTCACCGGCGGCAAGCCGAGCGGGCCTCCGGTCGATGTGCTGACCGGTTTTCTCTCGGCGGACGAAAAGGCGCAGGGCCGGCCCGTGGGTGTGGCGCTCGACAAGAGCGGCGCACTGCTGGTGGCCGACGACGTGGGCAACGTGGTCTGGCGCGTATCGGCCGCGAAGTAGCGGCCGGCGCCGTTCGCGCTCATCGGCGTTGTTGTTGCGGAGGGCGGCCGATGCGGTAGAGCCGGTGCCGGCGCAGCGCGTGCCCCTCGGGCACCGAAGGGTGATCGAAAGCGCCGGCCACGTCTTCATGCATGCCGATGCGCTCCATCACTGCCGCCGACCGAAGGTTGCCGACGGCGGTGAACGCCACGATCTCGTCGAAGCCGAGCCGTTCGAAACCGACCTGCAGCGCGCCGCGCGCAGCCTCGCTCGCGAGCCCCTGGCGCCACCACTTTCTGCCGAAGCGCCAGCCGATCTCCACGCAGGGTGAGAAGGGCAGCGCCGCCAGCGGCACGTTCAGGCCCGTGAAGCCGGCGAATTCGCCCGAGTCCTTGTGCTCGACGGCCCAGAAGCCCCAGCCGTTCTCGTCGATGCGAGCCTTCAGGCGCTCGGCCAGTGCATCGCTGTCGGCCCGCGTGGGAAGCGGCAGCAGAAACGCCATGACTTGGGGGTCGGCCGCGAGCGCGGCAAAGGGCGCCAGATCGCTCTCGCGCCACTGCCGCAGCCGAAGGCGCGGGGTTTCGAATTCGATCAGGGGCGGGGTGATGCTGTCGGCCATGCGGCCGATTGTGCTCAGAACCCCGCGAGCACCACCTTGCCCTGCGCGGTGCCGCTTTCGATCAGCGCATGCGCCTTGCGGAGGTTGGCCGCGTTGATGGTGCCGAAGCTCGCGTTTGCCGTGGTGCGGATGCGGCCCGCGTCGACCAATGCGGCCACCTCGGCCAGCAGCGCGCCCTGCTCGGCGATGTCCGGCGTTTCGAAGCGCGAACGCGTGAACATCATTTCCCAGTGCAGCGAGATGCACTTGGTCTTGAGCGGCATCGCGTCGAGCGTCGGCAAGTCGTCGATCACCGCCAGCTGGCCCTGGGGCTTGAGGCTTTCGATGATCTGCGCGTAGTGCTGGCCGGTTTGCGTGAGGCTGGCGACCATGTCGACTTCGCCGATGCCCGCGGCCTTGAGCTCGGTTGCAAGCGGCTTCGAATGGTCGATGACCGCGTGCGCGCCCAGTGCCAGGCACCACGCCCGCGTCTCGGCGCGCGAAGCCGTGGCCACCACGCGCAGTTGCGTGAGCTGGCGCGCGAGCTGGATCAGGATCGAACCGACGCCGCCGGCGCCGCCGGTAACCAGCAGCGTCTGCCCCGCGCCGCCGCCTTTCGGCACCTTGAGGCGATCGAACAGCAGTTCGTAGGCGGTGATGGTGGTCAGCGGCAGTGCGGCAGCCTGCGCATCGTCGAGGCTCTTGGGCGCGAGGGCCGCAATGCGCTCGTCGACGGCGTGCAGTTCCGCATTGGTGCCGGGCCGGACGATCGAGCCTGCGTAGTACACGCGGTCGCCGACCTTGAAATTCTTCACCCCGGCGCCGACGGCCTCGACCGTGCCCGCGGCGTCCCAGCCCAGCACCTTGGCGTGGCCGGCTTCGGGCGCCATGTTCTTGCGCACCTTCGTGTCGACCGGATTGACCGAGACGGCCTTGACGCGCACCAGCAGGTCGCGCGGACCGACCGCGGGCGTGGGCAATTCGATGTCCTGCAGCGACTCGGGGTTGTCGATGGGGAGGGACTGGTAGTAACCGATGGCTTTCATGTCGAAGGACCTTTCTTGAACGATGGCTCGACTGTAGGATGGCAAATGAAAATTGATAAGACTGCCGGTTGAAGCAACACCTTCAAATGAAAATTGAAAATCTCTCGGACCTGCAGGTGCTGGTGCAGACCGCGCGCGGCGGCACCCTGACGGCAGCCGCCCATGCGCTGGGCATGACGCCCGCTGCCGCCAGCGCCACGCTCAAGCGGCTCGAAACACAGCTGGGCGCGCGGCTGTTCGAGCGATCGACCCGCGCCATGCGCCTGACATCCCAGGGCCAGACGCTGCTCGATTACGCCGTTCGCGCCTTCGAGCTGCTGGACGAAGGCGAATCGCTGGTCACGGCCGACCGTGGTGAGCTCGTCGGCACCTTGCGCGTGGCAGCCCCCTCGGACCTTACGCGCAGCACGCTGCTGCCCTGGTTCGACGAGTTCCTGGCGCTGCACCCGGGCGTGCAGCTGTCGCTTTCGGTCGGCGACCGGCTGCTCGACGTGACCCGCGACGAGGTCGACGTGGCGCTGCGCTACGGTGCGCTGGCCGATTCACGGCTTGTGGCGCGACCCTTTGCGCTCACCAACCCGCTGCTCACCGCATCGCCCGGCTACCTGCGCCGCCATGCCGCGCCCAAGACGCCGCATGACCTGCTGCACCACAACTGCCTGACCTTCGATCGCGGCGGGCGCCGCCACCGCACCTGGCGTTTTGCACAGAACGGCCAATGGACCGAAGTGCGCGTGAAGGGCGACCGCAGCGTGGACGACGCCTCGCTCGCGCGCGAGTGGGCTGTGGCCGGGCGGGGCATCGTGCTGAAGTCGGCGCTCGACGTGCGGGACGACCTGCGCAAGGGCACGCTGGTGCGCCTGCTGCCCGAGTGGGAGACCGAGCCCTATCCGCTGCACGCACTGCTGCCGAGCGGGCGCTTTGTGCCGGCGCGCGTGCGGGCGCTGGTGGATTTTCTGGCTGCCAAGTTCGACGCGCTCGCGCCGATGCCCGGCTAGATCATCGGCGTGACGGCGCCGTCCATCGCCACGATGGCGCCGGTGATGTAGCTCGCCTTCGGCGATGCCAGGAACACGACCGCATTAGCAATTTCTTCAGGCGCCGCAATGCGGCCGAGCGGCAGCCTTGCCTTGGCGCGCTGCAGCGCTTCATCGCTGCCGATGCCTTGCAGCTTTGCATCTGCCTTCAGGCCTTCCTGCAGCCGCTCGGTCAGCGTGAGGCCGGGGTTCACCGCATTCACCCGAACGCCTTTGGCCGCATAGGCCGACGCCATGCCGGCACTCACCAGCATGAGCGCTGCGTTGGCCGCGCCGCCCGCCATGTGGACGGGGCTCGCCACTTTGCCGCCCTGGCCGATCACGTTGACGATGGCGCCCTGGCCGCGCTGGCCCATGCGCTTGACCACCGGGTCGATCATGTGGATGTAGGTGAAGTACTTGGCGTCCATGGCGTCATGCCAGGCGGCGGCGTTCAACTCGTCGGGCGGCGTACGGCGCGCGGCGCCCGCGGAATTCACCAGCACGTCCACCGGGCCGAAAGCCTGCTCGGCGGCATCGAGCGCCGCCACGGCGCCAGCCGGGTCCTTGAGGTCGGCGGCATGTACCGACACCCGGCCTTCGGCTTCTGCAAACGCCTCGACAAGCGTCTTGCGTCCCTGCTCCAGGTTCTTCAGGTCGCGCGAGACCAGGCTCACACGCGCGCCCTCGCGCAAGAAGCCCAGCGCGCAGGCCAGGCCAATGCCCTTGCTGCCGCCGGTAATGAGAACGTGCCGGTCCTGAAGCTGGAGATCCATGTGAGTGTCCTTGACTTGAATCGAGAATAGAAAGAAGGAGGGCCGCGCGGCGCGGGGTCGCGTGGATTGAATCACCGCTCTAAGATCGGCGGATGAACGCTCCTTCGGTATCCCTGCCCCGCTACTGGTCTCAACTGACGACGCGCGACTTTGCCGCGCTCGATGTGGCAGCCACCGTGGCGGTGCTGCCGCTCGGCGCGACCGAGCAACACGGGCCGCACCTGCCCTTGGGCGTGGACACCGTGTTGGCCGAAGGCATCGTTGCCGCGTCGCTGCCGCGGCTGCCGGCCGATCTGCCGGTGCTGTTCTTGCCAACGCAGCAGATCGGCCTGAGCCCCGAGCACGCGCGCTTCGCCGGCACGCTTACGCTCTCGGCCGAAACAGTGATCCGCATGTGGAAGGAAATTGGCGCCGGCGTGGCGCGGACCGGCGTGAAGAAGCTGGTGCTGTTCAACGCGCACGGCGGGCACGTGGGCGCAATGGACATCGTGGCGCGAGAGCTGCGCGCGGAGCACGGGCTCATCGTCTACAGCGTGAGCTGGTTCAACCTTCCGCTGGGCGATGCGGGCGCGCAGTTCGGCGCCGGCGAGCATCGCTTTGGCGTGCATGCGGGCGATATCGAAACCTCGATGATGCTGGCGCTTGCGCCGCAGCAGGTGCGCATGGCCGAGGCGAAGAACTTCCGCTCCACCTCCGAGCAGCGCGCAGCGGACTACGCCATCCTCGGCAACGGCAAGAGCGCGAAGCTCGGCTGGGCCATGGAGGACTACAACCCGCAAGGCGCGGCGGGCAATGCGGCCGCGGCGACTGCTGCGCGCGGGCAGGCTGTTGTCGATGCGGCTGCGGAGCAGTTGGCGTTGTTGTTGGCTGAGGTGTCTCGGCTGCCGTTGGGCACTGCCAATACGGGACCGCTGCCTTAGTCATCGGTTCGGTGGGTGTTTCGTAGGTCGTTCAATTCAGGGCGGCGCACCCGCCGACGGGGTACCTTTCTCCGCGAATGTCCCCCGGCCTGCGGCCTCCTCCTTTATTTCGCTGCGCAAGGCACCCCGCCAGCGGGTGCGTGATTCAGAGCAGTCGTTGATCAGCGGTACACCACAAGCGTGCCCCGGTGCACAGGGCATCGGGTGCTCCGCGCAGCGAAATAAAGGAGGAGGGGCGCAGCCCCGGGGGACATTCGCGGAGGGGAGTACCCGGTGGCCTGTGCACGCGCCCTGAATAACAGCGCCCCCACACACGCCACCCCTTAGGCCTTCGCGCCACCCCGCCCCAGCACCCCCGCGAACATCTCCGAATCGACGTTGCCGCCACTCACGCTGATGCCGACCGTCTTGCCACGCCAGCGCTCCTGCTGCTGCAACGCCCCCGCGAGCGCCGCAGCGCCCGCACCTTCGGCGACGTTGTGCGTGTCGCTGAAGAGAATGCGCATGGCCTCGGCAACCTCGTCGTCGGTGACGGTGATTACGTCGTCGGCCTCGCGCAGGATCACCTCCACCGACTCGGCCACCGGTGTGCGGCAGGCCATGCCGTCGGCGAGCCGAGTGCTGACGGGCGATTCGATGGGCTTCCCCGCGCGGAAGGAGTCGCGGTAGGCCGTGGCATGGGCTGAGACCACGCCGATGAGCCTGGTCGACACGCCGCAATGCGCCCGCGCCGCGGCCGCCGCGGCAAAGCCGGAGCCGAGGCCGATTGGCACGAAGAGCACGTCGGGCGGTGCGCTCTTCAGTGCGCTGAAGAATTCGACATACGCAGTAGACACGCCGCGCACCAGCTCGCGGTGAAAAGATGGGACCCGATGCATGCCGTCTCGCTCGGCAAGCATGGCGGCATGCTCCGCCGCCGCCTGAAAGTCTTCGCCATGCTCGACCAGCTGTACGCCCAGCGCGCGCATTGCGGCGTTTTTCTCGAGCGAGTTGCCGTGCGGCACCACGATGGTGGCTGCGAGGCCGTGGCGCCGCGCCGCAAAGCCGACCGACTGGCCGTGGTTCCCGCGCGTGGCGCTGATGGCATGGCGCACGCCGGGTTGCTCGCGCGCCAGGGTTTCGAAGTAGGTCAGCCCGCCGCGAATCTTGAATGCGCCGGCTGGCGTATGGTTTTCGTGCTTGGCCCACACGGTGGCGCCGAGACGTTGCGCGAGCAGCGGCCATGCGTACTGCGGTGTGGGCGGCATGGCGACGCCGACGGTGCGCTGGGCGGCTTCGATCTCTTCACGGGTGAATCTCACGAGCTGCCTTTACTTGCGTTCCGTCAGCGCGACCCGCACCGCCAGCGCCGCCAGCACGCTGCCCATGATGTAGCGCTGTGCGCGCAGCCAGCCGGCACTTTGCGACAGCACGGCCGTGATGCTCGCAGCGCCCAGGATCATGACGGTGTTGACTGCCGCGCTGCTGGCAATTTGCGCGACGCCCAGCTGCATGCTCTGCAGCAGCACCGAGCCGCGCTCCGGATGAATGAACTGCGGAAAGAACGACAGGTAGAACATCGCGACCTTGGGGTTCAGCAGGTTGGTGAGAAAGCCCATGCGGAACAACTTGCCGGGCCGGTCGGCCGGCAGCGCGCGTGCCTCGAACGGCGCATTGCCACCGGGCTTGACCGCCTGCCATGCGAGCCACAGCAGATAGGCCGCGCCGGCGAGGCGAATGGCGTCGAACGCGAGCGGCACGGCCAGCAGCAGTGCGGTGAGCCCGAGCGCTGCGGCAAACAGGTGCACCAGAAACGCCAGCAGAACGCCGCCGAGCGAAATGAGCCCCGCGCGGCGCCCCTGGATGAGCGTGCGCGACACGCAATAGATCATGTTCGGCCCGGGCGTGAGTGCGAGCAATACAGCGGCGAGCCCGAACCAGGCGATTTCGGTCAAGGTCAGCATGACGGTCAGAGTCCTTCGGATTGGAGCGTGACAGGGCCGCGCGGCGTGTCGAGCACGGCCACGAGGTTGGGCGCGCCGGGCTGAACGGCCATGCCGGCCATGCCGATGGTGGACAGCGCCGCGGCCAGGTCGGCCGCGCGCGGGTGGGTGGCCTGCAGCGATCGCAGCGCCAGGCCGGAGGCCGGCATGGCATCGGTCGGATGCACGGGACCCCACTGGATCAGCGTGGGCAGCGCGCCATAGAAGAGCCGCTGGCCGTCGTCGCGCACGGTGATCTGCCACTCGAGCCGGCCGGCGGGTGTGTCGCGCGAGGCTTCGAGCAGGTGGCCGCGATCGATGTGCGCGCGCTCGTCGTGCGCCAGCGCCTGCAGCGTCGCGTGCGCATTGGGCACCCGCGCAACGAAGTGAACCAGCCGCGGTCCGCGCCGCACGAGGCCTGCCTGCAGCACGGCATCGTCCAGGTCGAACCAGCGGCGCGTGCCGGGGCGCGAAGGCCGCTTGCCGGGTTCGATGGCAATGATTTCCAGGTACGCCTGTGGAAACGCCTCGCTCGCGATGTTCAGCAGCCGGTTGTGCGTGCCCATCAGCGGATGCGCGCCGCCGGGGCCGGGCGTCACGCCCAGGGTGGCTTCGCACCACGCCACGCCTTCGGCCAGCGAGGCGGCGGCGATCACCAGATGGTCGAGTTGTGCGGGCATGGTGCCTTGCCCCTACAACGTGACCTGGCCGTCGATGCAGGTCACGGCATCGCCGCCGACCCACACCATGCCGTCGCTGTCGCGCTCGATGTACACGCGCCCGGCGCGGCCGAGGCACTGGCCCTGTGCGGCCACGTAGCGCGCGGGCATGTGCCCGTCGGCAATCAGCCATTCGGCAAGGCCGGCGTTGAGGCTGCCGGTGACGGGGTCTTCTTCGACGCCGATGGGCGCTGCGAAAGCGCGCACCTCCAGGTCGATCTTCTGGCCGTCGCCTTCTGCGGCCTGAGCCTTGCCGCCGAAGGCGCGCGCCTCGCGGTTCGATCGGCCGATGAGCATCGACGAGCCCTCTGCCGCGGGCACGCCCGCCACGCCGGCCTTGACGCCCAGCTCCTTGAGCAAGCGATGGTCGGGCACGAGCCGCAGCACGGTGTCCGCATCGCTGAGCAGCAGGCCGAACCAGACCGGGCCGTTGTCCAGCACCTGGGCCGCAACGATCTGCTGCGCCTTCAGGCCCAGCGCGCCCGCCACCTTGGCCAGCAGCGTGGGGCTGGGCGCACTGCGCTTGAGCGGCGGAGCCGAGAAAGCCAGGCGCTCGCCTTCGAGGCGCAGCGGCACCAGGCCGGCTGCGCACTGCTGCACCACACGGCCAGCGGCCTTGGGCTTGCCGCCGGCCTGCAGCCAGGCATGGCAGCTGCCGATGGTCGGGTGGCCAGCAAAGGGCAACTCGCCGCCCGGCGTGAAGATGCGCACGCGGTAGTCGGCCGTGGGCTCGGTCGGCGGCAGCAGGAAGGTGGTTTCCGACAGGTTGGTCCACTGCGCAAAGCGCTGCATGGCGGCGCCGTCCAGGCCGGAGCCGTCGAGCACCACGGCAAGCGGATTGCCGAGGTAGGGCGTTGCGGTGAAGACGTCGACTTGTTTGAACGGGCGGGGTTTCATGGTGTCATTCGAGCGGGAGATCGAGCACGCCGCGCGTGCCCGGACGGGAGAGGAGTTCGCCGTACCAGCGTTCGAGGTTCGGCCAGCTGGGGCGCTGGTATTCGGCCGGCGGCAGGCCGAACCAGCGGTGCGCTTCGCAGCCGATGGGGATGTCGGCCATGGTGAAGCGGTCGCCGGCCATGAAGGGCTGGCGTGCAAGGTGGGCGTCGAGCATCGCGAACAAGCCCTCGCTCGCATGGACAGAAGCCGCAATGAGCGCGGGCTCGCGCTCGGCCGGCACCGTGCGCACCCATTGCACGAAGGCGTCGCGGCTCGCGCGGTTGAGCGTGGTCTGCTGCCAGTCCATCCAGCGCTCGGCGTCGAAGCGCGCGGGCAGGTCGCTCGGGTAGAACTTGCCGTGCGAATGCTTGGCGCACAGGTAGCGCACGATCACGTTCGATTCCCAGAGCGTGACGCGTTCGCTGCCTTCGCCGTCGTCGATGGTGGGCACCATCGCGTTCGGGTTGAGCGCCAGGTATTCGGGCGTTTGCACCACGCCGAAACGGCCGCCGGCTTCGGTGCGTTGAAAGTCGAGCCCGAGTTCTTGCGCGCACCAGACGACTTTGCGCACGTTGATCGAACTGATGCGGCCCCAGATGTTGAGCATGGTGTTCAGCTTCCTTGAGCAGGTGTGGCGGACAGGGCAGAAGGCATGGAAGGACGGTCGAGCAGCAGCAGGCGAATTGCCAGGCCGACCATCACCAGCGCCAGCAGGCCGCGCTGGAATCTTTCAGCCCCCGGGCGGCGCTGCAGCCAGCGGCCCACTTGCCCGCTGCATGCGCCGAGCAGCGTGTTGAACGCGAGCGCGGCAGCCGAGAGCATGACGCCGAGCTGCACCAGTTGCAAGGGCACGCTGCCGCGCGCCGGGTCGACGAACTGCGGCAGGAACACCATGAAGAACAGCAGCGCCTTCGGATTGACCAGGTTGTTGAAAAAGGCCATGCGCACGATGCGCCCGAAGGCGGAGGGCTGCGCGCGTGTGCCGCCGGGCAATCCGCCGTTGCTGCTGCGCAGCGATTGCACCGCCAGCCACAGCAGGTACAGCGCGCCCGCATAGCGCAGCAGTTCGAAGGAAGGAGGCCATGCCGCCACCAGCGCGGTGACGCCGGTGGCGGCAAAAAGCGTGTGCACCAGGTCGGCCGACGAAATGCCGAGCGCCGCCGCAAACCCGCCGCGCGGCCCGTGCGCCACGCCGTGCGAGAGCACGAAGGCCATGTTCGGCCCGGGCGACAGGAACAGCGCGAGAACGGCGAGGAGGAATAACGCGAGCGTGGCGAGGCTGATCATGGTGTGAACGGCAATGCGTCTTCAGGCCGTCGCGGTTGCCGCAACCTGCGGGAGGTACGGCTCGATGTTGCGCATGGCCCGTGCCACGTAGTCGTCCTTCTCGCCCACCGGCGCGACATAGTGCAATGCGCTCTTCGCAGCCTCGACGCCTTCGCTGCGCGCAATGAGCCAGGCCGCGAGATAGGGCGCCGACAGGCATCCGCCGGCGGTGGCCACATTGCCGCTCGCGAAGAAAGGCTGATTGAGCACCTCGACGCCGGCCTCCTGCACCCACGGCTTGGTCGTGAGGTCGGTGCATGCGGGCACCGCACCCAGCAGGCCCAGCTTGGCGAGCAGCAGGGTGCCCGAGCATTGCGCGCCGATCAGCTGCCGCTTGGCGTCGAGCCGGCGCAGCACGCTCATGATGGCGGGGTCGCCTGCAATCTCTCGCGTGCGAATGCCGCTGCCGACGAGCACTGCCTCGGCCTCGGCGGCGGCCTCGAGCGTGGAGCTCGCATGCACGGTCACGCCGTTCATCGACGTGACCGTGGCGCTGGGCGCGGACAGGGTCACGCGCCAGCCCGGCTTCTTGATGCGGTTGAGCACGCCGAGCGCCACCAGCGAATCGAGTTCGTTGAAGCCGTCGAAGGTCAGTATGGCAATGTGCATGGTGGTACCTCTGTATGGCGCCTATGGCGCCTATGGCGGCTCAGACCGGTTCGGGCGCGAGCTTGCGTTCGGCCACTAGCGCCAGTTCTTCGCGCAGCGTCAGGGCCAGCGCGGCGATGGCGACATCGATCTCTTCGACGCTGGCCGTGACGAACGACAGGCGCAGCGTGCGCGGGTCGCCCTGGCCCGCGTAGAACGGCGCGCCCGGAACGAAGGCCACGTTGCGCTCGACCGCCTTGGGCAGCAGCGCCACGGTGTCGATGCCCTCGGGCATGCGCGCCCACAGGAACATGCCGCCCTTGGGTGCGTTGAACTTCACGTCCAGGCCGGCCATCTCGCGCGTGAGCGCGGCGATCATCGCGTCGCGCTGGCGCTTGTACAGCGCGCGGATCGTGGGCACGTGGCTGTCGAGGAAGTTGTCTTTCATCACCGCCGAAACCATGCGCTGCGTGAAGATGGGCGTGTGCAGGTCGACCGCCTGCTTGGCTTGCAGCAGCTTGGGATAGATGGCCTTTGGCGCGACCAGGAAGCCCAGGCGCAGGCCGGGCGCGAGCACCTTGGAGAACGAGCCCAGGTAGATGCAGCCTTCAGGGTTGCGCGCGGTCAGCGGCAGCGGCGGCGCTTCGTCGAACCACAGTTCGCCGTAGGGGTTGTCCTCGACGATCGGCAGGCCCGCAGCAGCGGCCGCGGCGGAGACTGCGGCGCGGCGCTCTTCGGTCATGGTGCGGCCGGTGGGGTTCTGGAAGTTGGGCAGCAGGTAGATGAAGCGGGCATCCTTCGCCTTGGCCACCAGGTCTTCGACGATCACGCCGTCGTCATCGCTGGCCACGCTCACGGGTTCAGGCTCCATCGGACCGAAGGCCTGTAGCGCGCCAAGGTAGGTGGGGGTTTCGACCAGCACCTTGCTGCCCGGGTCGAGCAGCACCTTGGCGACAAGGTCCAGGCCCTGCTGCGAGCCGGTGGTGATGAGCACCTGCGCAGGGTCGACGTTCCACGGCAGCATGTCGGCCACGGCCTGGCGCAGCGGCGCATAGCCTTCGCTCGCGGCGTATTGCAGGGCCGCCTGGCCGTCCTTGTGCAGCAGCTCGGCGCAGGCGTCGGCAAAGGCCTGGATGGGAAAGGTCTTGGGCGAGGGCAGGCCGCCGGCCAGGCTGATGATGCCGGGGCGCTCGGTGACCTTGAGGATTTCGCGCAGCACCGACGGGTTCATCTTGGCGGCGCGGGCGGCGAGTTTCCAGTTCATGGTTCTTCTTTCAGGCGGGTGAGGTGAGGGGCGAATGTCAGGATTGTTCGGCGCGCGCTGAACGCGGCGAAACGGCAGGAGCGGGCTGCGGCTGGGAGAGGCGCTTGCCGAGCACCACGGTGCAGACCACCGCGCCGGCAAAGCCGAGGGTAACCACATCGAGCGGCTCGCCCAGCAACGGAATGGAGGCCAGTATCGACAAGAAGGGCTGCAGCAGCTGGGTCTGGCTCACACGCAGCGCGCCGCCCATCGCAAGGCCGCGGTACCAGGCGAAGAAGCCGATCCACATCGAGAACACGCCGACATAGACGAAGCCCGCCCAGGCCGTGGTGGCGATGGGTTCCTGCGGCCACAAGGCAAATGTGGCCGGCAGGGTGACCGGCAGCGCCATCACGCACACCCAGCAGATCACGCGCTCCGCGCCGAGCGACGGCGTGACCTGCGCGCCGTAGATGTAGCCGAACGAGGCCGCAATCACCGCGCCAACCAGCAGCAGGTCGGCCCATTCGAAACCGAAGCCGTGGCCGTTCTGGCTTGCGCGCAGCAGCGAGAACAGCACGACCAGCACGCTGCCTGCAACGGCGCAGAGCCAGAAGCCGAGCCGCGCGCGCTGGTGCAGCACCAGGGCGGCGACCGCGGCGGTCACCAGCGGCAGCAGCGCGGTGACCACGGCCGCATGGCTGGCCGTGACCACGCGCAAGGCATAGCCCAGCAGCAGCGGATAGCCGATCACATTGCCGAGCACCGCCATGCCGAGCGGCTTCCACTGGTGCGGCGCGGGCCGAGGCGATCGCGTGGCGACCAGGAAGATCGTCGAGAGAACACCGGCCAATGCGGCGCGGCCCAGCGTGACGAACCAGGGCGAAAGCTGCGGCGCGTCTTGCGTGCCGGTGGCCAGCCGCGTCATCGGCAGGGTGACGGCGAAAAGCGCCACGCCGATCACGCCCAGCCACATGCCCAGGGTTTCTTCCTTGACGTTGAACCTGCTGCTCATACGCTCAGCATCCACCAGGCCGTGAGCACCAGCACCATCCCCATCGCGCGGTTGAACCACAGCAGGCGCTTGCCTTTGGAGAGCCATTCGCGCAGCAGCGCGCCGACCAGCGCATAAGTGAAGTTGCTGATGAAGGCGTAGATCAGCATCACCGGCGCGACGATGGCGAAGCGCCCGAGCGCATTGGGCTGCCCCGCAATCCAGCCGGCCACCAGCGTGAGCGCGAGCAGCCACGCCTTGATGTTGACGAACTGCAGCATCACGCCCTGTCCGAAGCCGATGTGGAGGCTGGCGCTATCCGCACGGCCGAGCGTGGCGCTGCCGCTCAGCTTGTAGGCGAGCCACAGCAGGTAACCCACGCCGAGCGCCTTGATGGCCAGGCGCAGCGATGGCACTGCCACCACCAGCGCGCCGATACCCGCCGCGCACAGCACCAGCAGCAGCGTCCAGCCCACGGGAACCGCCACGACAAAACGCATGGCGCGCGGCAGGCCGCCGTTTGCGGCCAGGGCGGTGGAGAGCGTGGTGTTGGGCCCGGGCGAGAAGCTCATCGCTGTGGCCAGCACCAGCAGCGCGGTGAATTCTTGCCAGTTCATTGCATACACTCTAAACTTTGAGACCATTACAGTTCCAATACAGTTGATCGAACATATTCGAAAACTGTATTGGCCTGCCACTCGACACAGAAGCGCAAGGCCGATGCTGACACGAACCTCCACCCAGTCGCTCACAGGGCAATTGGCCGACCGGCTGGCAGAGCGCATCCGCACCCGGCTGCTGCCGCCCGGCGCGCGCCTGCCCTCGGTGCGCGAATGCGCGCGCCAGCAGGGCGTGAGCCCCTATACGGTAGTGGCGGCTTACGACCAACTGCTGGCGCAGGGCCTGGTCGAGGCGCGCCGGCAGCGCGGCTTCTATGTGCGCGATGCGGCGCCAGCCCCGGAGGGGCGCCCGGCCAATGCGGCGCCCATGGTCGCGCAGATGATGGCGTCGCGTGTACCGGCTGACGCGAGTTCGCTCATCCGCAGCATGTTCCACAGGCCAAGCGACAAGCCGCAGCCGGGCATGGGCGTGTTTCCGCCGGACTGGATGTCGTCGACCTTCATGCCGACCGCGGTGCGCCGCATGACCAATACAGCCGCGCTGCAGGAGCTGTCGCTGCAGTACGGCGAACCTTCGGGCGATGCCGCGCTGCGCCGCAGCCTGTCGAACAAGCTCGTGGGCATCAACGTGCCGGCCGCGCCCGACCAGATCGTGACGACCGTGGGCGCCACGCACGCGCTGGACATCGTGAGCCGCACGCTGCTGCGAGCGGGCGATCCGGTCATGGTGGAGGAGCCCGGGTGGGCGCTCGAATTCGCGCGGCTCGAGGCGCTGGGCATGCGCATCTTGCCGGTTCCGCGCCGTGCCGACGGGCCCGACCTGGAAGTGATGGCGCAGTACTGCGCGCTGCACAGCCCCAAGCTCTTCGTGAGCGTGAGCGTGCTGCACAACCCGACCGGGTACAGCCTGACCCCGGGCAGCGCGCACCGCGTGCTGAAGCTGGCCAACGAGCATGACTTTCACATCGTCGAGGACGACACCTACAGCCATCTCGCGCCCGAGCACGCCACGCGGCTCAGCGCGCTCGACGGGCTGCAGCGCACCATCTACGTGAGCGGGTTCGCAAAGATCCTCGCGCCCAACTGGCGCATCGGCTTTCTGGCCGCATCGCCCGAGTTGAAGGAGCGGCTGCTCGAAACCAAGCTGCTGGCCACGCTGACCACGCCCACGCTGTTCGAGCGGGCGCTGTCGTGGTGCATCGACCAGGGGCAACTGCGCCGGCATGCCGATCGCATACGCATCCGGCTCGACGGTGCGCGCAGCCGTGCGGTGAAGCTGGCCATGGCGCACGGCTGCACCTTCGCCTCGGAGCCGGCGGGCCTGTTCGGTTGGGTGGATACGGGCGTGGACACCGACGCGCTCACGCAGCGCATGCTCGACCAGGGCTACCTGCTTGCGCCGGGTTCGCTCTTCCATGCACGCAGGCCGCCGAGCACGATGATGCGCATCAACTTCGCGACCTCGCAGGACGCCGCATTCTGGAAAGTGTTCAGCAAGGTTCGCGCGGAGCTGTGACAGCTCCGGGCAGGTAAACGCGAGGGCCGCGGGCCCAAATCGCCAGTGCGTTGGAGTAAGCTGGCATCACAAGAAAACCCAACCCGGAGACCCCTGCATGAGCAACGCCAGCCAGCCTTTTGACTTCAGTCAATTTGTCCCCGGATTCGACTTTCTGAAGAATCTCGCAGGCGGTGCCGCCGCCGGATCGGGCGCTGCCACGAGCGCCGGGCCCGGTTTGCCGAGCCTTGCGAGCTGGGTGGCGCCCACGCTCAGCGTGGAAGAGGTCGACAAGCGCATCCAGGAGCTCAAGACCGTGCAATATTGGCTCGAGCAGAACGGCCATGCGCTCAAGGCCACCATCCAGGCGCTCGAGGTGCAAAAGATGACACTTTCGACCTTGCGCGGCATGAACGTGCGGATGGAAGATATCGCGAGCGCGTTCACCAAGCAGGCGGCCCCGGCAGCGCCGGTTGCTGCCCCGCCGGCGGAGCCTGAGCCACAAGTCGAGGCGGAGGAGGAAACGCCGGCACCCGCCAAAAAAGCCCGCAGCAAGCCGGCCTCGGCTGCTTCCGCATCGGGCGGCGACGGTGGCGTGATCGATCCGATGCAATGGTGGGGTTCGCTGACCGAGCAGTTCCAGCAGATCGCCACATCGGCCCTGCACGACGCGGCCCAGATCAAGGTGCCGGCACCGGCCGCCGCTCCCGCCGCTTCAAAGCCGGCCGCAAGGAAGGCGACAGCAACCGCCGCCAAAAAGAAGGCGCCGACCGCCGCGCGAAAGCGAACGACCGGACGGCGCTGACGTCATACATACACACATCTTGAAGAGAACGGGTTGGCACGCATCATGAAGTTGTTTCCCTCCGGTCACGCCACCCATCCGCAATGGCGCATGGCGGCCGGCCTTGTGCTGGCCCAGTTGCGCGCCCAGATGGCGCTGCCCGACTACGCGTCGGCGCCGACGCTCGGGCTGCTCTACATCACCGACCACTACGCGTCCGATGCGCAAGACATCCTCGACCACCTGAGCGCCGAGCTTCCGGAGGTGACCGACTGGTCCGGCACCGTCGGCATCGGCGTGTCGGCCAACAATGCCGAATACTTCGACGAGCCCGGCCTGAGCCTGATGCTCTGCGCGCTGCCGAGCGACCAATATCGTGTGTTCTCCGGCGTGGCTCCACTGGGCAACTCGGAGATGAGCGGTTTCGAGGCGCATACGGCGCTGGTGCATGCGGACCCGGCCACCCCCGATCTCACCGAATTGATCGGCGAGATGGCGGGCCGCACCGACACCGGCTACCTGTTCGGCGGCCTCTCGTCAGGCCGTGCGGGCGCCTTGCAGTTTGCGGTCGGCGGCAACGGAAACATCCGCGGCCACGGCGCTGCGGGCGGCGTGTTCTCGGGTGGCTTGTCGGGCGTGGTGTTCGGCGAGGGCGTGCGGCTGGTGTCGCGCGTCACGCAAGGCTGCCAGCCGCTGCGCTCCGGCGGGGGGCGTGAGCGCGAGATCACCGAGGCCGACGGCAACCTGCTGCTCAAGCTCGATGGCGAGCCCGCACTCGACGTGCTGCTGGCCGACCTGCAGGTCTCGCTCGAACGCCCGCAGGAAGCCATCGACGCCGTGCGCGCCACCCTGGTGGGCCTGGCCGATGCGGGCAGCGACGGCATCCGCCGCACCGGCGACCTGGGCGCCGACGTGCTGGTGCGCCACATCATCGGCCTGGATCCGACGCGGCGCGGCATCGCCATTGCCGATGTGGCCGAGGCCGGCATGCGCCTGACCTTCTGCCGGCGCAATGCACAGGCCGCACGCGCCGACCTGATGCGCATCTGCGCGGAAATCCGCGAAGAACTGGAGCCCGAAGAACAGACCCTGGCCACCGCGCGCGCCGTGGCGGCCGGGGAGGCCGAAGCAGCGCCGCACCCGGCGCGCCGCATTGCGGGTGCCGTGTACGTGAGCTGCTCGGGACGCGGCGGGCCGCACTTCGGCGCACCGGGCGCCGAGCTGCAGATCGTGCGGCACGCGCTCGGCGACGTGCCGCTGGTCGGATTCTTTGCGGCGGGGGAGATTGCCCGGCACCACTTGTATGGGTATACGGGGGTGTTGACGGTGTTTACCGGCAACGATTAACCACCGCCACGGCCAGATCAGGCCGGCTGGAGCAGGCGCGCTGCTGGCGTAGGCATGCCGGCAAACGCAAAATCGACCTCAGGCGCAAGCCCGCTCACAATCCGCGCCACCGACCTGCCCGACCCGCACGCATGCGTCCACCCAAGCGTGCCGTGCCCGGTGTTCAGGTACAGGTTGGGCAGCTTCGTCTTGCCAATCAACGGCACATTGCTCGGCGTCGCGGGGCGCAGGCCTGTCCAGAACTGCGCCTGTGTGGTGTCGCCAGCGCCGGGGAAGAGCTGTTCAACGCGCCGCACGATCGCTTCGCAGCGCACGCGGTTCAAGTCGCGGTCATAGCCATTGAGCTCGGCCGTGCCGGCAATACGCAGGCGGTCGCCGGAGGCCGACGTGTACCGCGAAAACACGAGCTTGAACTCGTCGTCGGTCAGCGAAACCTGGTGCGCCTTCGTCGCGTCTTTGACTGGCAGCGTGACCGAATAGCCTTTGGCTGGATAGATCGGCAGGCGAATGCCCAGCGGCGCGGCATACAGCGGACTCAATGAGCCCATTGCAAGCACGAAGGCGTCGCCGCGAATGCGTTGGAAGCGACCTTCGTTGTCGGTAGCTTCCACGTGGTCGATGCTGCCGCCCGCTTCGCGCAGCGCAGTCACCGTGTGGCTCATGAGGAACTTCACGCCCGCCGCTGCCGCGAGGCGTGCCATTTCGCGGGCGAAGAGGTTTGCATCGCCGGACTCGTCTTCTGCCGTGTAGGTGGCACCGGCCAATTGCGGACGGATGTGCGCAAGGGCGGGCTCGATCTTCACTGCCTCGTCCGCGGAGATGACTTGCCGTTCACATCCGAGCGCGCGCATCTGTTCGGCGGGCGCAAGGGCGCTGTCGAACTCTTTCTGCGTCGTATAGAAGTGCAGGATGCCTTGGGTGCGCTGGTCGTAGGCGATGCCCGTGTCGCGCCGCAACTGCTGCAGCACTTCGCGGCTGTAGGTGCCCAGGCGCACGATCTGCTCGATGTTGTGCTTCGTACGGGCAGGGGTGCATTCGCGCAGGAATTGCAAGCCCCAGAGCCATTGGCGCATGTCCGCGCGAATGCGAAAGAGCAGCGGTGCGTCTTCCTTGCCCAGCCATTGCAGCACCTTGAGCGGTGCGCTCGGATTGGCCCAGGGTTCGGCATGGCTGACGGAGATTTGCCCGCCGTTGGCAAAACTGGTCTCGGCGGCGGGGGTGGCCTGCCGGTCGATGACGGTCACTTCATGGCCGAGTTGCTGGAGATAGTAAGCCGAGGTAACACCGAGCAAGCCGGCGCCTAGAACGATCACGCGCATTTCAAATACCTTTGAGGTTGAAGCGCTTGAACCGCGGGCGGGGTTTGCTATTGAATAAATAGCAAGCAACCGGACGACCGCCGTCCAAGTTGCCGCTCCCCCTGTCCTCGGTACCTGAGAGATTCACCCATTGCGCCCGCAGCGGGTTTGCTCCTTCGGTGCATCACGCGAGGTGATGGCTCTCCAGACGGCGTGTCAGTTGATGCAGTACATGCCCCGAAACTGTTTGAAAGAATTCCAACAGTTCCGTTCGGCCAACCTGAGCGTTTATGGGAGTTTGCGCCTTCGGTGGAGTAGTAAAAAGAACTACTCGCTCTCCTGCATTAACGCCATTGTAGGTTGGGACCGCGAAGAGCCGACCATGGATTTTTGACAATTCGACCAATGGGATAATTGTCATTGATTCGAAACTTCGGGGAGACTCATGATCCTGGTAACCGGCGGCGCGGGCTTCATTGGCGCCAACTTCGTACTCGACTGGCTGGCGCAGAGCGACGAGTCCATCGTGAATCTCGACAAGCTGACCTATGCGGGCAACCTCGAGACGCTCGGCTCGCTCAACGGCAACCCGAACCACATCTTCGTGCAGGGCGACATCGGCGACAGCGCTTTGGTCGATCGCCTGTTGGCTGAGCACAAGCCACGCGCTATCGTGAATTTTGCCGCGGAATCGCACGTGGATCGCTCTATCCATGGCCCCGAAGACTTCGTGCAAACCAACGTGCTCGGCACCTTTCGCCTGCTCGAGTCGGTGCGCGGCTACTGGAGCGCACTGCCGGCTGAGCAAAAGTCTGCCTTCCGCTTCCTTCACGTGTCGACTGACGAGGTCTACGGCTCACTTTCCAAGACCGATCCCGCCTTTACCGAAGAGAACAAGTACGAGCCCAACAGCCCCTACTCAGCCAGCAAGGCCGCCAGCGACCATCTCGTGCGCGCCTGGCACCACACCTACGGCCTGCCGGTGGTCACCACCAACTGCTCCAACAACTACGGGCCGTTCCACTTCCCCGAGAAGCTCATCCCCCTGATGATCGTCAACGCCCTGGCTGGCAAGCCCTTGCCGGTGTACGGCGACGGCATGCAGGTGCGCGACTGGCTCTATGTGAAGGACCACTGCAGCGCCATTCGCCGCGTGCTCGAGGCCGGCAAGCTCGGCGAGACGTACAACGTCGGTGGCTGGAACGAGAAGCCCAACATCGAGATCGTGAACACCGTGTGCGCGCTGCTCGACGAACTGCGCCCGCGCGCCGATGGCAAACCGTACAAGGAACAGATCAGCTACGTTACCGATCGCCCCGGCCACGACCGGCGCTACGCGATCGATGCACGCAAGCTGGAGCGTGAGCTGGGCTGGAAGCCCGCCGAAACCTTCGACACCGGCATCCGCAAGACCGTCGAGTGGTACCTCGCGAACGCCGAATGGGTGCGCAACGTGCAAAGCGGCGCGTACCGCGCATGGGTCGAGAAGCAATACGACGCCGCACCCGCGGCCAAGGCCACCGCATGAAGCTGCTGCTGCTGGGCAAGGGCGGACAGGTCGGCTGGGAGTTGCAGCGCAGCCTCGCGCCGCTGGGCGAACTGGTGGCGCTCGATTTCGACAGCACCGACTTCAACGCCGACTTCAGCCGTCCCGACCAGTTGGCCGAGACTGTGCTCAAGGTGCGGCCTGACGTGATCGTCAATGCCGCGGCCCACACGGCCGTGGACAAAGCCGAGAGCGAGCCCGACTTCGCGCGCAAGCTCAACGCCACTTCGCCCGGCGTGGTGGCCGAAGCCGCCGGGCAGATCGGTGCACTCATGGTGCATTACTCCACCGACTACGTGTTCGATGGCAGCGGCAGCAAGCCTTGGCAAGAAGACGATGCCACCGGCCCACTCAGTGTGTATGGCCGCACCAAGCTCGAAGGCGAACAGTTGGTGGCCAAGCACTGCGCCAAGCACCTGATCTTTCGCACCAGCTGGGTGTTTGCCGCGCGCGGCGGCAACTTCGCCAAGACCATGTTGCGGCTTGCCAAGGAACGCGAAAAGCTGACCGTCATCGACGACCAATTTGGCGCCCCGACAGGTGCCGAACTGCTGGCCGATATCACGGCGCATGCGATTCGTGCCACCTTGCAAGACCCTTCCAAAGCCGGCCTGTATCACGCGGTCGCCGGCGGCGAGACCACCTGGTGCGGCTATGCACGCTTTGTGCTTGAGCAGGCGCGCCAAGCCGGCGTAGAGCTCAAGGCCGGCCCCGAACAGGTCGAAGCCGTACCCACGAGTGCCTTCCCCACGCCCGCTACGCGGCCGGCCAATTCGCGCCTCGATACGCGCAAGCTGCAATCCACCTTTGGCCTGGTGCTGCCGCACTGGCAACAAGGCGTCGCCCGCATGCTGCGCGAGACCCTTTAAACGCGCGTTGCCTAGTAAGCAGAGAAAGCAAGAAAGAAATACAACGATGACCACGAAGACCACGAAGACCACGCAACGCAAGGGCATCATTCTGGCCGGCGGCTCGGGCACCCGGCTGCATCCCGCCACGCTCGCGCTCAGCAAACAGCTGTTGCCGGTGTATGACAAGCCGATGATCTATTACCCGCTCAGCACGCTGATGCTCGGCGGCATGCGCGACATCCTGATCATCAGCACGCCGCAGGACACCCCGCGCTTCCAGCAGCTGCTGGGCGACGGCAGCCAATGGGGCATCAACTTGCAGTACGCGGTGCAGCCCAGTCCCGACGGGCTCGCGCAGGCCTTCATCATCGGCGACAAGTTCGTCGGCAATTCGCCGAGCGCGCTGGTGCTGGGCGACAACATCTTTTACGGCCACGACTTTGCGCACCTGCTGGCCGATGCCGATGCGAAATCGGCGGGCGCCACGGTGTTCGCCTATCACGTGCACGACCCAGAGCGCTACGGCGTTGTGGCCTTTGATGCACAAGGCAAGGCCAGCAGCATCGAAGAAAAACCGGCCAAGCCCAAGAGTAGCTACGCCGTGACGGGCCTTTATTTCTACGACAACCAGGTCATCGATATCGCCAAGGCCGTGAAGCCCAGCGCGCGCGGCGAGCTGGAAATTACCGCCGTCAACCAGGCCTACTTGGACCTCGATCAACTCAACGTGCAGATCATGCAGCGCGGGTATGCGTGGCTGGACACCGGCACGCACGAGAGCCTGCTGGAAGCAGGGCAGTTCATTGCCACGCTGGAGCACCGGCAGGGGCTGAAGATCGCCTGCCCCGAAGAAATTGCCTGGCGCAACGGGTTTATCGACCGGGAGCAGTTGGCGAGGCTCGCAGCGCCATTGCAGAAGAATGGTTACGGCAAATATCTGAACCACCTGTTGGCCGAGGAGGTGCGCTCATGAAGGCAACCCCAACTGCAATACCCGAGGTGCTGATCATCGAGCCGAAGGTTTTTGGCGATGCGCGCGGCTTCTTCTACGAGAGCTTCAACGGCAAGGCGTTCGACCAAGCGGTCGGGCGGCATGTCGAGTTTGTGCAGGACAACCATTCGCGCTCGGCGAAGGGTGTGCTGCGAGGGCTGCATTACCAGATTCAGCAGCCGCAAGGAAAACTGGTGCGTGTGGTTCGAGGCGCGGTGTTCGATGTGGCGGTGGACATCCGCAAGTCATCGCCGACGTTCGGGAAATGGGTGGGGGTGGAGCTCAGTGAGGACAACCACAAGCAGCTATGGGTCCCAGCAGGATTCGCACATGGTTTTTTGGTGTTGAGCGAAACGGCAGAGTTTTTGTACAAAACCACGGACTACTACGCGCCAGCGCATGAGCGAAGCATCGTCTGGAACGATTCGGACATCGATATCCAATGGCCGGACTCCGGCATGGCTCCTTTGCTCTCCGCAAAAGATCAACAAGGTTTGGCCTTTCGCGATGCGGCCCTATTCGATAGTTAACGAACCGCTTGGCCGCGGGCCGAGTTGTAGTGATTCCAAGAAGACCAAAGTACATAACAAGCGACAGTGTCACTGATAAAAGTGCAAGGAAATATCGATGAATGAGCGAGGGAGGCGATTCCTGGCATTTTGGAAAGAGCACGGCACAGCTGCTGCTGCGCGACTCATTCGGGCCAAGTTGGGTGATGCAATTGCGGGGCGTCCGATTTTCAATGAATTAGCCCCCGACAACATCGCAGTCGATACCACTCCGGTTGATGTTGCTGCTATTGCGGGCGGACAACCCACGCCCGCGAGCGAGATTGTTCGCGCGAGGTTCTTTGCCTTCCAGCCGTTGGAGACCTACGTCATCCCTAAAGCGTCGATCCCGAGAGTGAGCTTGGTGACCGACAGCATTGGGGATGGAAGCCTGTTCGGTGGGGTGGGTACGGCGCTGCTGCTCGCTGCACAGTTGGCTAATCGGATGAACGCCACGCTGCGGATTGTGACGCGAACCGAAGTCCCCTCGGCTTCGAATGCTGCACAGATTTTGCGTGCCTACGGAATTCAATTGAGGCACGAAATCCAACTGAAGTTTTCTCCCGCGGCAAGAGAAGGCTCGGCTTGCGAGACCGACACGGCGACCGCAGGCTTGGACATTCACTCCGATGAGACATTCATCACTACTTCCTGGTGGACGACTGCCGCAACGCTGCCCAGCGTGCCCCATGCATCGATCATCTATCTGCTTCAAGAGGACGAGCGGATGTTCTATCCGTTCGGGGATGATCGAGTTCAATGCGAACGGATCTTGAATAACCAAGACATCAGATTCGTCGTGAACACGCGGCTTTTGTACGACCACCTGGTCGCAGATGGCTTGAGTCATCTGAAGCGCAATGGAACTTGGTTCGAACCGGCCTTTCCCAAGGCACTATTCCATGAGCGCCAGCGGGAGCCAGGGGGAAAGAAGAGATTCTTTTTTTACGCGCGGCCGAACAATGAGCGCAATCTTTTCCACTTCGGCCTGAATGTCATCAATAGGGCCGTCGACGAAGGGATTCTTGACCTCAACCAATGGGACATTCTCTTGGTCGGCAAGTACATACCGAATGTGACGTTCGGTGGTAGCTACATACCCCAGCGCTGCGAAGGCCTTGACTGGGAAGCGTATGCGGAGCTTGCCGGAACAATCGATCTCGGACTCTGTTTGATGTACACGCCGCACCCGAGCTACCCGCCGCTCGACCTGGCGGCCAGCGGCGCAGTGGTGGTGACCAATAAGTTCGCCAACAAGCAGGATCTGTCGAGTTATTCGCGCAACATCATTTGCGCTGAACTGAATACGGACGCGTCACTCAACGCACTTCGCGCTGGAGTCGCGCTCGCAGATGATAAGGAAACGCGCGCGCGCAATTTTGCGGCCAATGGGTTGGGCTCGGACTGGACTCAATCGTTTGAGCCAATTCTTCAGTTGCTCTCGATGGCACGCTGATGTTCGAATTGAATATTCCTCTCGTTTCCTACGCTGATCCTTGGCTTCAGCCTCTCTCGAAGCGACTTGCGATACTTTGTCGCCGAGAAGTACGCGTTGCCTATTTTTACGAAGAGCCGAACAACAGCACGTTTCGTTATCGCGCCTACAACATGGCTCAAGTGTTGAACGAGAGTTACTTGTGCAATGTCTCGGCGAGCTACTTTTTCTTGTCTGACTGCGGGCGTTTCGATGAAATTGCCGATGCGGCGGACCTGCTGGTCATCTGTCGCTCGCGTTATTGCCATCAGGTCAACGGACTGATCGCCAAATTCCGTGCGCGTCGGAAGAGAGTTTTGTTCGATGTCGACGATCTGGTTTTTGATACGGATTACGCCCATCTGTTGGTTGCGACTCTGGGCATCGACGTGACGCAGAAGGGCGTATGGGACGACTGGTTTGCAATGATCGCCAGGATGGGGCAGACGCTGAAGCTCTGCGATGGCGCTATAACGACCAACGATTTTCTTGCGCAGAAGCTTGCGGGCTATTCAGGCCTTCCGGTATCCGTAGTGCCAAACTTCATGAACAAGGAGCAATTGGAACTGGCGGAAAAGGTATTTGCTGAGAAGGAGCGAATGCATTTTTCCGGCAAGGGCAGGGTATGCCTAGGTTACTTCAGTGGCTCGCCGTCCCATCGTCTTGATTATGCAATCGTCGAGCCTGCGTTGGTCGAAGTGCTGGCCGAACGGCCAGACGTTGAGGTCATGGTCGTTGGCTACATTGACCATGGACCTGCTATGCGCGAATTTTCCGACCGCATCAGCCGGCAGCCCTTTCAGGACTATGTCAACCTGCAGCGTCTGCTTGGAATGGTCGAGTTCAACTTAATGCCACTGCAATCGAACGCCTTCACTGACTGCAAATCGGAGTTGAAGTATTTCGAGGCAGCTAGCGTGGGCACTTTGAGCATTGCTTCTCCGAGCTATACCTATCAGCGAGCAATCCGCGACGGTGAGAATGGATATCTGACCAAAGCGCATGAATGGACCGAAGCGATTCTGCGAGCTTTGGATCGCAGCGAAACGTATGAGTCTATGGCGGTAAACGCCCGGGCTGATGCGCTATCGAGGTTCGGCTGGCAGCACCAAGTGACTGCCATCCTCAACGCGCTGCAATTGGACTAGCCGCGCGTTGAAGCTAGCATGCGTTCGGACTCAATCGCCAAGACCTTGCCCCATACTGCTTCGCTACTCCTCGGATCAGTCTGGAGCGCGATGGTCGAGCCCTGCCGCGGCGGCTCATTCAGTAGATACTTAACCTGTGAACCTTCGGCGCCGGTAAGCAGTATTCTCAAAATGACGAGTCTTGGGTATTCCGTCTAAGATCGGCCTCTACCATCATCTGACAAAGTTGCTCAAGTGTGGTGGCAGGCTCCCATCCAAGTTTGGCCTTGGCCTTGGCGGGGTCGCCGATCAGAAGTTCCACCTCGGCCGGGCGGTGGAATTTCGGATTGATGCGCATCACGGTCTTGCCCGTCGCCATGTCGACCGCGGACTCCGAGTCGCCGGAGCCCCTGAATTCGATGATCATCCCGGCGGCCTTGAATGCCATACCGACGAAGTCACGCACGGTTTCTGTGCGGTTTGTTGCCAGCACGTAGGTGTCAGGTTCTTCAGCCTGCAGCATGCGCCACATGCCTTCGACATATTCCTTCGCGAAGCCCCAATCGCGCTTGGCGTCAAGATTGCCGAGCTCCAGTACGTCCATCTTGCCCAGCTTGATTTTTGCGACGCCATCGGTGATCTTGCGGGTCACGAACTCCCGGCCGCGCAAGGGGCTCTCGTGATTGAAAAGAATGCCGCTGCAGCCGAAGATGCCGTAGCTTTCCCGGTAGTTGATGGTCATCCAGTGCGCATAGAGCTTTGCGACACCATACGGACTGCGAGGATAAAAAGGCGTTTCCTCGACTTGGGGAATGGCTTGCACCTTGCCGAACATCTCCGACGTGGAGGCTTGATAGAAGCGGATTTTCGGATTGACCAAGCGGATGGCTTCGAGGAGGTGCAGCGCGCCTACCCCCGTGATCTGTGCAGTGGCCACGGGCTGATTGAAACTGACGCCCACGAAACTCTGTGCAGCAAGGTTATAGACCTCGTCCGGCGCGGCGTCGCGAATCAGTGTGATTGAACTGCCCAGGTCGGTAAGGTCGTACTCGACAAGATGCAGATCGGGATTTTTTTGAATCCCGAGTTCCTCGATGCGCCAGAAATTGACGGAACTGGTGCGGCGGTAAGTGCCGTAGACGATGTATCCCTTGGCAAGCAACAGTTCAGCCAAATAGGCGCCGTCTTGACCCGTAATGCCCGTAACCACCGCATGTTTCTTCATGGAAGCCCCTAATTAGAAAAGCGCACAAAGTTCTGCGGCGGAAAGAAGTCGCCGCGGCACTAGGATTCTGCCAAATCGGCAAATCAACAGTGCGCTATTCTTTCTTCTAATTAAGAGAGAAGCGCAATGCGCTACGCCTGGGTCTTCTCGCAGCGCCTTCATAGCGCTCCAAGACGAAAGTCCAGGGGGCGGGTGAAGGTGCCAGCCCAGCGGGCTCAGATCACATCTCGAGCTGCGACAGATCGGCCGCTTCGAGTCGGCCATGGCTGAGTTTGAGAACCATGTTGCATTCCTTGGCGATCAGCGTCGGCGAATGAGAGGCAAGCACCAGAATGCCGGACTTCGAAACCACGTCTCGCATGCGCTTCTCCGCTTTCTCGGTGAAGTCGGCATCACCGACGGAGAGCCATTCGTCCATGAGAAGGATGTCTGCTTCCACGCTGGTGGAGATCGAAAAGGCAAGCCGCATCATCATGCCGGTCGAATAGGTGCGGACCGGCATGTCGACGTACTGCCCAAGTCCGCTGAACTCGCAGATTTCAGGCGTCAGTCGGTCGATTTCCTTCTTGCTCAGCCCCATGACGAGGCCGCGCAGCATGATGTTCTCGATGCCCGTTGCATCGGGCTCGATGCCCAGGGATGGATCAATCAGGCTCGATACGGTGCCTTCGCGCCGGAATTCGCCGGCGGAAGGCTCGTAGACGCCCGCCAACGTGCGTAGCAGGGTCGATTTGCCCGCGCCGTTGTGCCCGATCAGCCCCAGCCGATCGCCGCTTTTCAACTCGAGGTTGATGTCGCTCAGTGCCTGAACGACTGTGACGCCGGTTTCCTTCCCAAACCTGCCGCCGGTGACGGACGCCGCCAGTGTCTTTTTCAAGGATGCCGCTCCCGCGCCGTAGATCGGGAAATTAACAGCAACGTTTTTTAGTGAAATGGAAGCCATGTATCAGAGCCAGTAGACGACACGTCGACGGTATTTCGAGAACAGGAGCGTGGAGGCGACGAGCGTCAAAGCCGTCCACCCCAGAATCCCCCACCAACTGTGAGAAGTGGCGACTCCTCCCATCAATGGAGTCCGCAGCAAGTCGAGCATTTGGGCAAACGGATTCCAGAGGATGTACTTGGCGCGATCAGGAAGACTTTCGGGGAGCCAGAACACAGGCGTCAGAAACATCAGCATCTGCATCACGCTGCTGACGATTTGCGTCACATCCCGGAAGCGGGTGCAGACTAGGCCAAGCAGCAACCCAAGCGCATGGGCATTGATGATGGCGATGACCATCGCAGGAATGATCA
Source organism: Variovorax sp. CCNWLW225 (assembly GCF_037204045.1). Classification (NCBI taxonomy): domain Bacteria; kingdom Pseudomonadati; phylum Pseudomonadota; class Betaproteobacteria; order Burkholderiales; family Comamonadaceae; genus Variovorax; species Variovorax sp. CCNWLW225. The sequence goes on along the minus strand of NZ_JBBCBV010000014.1, from coordinate 40,154 downwards.
GCAGGGCCGAAGCTGAAAGCGAGACACCCGCCCAAAGCGCAACCGGAACGTACAAAACGATTTGATGGGCAAATTGAATCAGATTTCTCGCCATGCTCCGCCAGACGAACAAGCTGATTGGAAAATAGCCCTGCTTGAGGTAATTGGACGAGCCCACAAAGGCGTTGCACGAGTCCGTCACCACGCTGGAGAAAAAGCCCCAGAAGATGATCCCCAGTGCAAGGTGGGGAAAGAACTTGGAGAGTTCTGTGCCAAACAGCGAGCTATAAAGGGGCCCCATGCCGCCGATCATCGCCCCCATGCTCAACGTGAGCCACAGAGGGCCCAGCATCGAGCGGCGATAGCGCAGCACAATGTCGAACCACGCAAGCGTCCACCAGATGTCTGTACGGCGGGTGCCTTCCCACCAATCAGCCCAGGCATTTCGATGTAAATTGGAGTGAATTTGGCTCATACGCTTCCGAAAGTGTCTGCCAGGCGGCCGATATAGTCGCCGCCAGGATATCCGTCACACTGGGTTGCGATGAGCACCAGTTCTTCGTTGCCGATGTTGGTCAAGCGTTATTTCTCTTCAATGGGTTGGCGCAATATTGCCAGACGCGGCTTCATTCTCGGCACGTCGGTTTGCAGACGCCTCCGCGCCAACGGTCCAGTGCTCTGCGCTGTGGCGCCAGTGTGATCGAGCGATTTTACGGGGTAGCTCTTGTGTGCCTGTTGGCATGGCAGCCGCAAGTCCTGCCGCTTGCCTTGAAGAGTTCCGAAGATAATCGTCCGCCGCCCGCGTGCCTGGAGGGTGATTCCCTCTCCGGCCTCGCTTACCTGTTCCAGTATTCCCCACAAGCCCGACTCCGTTTCTTCGGGCACGCAATATGAAATCTTTTGATCGGCTCGGTCTTGGCTTGGACGCACTTTGGCGAGGTTCAGGGTGGTAAGGCGCATGCAGCGGGCCTGGAAGTTGTTCCAGAAGTCAGGTTGGCGCGGTATTCGATGGGAGTTGCGCCGGCGCCTCGGCGGCTACAACGATTATTCCAAGTGGGTGCGGCGCTACGACACGCTCACGCCTGAACTGCGCGAAAAGATCTCGCAGCGCGTTGCGGCCATGAAAGACCGCCCGCTGATCTCCGTGCTGATGCCGACCTACAACCCTAACCCTGCGTGGCTGCGCGAAGCCATCGAGTCGGTTCGTGGGCAGATCTACCCGCATTGGGAACTGTGCATTGCCGACGACGCTTCGCCTTCGGCCGAGGTGCGCGACATCCTCAAGTCGTACTGCGAAACAGACCCCCGCATCAAGGTGGCGTTCCGACCCGAAAACGGCCATATCTCTGCGGCATCGAACAGTGCGCTGGAGCTGGCGGTCGGACCGTGGGTGGCTCTCATGGACCACGACGACCTGCTGCCAGCCCATGCATTGTTCTGGGTGGCCGATTGCATTGCCGAGCACCCTGGCGTGCAGCTGATCTATTCGGACGAAGACAAGGTCGACGAAGGCGGCCATCGCTTCGGGCCGTATTTCAAGTCGGACTGGAACGTCGATCTCTTTCGCTCGCAGAACATGTTCAGCCACCTCGGCGTGCTGTCCACCGAACTCATGCGCTCGGTTGGCGGTTTTCGCGCGGGGCTCGAAGGTTCGCAGGACTGGGACTTGGTGCTGCGCTGCATGGAGCGCGTGGAGCCCGAGCAGATTCAACACATCCCACGTGTCCTTTATCACTGGCGGGTGCATGCCGAAAGCACGGCCCGTTCGATGACGGCCAAGCCCTATGCGGCTATCGCGGGCGAGCGGGCACTGAATGAGCACTTTGTGCGCACGGGTGTGCGCGCCACTGCCGAGCATCTGGATTTCGGCTACCGGGTGCATTACGCCTTGCCTGATGTCTTGCCCCTAGTTTCGTTGATCATTCCAACGCGCGACGCGCTGCCTCGGGTGCGCCAGTGCGTCGGCTCCATCTTGCAGAAGACAAGTTACTCGCGCTACGAGATCATCATCGTCGACAACGGTTCCGACGACCCAGCGACGCTGGCCTGGTTGAAGGCCGTTGCCGCGGACCACCCGAACATTCGGGTGCTGCGCGACGACCGGAGTTCCAGCTATTCAGCGCTGAACAACGGTGCGGCAGCCATCGCGCAAGGCGATGTGATCGCACTGCTCAACCACGACATCGAAGTCATTTCGCCCGACTGGCTGAGCGAGATGGTGAGCCTCGCACTGCAGCCTGGCGTCGGCGCTGTCGGCGCGCGGCTCTGGTATCCGGACAAGACGCTTCAGCACGCGGGTCTGATCCTGGACGCGAAGGACATCGCAACCCATCCGCATCGCGGAATGCCCGCGGGAAGACCCGGCTACGGCGGACGCGCCGCGCTGATCCAATCTTTCTCGGCCGTCTCAGCCGAATGTATGGTGATCCGGAAAAGCCACTACGAACAGGTCGGCGGATTCGATGAGAGTCATTTGAAGGAGTTTTTTGGCGACGTCGATTTTTGTCTCCGCTTGCGCGCTTCGGGCTTGCGTAACCTGTGGACGCCTCATGCGGAACTGTTCCTGCACCAGCCGGCTATTCACTCCAGGAATGCCTCCCAGCACGGAAAACACCAGTTCCAGGAAGATGCCGCCTACATGCAGCAACGCTGGGGCGAGTTGCTGAAGAACGACCCCGCCTACAGCCCGAACCTCATGCTCGCGCGCGAAGACTTCAGCTACGCCTGGCCGCCGCGCCTGGCGCCGGTTTGAAGATGCAGGGTATTTCAGTCGCGCTTTGCACGCGCAATGGCGCCCGCTTTGTGGCGGCGCAAGTGCGCAGCATCTGCACGCAAGACCGGCCGCCAAGCCAGATCGTGCTTTCAGACGATGGTTCGACGGATGAGACCATTGCCACGGTGCGCAGCACCATGGCCGCTTGCGGCGTCGCCGAAAGCGTCGAGTTCGCCGTTTTCCAGAATTCGCCGGCATTGGGGGTCACCCGCAATTTCGAACAGGCCGTGCGGGCATGCACCCACGAACTCATCGCGCTCAGCGACCAGGACGACGTGTGGCACCCCGGGCGGCTGGCCCGCATGGCGACCCGCTTCGAAGCCGAATCCGAGTTGCTGCTGCTGCACACCGATGCTCGCCTGGTCGACGCCGAGCTCGCGCCGCTGGGCACTTCGCTCTTTCACGCGCTAGAGGTTCGACCCGCCGAACTGGCCGCCATTGCAAACGGAAATGCCTTCGACGTCCTGCTGCGGCGCAATCTGGTGACAGGTGCCACCACCATGTTTCGCAAGGAACTGCTTGAATTCGCGTTGCCGTTCCCCGAGGGCTGGGTGCACGACGAGTGGCTCGGCGCGGTGGCCGCGGCCACCGGCCGTGTCGATGTGCTGGCGGAGCCGCTCATCGACTACCGGCAGCATGCAAGCAACCAGATCGGCGCGCGCCGGCCAACGCTCTCCGAAAAGATCGGCAAGGCGTTTGTCGAGCGCGGCGACAAGCACTGGGCGCGGCTGCGCAGGGCAGAGGCGCTGCTGGACCGGCTGAGCTCCCTCGGCACGAAGGTGCAACCGAAGTACCTCGAGGCCCAGCGCGCCAAGGTGGCGCACCAGCGCTTCAGGGCCGAGTTGCCTCGCTCGAGGCTCGCGCGCCTCGGTCCGGTGATGCTGGAGGCCGCCCGCGGCCGCTATGACCGCTTCGGACGCGGCTGGCACGCGGTGGCGCAGGACCTGCTCGAGCGCGGGTAGCCAGCCGCCCGGCACACCGACCTAACTCAGCGGATGCTCGCCTTGAGCCGCCTGAACCGCCAGAACGCTCCCGAAGTCCACACCTTCAGCAAGCTGGTCACGTGCCAGTACAGATGCTTTTTGCTGCTGCGGCTGGCACGCTGCGCCTCGTGGCGCGCCAGCAGGTCTTCCCCCACCTGCAGCTTCCAGCCCGCGAGTTGCGTCCGGGCACAGATGTCGAAATCTTCCCCGTACATGAAGAAGCGCTCGTCGAAGCCGCCGATCTGTCGGTAGGCGTCGCTGCGAAACAGCATGAACAGGCCCGGAATCCAGGCTGGCACCGCCGGGCGCTCATAGCCCGGCTTCCGGCGGGTCACGATTTCGAGCGGCGTGATGATCTCGCGATGCTGCTCGGGCGTGCTCTTGCCTGGCTCCAGGATGCGCGGCGTCAACAGGCCGGCGTCGGGCGCGGCCTGTGCAATCAGCGGCGCCAGCACGTCGCCGTCGAAGCGAATGTCCGGGTTGAGCACCAGGAACCACGGTGTTTCGCAGTGCTGGAAAGCCTGGTTGTGATTGGCACCAAAGCCCTTGGGCTGGGCGTTTTCGATGCGCTCGACCGGAAAGCCCCATTCCTGGCCCGCCAGCACATCGGGTTCGGGGATGTTCAGCGTAAGCACGACCTTGGCGGTCGATGCACCGCTGAAGCGGTCCAACTGCCCGAGCAGCGGCCGTATCAGCGCCAGCTGACCGTGGCTGACGATCGAAACGGTGATGGGGGGAAGGGAGGGGGAGGGCGCTGGCATGGTCTAATTTCGCTCGGGAATTCTAGAGTTCCCCAACACCCACACATGATTGCTCTGATCGTCATCAGTTTTTTTGCCTCTGCCTTCGCGGTGCAGCTGTTCATGCGCCGGGCGCGACGGCATGCGCGGCTCTATGGCACGGACATGCCCCAGCGCTTCCACAAGGGCCATGTGCCGCGCCTTGGCGGCGCCGGAATCATGTTCGGCATGGGCGTGGCCTGGCTGGCGGCCGGCATCACGGGAACCGATCCGTTCAACGTGTCGTGGCCGGTCAAGACATCGATGCTCACGCTGCTGTGCATTGCGCCGGCCGTCATCGCCGGCATCCTCGAAGACGTGACGCAGAACGTGAGGGTGCGCTACCGGCTGGGGCTCACCATCGGCTCCGCCTTGCTGGCCTGCTGGATGCTGGGGCTCAGCCTGTCGCGCACCGGCATCGAGGCTGTCGACGGTTGGCTGGCAATGGTTCCTTACGGCGCTGTGTTGTTCGCAGCCCTGGCCATCGGCGGACTGCCGCACGCCTTCAACATCATCGACGGCTACAACGGGCTCGCGGGCACCGTGGCCGTTCTGGTCTGCCTTGCCATTTCGCACGTGGCGCTCCAGGTGGGCGACCGCCAGCTCGCGGCGATGATGGTCTGCCTGGTCGGTGCGACCGTCGGTTTTCTGATCTGGAACTACCCGCGCGGCAAGATATTTGCCGGCGACGGCGGCGCCTATGTGTGGGGCATGGTGATCGCCGTGGCCTGCGTCACGCTCGTGCAGCGGCACCGCGTCGTCTCGCCGTGGTTCCCGATGCTGTTGCTGATCTACCCGGTCTGGGAGACGCTGTTTTCCATCTACCGCAAGCTCGCGCGCGGGCAGTCGCCCGGCACGGCCGACGCGCTGCACTTTCACCAGTTGATCTTTCGGCGCATCGTGCGGGTGGCGTTCGCGGACGACGAGGCCCGCCAATTGCTCGCCCGCAACAACAGGACCTCTCCGTACCTGTGGATGTTCGCCGCGCTGTCTGTGGTGCCCGCGGTGCTGTTCTGGAACAACACCATCGTGCTGATGCTGTTTTGCCTGCTGTTCGTCACGACTTATGTGGGCGCGTACCTGATGATCGTGCGATTCAAGGTGCCGCGCTGGCTGCGCCCGTGACAGCGCGCAAGACGGTCCGCTTGTTGCGACAATTTCCTCTATCCACCGTTCTCACCGTTTTGGAGCCTGCCCGCCCATGACCGACCCCGTCCTCAACATTCCCCCGCGCGACAAGGCCGAGATCCTGGCCCAGGCGCTGCCATACATCCGCAAGTTTCACGGCAAGACCATCGTCATCAAGTACGGCGGCAATGCCATGACCGATCCGGCCCTGCAGGCCGACTTTGCGGAAGACGTGGTGCTGCTCAAGCTGGTCGGCATGAACCCGGTGGTGGTGCACGGCGGCGGCCCGCAGATCGAGGCGGCCCTCAACCGCCTTGGCAAGAAGGGGAGCTTCATCCAGGGCATGCGCGTGACCGACGCCGAGACCATGGAAGTCGTCGAATGGGTGCTGGCCGGCGAGGTGCAGCAGGACATCGTGGGCCTGATCAATCAGGCCGGCGGCAAGGCCGTGGGCCTGACCGGCCGCGACGGCGGCATGATCCGCGCGCAAAAGCTCAAGATGGCCGACCGTGCCGACCCCAACCTGCATCACGACGTGGGCCAGGTCGGCGACATCGTCTCCATCGACCCCAGCGTGGTGAAGGCGCTGCAGGACGACGCGTTCATTCCCGTGGTCAGCCCTATCGGCTTCGGCGAGGAGAACGAGAGCTACAACATCAATGCCGACGTGGTCGCCGGCAAGCTCGCCACCGTGCTCAAAGCCGAGAAGCTCATGCTCCTGACCAATACGCCCGGTGTGCTCGACAAGAACGGCAACCTGCTCACCAACCTGAGCGCGCGCGAAATCGACGACCTGTTTGCCGACGGCACCATCTCGGGCGGCATGCTGCCCAAGATTGAAGGTGCGCTCGATGCTGCGAAGAGCGGCGTCAACGCAGTGCACATCATCGACGGACGCGTGCCGCACGCCATGCTGCTCGAGATCCTGACCGACCAGGCCTACGGCACGATGATCCGCGCCCGCTGAGTCAAGGCGCGCAGCACGCCAGCTTTGCCGCTGACAGTGAAGTGACGAGAGGGCGAGCGGCCCTAGCCGGTTACCTTGGGGTGCAACGGTTTCCGTCCCAGCAATTCGAATCCGGCAGCGCCGACTTCCTGTTCGGATTGGGGCAGCTTTTCGAAGTCGGTCCAAAGCGAGGCCGATCGCAGTGAAGGATCGCGCCAGAGATCCACTAGGGCGCCCACGGGCGCACTCCGAAAACGCTCGGCGGCGTCGGCAGATACGGTGGAGCGCAAGGCGCGTTCGCATTCCGATGCCAACCAAGCGATGGAGTGATTGGGGCAAAAATTGTCCGACACGTGAAGGCGTTCAGTTTCAAAATGCTGAAACCACTCCTCCAGGCCGTGCCGGGTGCAGTTGAAGAAGTGCCACGGCCGTTCATGCAGCGGCTGCATGAACGCTGTCCGAATTAGAACGCGGCCGCCGGGTTTCAGCACTCGCAAGAGCTCGGCGGCCACTTTTTGAGGTTCGCGGTAGTGTTCGAAGGCATTCATGACGATTGCAACGTCAAAGACATTGTCATCGAATGGCAGCGCATGCGCATCAGCGACGACGTCTGTATGCTTGAACAGGCTGTATTCGACTTCGACCACGTTCTCGAATTTTTCGAGCGAGCCCCCGCCGCTAAGATTCAGTACCCATCCTTTCGTGCTGTTCACGAGTGCCAAGGCTTCGGGAGGCAATTGGTTGCTGACGTGGTCGGCGGGCTTGATCTCAGGTTCGGTGAGCCCTTCGCAAAGAACTGGGCGGCTCTGGACGAGGGGCCAGGCTCTCCATCCGTCCACACTGACCAGGGCGTTTCGCTCCGGATCGACCGTCAGCTTGAGCCGCGTCTTGGGGCAGCGCAGTATCGGCAAGAGCACTTGAAGCCGTGAATTGGGTATGTCACCTCTCGAATTCACCTGCGGGGACGGTGATTTACTCGCAAGTCGTTCGTCGAGCAGAGAAACCCAAGGGTGCCGAGTTTTAAAATTTTCGATCAGGCGACGGTAGTTTTCCAAAGCCGTTGTTTCGGTCCTGATCATGGAGCCCGCATGTACGCGATAGTCGGCGAGTGTTTGAGGTTCCCAGTGCCCGCGTTGGCCTTGCTCGGCGAGCCGGCACCAGAAATCGTAGTCCTCCCATCCGTGTCGGACATGGTTGTATCCCCCGATGATCGCCCAAGCCTCCTTCGCGACGAGGGCCATCGCATCGACATAATTGCCTGCCACAAATCTCTGCGGCTCGTAAGGGGAGTCGCCCATTGTCGTATTGGCCACACCGAAACGTTGGATGGTGGGATAGACAAAAGCCACGCGCTCCGCACGAATGACGCGGCGCAGTTCTTCGCAGCACCTTGGCCGCAGTCGGTTATCCGCGTCGAGAGGCAACACGTAAGGGCTGTCGGCAAGGTTGAAAGCGGCATTTCGAGTCAAGCCCAACCCGTAGTTCGACTCGTTCTGCGCCACCACCACGCGGTGGAAGCGTGCAGCGTGTTCCCGAATCCATGCCAGCACAGTGTTCAGTGAGTTGTCGGTCGAACGGTCGTCCACCACTATCAGATCCAGAACTGAAAGTGTTTGACCCCGTACGGACTCCAGTGCCTCGACAATGAACTGTTCGTAGTTGTAGAGAGGAATGATGACAGTGACCTCTGCGAGTTCGTCATGGTCGGCGCATTGTTCGAACAACACCTTCGACGGCATCAGCCTCGGCCGTCGCACCGGTGACGATCGAAGGCTCGCGTCCAGGGCGAATGCCCGCGCGGCCAACGCGCCGCCCTGCAATTGATCGAGGACGCAGCCCAGCTGTACTGCGCGCTGAAGCGGTCCATAAGCGGCCATAGCGCTCAGGAACGCAGCCGAAGCCATATGGCTTCGCAGCGTTTTGTCCGCAACCAGGGTAGAGATGTAGTGATACCAGTCGTCGGCGTTCGTGGCCAGGAACCCGGAAACGCCATGCTCAATGGCTCGCCTGAAAGGGCCCGTCGGAGATGCGATGGTTGGAGTGTCGACCAGCGCAGCCTCGAAGAATTTCAACTCGCTCTTTGCTTCACAGAACGGATTTCCGAATTCCAGCGGGGCGATATTGATATCGAACCGCGCCAATTCTCTAGGTAAAGTATCAAGGGTTTGAAAAGGTCGCCACTCGATTCGATCCTCCAATCCCACCATTGCCGGGTATTCCTCCATATCGATCAGCCGCATTCCGGACTCGGTCTGAAAAAGCACCAGGCGACACCTTTCGTTTTCTCGGAGCACGCGTGCAATGGACTCGATGGCCAGCCCGAGATCGCGCTGGTGCGTTCGAGAACCGCCTGCATATCCGATCCGGATCAACTTGTCGGTTCGCGCGCTGCGCCATTGCCTTGCGCTGCGCCTGGACAGCTCGAATGTGCGATGGTCGAAGCCGTTGAACAGCACATGGGTGGGCTTCCCAGGCCAGCGCATGTGATACGCCAGCTCCTGGGTGCTGGCGATGCATACATCGGCTGCAAGCATGGATCTGCGCACGCCTGAGAACAGTGCTCGCACCGCTTCTTCGGGATGCGCATTCGATCTGATTCCATCGATGACCTTGGTGTCGGCCAGATCCGGGTCGATCATCAGGTCATCGACGTCGAAGACAATCTTCTTACCCCGCTCGTGCATTCTGCGCACTGCTTCGTCCAGAGCTGGAGTCCAAGGGGTGCGCCAGAGAATCATCACGTCATGTCGTGAAGTCAGGTCGAGCTGCGCCTCGAGTTGGTCGAGCCGAATCCACTCAGCAAAGACACCGTTCGTGCGTGCAGCTTCGATATAACGCTCCACCCGATACAGATGACCGGGCGTATCCGCCTCGCCAGATACATAGAAAATCGAAAAAGCACGATCTGATGAAGCCGGAAGAGACGGTCCCGTCTTCTCAACTCCTATCAGTCCGGCTTGACGGCCCTCTTGAGCGCCAACAAGCATGTAGTGGACCAGTGGGTTCATCCCCCGTGAATCGCCGTAGTGGGCGGCGTATGCAGCGCCGGAAAACCAGGGGCCGGGTTCGCGCCCCTCAGATGCACCATGAGCGACGTAGTGTTCCGCCGGGTCAATTCCTGCTGAAGCAACGTCCGGGTATGTGCTCAGATACCAATCTCGATCGAAATAAGGTGAAAATCGTGTGATCTCGATCGCTGCGAGATCGACTTGTCTTCCGTGAAAGCGCGAAGCTAGCATGCGGAGACGTCTGCGCACCTTAGCCTTCACGCTCAAGAACGGATCGGCGCGCAGGAGCGCAAATTTTTTCAGCAGCGCCTCGATTCGGCCTTCATTTGCATCGACGGCGTTCTTCCAGGCAAGCTGAGTTCGATTCAGATCTTCACGAGCCTTGTTCAGGTCGGTTGCCAATCGCGTTACGACATTTCTCAGTTCCGCCACGCGCCTGCTGGCCTGCTCATGTGCAAAACTGGTCGCGCGAGCCGCGGCTTCCGCTTGTGCGGCCTTGGCTTCGGCATCGCCGGCTAGTCTGTTCAAAGTCTCCAGCTCAGCGACCTTGCGGGCAACTTCGCCAGCCAACTCGTTTGCTTTGAATTCAGCATTGCAGTGGGCCTCCGCGTCGGCGAGGCGAGCCGCTGCCACTTGGGCCAATTCTGCTTCGATGGGCGCGCGCGAGGCGTTGGCATCGTGAATTCGCTGATAGAGGTCTGCTGTCCCAAGCTGTTCACGTGTCGTGATCGACCACCGTGTCCCGAGATGCGCGAATCGGGTCCTTGCGGCGTCCGCTTGCTCGGATTGGAGGCTGCACAGAGCGATTGCTGCGGCTGGGGCGGTTTTTCCCACCGCCAAGATGCCCAAACCGTGGCCATGCAGGAATTCGAAAGAAGGATATTTCTCAGCTTGCTCCGCAAAAAAGCGGAAAACTCCGAAATCGCGGCTTCGAACATTGGTGTCGTGAAAGAGAACTACGGCCTTGTCCGATAACTTCGGAAGCCAAGTCTCGAAGTCGTGCTTGACTGCTTCATAGGTATGGAAGCCGTCGATGTGCAGCAGATCGATAGAGGCGTCAAGGAAGTACGGCAACGCGTCATCGAATGTGGACTTTAGGAGTTCCGAGAATGCGTTGAAATGCCTATCGTGAAAGTCCCGAAGCTCGTGATAGACATGGGCGTCCAGATGTCCGGCATGCCCATCTCCGGCCCAAGTGTCCACCGCGTAGCAGCGCGTCGCCGATTTGAGTCGCGCGACTGCCTCGCAGAACGCCGCATAGGAGACTCCGTTGTGCGTGCCTAGCTCGACCAGAAGCGATGGTTTGCATGCCGCGACGACCCAGAAAGCAAAAGGCGTGTGGGCCCACCATGCGCTCGCCTTGCCAAGCAGGTGAGGTGTCCAGAAGATGGGATCAAGTACGGGGTGCGTCAGAACGTCCAGAGACTTGTCGACCGTCGGGAGAATGATCGTGGGTTCTTTCATTGTCTTGGTCGGAAAAGTCCGAGTCTCCGCGTGATTCCGATGAACTGCCCGGTCAGCGCGCAAGATGCCATTGCTGGCCAACACCGAACGCGAGGTGCGCGCCGGTGAGCCAGTCCAGCCGGACGTTCGGGTTGTGATACGGGTCGTGTTCGAAGCGGTCGATCCATTTGGCGCTGGCGTGATCCTGCTCGTGCTGCGCTCGCTTCTGCTTCTCTTCGCATGTATGGTCTTGGCCGCGCGATGCGCTTTCGAGATGCAACAATGACGCGAACGGCGTGCAGATGTTGCGGTATCCGGCGTCGTTCACCTTCAGGCAGAGATCAATATCGTTGTAAGCCACCGCCAAGTGCTCTTCATCGAAGCCTCCGACTTGATCAAACACCGAGCGGCGGATGGCGAGGCAGGCACCCGTGACTGCTAAGTAGTCACGGGTGCCAGCGAGCCGCCCGTCTACCCCGGTGTCCGCGGCATCGTCCATACGGCAAATGTGCATGGCCAAGGGCCCGTGCTGCAGGATCACGCCCGCATGCTGGACGGTACCGTCGCTATACAGCAGCTTGGCCCCAACACAGCCGATGTCCGGTCGCATGACTTCGCTGACCATCTCTCTGAGCCACGAGCTGTCCAAAATCTCCACATCGTTGTTCAGAAAAAGCAGCACTTCTCCCGTCGAGGCTTGTGCGCCAACATTGTTGATAGCCGAAAAATTGAATGAGCCCGGAACGCGAAGCACACGAGCCCGAGGATCCGTGCGCAGTTCGGCAAACAACGCCATCGTCGCCGCCTCGATGCTGTCGTTGTCGAGAACGATGACTTCAAAATCAGGATAGTCGGTTTGCGTGAGTAAGCCCTTCAGGCATGTCCTGACAAGGGCGGCATGGTCGCGAGTCGGAACCAGAACACTCACTTTGGGAATGGGAACGGGCAACGAGCGGCGCACATGATTGACGAATTCAGCAAAAGGAGACGGCACGACGTTCACCGCCAACCCCGTCTGTTGGGCGGCTGCTTCTGCTGCGACTCGTCTGGCTGCCGCGGCATAAGACGCGATGGCATCCCTGGTGCGCAGCGCATCCATGACTGGGGGTATTTGCCGGTGATACAACACCGAGGGAATGTGGATAACTTGTCCGCAGTGCAGTGGGATCGCCACTCTGCAATGCAAATCGTAGTGCGCGGCCGGTTCGAATTCGGCGCGAAGGCCTCCTGCCGCCAAAATGCTGGCACGCCTCATTACGCACAGCCCATCCAGTAGATCGAAGCCAAGTTGAGCCTCCGGGTCCCAGGCAGACTTGAAACGGGGCTTGCATCTTGTTACGCCCTGCTGGGTCATCCAGTCCTCGTCCGCATAGACGACTACGGCATCGGGCCATTGCGCCAGCGTCAATTGGATGGAGGAAACGGCGGTGGGAGCCAATTGGTCCCCAGCGAGAATCGCTCCGACATAGGAGCCGTCAGCGTGCTCCAATGCAAGCTGTTGCAGTTCGAGCCGCGTCGAGGACTCCGGCGAGGTGACAAGGCGAACATTGACGGCATCACGAACGAACAGCAGTGCAGTGGTGACGTCGTCCGCACGCCATGGTGGACAGGCGACGACTACATCGAAACGCTGGCACATCTGCGTCGAGAAAGAGGCTGTTGTGGAGCGCAGGGCCTCATCATCACCGTTATCGGGAACGACGAATGTGATGCCATGCCGATACGGAAGACTCGCTAACGTGGAATGAATCTCAGGCGCTTCTGTCTTCGTGCGGGACGCTTCTGTAACGGTCCAATCCCTGTAAGCCGCATCAGAAAAAGGGGAGAACCTGCTGGCTGCGGCCCAGTGGGCATATCGCGCTTGGTCGATAGGCAAATCATTCTCCCCTGATCTTCACGAGACAACAACTACGGGCTGTCTGCCACGCAGAAGCCCCCGTCAATTCAGACTAGCGATAGCGAAGATTTACAGGGTAACAGCCTGTTCGACGTCCGGCTTGCATTTGGGATTCGCGTTCACGGTTGTGAGCCGCTTGTGAAATCTTCTACTTGGCCTTGATGAGTCCAGGCTGAGTGTGACATTGATACTGAGCTTGTTCATGCTCGATTGACGCAATCGAACATGGGGGCTTATGCCTCGTACCCGTTCGGATTGCCCTGCTGCCAGCGCCAGCTGTCCGCACACATCTGGTCGAGCCCGCGATGCGCTTGCCACCCCAGCGTGGCTTGCGCAAGCGAGGGGTCGCCCCAGTACGCGGGCACATCGCCAGCGCGGCGCGGGCCGATCTCGCAAGGAATTGTTCGCCCGCTCGCGCGTTCGAACGCATGCACGACCTCCAGCACTGAAGCGCCGCGGCCGGTGCCGAGGTTCAGCGTGACAAGGCCTGGATGGGCCTCCGCATGCCGCAGGGCCGCGACGTGTCCTTCGGCCAGGTCCATCACGTGCACATAGTCGCGCACACCGGTGCCGTCGGGCGTGGGATAGTCGTTGCCGTGGATAACGAGCTTGTCTCTCTGCCCCACGGCCACTTGGCACACGAAGGGCATGAGGTTGTTCGGCTTGCCTTGCGGGTGCTCTCCGATGAGCCCGCTTTCATGTGCGCCGACCGGATTGAAGTAACGCAGCAGTGCAATGCGCCAACCCGGTTCGGCGCGGTGCAAATCGGTGAGTGCTTCTTCGACCATGTGCTTCGATCGCCCATAGGGGCTGGCCGGCCTGCAGGGCGCGTCTTCCGGAATGGGTGAATGGTCGGGCTCGCCGTACACCGTCGCGGACGACGAAAAAATCAGGGTTCGCACGCCCGCCTGCTGCATGGCCGAAGCAAGCACGAAGCTGCCGTGCACGTTGTTGTCGTAATAGGCGAGCGGGTCGGCCACCGAGTCGCCGACGGCCTTGAGGCCGGCAAAGTGAATCACGGCCGAGAAACGTTCGCTCCCCAGCACGCGGTCGAGCAGGGCCCTGTCGCGCACGTCGCCTTCGATCAGCCGCGGTGCGCTGCCCGTGATCTGGCGCAAGCGTTCCAGCACGCGCACATCGCTGTTGCCCAGGTTGTCCAGGATCACCGGCACATAGCCGGCCGCGGCCAACGCCACGCAGGTGTGGCTGCCAATGAAACCCGCCCCTCCGGTCACCAGTACGCTGTTGGCCATGAAAAACTCTTTACTTTGTTGAACAAGTTGATTCTGTACGAGCTTTCCCGCCCCCGTTTGCACGCGCTCACTGCGCGCCCCTGTGCGAGAATCAATTGATTACATCTTTGCACGCGCTCTCATGCAGAACGAAGAGACAAGCTATCCCGGCGTAGAAACTCCAACAGAGACGCTGGCAGCCGCCGCCCCGGTGCGAAAGCGCCCCAAGCCAGGGGAAAGGCGCGTGCAGATTTTGCAGGCGCTGGCCGCCATGCTGGAACAACCCGGCGCCGAACGGGTGACCACCGCGGCATTGGCCGCGCGGCTGGACGTGAGCGAGGCTGCGCTTTACCGCCACTTCGCGAGCAAGGCGCAGATGTTCGAAGGCCTCATCGATTTCATCGAGCAGAGCGTCTTCACCCTGGTCAACCAGATCCTCGAGCGCGAAGGTGCCACCGGTGCGCAGCAGGCCGCAAGAATCCTCACGCTGCTGGTGCAGTTTGCCGAACGCAACCCGGGCATGACGCGCGTCATGGTGGGCGACGCACTGGTGTTCGAGAACGAACGGCTCCAGCAGCGCATGAACCAGTTCTTCGACAAGATCGAAGCCACGCTGCGCCAGGTGCTGCGCGGCACGGCCGCCGCTGACGGTTCTGCAACCCCCACGGTCGACGCGCAGGTGCGCGCCGCTGCGCTCACGGCCTTCGTGGTCGGCCAGCTGCAGCGCTTCACGCGCTCGGGCTTCCGCCGCGCGCCGTCGGAACATCTCGAAGCCACGATCGCGCTGATCGTCTAGGTAGCAGGGCCGGCGCGCCGCCGGTCGCGGAGAGATCGCCTCCTGAAATCGCCTCCTATCGAAGCGATAGTTGAATATGACGTGATGCCGTCATATTCATTGACAAAATACATGGGCTCCACAACACACGAGGAAAGCCCATAAATGACCGACTCCCGCAAGCTCACCACCGAAAACGGCGCGCCCGTCGAGAACAACCAGCAGTCGCAGACGGCTGGCGTCAACGGCCCTGTGCTGATGCAGGACCACAACCTCATCGAGAAGCTTGCGCGCTTCGACCGTGAGCGCATTCCGGAGCGTGTGGTGCATGCGCGCGGGTCGGGCGCCTTCGGCACCTTCGAAGTCACGGCCGACGTGTCGAAATGGACGAAAGCCAAGTTCCTCGGTCAGGTGGGCAAGAAGACCGAAGTGCTGGCCCGTTTCTCGACCGTGGCGCTCGAGCTCGGCTCGGCCGACACCGTGCGCGACCCGCGGGGCTTTGCGCTCAAGTTCTATACCGAAGAAGGCAACTACGACCTCGTCGGCAACAACACGCCCGTCTTCTTCATTCGCGACCCGCTCAAGTTTCCCGACTTCATCCACTCGCAGAAGCGCGACCCCTACAGCCACGTGCAGGAGCCCAACAACGCCTGGGACTTCTTCTCGCATTCGCCCGAGGCCACGCACCAGTTCACCTGGCTCTTCGGCGACCGCGGCATTCCGAAGAGCTACCGCCACATGGACGGCTTCGGCTCGCACACCTTCCAGTGGGTGAACGCCAAGGGCGAGGCCTTCTGGGTCAAGTACCACTTCAAGACCAACCAGGGCATCGAGACCTTCGTGGCCGAAGAGGCGCAGCGCGTGGGCGGCGAAAACCCCAACCACCACCACCTCGACCTGCTGCACTCCATCGAGCGCGGCGAGTTCCCGAGCTGGAAGGTGCAGGTGCAGATCATGCCGGTGGCCGAAGCGCAGACCTACCGCTTCAACCCCTTCGACCTGACCAAGGTCTGGTCGCACAAGGACTATCCGAAGATCGACATCGGCATCCTCACGCTCAACCGCAATCCCGACAACTACTTTGCCGAGATCGAGCAGGCCGCGTTCAACCCCGCCAACTTCGTGCCCGGCATCGGCCCGTCGCCCGACAAGATGCTGCAAGGCCGCCTGTTCAGCTACGGCGACACGCAGCGCTACCGCCTGGGGATCAACCACACGCAACTGCCGGTGAACCGACCCCATGCGACCACGGCCCAGAACTACGGCCGCGACGGCGCGATGCGTGGCGACGGCAACGGCGGCCGCGGCCCGAACTACGAGCCCAACAGCTTCAGCAACGCGCCCAAGCAGACCAACGAGCCGGTGTATGCGCCGCTCGAGATCCACGGCTGGACCGGCAGCCACCAGTGGCAGCAGCACCCCGAGGACACCGACTTCGTTCAGGCCGGCGACCTTTATCGCCTGATGGACGAAGCAGCCAAGGAGCGGCTGGTGAACAGCATCGCGGGCGGGCTGGGCGCCGTGACGCGGCAGGACATCATCGACCGCTCGATCGGTTACTTCCGCCAGGCCGACGCCGACTACGGCGCGCGGCTCGAAAAAGCCGTGAAGGCCGTGCAGGCGAAGATCAAGGGCGAGGAAGTGAGCGTCCAGGTCGGCAAGCCGGCGCACGACGCAAGCCGGAGCTGATCCGCCGCAGCCCATGGGTACCCAGGGTACCCATGGCGCCGCATGGGTCCGGATGGCGCACTCGACTTGCCCGGGTGCGAGGCGTACGATCAGCGCCCCCTTGCCGCTGAGTCGCGGCGACAAGCCTGTGTTCGCGTAGCTTCTGAACGGAGGTTCGTATGAGCTATCACCTGGAAGGTCGCCTGCTCGAGGTTTGCAACTGCAATGTCCTGTGTCCCTGCTGGATTGGCGAGGACCCCGACAACGGCACCTGCGACACCATCGTCGCATGGCGCATCGACAAGGGAACCATCGACGGCATCGACGTCGGCGGCAACACCATCGCAGCCGTGGCGCATGTGCCCGGAAACATCCTCGAAGGCAACTGGACGGCGGCGATCTTCGTCGACGACAACGCCTCCAAGGAGCAGGAAGAAGCGCTGCTCAAGGTCTACACCGGGCAAGCCGGCGGGCCGATCGCCGACCTGGCCCAGCTCATCGGCGAGGTCGTGTCGGTCGAGCGGGCGCCCATCCGCTTCACGGTGAACGAAGGCAAGGGCGAGCTGGAGATCGGTACCGACTACTACGCCGAACTCGAGCCCTACCGCGGCGCAACCGGCGGACAGACCACGCTGTCCGACACCGTGTTTTCCACGGTGCCGGGCGCGCCGGTGTTCGTCGGCAAGGCGCCCACTTACCGGTCGAAGAACCACGCCCTCGGCATCGATCTCGACATCAAGAACCACAACGCGCTGCAGAGCACCTTCGTCTTTGATTCATGAGCGCCACGCCGGGCAATGCCGTCCGGCACCGCCGCGTGTTCCTGCCGGTTCTTGCCGCACTCGCCATGCTCGCGTGGCTGGTGTTGTGGGCCTGGGCACGCAGCCCTTACGGACGCTACCTCGAACATGGCGACTGGACCGTCTCCGGCCCGGCCGCCTTCCTGTGCCAGGTCGTCCCGGCCGGCGGCGTGGTCGTGCCTGCCGTGCTCTACGCCGCGGCGTGGATCCTCATGACGGCCGCCATGATGCTGCCGACCACGCTGCCGCTGTTCAACGCCTTCGACCGACTGACCGCCGGGCGGGCCGACCATGCACGCCTGCTCACCATGCTGGGGCTCGGCTACATGGCGGTGTGGGGCGCCTTCGGCCTGCTGGCGCACGGGCTCCACAGCGCGGTGCTGGCACTGCTGGCCAGCGCGCCCACGCTGGCCTGGCATGGCTGGGTCATCGGTGCCGCAACCATTGCGCTGGCCGGCGCCTTCCAGTTCAGCCGCCTCAAGCACCAGTGCCTGGAGAAGTGCCGCACGCCGTTGAGCTTTGTCATCGAGCACTGGCGCGGCCATGCGCAAGCCCGCCAGGCATTCGCGCTGGGCATGCACCATGGCCTCTTCTGCGTCGGCTGCTGCTGGGCGCTCATGCTGTTGATGTTCGCGCTTGGCACCGGCAGCCTTGGCTGGATGCTGCTGCTGGCCGTGGTCATGGCACTGGAGAAGAACGTTTCCTGGGGCCATCGGCTGAGCGCGCCGCTCGGGTTCGCGCTGCTGGGATGGGCTATCTTCATGGTGGCCTCCCATGTCTGAAGTTGTGTCCGAGGCACGCCGCGGCCCGTCCATCCTGCAGACCATCGCCCTGACGGCGGTGGCCATGCTCGCGTTCGCGGCCAACTCGCTGTTGTGCAGGCTCGCACTGCAGCGGCAGGGCATCGACCCGGCCAGCTTCGGCAGCATCCGGCTGGTTTCCGGCGCAATCACGCTCCTGCTTGTCGTGCAGCTGAGGTCGCGCCCGCCTTCGGCCGCGCAGGCCGACTGGCTCGCTGCCGCCATGTTGTTTGCCTATGTGGCTTTCTTTTCTTTTGCTTACCTGAGCCTTTCCGCAGGCACGGGCGCGCTGATACTGTTCGGCGCGGTTCAACTCACGATGCTTGGCGCGGGCCTGGGTTCGGGCGAGCGCTTCGGACCGATCGCATGGCTCGGTTTCCTGCTGGCGGCGGGCGGGCTCGTCTACCTGGTGCTGCCCGGCGTTGCCGCGCCGCCGCTCCTGGGTGCCGTGATGATGGCCGTCGCCGGCGTGGCGTGGGGCGTGTATTCGCTTCGCGGCCGTGGCGTGGCCGACCCGCTGGCTGCCACGTCACGCAACTTCTTGCGGGCCGTGCCGCTGGCCCTGGCGCTCAGCGTGATTTTTGTGGCGCGCGCCCATGCGGACGCGACCGGCATCGCGCTTGCCGTGGCCTCCGGCGCGCTGACCTCGGGCCTTGGCTATGTGGTCTGGTATGCGGCGCTGGCCCGTCTTTCGGCCATGCAGGCGGCCACCGTGCAGCTGTCGGTGCCGCTCCTGGCGGCATTCGGCGGGGTGCTGCTGCTGTCGGAAGCGATCACGCCGCGGCTCGCGGCCGCCTCGGTGGCCATTCTGGGCGGCATTGCGATCGTGCTGAGCCAGAAGTCGCGCAACGCGCGCCGCTAGAGGCGCAAGTCTTTATGCGACGGTCACGTCCACCTTGGCCCCGGCCGCGACGATTTCCCCCCACGTCGCATCGTCCAGCCAGATGCCGTCGCGCTCCCGCGCCACGCGCGCGGCGCGTTCCGGTTCGCCGGCGATCTGCACCTGGTCGAAGCCCGTACCCGGCGGGCTCTGGCGCAGCCATTCGACGAACGCCGTCGCTTCCTGTGCAAAGCTGGCCTGGGTTCCCAGCTTGGCAGGGTCGATCAGTATCGTCAGCATGCCATTGAGCACCGTGCGGGCGGTATCGGCCGGGCGGTGCCAGGTTCCTCCGCCGGTGAGTGCACCGCCCAGCAGCTCGCAGGCCATCGCCATGCCGTAACCCTTGTGCTCGCCGAAAGTCATGAGCGCGCCGAACAGGCCGTTGGCTTGCGGCACCACCACCACCCCGGGGTCGTTGGTCGGCGCGCCGCGCTCGTCGATCAGGTAGCCGTCGGGCACCCGTTCGCCCTTGTTGTGGGCGACGCGCATCTTGCCCTGCGCGACGCGGCTGGTCGCGAAGTCGAGCAGGAAGGGCTCGGCCCCCGCCAGCGGAATGCCGATGCAGCACGGATTGGTGCCGAAGCGTCCGTCCCCGCCGCCCCACGGCGCCACCACGGGCCGTGACAGCACGTTGACGAAGTGCATCGAGACCAAGCCTTCGGCCGTCGCCATTTCGGCGAAGTGCCCGATGCGGCCCAGGTGGTGCGCGTTCGCGAGCGTGAAGATGCAGCTGCCGTGCTGCTTCGCACGTGCGATGCCGAGTTCCGTCGCCTGCACTCCGACGATCTGCCCGTAGCCATGCTGGCCGTCGAGCGCGAGCATCGTGCCGATGTCGGCATTGACCTTGACCGACGCGTTGGGCACGAGCCCGCCCTCGGCTACCGCATCCACATAGCGCGGCAGCATGCCCACGCCATGCGAATCATGGCCGCTCAGGTTGGCGAGCACCAGGTTGGCCGCCACCTGTTCGGCTTCGGCCAGCGTGCTGCCGGCGGCTGTCAAGATTTGCGCGCATTGCGATCGCAACGTAGCGGCGGGAAGGGTCTTGGGCATCAGTTGACTCCATGGGTTTGATCAAGGGCCGCGCAGCAAGGCCCGTTCGTGAAACACCGCGGAACCGGCTTGCCGGGCCGCTGGTGTTGCCCCCGGTAAGGGGAGGGAGAAGCGACACGAAGTGCGCGCAGCCTGGGGGCGAGCTACATGACTGCGCCGACTTGCCACGGCACGAATTCGTTCTGGCCGTAGCCGTGTTTCTCACTTTTCGATGGTTCGCCGGATGCAGTGGCCAAGACCAGTTCAAAGATGCGCTGGCCCATTTCCTGGATCGACGACGTGCCGTCCACGATCTCGCCGCAGTTGATGTCCATGTCCTCTTCCTGCCGCTGCCACAGCGCCGAGTTGGTCGCGAGCTTGAGCGAAGGCGAGGGCGCGCACCCGTACGCCGAGCCGCGCCCGGTCGTGAAGCAGATGATGTTCGCGCCGCCTGCCACTTGCCCGGTGGCGCTCACCGGGTCGTAGCCCGGCGTGTCCATGTAGACGAAGCCATGTGCCGTCACCGGCTCGGCATATTCGTACACCGCTTCGAGGTTGCTGGTGCCGCCCTTGGCCACCGCGCCGAGCGACTTTTCGAGAATCGTCGTGAGGCCGCCTGCCTTGTTACCCGGCGAAGGGTTGTTGTTCATCTCGCCCTCGTTGATCTCGGTGTAGTGCTCCCACCACTTGATGCGGTCCACCAGCTTCTGGCCCACCTCGCGCCGCACCGCGCGGCGCGTGAGCAGATGCTCGGCGCCATAGACCTCGGGCGTTTCGCTCAAGATGGCCGTGCCGCCATGCGCTACCAGCAGGTCGACCGCCGCACCCAGCGCCGGGTTGGCGCTGATGCCCGAATAGCCGTCGGAGCCGCCGCACTGCAGGCCGATGGTGATGTGCGCGGCGCTGCACGGCTCGCGCTTCACCGCGTTGGCGCGCGGCAGCATCTCGTTGATGAGCGCAATGCCTTTTTCGACCGTCTTGCGCGTGCCGCCGGTGTCCTGGATGTTGAAGGTGCGAAAGTTCTCGCCCTCCGCCAGGTGGCCGGTCGCGAGCCAGGCGTTGATCTGGTTCGCCTCGCAGCCCAGGCCCACCACCAGCACGCCCGCAAAGTTGGGGTGCGTGGCATAGCCCGTGAGCGTGCGCTCCAGGATCTGCATGCCCATGCCCTGCGTGTCCATGCCGCAGCCCGTGCCGTGCGTGAGCGCCACGATGCCGTCGACGTTCGGGTAGTCCGCCAGCGCAGCCGGATTGGTCTTGCGCGAAAAGTGGTCGGCAATGGCGCGCGCCGCGGTGGCCGAGCAGTTCACGCTCGTCAGCACGCCGATGTAGTTGCGCGTGGCCACGCGGCCGTCCGCCCGCCTGATGCCCATGAAGGTGGCCTCGCGCTTTGCGGGGGCCGGCTTCACGTCGGCGCCAAAGGCGTAGTCGCGCTCGAAGTCGCCCTTGTCCGGGCCCATGTCGAGATTGTGCGTGTGCACATGCTCGCCCGCGGCAATGGGCTTGCTCGCAAAGCCGATGATCTGGTTGTAGCGGCGCACCGGCTCGCCCGCGGCAATGGCGTGCGTCGCCACCTTGTGGCCGGCGGGAATCAGGCCGCGCACGGCGAAGTCTTCGACCTTGGCGCCGCCGACCAGCTGGCTGCGCGCGATCACGACATCGTCGGCCGGATGGAGGCGAATGAAGGGATTCATCGTGGAACTCGTGTTGTGTGGTGACTAGAAGAACATTTTGGGCAACCACAGTACCAATGAAGGCACATAGGTAATCACGACCAATGCCAGCAGCAGCGGAATGAGCCACGGCAAGATGGCCATCGTCGTGCGCTCGAAGCTCAGCCCCGCCACGCGCGCCAGCACGAACAGCACCATGCCCATCGGCGGATGCAGCAGGCCGATCATCAGGTTCAGCACCATCACCAGGCCGAAGTGGATCGGGTCGACGCCCAGTTGCGTGGCAATCGGCAGCAAGATGGGAACCAGAATGGTGATGGCGGCGGTGGGCTCCAGGAAGCAGCCCACGAACAGCATCAGCAGGTTGGCCAGCAGCAGGAACACCCAGGCTTCCTTGGTGAAGCCCAGCACCCAGCTGGCGATGTCGGTGGTCACGCCCGTGGCGGTGAGCATCCAGCCGAAGATCGAGGCCGCCGCCACGATGAACAGCACGGTCGACGTGGTCTCGACGGTGTCGAGGCACACCTTGACGAACATCTTCCACGACAGCGTCTTGTACCAGGCAAAGCCCAGGATCATGGCCCACACGCAGGCGGCAATTGCGCCCTCTGTGGGGGTGAAAAGGCCTGTGCTCATGCCGCCGATCAGCAGCACCGGCGTCATGATCGGCAGCAGCGCCTCGAACTTGAAGATCCGGTCGAGCACGAAGAGCGAGGCCAGGCCCGCAAACACGGTGAGCTGCGGCGGTGTGCCCAGCTTCGAAACCAAAAGCCAGATCAGGAGCGGCCAGCCGACCACCACGGCCAGTTCGCACATCGCCTTGAAGAAGCGCGTGCTCGAGAACTTGACGTCGCCGCCCCAGCCGTTGCGGTGGGCAAAGTAGGCCACCGTCAGCATCATCAATATGGCCAGTAGCGCGCCCGGCAGGATGCCCGCAAGGAACAGCGCCCCCACCGACACATTGGCCATCATCCCGTAGATCACGAACGGCAGGCTCGGCGGAATGATCGGGCCCAGCGTGGCCGAAGCCGCGGTCACGCCGACCGCGAACTCGGTCGAGTAGCCGTGCTCCTTCATGGCCTTGATCTCGATGGTGCCGAGACCGGCCGCATCGGCGATGGCGGTGCCGCTCATGCCCGCAAAAATCACCGAGCCGAGCACGTTCACATGCCCCAGGCCCCCCTTGAGCCAACCCACCAGCGCCAGCGCGAAGTTGTAGATGCGGGTGGTGATGCCCGCGTTGTTCATCAGGTTGCCGGCCAGGATGAAGAAGGGCACCGCCAGCAGCGGAAAGCTGTCGATCCCGCTCACCATGCGGTGGATGACGACGAACGGCGGCAGGCTGCCGCTCACGAGGATGTAGGCCAGCGAGGCGCCGGCCATGGCCACGGCCACCGGAATGCCGCCCGCCATGAAGATCAGGAAGAATATTTTCAGCATGCAGTTGTTCTCGTCGGACTCAGGGCTCAGTGGTCGGCCAGGGTGGACTCGGGTCGTTCGAGCACGCTGTAGCCGCGCTTCCAGTGAAGGCGCGCCACCTGGATCGAGCGCCAGGTCATCGCGATGAAGCCGAACAGGCACAGCGCGTAGACGATGTTCATCGGCGCATCGACGATGGTCATGCGCGTGTTGTTGCCGATCTTCAGCATCATCTGCACCGTCATGACCACGGCCGCAACGAAGAAGGCCGTGCGCAGCACGTCGACCGCGCGAGACATCCAGCGGCCCATGGCCGCGGGCATGTGGCGGTAGAAGAAATCGACCTGGATCTGGTTGTTCTTCGCGACGCCGATTGCGGCGCCGATGAAGACCACCGCAATCAGCATGTAGCGCGCTACTTCCTCGGTCCATGCGGCCGAATCGTTCATCACGTAGCGCGTGACGAACTGGTAGAACACCGTGAGCCCGAGCATCCAGAAGATCGCAAGCGAGATCCAGCCTTCGGCGATGGTGTGGGAAAGGTCGACGACCTCGTCTTCCGCGTGGAAGTGGCCCTCGTCATCAATGATTTTCTTGTCATCAGTCAATGCAATCTCCTGGTCGGCTCCAGCGGCAAGCAAAGCGAAGCCCCTTCGGGAGACACCGCGGAACCGGCTTTGCCGGGCCGCTGGTGTCGCCCCCTCGAGGGGGAGGCGGCTACACGAAGTGAGCCGCTTCGGGGGGTTACTTGATAGCCGTGATGCGGTCATAGTCCTGCTGGCGATAGCCGTGGTCCGTGGGCTTGGTGTTCTTCAGCACCGCTTCGCGGAACGCGGCCTTGTCGACCGTGATCACGTTGTTGCCCTTCTTCTTGAACTCTTCGACCAGGCGGGCTTCCGACGCGATGATGTCGCGGCCCGTCTTTTCAGCGGCTTCCTGCATCACCTCGGTGAAGATCTTCTTCTCGTCGGCCGAGAGCTTGCCCCACAGCTGGCCGGAGGTCACGGTGAGCAGCGAGTCGACGATGTGGCCCGTGAGAGAGATGTTCTTCTGCACCTCGAAGAACTTCTTGGCCTCGATGGTCGGCAGCGGGTTTTCCTGCGCATCGACCGTGTTGTTCTGCAGCGCAAGGTAGACCTCTGCAAATGCGATGGGCGTGGCGTTGGCGCCCAGCGCCTTCGGGAAGGCCAGGTAGGCCGGCGCGTCAGGCACGCGGATCTTCAGGCCCTTCATGTCCTCCGGCTTGGTCACCGGCTTGGCGGCGCTCGAGGTAACGTGCCGCGCGCCGTAGTAGTTGAGCGCCGTGATGTGGTTGCCGCTCTTGTCGTCGTAGCCCTTGGCAAGCTCCTTGAACACATCGCTCTTGGCGTACTTCAGCAGATGCTCCGCGTCGCGGAAGATGAACGGAAAGTAGGTGACCGCCAGCGGCTTGTAGGTGTTGCCCGCAAAGCTCGCGCCGGTCAGCACGATGTCGACCGTGCCGAGCGTCATGCCCTGGTTGATGTCCGCTTCCTTGCCGAGGCTCGATGCCGGGAACACCTGGATGTCGTACTTGCCGTTGGTGCGCTTCTTTATCTCTTCGGCGGCCCACACGGAATACTTGTGGAACGGCTCGGAGGTTTCGTACACGTGCGCCCACTTGAGCTTGGTCTGCGCACCGGCCATGCCGGCGGTGCCCAGCGCGGTGGCTGCCAGGGTGCAGGCGGCGATGGCTTTCAGGGTGTTGCGTTTGCTGCTGTTCATCGGTTTGTCTCCGTTGTAGTGGCTGAAAGAAATGCTGCTGGCGATTCAGGAAGTTTTTGCGCGGCGCCAGCTCGCGCTGAATCTCTGGTGCGAGTTGTCCATGTGGATGTGCATTGCGGCGCGCGCGCCCTCGGCGTCGTGCGCGGCCACCGCGTCGCGAATGGCCTCGTGCTCTGCAATGGCAGAGCGCCAGGAGGGCACCGTTTCGAAATAGCCACCCAGCCGCGTGAAGATCGGCCCGTTGCGCGAATCCCAGAAGCTCTGCACCGTTTCCACCAGCACGGCATTGCCGCTGGCCGAGACGATGGCCACGTGGAACGCGCGGTCGCCGTCCAGCGGCAGCACTTCGCGGTCGGCCAGTTCGCGCATCAGCTCGATGGCGCGGCTCATGGCGTCGATGTCCTTGCGCTTGCCGATGGTGGCCGCAATGGCGGCGGTTTCGCCCTCGATCACCCGGCGTGCGCGAATCAGCTCCAGCGGCCCCCATTCCGTGGGCGCCACCGGCTTGCTGGCGCGGTGGGAGCGGTCGAGCACATACACGCCCGAGCCCGTGCGAACCTCGACCCAGCCTTCGACCTCGAGCGCAATCAGCGCTTCGCGCACCGAGGGCCGGCTCACGCCGAGCTGCTTGGCCAGGTCGCGTTCGGCCGGCAGCCGCGCGCCGACCGCGAATTCGCCCTCGCCGATCAGCCCACGGAGCTGGTCGGCAATCTGGCGGTACAAGCGCTGCGGTTCGACGGTCTGGAGCGGCACGGGGTTGTTGTCAGGGGTTTAAGGGTTGTCCTGAATTGGACAAGTGGTAAGGCCAATTCAGAATACGATCCGCACCGCGCCATTGCCATCAGGCCAAACCCTGAACGGGCCGGTTCCCATCTTTCAAGGAGACATGCATGAGACTCAAGGGCAAGACCGTGCTCGTGACGGCAGCCGGACAGGGCATTGGCCACGCGAGCGTGCTCGCCATGGCCGCCGAAGGCGCACAGGTCTGGGCGACTGACGTGAACGAGAAGCTGATCGAGCGCTACGCCGGCGTGGCCAACGTTCGCACCGCCAGGCTCGACGTGCTCGACAAAGACGCCATCGGTGCCTTCTTCAAGAGTCTTCCCGCGCTCGACGTGCTCTTCAACTGCGCGGGCGTGGTGCACAACGGCACCGCGCTCGACGCCTCCGACAAGGACTTGGAGTTCGCGTTCAACCTGAACGTGCGCGCGCAGTTCTGGACGATTCAGGCCGCGCTGCCCGGCATGCTGGCCGCAGGAAGCGGCAGCATCATCAACATGGCGAGCGTGTGCTCCAGCATGAAGGGGCTGCCCAACCGCTTTGTCTACGGCACCACCAAGGCCGCGGTACTCGGCCTCACCAAGAGCGTGGCGGCCGACTTCGTGGCGCGCGGCATCCGCTGCAATGCGGTGTGCCCCGGCACGGTCGATACACCGTCGCTCGGCGAACGCATCAACGCCAACGAAGACCCGGACGCCGCCCGCAAGGCCTTCATCGCCCGCCAGCCCATGGGACGGCTCGCGCAAGCCGAGGAAATCGCACCCGTGGTGGTGTTCCTGGCCAGCGACGAATCGGTGTTTGCAACAGGCCAGGCCTTCACGGTAGACGGCGGCATCACCATATGAACCAGCTCGACTTCGCCGGCCGCCATGCCGTGGTGACCGGCGGCGCGGCGGGGCTGGGCTACGGCATCGCCGAGCGGCTGATCGCATCGGGCGGCAGCGTCACGCTGTGGGACCGCGACGAGGCCGCGGCGCACAAGGCTGCTGCTGCGCTCGGGCCCAAGGCTTTTGCGGTGAAGGTCGACGTGGCGCAGCAGCCTTCGGTGGCAGCCGCCGTCGCGGCCACGCTGGCGCAATCGCCGCGCATCGATGCGCTGGTCAACAGCGCCGGCATCACCGGCCCCAACACCAAGCTCTGGGACTATCCGGTGGACGATTGGCGGCAGGTGATGGAGGTCAACATCAACGGCGTCTTTCTCTGCTGCCGCGAAGTGATGGCGCAGATGCGCAAGCAGGGCTACGGCCGCATCGTCAACATCGCCTCGGTGGCGGGCAAGGAGGGCAACCCCAACGCCAGCGCCTACAGTGCGAGCAAGGCCGCCGTCATTGCGCTCACCAAGTCGCTGGGCAAGGAGCTGGCCGACACCGGCATTCGCGTCAACTGCGTCACGCCCGCGGCCGTGAAGACCGCCATCTTCGACCAGATGACACCGGAGCACATCGCGTTCATGCTCTCGAAAATTCCGATGGGCCGCTTCGGCACGGTGGAAGAAGTGGCCGCGATGGTCGGCTGGCTCTGCACCGAAGATTGCTCGTTTTCCACCGGCGCCGTGTTCGACCTCTCCGGCGGCCGCTCCACTTACTAATTAATCAGTCTCCCCCAAGAAAGGACAACATGAAACTCGTTCGCTATGGCAACCCCGGCAAGGAAAAGCCCGGCCTCATCGACGACGAAGGCCGGCTGCGCGACCTGAGCGCGCTGGTCAAGGACATCGGGCCAGAGCAACTCGGCGACGCCGCCATTGCCAAGCTGCGCAAGCAGAAGATCGACAAGCTGCCGCTGGTCAAGGGCAAGCCGCGTTTCGGCAGCCCCGTGGCCAACGTCGGAAAGTTCATTGCTATCGGCCTGAACTACGCCGACCACGCGGCCGAGTCGGGCCTGCCGATTCCCGCGGAACCGGTGGTCTTCATGAAGGCGACCAGCTGCATCCAGGGCCCGAACGATCCGGTCATGCTGCCCAAGAACTCGGTCAAGAGCGACTGGGAAGTGGAGCTTGGCGCGGTCATCGGCACGCGCGCGCGCTATGTCTCGCAAAAGGACGCGCTCAACTTCGTGGCCGGCTACTGCACCATCAACGACGTGAGCGAGCGCGAGTTCCAGATCGAGCGCGGCGGCACCTGGGACAAGGGCAAGGGCTGCGACACCTTCGGCCCCATCGGCCCCTGGCTCGTGACGCGCGACGAAGTGCCCAACCCGCAAAAGCTGTCGATGTGGCTCGACCTCAACGGCAAGCGCATGCAGACCGGCAGCACCAAGACCATGATCTTCAGCATTGCGAAGATCGTGAGCTACCTGAGCCAGTTCATGACGCTCCTGCCCGGAGACGTGATCACCACCGGCACGCCGCCCGGCGTGGGCCTGGGCATGAAGCCGCCGCTCTACCTGAAGAAGGGCGACGTGATGACGCTCGGCATCGAAGGCCTGGGCGAGCAGCGCCAGGAAGTGGTGCCTTTCAAGCTCTGAGCAAACAGGCTCACAAGAAACGGCGCGGTAGGCGAAAGCCTGCCGCGCCTTTTTTATTTGCGCTGCCTGGCACGCTCAGCGCAGTACCCGAATCAACTCGTCGTACACCAGCCGCACGCGTGCAGGCACCGGTGCACGTTGGGGCCGGTAGACGTTAATCGGCCATGGCTCCGGTGCGTCGGCCTCCAGCACGGCCACCAGCGCGCCCGCTTGCAGCCAGGGTTCGGCCAGCGGCGCAATGAGCTGGCCGAAGCCCACCCCGGCCAGTACGGCGGCGCATTCGGCATCGATGTCGTCCGTCACGAAGGCCGGCGACGTCACCGTGACGATCCGCCGCTTGCTGAAAGCCCACGGCCAGGGGCGGCCCGAGCTCAGGTCGATCAGCGCGGTGAGCGGCAGTTCCGAAAGCGCATCGAGGCTCTGCGGGGCGCCGACTTTTGCGATGAGCGCCGGCGCCCCCACCACATGCAGCGGCATCTTGCCGACGGTGCGCGCAACAAAGCGCGCGTCGCGCATCGGCCCCACGCGAATGCCGATGTCGATCTGCTCGTCGACCACGTCGGCATGCTGCTCGGACAGGCGCAGGTCGAGCACCAGCCCCGGGTGCGCTGCCAGCAACGGCGCGAGCGCCTGCGGAATGAGCCGCGCATACATGTGCGGCGCCGTGACCCGCACCGTGCCCGCGTGGCGGGACAGCGTGCGCCGGTCGATCTGGTGAAACAGCTCGTCGACGCCGCCCACTGCGACGCGGGCGCGCTCCGCAAGCTGCCGGCCGAAATCGGTGAGCTGCACGCCGCGCGTGCTGCGATGGAACAGCGGCTCGCCCAGTTCTTCTTCGAGCTCGCGCACCGCGCGCGTCACTACCTGGGGCGATACCGACAGGCGCACGGCAGCCTCGCGGAAGTTGGCGGCATCTGCGGCGGTGCAGAACACGCGCAGGGCTTCAAGGCGGTTGGCCATGGTGGTGCTTTCAAAAACCTCAAAAGTTGGAGTATTCCATTTTCAGGAATTCTGAAGTCGCAAGAGTTTCATTTACGGGAATGCGTGGATTTTCGACACTGCATGCACTTCTTGTTTTTCTTCAACACCCCCGAAAGGAACCTCCATGACATCCGTTCAAGACAACATCCGCGGCAAGGTTGCCATCGTCACCGGCGCGAGCAGCGGGCTCGGCGAATCGACCGCCCGCCACCTGGCCGCGCGCGGCGCCAAGGTGGTGCTCGCAGCGCGCCGCACCGACCGGCTCGACAAGGTGGTGGCCGAAATCCGCGAGGCGGGCGGCGAAGCCATTGCCGTCGCCACCGACGTGGCCCGGCGCGCCGACCTGGAAAAGCTCGCGGCCGCAACGGTCGAAGCCTTCGGCCGCATCGACGTGCTGGTCAACAACGCGGGCGTGATGCCGCTGTCGCCCATCGACAAGCTCAAGGTCGACGAGTGGGACCGCACCATCGACGTCAACATCAAGGGCGTGCTCTACGGCATTGCCGCGGTGCTGCCGCGCATGCAGGCCCAGGGCAGCGGCCACATCGTCAACGTCGCGTCCATCG
This sequence comes from Variovorax sp. CCNWLW225, assembly GCF_037204045.1. NCBI lineage: Bacteria > Pseudomonadati > Pseudomonadota > Betaproteobacteria > Burkholderiales > Comamonadaceae > Variovorax > Variovorax sp. CCNWLW225. The sequence continues at coordinate 10,406 of NZ_JBBCBV010000014.1, read as the reverse complement.
CCGGGCTGAAGGTGTTCACGCCCATCGGCACCGTGTACAGCGCAACCAAGCACGCCGTGCGCGCCATCTCCGAAGGGCTGCGCGTGGAAATGGGCAACAGCGGCGTGCGCGTGACCATCGTGTCGCCGGGCGCGGTCGATTCGGAGCTTAAGTTCGGCAGCAGCGACGCCGAGAGCGCCGCCGGCGTGCAGGCCTTTTACGAGGCCAACCAGATCCCGGCCGACTCCGTGGCCCGCGCCGTGGTTTATGCGGTGGAGCAGCCCGCGGACGTGGACATCAACGAGGTGGTGCTGCGGCCGGTTGCGCAGGAGTTCTGATCGGGGCGGGCCGGTGACGGCCCCCGTCCCATCGATTAACCTTCAACCGCGGAAGGGCATTGACATCGAAAAGCGGAAAGCCCCTGCAAAATAGAACGACCGTTCGTTTTATTCGGAGCTTCCACGATGTCTGTCAATGCCGTTCCCGCCAAGCCGGTCCGCGCCGCCCAGAAGGGCCAGCAGACCAAGGCCGTGATCGTCGACGCGGCGCTGGCGCTGGCGGCGCAGATCGGGCTCGAGGGCCTGTCGATCGGCGCCGTGGCCGAAATCACCAAGATGAGCAAGTCGGGCGTCTTCGCCCACTTCGGCTCACGCGAGGAACTGCAGATCTCGGTGGTGCGTGAGTATCACGCACGTTTCGAGCAGGAAGTGTTTTTTCCGGCCCTCGAGGCGCCGCGCGGCCTGCCGCGCCTGCGCGCCATGTTCGCCAACTGGATGAAGCGCACCTCGGCCGAGATCGACTCGGGCTGCATCTACATCAGCGGCGCCTCCGAGTTCGACGACCGTCCCGGCCCGGTGCGCGATGCACTCGTGGAGTCGGTCAGCATCTGGCAGGCGGCCGTTTTGCGCGCCATCGTGCAATCGAAGAGCGAAGGCCATCTGCGCGCCGATGCCGACGAGCGGCAGGTTGCCTTCGAAATCCACGGCCTGATCCTCGCGCTGCACTACGAAGCGCGCTTTCTGCAGGTGCCGGGCTCCATCGGCCGCGCGAACGTCGGCTTCGACAACATCCTCGCGCGCAGCGCCACGCCCGATGCGCCGCCGCCTGCCGCGGAACCCGCGGCGGCCAAACCCGCCAGCCGCCGACTCAAGCCCGTGCGCTGAGCGGCCCGTCTTTTCTCGTTTCCCCGTTTTTCTTTTCATCTCAGTTTCGACCAGGAGAGTCCCGGATGCCTACCTACAACCCGCCCGTACGCGACATGCAGTTCGTTTTGCACGAAGTGCTCAACGTCGCCGATGAACTCAAGGCGCTTCCGGCCCACGCCGAGACCGATGCCGACACCATCAACGCGGTGATCGAAGAGGCCGGCAAGTTCGCCGCTGAAGTCACCTTTCCGCTGAACATCAGCGGCGACGAAGAGGGCTGCAAGCTCGACAAGACCACGCACGAAGTGAAGACGCCCACCGGCTTCAAGGACGCCTACGCCAAGTACGTCGAAGGCGGCTGGCCCGCGCTGTCGTGCGACCCGGCCTTCGGCGGCCAGGGCCTGCCGTTCGTGGTGAACCAGTGCCTGTTCGAAATGCTCAACAGCGCGAACCAGGCCTGGACCATGTACCCCGGCCTCTCGCACGGCGCGTATGAAGCCCTCGTGGCCCACGGCACCGAAGAGCAGAAGAAGACCTACCTGCCCAAGCTCACGAGCGGCGAGTGGACCGGCACCATGTGCCTGACCGAACCCCATTGCGGCACCGACCTGGGCCTGTTGCGCACGAAGGCCGAGCCGCAGCCCGACGGCAGCTACCGCATCACCGGCAGCAAGATCTTCATCTCGGCCGGTGAGCACGACATGACAGACAACATCATTCACCTGGTGCTGGCCCGCCTGCCCGATGCGCCCAAGGGCAGCAAGGGCATCAGCCTGTTCGTGGTGCCCAAGTACAAGGTCAAGGCCGATGGTTCGCTCGGCGAGCGCAACCCGATCTTCTGCGCCGGCCTCGAGCACAAGATGGGAATTCACGGCAACGCCACCGCGCAGATCGTGATCGAAGGCGCCACCGGTTCGCTCGTGGGTGAGCCGAACAAGGGCCTGCAGGCGATGTTTGTGATGATGAACGCCGCCCGCCTGGGCGTGGGCAACCAGTCGCTGGGCCTCACCGAAGTGGCCTACCAGAACGCACTGGCCTACGCAAAAGACCGCACGCAGATGCGCTCGCTCTCGGGCGTGAAGGCCAAGGACAAGGAAGCCGACCCGATCATCGTGCACCCCGACGTGCGCAAGATGCTGCTCACGGCCAAGGCGTATGCCGAAGGCGGCCGCGCGCTGCAGATCTTCTGCACGCTGTTGCTCGACAAGGCGCACAACCATCCCGACGAGAAGGTGCGCAAGGACTCGGACGAACTGGTTGCGCTGCTCACGCCCATCGTCAAGGCCTTCATCACCGACAACGGCCACATTGCGACCAACGCGTGCATGCAGGTGTTCGGCGGCCACGGCTTCATCAAGGAATGGGGCATGGAGCAGTTCGTGCGGGACAACCGCATCAACATGATCTATGAAGGCACCAACACCATCCAGTCACTCGACCTGCTGGGCCGCAAGGTGCTGGGCAATAACGGCGCGTCGCTCAAGAAGTTCGGCAAGCTCGTGGCCAAGCTGGTCGAAGAAGAAGGCGTCAACGAGAAGATGGCCGAGTTCATCAACCCCATCGCAGGCCTGGGCGACCAGCTCACCAAGTTCACGACCGAGATCGGCTTCAAGGGCTTCCAGAACCCCGACGAAGTGGGCGCCGCCGCGGTGGACTACCTGCGCGTGGCCGGCCACTTCGTGTTCGGCTACCTGTTCGCCCGCATGGCCCAGGTGGCCCTGCGTGAAATTGCTGCCGGCAACACCGACCCGTTCTATGTCGCCAAGCTGCAGACCGCGCGCTTCTACTTCGCCAAGCTGTTCCCCGAAACCGCGACGCTGATGCGCACCGCGCGCGCCGGCAGCAAGGTGTTGATGGACACCGAAGCGGCGCTGGCATAAGGCCATCGCCTTCTTCGTCATCGTTCAATCGGAGCCGCTCATGAAATCGACGCTTGCAGCCATCGTCCTTGCCGCCATTTCCGTCACAGCCATGGCCCAAAGCACGCCGGTGGGTCTGTGGCGCAACGTCGACGACAAGACCGGCGAGGCCAAGGCCGAGATCCGCATCGGCGAATCCAACGGCGCGCTCATCGGCCGCATCGAGAAGTCGCTCCGGAAGGACGCCAAGCCCGACGCGATCTGCGATGAATGCAGCGATGACCGCAAGGGCAAGCCCATCACGGGCCTCGACATCATCCGCGGCGGCAAGAAGGCCGAAGGCAAGGACGTCTGGGAAGGCGGAAAGATCCTCGACCCCGAGAACGGCAAGGAATACCGCGCGAGCTTCACGCCCATCGACGGCGGCAAGAAGCTCGAAGTGCGCGGCTACCTGGGCCCCTTCTGGCGCACCCAGACCTGGAATCGTGTCCAGTAAACCGCCGCGTTTTCAACCCAAGAAATACCAACCAACATGTCCCGATTTCAAGTGAAGAAGGTCGCCGTGCTCGGCGCCGGCGTGATGGGCGCGCAGATTGCGGCCCACCTCGTCAACGTGCGCGTGCCTGTCGTGCTGTTCGACCTGGCGGCAAAAGACGCGACCGGAGCTGTCGCTCAAGGTGCGGCCAAGAACGGCATCGTCACGCGCGCCATCGACAACCTCAAGAAGCTCAAGCCCGCGCCGCTCGGCGACGTGGCCGATGCGGTGCTCATCGAGCAAGCCAACTACGAAGACGACCTGGCCAAGCTCGGCGAGTGCGACCTCGTCATCGAGGCCATTGCCGAACGCATGGACTGGAAGCTCGACCTGTACAAGAAGATCGCGCCGCACGTGGCCAAGCATTCGATCCTGGCCTCGAACACCTCGGGCCTTTCGATCACCAAGCTGAGCGAAGCGCTGCCCGGAGCCCTGAAGCCGCGCTTCTGCGGCATTCACTTCTTCAACCCGCCGCGCTATATGTTCCTGGTGGAGCTGATCAACACGCCCACCACCGAACCGAAGGTGCTCGACGACCTCGAGGCTTTCGTCACCAGCACGCTGGGCAAGGGCGTGGTGCGCGCGCATGACACGCCCAACTTCATTGCCAACCGCGTCGGCATCGCCGGCATGCTGGCCACGCTGAAAGAAGTCGAAAAGTTCGGCCTCACGCCCGACGTGGTGGACGACCTCACCGGCAAGAAGCTGGGCCGCGCGAGCTCGGGCACATTCCGCACGGCCGACGTCGTGGGCCTGGACACCATGGCCCACGTCGTCAAGACGCTGCAGGACAACCTGAACGTCGAAACCGATCCGTTCTACGCCAACTTCTCGACGCCGCCGGTGCTTGCCAAGCTGCTCGAGCTGGGCAACCTCGGCCAGAAAACCAAGGCCGGCTTCTTCAAAAAGGTGGGCCGCGACATCCTGCGCTTCGACCTCCAGAGCGGCGAGTACGTGCTCGCCGGCGCCAAGGCCGACGAGGTGTACGGCCGCATGCTCAAGAAGCCCGCGGGCGAGCGACTGAAGCTGCTGCGCGAGAGCGAAGGGCCGCAGGGCCAGTTCCTCTGGGCCATTCTGCGCGACAGTTTTCACTATGCCGCCGTGCATCTGGCCAGCATTGCCGAGAGCGCGCGCGACATCGACTTTGCGATGCGCTGGGGCTTCGGCATGAAGCAGGGCCCGTTCGAACTCTGGCAGGAAGCCGGCTGGGCGCAGGTCGCCAAGTGGATCCAGGAAGACATCGACGCGGGCAAGGCGCTGAGCACGGTGCCGCTGCCGAAGTGGGTGTTCGAAGGCGCGGTGGCCAAGGCCGGCGGCGTGCATACGCCCGAAGGCTCGTGGAGCGCATCGCAGAACAAGTTCGTGCCGCAGCGCAAGCTGCCGGTGCATGACCGCCAGCTCTTCCCCGAGAGCGTGCTCGGCGCGAACGCGGCCGATGCCAACACCGCAGGCACCACGATAAGCGACGAAGGCGATGTGCGCGTGTGGACGCTGGACGGTGAAGTGCTCATCGCCAGCATCCATTCGAAGATGCACGCCATCAGCCCCGACGTGGCCGAGGCGCTGGGCGCGGCAGTCGACTTGGCCGAGGCCGAATACAAGGGCCTGGTCATATGGTCGCCCGACGAGATGTTCTCGGTCGGCGCCGATCTGCAGGCAATGCTGCCGGCCTTCGTGGTCGCGGGCATCGGCGCGGTCGAAGGCGCGGAGGAAGAGCTGCAGAACGTGATGCTCAAGATCCGCTACGCCAACGTGCCGGTGGTCTCCGCCGTGCGCGGCATGGCGCTGGGCGGCGGCTGCGAGCTGGCCGTGTATTCGTCCAAGCGCGTGGCGGCAATGGAAAGCTACATCGGCCTGGTCGAAGTGGGCGTGGGCCTGATCCCCGGCGCGGGCGGCCTGACCTACATTGCGCGCCGCGCGGCCGAGAACGCAGCGGCCTCTACGGGCACCGACCTGCTGCCGTTCCTCACCGAAGGCTTCACCGCCGCGGCGATGGCGAAGGTGGGCACGGGCGCTCTCGATTCGAAGAAGCTCGGCTACCTGCTCGACAGTGACGTCATCGTGCCGAACAAGGACGAGCTGCTGTACGTGGCGCTGCGGCAGGCCAAGGCCATGGCCGACGCCGGCTACCGCCCGCCGCTGCGCCGCACCTTCCGCGTAGCGGGCCGCAGCGGCGCCGCGACCATCAAGGGCCAGCTGGTGAACATGCGAGACGGCGGCTTCATCAGCGCGCACGATTTCCACATTGCCAGCCTGATCGCCAACGTGGTGACCGGCGGCGACGTGGACGCGGGCTCACTGGTAACGGAGGAATACCTGATGGCGCTCGAACGCAAGGCGTTCTGCTCGCTGATCGTGCATCCGAAGACGCAGGAGCGGATCATGGGGATGCTGAGCACGGGGAAGCCGGTGCGGAACTGACGAGGTTTCCTCTTCCTCCTTCCCCCTCTGGGGGAAGGCCGGGATGGGGGCATCGGCCTATGCAAAACCAATCCACTCCCAACGCGCAAAAGAATGCTCGCGCCCTTCGGCGCGAGATGACCGACTCCGAACGAAAGCTCTGGAGTGGTCTGCGCAGCGAGCAATTGGGAGTGAAGTTTCGCCGGCAGCATCCGCTCGGAAATTACATCACCGACTTCGCGTGTCTCGATCCGAAACTGATTGTCGAGCTCGACGGATCGCAGCATCAGGCACAAGAAGGCTACGACGCGCAGCGCGACGCTTTCCTGCATGCGCAGGGTTTTGAGGTCTTGCGCTTCGGGTCGAACGATCCGTTTGTCAATTTTGAAGGGGTGTTGCAGGCGGTCATCAATCGACTTGATGAATTGACGGCCGCTTGCCCCCATCCCAACCTTCCCCCAGAGGGGGAAGGAGCCAAATCCAGGAGCTATCCATGAAACAAATCCAAGACGCCTACATCGTCTCCGCCACCCGCACCCCCATTGGCAAGTCGCATCGCGGCTACTTCCGCAACTACCGCCCCGACGACCTGCTCGCGACCACCCTCAAGGCCGCACTCGCAGCGGTGCCCGGCCTCGACCCCAAGGCCATTGAAGACATCATCTGCGGCTGCGCGATCCCGGAATCGCAACAGGGCCTCAATGTCGCGCGCATCGGCGCCGTGCTGGCGGGCCTTCCCACCAGCATCGGCGGCATCACCGTGAACCGGTTCTGCGCTTCGGGCCTCTCTGCCGTGCAGATGGCGGCCGACCGCATCCGTGTCGGCGAGGCGGACGTGATGATCGCCGCCGGTGTCGAGAGCATGAGCATGGTGCCGATGATGGGCAACTCGCCGTCGCTGTCGCCCTCGATCTTCGAGCGCGAAGGCGACGTGGGCATTGCCTACGGCATGGGCCTCACGGCCGAAAAGGTTGCGCAGCAGTGGAAGGTGAGCCGCGAGGCGCAGGACGAGTTCGCGCTCGCCTCGCACCAGAAGGCGCTGGCCGCGCAGAAGGCCGGCAAGTTTGCCGACGAGATCACGCCCATCGAAGTGACTGATCGCACGCCGAACCTGGAGACCGGCGAGTCGATCGCGAAGACACGCACGGTGAACCTCGACGAAGGTGCGCGCCCCGACACCAGTCTCGAAGGCCTGGCCAAGCTGCGTACCGTGTTCGCCGCGCGCGGCACGGTGACGGCCGGCAACAGCTCGCAGACTTCCGACGGCGCGGGCGCACTTATCCTCGCAAGCGAGAAGGCCGTGAAGCAATACGGGCTCACGCCGCTTGCCCGGTTTGTGAGCTTTGCAAGCAAGGGCGTGCCGCCGCACATCATGGGCATCGGCCCGATCGAGGCGATTCCGGCGGCGCTGCGCTATGCAGGGCTCAAGCACGAGGACATCGACTGGTTCGAACTGAATGAGGCGTTCGCCGCGCAATCGCTCGCAGTCATCAACACGCTGGGGCTCGATCCGAGCAAGGTCAACCCGGTGGGCGGCGCGATCGCACTCGGCCACCCGCTCGGCGCGACCGGCGCGATTCGCGCGGCTACCGTGGTGCATGCACTGCGCCGCGAAAACCTGAAGTACGGCATGGTCACGATGTGTGTAGGGATGGGGCAAGGCGCAGCCGGCATCTTCGAACGCGTGTAGGGCGGCTACTGCGCGGGCGATCTGCGGCGTTGCGGGGCCCGTCGGGAAATCCTCACGACCTTGAAGGTCGCTCCGGTTTCCCGCCACCCGCGCCTTGCATCTCATCCCGCTCGCTACGCCGGAAAGGTTGTGGTCGGTGATTTCAAAGAACGAAGGAGACGCTCACATGCAGTTGCAACAGCTTCCGGTCGACAACGGCGTGCAGGTGGCCGTGCGTCGCTACGATCCGGCCGGCGAACCTCGTGCCAGCATCGTCATCGGTGGTGCGATGGGCGTACGCCAGCCGTTCTACGAACCCTTCGCGCAGTGGCTCGCCGGCCAGGGCCTGCGCGTGTGGACCTTCGATTACCGCGGCAGCGGCGATTCGCGCAACGGCGCCTCGCTGCGCGGCTTCGAGGCCGACCTGTTCGATTGGGCGCGCGATTACGAGGCGGTCGTCGACGCGGCGAAGGCCGCGCTGCCTGAGCGTCCGCTCTATCTTCTGGGCCACAGCCTCGGCGCGCAGCTGCCGGGTTTTCTGCAGCGGCCGGAGCAGGTAGACGGCCTCGTCAGCATCGCGGCGGGCAGCGGCTACTGGCGCGAGAACGCGCCGAAGCTCAAGCGCAGCATTCTCTATTTCTGGTTCGTGCTGGTGCCGCTGGTCACGCGGGTTTGCGGCTACTTCCCGGGCCGCAAGCTCAAGAAGGTCGGTGACCTGCCACGCGGGGTCATCCTGCAGTGGCGCCGCTGGTGCCTCCACCCGCGCTACAGCGTGGGTGCCGAAGGCGAGAGCGCGATGCAGAGCTACGGGCGCGTGCGCTTTCCGGTGCTCGCACTGTCGATGACGGACGATGAACTCATGACGCTTGCCGGCACCGAGAGCCTAGTGAGCTTGTATGCGGGTGCGCCGCGTGCCGTGGAGCGCATTGCGCCCGCGGACGTGCAGGCGAGGCGCATCGGCCATTTCGGCTTTTTCCGCGAACAGTTCAAGAGCAGCCTCTGGCCGAGCACCATCGACAAGCTGCACCGCCTGGCCGCACTTACCGCGGTGCAGCAACCCGGCGTCCCGCACACGACTGCGTGACGCCACGCATCGGAGGCACACTGCAAATCACCATGAGCACGCATCCCTTCGACAAAGCCCTGGCGCTTGAGCACAGCGACATCCGCGCCGGTCATTTCACCGGCGTCACCAGCCCTGACTACTGGAACATGGTCGGGCCGTTCGGCGGCGCCACGGCCGCCATTGCGCTGCAGTCGGTGCTGCGGCACCCGGACCTGCTGGGCACGCCGCTCGCGTTGACCGTCAACTTTGCGGCGGCGCTCGAGGCCGGCCCGTTCGACGTGCAGGCCACGCCGGTGCGCACCAACCGGTCGACGCAACACTGGACGGTACAGATCACCCAGCCGGGTGCGGGCGGCACGCCGAACATGACGACCACGGCCACGGTGGTCACGGCCGCACGGCGCGAAACCTGGGGCGAAAGCGACATGCCCATGCCCGAGGTGCCGCCGCCCGAGTCGGTCAAGCGCTTCAGCATCGGCCCCGCCGGCGTGGCCTGGCTGGACCGCTACGAGATGCGCCCGATCAGCGGCGGCATTCCCGCGAAGTGGGACGGCGGCCTGCAGCACAGCGAAAGCCGGCTCTGGCTGCGTGATGCCGAGCAACGGCCGCTCGATTTCTGCTCGCTCGCCGCGATGAGCGACATGTTCTATCCGCGCGTGTGGCTGCGCCGCGCCAAGCATGTGCCGGCGGGCACCGTGTCGATCACGACGTACTTCCATGCCGGGCCGGCGCAACTGGCCGAGGTGGGCACGGGCTATCTGCTGGGCCGCGCGGTGGGGCAGCAGTTCTTCAACGGCTTTTTCGACCAGGCGGCACACCTGTGGAGCGAGAAGGGCGTACTGCTCGCCACGTCGAACCAGATCGTCTACTACAAGGAATAGCGAGAGAACGCCCATGCAAAAGACCGCACTCATCGTCGGAGCCGGCGACGCCACCGGCGGTGCCATTGCCCGCCGCTTCGCGCGCGAAGGTTATGCCGCCTGCGTGGCGCGACGAAGCCTCGACAAACTGCAGCCGCTGGTCGCACAGATCGAAGCCGACGGCGGCCGCGCCCATGCGTTCGGCTGTGATGCGCGCAAGGAAGAAGAAGTGGTCGCTTTGATCGAACAGATCGAATCGAACATTGGCCCCATCGAGGTGATGGTGTTCAACATCGGCGCCAACGTGCCCGAGAGCATCCTCACCGAAACCGCGCGCAAGTATTTCAAGGTGTGGGAGATGGCCTGCTTCTCGGGCTTTCTCAACGGACGCGAGGTTGCAAAGCGCATGGTGGCGCGCGAACTCCCAAAAGGCGGGCATCGCGGCACGATCATCTTCACGGGCGCCACTGCGTCGCTGCGAGGTGCCGCGAACTTCGGCGCCTTCTCGGGCGCGAAGATGGCCTTGCGTGCGTTGGCCCAGTCGATGGCCCGCGAGCTCGGTCCCCAAGGCATTCACGTCGCACACGTGGTGGTCGACGGCGCCATCGACACCGAGTTCATCCGGACCAATTTTCCCGAGCGTTATGCGCTGAAGGAAAGCGACGGCATCCTGAACCCTGAGCACATTGCGGACAGTTATTGGATGCTGCATTCGCAGCCGCGCGATGCGTGGACGCATGAGCTTGATCTGCGGCCGTGGTCGGAGAAGTTCTGAGATGACTTCTTCGATTGTGCGCACTGAGCGTTGTTCAGGGCGCGCACCCGCCGACGGGGTACCTTACTCCGCGAATGTCCCCCGGCCTGCGGCCTCCTCCTTTATTTCGCTGCGCAAG
>NZ_JBBCBV010000013.1:0-161612 GCF_037204045.1 Variovorax sp. CCNWLW225 | reverse complement strand
GAAGCCCTCGGGCTCACAAAGCGGGTGGGTCAGTATTCGATGGAAATCTCGGGTCAGAGATCGGTGGAATTCAACAGTTCTGATTGAGCGTGGAGTACTGCTGGTGCTCCGTCGACATCCGAACGTATTCCGCGGCGCGAAACAAGGGTGTACTTGTGTCCGCGCCAACCCCGATGTGGTTCTGGTCCATGCGAGTACCCATCCAGTCCGTTCAAGCGAATTCTTCGCTGCGAACGCCTGGCGACACCGGGTGCTCGCACACCGGCAAGGTACCAGTCCTGCGCTCGGGGATCGATCAAGTCCTCTCTTTGCAATCACCGAAATTTGGCACGGTCAGAGGTGCTGGCGAGCAAGCACAGTGATCTGAACCCTCCACGCGACCATCTTTGCAAATCCGAGGCCCTCCAGCGGACGCAGTTCGTAGAGGCCATCATCGAAGAATGGCATGCCATTCGACGCATCCATCTTTGCAATACCGGCGGTGGAGCGCTTGGCGTTGCGACCGCGTTGATTGATGCGGTTGCGGGCTGCGTATTCGGGGTGATTCTCCCGATACGCCGACCAGTAGGCGGAATTTCGTTTCGACCACGCGCGCTGGGCCTGCACCTGGTTCTGGAGGTAGTCGGGATCGCTTCGCCGTTTTGTTTGCTGCCAAAGCCGTCGTCGTTCGCGCTGGCACTCAGGCTCTGCGCAGTAGCGTTGGTGGGGCGCCTGAGCACGAGGGAGGAACTCACAGCCGCAAGCGGTGCACCATCGTTTGTCCATGAGCCTCTCCAAGAAGGTGCCCGGTGGAGGACCTGCGTGGTGTTGCTCGAATTTTGAGGCAACTTCGATGGATACTCGGCCGGCAAGGGTTGAAGGTGCGCCTATCTCGCCGGAAGTGACGGGCGATTCTTGCGGTACGAGTTCTTGACCGCAATCTTTCCCTCCCGGAAAGTGAACACGTCGCAACCGTTGACCTCGACGCGCGAGCCGTCCGCCCGCGTTCCGGTGAATGTCCATTCGGACACCCCGCGGTCGCCGCAAATGAAGTGATGAGGGTAAAGCCACCGCGCGTCGGGAAAAGTCTTCCAGGCGTCGGAGAAGCCGGCCTGAACGGCCTCTCTGCCGATGTACGAGGTTCCGCAAACCTCGGGGCCGGCGGACGCTTCGAACACACAGTCGTCCGTCATGAAGCTCATGAGCGATTCAACATCGTGGCTGTTCCAAGCAGCGGCGAAGGCCTGCAGGTTTGCAACAGTGACATTCATACTTCACCCCCAATCTGGTGCGACTTGGGGATTGTTGCTCAGGTGAGTCGGCGTAGCACTGGAATGCCCAAGCGCACCGGTAGCACGATGTTTGGTCAGCATTCGCCCACGGCCGGCTACAGTTGGCCAGCAGCAGTCATTTAGCGCGACCACAGACCCACCAGGAGATACAAAGCGACATCATGGAATGGCCATTCGATCAGCCTCGAAACTGCGCAACGGTCTTCTCGAAAAGTGTCTTAACCCGCAGTAGGCCGATCCTGCTGGTGTCACATGACGAAGATGATCACGGATGGCAGTTCCTGGACGGAGTGAGCGAGGAGTTGGAAGATGTTGCGCTTGCGGGTCTAGGCCATGTCCTAGAAATCGACCCTGCAATAGCTCAACTCGCCGACCTTGCGCTTGGATTTCAGGCCACTCGCGCGAGTCCTGAAGAGCAGTGGACGATCGAGCGGGCGCCGCCTGCCAAAGAGGACTGAGAACTCTCCTCCGGGGCAGATAGCGGCCTCGTTATGACGACCACCGGCCAGGAGCGGTCATTCTCGTGTCCACCTCGGCTTCGCGAGCGCTCTACTACCCAAGCCCTTTTCGCTAATGTCAATGGGAAATATTTCCCGTGGCTGCAACTTTCGTGTACTTACGCCAAGAGTACAAGAGCTTACATAATTCCCCGCAAAAGCCTGCCCTCACTCTGAGCGGCCAGCCTCTTCAGGGAGCCTCATGTCCATCCTCACCGGTCTGCGTGCGCCTTCGCGCGCGCATCAATTGCTGCAATGAAGCGGCGAGTCACGATCCAGACGCCGCTGGGCGACGCGCTGAAGTTCCACCGCCTGGTGGGTCGCGAAGCGCTCAGCCAGGCCTATGCGTTCGACCTCGACCTGCTGGGCAGCACGAATGCCCTCGATCCGAAGGCGCTACTCGGCAAGACCGCCACGGTCACCGTGCGAACCGAATCCGGCATCCGGCACCTCTGCGGCCTGGTCACCCGATTCGGCCTGGCACAGGAAGATGCCCGCCAGCCCTTCTACAAAATGCGCCTGCGCCCCTGGCTGTGGCTCGCCACACGGCGCAGCGACTTTCGCATCTTCCAGGACCAGACCGTTCCCGAGATCCTGGAGGCGGTCCTTGGCAGCTACGGCCATCCGCTCGAGTTGAAACTCAGCCGCAGCTACCGGGCCTGGAACTACTGCGTTCAGTACGGTGAAGACGACTTCGCGTTTGTCTCGCGCCTTTGCGAACACGAGGGCATCTACTTCTTCTTCCGGCACGAGGCCGAGCAGCATGTGCTGGTCTTTGCCGATGACGTCGCCAGCTCCCACGGCCCCTTGCCCGGCGGCGAGACCGTGCGCTACCACCCGCACGAGAAGGCCGGCATGACCGGCGGCCTCGAGCCGAGCGAGCGCATCACCGAGTGGGAGCAGGCCGACGAGATTCGTTCGGGCCATCACTACCGCGACCATTTTGATTTCGAGCACCCCCGGGCCGACCTGTCCAGCCGTCGGCAGATGCCGGCTGGCCATGACCATGATGCCTACGAGCAGTACGAATGGCCCGGCGACTACACCCGGCACGAAGACGGCGAGGTCTACGCACGCATTCGCAACGAAGAGCAGCTGAGCGAGCGCAGCCGCGCCCGAGGGCGCTCCAACTTGCGGGAGCTGGCACCCGGCTACACGATGCGGCTGACCCACCACCCGCGGCTCGACCAGAACCAGCAGTACCTGCTGCTCGGCGTGAGCTACCACCTGCGGGAGAACGTCGAAGCCAGCGAAGGCGTCGGGCGCACTGAAGGGTCGGTGCAGCGCTTCGCGTTCGAGGTCCAGCCCACCAGCCTGGCGTGGCGCCCAGCCCGCGCCACGCCCAAGCCGCGCACGCACGGTCCGCAGACGGCTGTCGTGGTCGGCCCGGCCGGTGAGGAGATCTGGACCGATCAGTACGGCCGCGTCAAGGTGCAGTTCCATTGGGACCGGCTGGGAGAGCGCAACGAGCACTCCAGCTGCTGGGTGCGCGTGTCCACGGCCTGGGCCGGCGCCACGTTCGGCGGCGCGGCCTTGCCCCGCGTCGGCCAGGAGGTCATCGTCGATTTCCTCAACGGCGACCCCGATCACCCGATCGTCACTGGACGCGTGTACAACGCCGACCAGATGCCTGCGTGGCAGCTGCCCGAACAGAAGCACCTCTCAGGCATCCGCAGCCGGGAGCTGGGCGGCGGGCGCAGCAACCACCTGGTGCTCGATGACTCGGAAGGGAGGATCCAGGCGCAGCTCAAGAGCGATCACCAGAGCTCAAGTCTGAGCCTGGGCCATATGGCGCGCATCGAGGACACGGCCGGCCGCAAGGACCTGCGCGGCCAGGGCTTCGAGCTGCGCACCGACGGTCATGGCGCAGTGCGTGCCGGGAACGGCCTGCTGGTGACCACCGAGGCCCGCCCGAACGCCCAGGCGCACACCACTGACATGCGGGAGACCGTCGCCCGTCTCACCGAGGCTCGCGATCTGCACGAGGGATTGAGCCAGGCGGCGCAGCAGGCCGCGGCCCACGAGCGCGGCGATCAGGATGCAGTGACCGATGCACTCAAGGAACAGAACGGCGAAATCAAGGGCGAGGGCGGCCACCCGGCCGATGGCTTGTTTCCGGAATTCCAGGAGCCGCATCTGACGCTGGCGAGCCCTGCAGGCATCCAGGCCACCGCCTCGGCTGGCACCCATATCGTGAGCGGCGAACACACGGCGCTCACCAGCGGCGCGCACACCAGCATCGGCGCCGGCAAGAGCCTGCTCGTCAGCGCGAAAGAAGCCGTCCGGATGGTTGCTCACAAAGCGGGCATGAGACTCACGGCCGGCAGTTCCGACATCGATATCAGGGCGCTGAAGGCGAGCGTCAATGTGCTCGCCAAGATGAACATCAAGATGGAGGCGAACCGGATCACGATCACCGCCCGGGACGAGGTGCTCATCAACGGCGGATCGAGCTATACGCGCTGGAACGCCACCGGCATCGAGCATGGCACGAACGGCATCTGGCGCGAGCACGCAGCCTCGCACAGCCTCGTGGGACCGGCGAGCCTGCCGGTCAAGCCGCATAGCGAATCGGACTGCAAGCTCAGGGAAACCGGTGCTTCGAACGAAGGCGCGGGCTCGCTGGCGCGCTAACTCGATGACGTTCGTTGACAACTTAGCGCCAGACCCACGCTGCGTGGCACTCGTTCGGCAACTGCGATCGGCCTTCAAAGCTTCGGCACAGGTGCAGGCCGCTGTCGGTGGACGCCCTTTGCGGGCCTACGTCGTGCTCGAGAACTGGCATGCCAATGCGCTGACCGCGGCGGTGGAGGAACGCTACCCCGACGTGGCCGAGGAACGCGTGGCCGTGCCGGATCGCCATTTCGAGCACCGCGAGGACGACGCCCCTTGCCTGTTGCAATTGCCGCAGGGCTGGGCCGACGCGTCCGGCGATCCGACACTTGCACGCCTGGTCGGCAACGATCTTCCCGAATGGCTTGCACAAGCCTGGCTGCAGGCCGAGCAACGGCAAATCCGGCAACCTCTTTGCGGCATCTTGTTCAGCGAATCAATCGCAGTCGCCATTGCTGCTCACTGGGCCGACCTGGGCGATCAGTTGTCCCCCGTCGATGGCAGCGCGCGCCTCTTCCGGTATCAGGACCCCCGTGTGATGCAGCGGGCATGGCCTGTTCTGTCTGCGGTACAGCGCCAGCAGTGGCTCGGCCCCGTGAGACGCTGGTGGGCGATCGAACAGCCTTGGCGACCGTGGTCACTGACCGACTTGACCCAGCAGGACATCCTGCCGACAGCGCGCGAGCCCGAGTGGTTCCAGGCGTTCGCCAGTCTCGATGGCGCCGGAGCGCTGCCGCCATCGTCGGCCGTCGGCCGCCTGCGCTTCGACCTGGCGCAATGGCAGGCCGCGCATTCCACGCCTTCGGGCCATCGCATCTGGGCACGCTTCGCAGGCGAGGACGTGCCGGCCGACCGGCAACCCGACGGCGCAGCAATGAGCCGACTGCTGGCCCAAGGACAGCGGCTGGGCCTGAGCGACGACAACCTGGAAGATTTCGTGGACATCACCTGGCGAGCAGCGGCCCCGGGTGGATACCGCGAAGCCTTCTGGCAGTCGTCGCGTGGCGCCGAACTGCTCGCCCGAATCCTGGAGCTGTTGCGTGGGCAGCCGGACGCGCGTTTCGGCACCCTGTACGCCGAAGCCCAGTTTGCGAAACAGGAACGATAAGAAAAGCGACCCGATGCCCTGCGCCACACCTTGCAAGAACTGCGACCGCAAAGGCCTGCCCATCCTGTTTGTCCGCTATGCAGCCGCGTTCAGCGCGCAGGCTCAAGGGATGAGCGCCCTCAAAACACTCGAACCCAAAGGCCAACTGCAGGCCCAGCCGGCCGGCGTCGCCATGCAGACGGCGCTGTACAACATGCGCCTGCTGCGTGCAGGCTATCTCTACCTGCGCATCGAACGCAAAGGCGTCGCACCCGAATGGCAGGGTTACATCGTGCACCCGCATGGCTACCTGGGGGAGTTTCCCGTCGGATTGCCACAGGCCGCGCAATCCAATCCGGCCTGCGAAATGGAGTTTCGCGGGGCCAACAGCTCGATGGTGTGGGTGCGCGACGCGAAGAACGTCACCAAACTGGATTACTTGTTCCACCCCGACCCGCTCGACTACGAGCACCTGAAGAAGGAGATCGAACCGAACCTGGGCAAGTACATGCAGGGCTTCGACGTTGCAGGATGGGCGGGTGGAAGCACGAGCCAGAAGGACACCCTGCAACCGGGGCAGTTGAATGGACAGGTGGTGGAGTTCAGCGCGTTGAGCAGCGAGGCGGTTCGCGATGCGTGCGAGCCCCTCATGTACGGCTTGATGGGCAGCAATGCGCAGGAGCGGGGTTGGGGGAACTATGTCGAAGAGATCGAGAGGTACGTGCCCTCAAGCAATCCGAACGCAGCGCTCATGGGTGTCGAGGAAACGGAGATCTGGAAGCGCGAACGCACTGGGCCGACTTACGACAAGGCCCATGGCAAGCGGCTGAGAAAAATGACCGAGTTCCTGCAAACCCACAAGGGAGCGGTGGTGGCCTGCAGTGATGCCATCGGCATCTGCCAGGAACTCGCGAATCTGCAATCCGAAGTCCATGTCGCCTACACCCATTGGCAGGTGCATCAGGCGGCCGGATTCGCTGCAGGTGTCACGAACGAATGGGTCTTCCAAACGGCTATTGGCGCGCAAGGCCTGCGCGATCTGATCAAGAAAGGCGCCGCGCGCGCCGTGGAACAGGGATACGAACAATCCAAGATGTTCCATGCGCCGCTGCCGCATGATCCGCGTGAGCGCGCGGCGGCACTTGCTGCGCGCAACGCGAACCGTGAGTACAACAGGAAGAAGGAGTTGGATAACTCTGCGAAGGAGATCGAAGGAAAGTTCACGGAACTGTTCGATGCCGCTGCCGCCGAAGCCTTCTTGGAGCGCACGCACAAGCCCGCATACGAGCGCCTTTCCGCCTTGCGCGACAGACTCGGGATGGACCAAGGCAACTGGCTCGTCAGCGCGGAAACCAGGGCGGCAATGGACCGCTACAGCAGCAAGGACAACAAGATCGACACGCCGGGTGGTGGTGCCAGTTTGAGCTTGCAATTGGCGCAGTGCATGGGGAATCTGGAAAGCCACACATGGGGAGGAACGTGGTTGAAGAAGATCGATCTGTGGCAGGATCACGCGCTGTCTCGCATGCTGTGTTTCAACAACGCCTCTCTCAAGGCCACGTACAAAGAAATCGACAGTGCCCCGAAACCGCTGCCGGCCCCTGATCCCGAAACTGCATTGGCGGATGGACTGGCCAATACCCTCAAGCTCGTCGCAGGTCGTTTGGCGCTGGGTGACAAGGCGTTGGCCTTCATCGAGCAAGCGAAGGAGCCCGACGCGCCCGCCTTGTTGCGCAAATCAGCCTGGGTGGGCCAGGTGTTCTCACTCTTGAGCGCGCGCGCGATGACCGGTATCAATGATTTGCCGGTCTCGGCCCTAGGCGCTCGGTTGACCCAGCACATGGCACTTGCCGGCATGAGCACGATGGGCAGCACGGTGCAAAATGAAATCGCACAGCTCAAGAGTGACGTCGCTGAAAACACCAAACGCATCGAGCTTCGAGCCAAGAAATTGCAGGGTATCGCCGACCCTGCCGGCCGCGCAGAGAAGGCGAAGGCATTGCAGCGCGCTCGCCGGGCCGCACCTGGCACGCGTTCAGCCATGCTGGGCGGATTCTTCGACGTGGCGAGCGCCATCATCAAAGGCAGCCAATTTGGCACGAAGCTCGATGTACGCAGCGGCTTTGATCTGATGGGGCAGACCCTGCAGGGCATCGGCAGCCTGTACGACTGGCGAGCCAAGGCCTATGAGGACACGATTTTCAAAGGGGTCAAAGGTGCGGAGATCTACAAATACAAAGCCATGCAGCAAGGGCTGGACTCGGTCAAGGCTGTCCACTTGAAGAGCTTGCGACTGACGGCCTTCAAGTTCTTGGGACCGGCTGCGGCGGTGTCGGCGGTGCTGGATGCGATGGATGCTTGGAAGTCGAGAGAGAGGGGAAACAATGCCTTGTATGCGGCTCAAGTTGCAAGTGCCGCTGGAACGGTGTTCACCATTGTCGGCACCGGCGCAGCAGTCCTTGGCGTCGGCAGCGCAGCCTGGGCTACCGCCGCCGTTGTGCTCGGCCTGGTAGGCGCCGTGTTGGTCATAGGCGCAACCATCGCGATCCTCTTTCTGAGCGAGGAGAAGTGGATTACTTGGCTACGTGACATTCCTTTGAACAAGGAGCGTAAAGGCCAGAAACCCATTCACAACGACCTTCAAGAGACGCTGCAGGAGCTGAGCAACGTGCAAGCCGAATTGCAACCCGCTTGAGAACCCTTCATGTTTGTTCGCGAAAATAGTTATTGGCTTGCCTGGCGCCGCACTCCTCAAAAAGGCCGTGCCCACATCAACCTGGAAGGCCAGAAGCACTGGCCGGCGCAGCGTTCCGGCGCGCGCGGGATCGCAATGCCGGGCCGAGCCGCTTATGCCCAGAACGACGCATACTTGGAACTATGCAATCCGGGGTGGGATTTGCAATGGCGTGCTGGCATGGGCAATCTCTTTGTTCTGTTGCCCGCCCTCGTGCTTATTTGGATGTGGTACGGATTGGCAGTTCATCCGTTGCTTTTCGACCAGATCATTTTCTTCTTCGTCGTCAGTGATCGCGTTTCGTCAACGGATCTGTGGCTAGGCTGGTTCCTCCTTTTTCCACTTGCGTTGGCCAGTGCCTTCATGATCTTCGCCTGGTTCCACTACATGGGCATGCGCACCTGTTTCTTCACTTATGCGCGGGGTCGTGTTCGCTTCAATCGGCTCACCCGCAAGGTGTACGTGCTGCGCCCGGACTACTGCGGCGGCAATGTGGTGTTGAACTGGGAGCGGATGGTGGCGCTGTTCGAGCCGGAAGGTACCAGCGCCAGCGCCAAGCAGACCATCAAGGCGCTTGCGCTCTATCACCCGCCATTCGACCCCAATGATCCGAGTGCGCAAGGAGAAGACTGTGTTTTTGTCGGACCCGGTCTGCCGGGTCCGCAAGATGCAGCCTATCTCTGGGAGTACATCCGCCAATACATGGAGGTTGGCCCTTCGGTGGATCACGTTCCGGCCGATGCGTCTGCCACCTACAAGGGCATTGCCCGCTACCTGCACCCGGACTACACCACTTATTGCGGCAAGCCCGACGCGCGCCAGTACGGTCTGGAGCAGAAGCCGGGGTTCATGGAAACAGGCTTCCATATGATGAGCCAAGCCACCTGCTCGTGGCCGACGTTCCCGAAGAAATGGAAAAGCGATTCAGGCGTTGGCGAGCCTGAAGACCGACCGGTGCAAGCAGGCGCTGTAATGACGGCACTTGTGTACCGGGCGCAAGGCAAGTTGAGTAAGGCCGATGAGATCGAGTTCTTGCAGCATTGGGGAACGGCCGAGGCTCAGCAAGAAGCGACGTCACGCGAGGAGTGACTGCTTGCGTGTCGCACGACTCGCGGGAAAAGTGGCGAGCTACTGCGAGTTTCGCGCGCCGGCTCACGAAGGTGGAGTGGCTCCATTCGCGGAGCATCCGGTCAGCTCAGCGATTCACCATTCAGAGTCGTTCGTCTGCTTCCCAACAGCGGAAGACGCCTTCGAGGTGGCTGCGAACAACCTGGCAAAAGCCTTTCAAGCAGAGGAATTTCAACTCGGCGGGGCAACCCTCATCGATGGAACGAACATCGGGATGGCTCGTGGAAACTGGATGGCGCCGGCCGGCGCGCTGATGCTTGGCAACTTCTACGAGATGCTCAAGGAGAACTTGGGCGGCGAGGAGTTCGCCGCGGTCGCCGTGAACCAGCAGTGCCTGTTCGCATTTCCGACCGACGAGAAGACTCTTGGCTCCAAGTCGCTGCGCATCGCGATTGAGGACGAGTTCCGAGGCCATGCCTGCTCCTTTTCATCATTTCGGCAAGAAGCCAAGATTCAATGCTCGTGGCGATGCCGTGGCGTGGGCTAAACGGGATTGCCGGTGTAGGAATTGCGCCCAGGTATCGGGGTCTTGGTCATTGACGCACCTGGCCGGCGGCGGCGTCACCTGTATGGTTGAACGTTTCGATGTTTCGACCTCAACGGCTCGTTACGGCCAAAAGCAGACTTTCGCCACGTTGGCCTAGATGGCAGCTGGCGAACGACATAATCGCTGCAAGCACGCCCGCCGAATTCCCATGAAATTCAATGATCTTGCCCGCAAGGCCGCCAAGGGATCCGGCCCACCGTCCTACGGTGGCACGGTTCATCCGGAAGACTTGATTCGGTTCTCAGTTGCTTACGGCGCGGACGGTGCTGATGAGATTGAGCGGCTCTGCAAGCAGCATGGATGGCACCAGGACGGCGTGCTGGCAGACGGAAAAAGAGTAACGCCGCTCGCGCGGTGGGCTGCAGTCTGCGTCGGCTACGGCCGCGGCGGCATCGCTTCACTGAAGCATTTGCTCGCCGATCGAGCGCTCGCAACATTTGCCATTGCGGTTTTAAGTGAAGTTCGCGCTGAATCTAGCGTAACGGTGTTGTTGGACTACTGCATGTCGACCACCGCTCTATCGGACGATCCAGATGATCCGTTCTGGCGAGCGCTGGGCGCGTTGAGCGGATTGACGAGCTTCGATGACGGGTTGGTGCCGCCGCAAGAACAACAGAAAAAACTGCAAGAGCTCGTGATCAGAACATTCTCCGCCTCCGGGACGGCATATCAGCAGACGCTTTGCCTGTGCGCGTTGAGAGGGGCGCCCATCGAAGCTTCATTGGAGTGGGCAGAAGCCCAGACGGTGACCGATCCTGGTGCGATGCGCGCAAGATCTGCCGCGATAAAGTCCCTCCGGCGACGCCGTTCCGACGCCTACAAGCCGCCTAGTGCTGAGGAGAAACGTCAAATCCGCAGGCAGCGAGCGCTCGATGTCTAGTGCGCTAGCTGCGTCCTTGCTCTCGATCTCGAGGCGACTTCGAGTCCGTTAAGGCAGAGCCCGCACTCGGCCAGATCGGACCTTCGCAAGCACTCAGGGTGCACCAACTGATGAACAACTTTCCTGCGTTTGGGTTTCTGCTGGCCTTCGCGGCCGTGGCACTGTCGCTCGGCGCACTGGTCCTCATTGGCTGCTTGGTCGTAGCGGCGATGTATCCTCGCGGCCATCCGTCCGCAGATCGATTGCGAACGTTCGCCGCGCGCCTGCCTCGCCTTGTCGCCCGTAGCGTCATGCTTTTCGACGGGCTGGCTTTCATATTCATCTTGGCCATGTTCGCGGTTCTGACATTCGTCTTTTCCTGACCTCGCCAGCAAGGACAGAATGCGGCCAAAACCGGAACTTCGTTTGGCCCGGCTAGCTTTCCGGCGGCAATGGCTCAGAATGGGTCAGCATCCAACCAAAGTACACCGAGGCAATCGTCAACGCAGTTTCACGTTGGTCCCCTCGCCCCTAGGTCTCATCTTTGGCCGGCCTTAAGGTGCAGCGCGGACAATTGCATCGTCCTACTCTCAAGAAGACGTATGAACGCGGTCCTTCGCTCAGCCCTCGTACCAACAGCTCTCGGCAGGTCGGCGCTCACGCGTGACAAGACCAGCGCCGGCATGCTCGTTCCGACCCGCCGAAAGGGCCCGATCTCGCATGCTCTCGTGGCCCTCCTTCTTCTTGCCGCCTGGTTGCCGGGCGCACAGGTCGCCGCAGCACCGGTCAGCGCGCCGGCCGCGCCATCGAACAATGACCTCGCGCACCAGCAGCGCGCATTCGCCGATCTTCCCCAGACGATCGTCGAAACGTTCACCGATGTCGAAAGCGTGGTCGTTGTTCGTGGGGGCCAAGTCCTCTTCGAGTACTACAAATCTGGAACGAACCAGGACACTCTCCGCAACACAGAGTCAGTGACCAAGAGTATCCTTTCGCTGCTGGTGGGCATCGCTGTGGATCAAGGTGCCATAAGCTCGCTCGATCAACCTGTCGCAGCCCTGCTGCCCGCAGGTACCACGACTGCTCGCGAGCCCGATCGGCAACCGACTGTCAAGCACTTGCTCACCATGACGGCCGGGTATGTCGTGCCGGGCCGATTGAGCAGAGCCGATTCAGACAGTGCGAAGCAACTTGCGAATCGGCCGATGAAGGCACAGCCGGGCGTGGAGTTTCTCTACGACAACCTCGCCGCGAACCTGCTTGCGATCGCCGTGGAGAATGCTACGGTCCGCGGCGCCGCCGACTTCGCGCAGCAAGATCTCTTCGCACCGCTGGGCATCGACGCGTTCACTTGGCAGAAGGGGCCAAACGGCCACAACTATGGATCGAGCGGCTTGAGCCTGCGCACCCGCGACATGGCCAAGATCGGCCAACTGATGCTTCAGGAGGGCAGGTGGAACGATCGACAGATCGTTTCGAAGGCATATGCGAGCGAAGCTGTGCGGCGGCAAACCTCCGACAGCCAACGACCATACGGCTATATGTGGTGGCTCACACCCTCTACCGGTGGACGTCGGACATTTTTCGCAAGCGGCTTCGGTGGACAGCTTGTGTGGGTCCACCCACCTCTAGATCTGGTGATTGCCATCACCGCGGCGACCACCGAGGGCAGCCAGGCACGGGGACACGCGATGAAACTCATCCGGGAGACCATCTTCCCTCTCGTTGCCAAACCGAGCCCGGCCAAGTGACTGTCAGCGCGCATGTTCCAAGACGCATGCTGATGGCGGCTCTGCTGCTTTCCCCGGGCGCGGCCGTCGCGCAGCTCAACTTCGAAAGCAGCGGCGGGGAACGATCCGTACCGCCGAATGACGGCAGGGATCCGGCAGCGCTCGATCAGATGCGGCGCAAGCTGTCGCTGGAATACCCAAGTATCCGGAGCGTCGTTGTCCTCAGGCACGGTCGACTCGCTTTCGAGTTCTATCGCGAGGGCCTTAGCGCAACAACTTTGCATGATGCGCGCTTCGCGACCGCGAGCGTCGTCTCGACATTGGTCGGCATCGCTCTTCAGAAGGGGCATATCAAGAGCGTCAAGCAGCCGCTCTGGGACTTTTTCCCCAATGCGTTCGGTGTCGGTGTCGATCCGAGAGCAACAACCATAACCCTCGAGCACGTCCTAACCTTGACCGCCGGGTTCGATACGGCGGTCAAACAGATCGGTAGGTGGGCGTTCCCCCTGGACTTCGCACTCCAAAGGCGCTTGGTCAGCGATCCTGGTGCCGCATTTAGCTTCAATCCCGGCACTGCGCATATCGCGGCGAGAGTGCTGGTCCGCACCACGGGCAGAAGCATGTCCAGCTTCGCGCGCGAGCATCTTTTCAGGCCGCTGCAGATTGAGCGTTTCCTGTGGCGCATCGACGGCCCTGGCGGAGGTGAACTCGGCTACAGCGGACTGCAGCTGACCGCCCGCGACATGGCAAAGCTCGGACAACTCTATCTGCAAGGCGGTGTGTGGAGCGGCAAGGCGCTGATGTCGTCCGCCTACGCTGAAGCAGCAACTCGACAACAGAGCAGCGGTGGCGCGCCGCTGAACCTGGGCTACGGCTATCTATGGTGGGTTGCGTCGACCGGTAGTCCCTCGCCGGAGTTCATCGCCGGCGCGGACGATGGTCAGCGCATTTACGTCGATCGGACTTCGGGTGTTGTCGCTGTACTCACTTCGGACAGTTCGCAAGGTCAAGCAAGGTCGAAGGGACAAGTTGACGTCGTTTTAAACAATCTTGTGCTGCGCGCGTTCCGGAAATAGTCCCTCTGGGCGCAGGAGGACGAATGGCCGCTTCGGAGCAGGTCGTCAGTCCGCTTTGGGCCCCCTTCGCGACGGCAGTGTGACCGGCTACAGTCGGCCAAACGCAGACATCCGAAACCAGCTCCCAATTTTGGTGAAGCACACCTATGAGTCGCACAAACGAGATCGCATTGTTTGGTGCGATTTAATTACAAGGCCGCAACTATGAAGAATGCGATGTCGCGAGAGCATGCAGCCTCGTATTTGCGCGCGCAAGGCTTCTCTCTGCCCGAGCAATCTGCCGACGCGCAAGCAATGTGTCTACGGTCAGCCGAAGAAGGCAACGTCGTTGCTCAATGCGTGCTTTCCGTAGTCTTCTCGGTCGGCCTTACCGGACAGAAGGATGAGAAGATGGCCTTCGAGTGGTGCGAGGTCGCTGCAAACGGTGGATCGCAAGACGCGAAATCGGCGCTGGCGGCGCACTTGATAAGCGGTAGGCAAGTGGAAAGCGAGCCACAACGAGGCGTAGCGATGCTTCGCGATCTCGTTCAGGAGGGAAACCTTCCCGCAATGGCCTTGCTGGGAATGCTGATGATGAGCGGGCATACCGAATCCGTCCCGAAGAATGAGTCGGACGCGATCGAACTTTTGTTGGCACCTGCGCAAGCTGGCGATCCGCTCAGTCAGTGCCTCGTTGGAGCTCGGCTCATCCTGGATGATGATCCCGCAGTCAACCTTGCGGGAGCCAAGTGGATCGCCTCATCTGCAGAGGGTGGCTTGGCATCGGGCCACAGATATCTTGCGACCTTTTATCGCCGTGGGAGCCACGGCTATCCAGTCGATCCAGAAAAAGCTGCGGTGCATGAAGCTATCGCGCAGCGCCTGGAAGAGACAGCCCTATAACCATTGGACCAGGCCGTCGCGGGATGCGAAGCGCCTTATCCGCAGATGCGAACAACGACTGTCTCACCCTGGCTCACGCGGCCTTTGAACCAGTTTTTTCCTCCTTTTCTTGCAATCGCTTGCTCGCATGAGCAACTCGAAAGATTGAGGTGAAAACCCTCCGGACTCCAACTGTTCCAAGTGGCACCCAATGAAAGGAGCTCACCGTCGCTCCCGAAGCCGGCAACAATGAACGGTTCTGCACCGACAGATAACTGCAATGACGCGTTCGGGCGCCGGCGCTCCAGCTTCGTCGGCTGAGGGGGATTTGCGGCCAGTTCCTTCTCGTAGTCGGCCTGCTCTGCGAGGTGCTCCTCCGAATCGGCGGCGACATCTTCTGTCGGCAAGGTCGCTTCATCAACACTCACAAGCGTCAGGCGCAATTCGTCACCCTCGGCCAGGACCATCTCTTCAATCCACAGCGTATGGGACTGGCGCTCGTTCCCACGGTCCCGCATCCCGCCGATGCGCAGGGTGGCCGGGTGCTCGCCATCGACCAAGGTGGTCAGATGCAATGAAACAAGCAACGAGTCTGCGGCTCCAGCCCTCACAACAGGCAGACCATTGCGTCGAACTTCAAGCGCTTGCATGTGATGTCCGGGGGTGAGGGTTGGAGAGGTCGGCGAAGGGATGCTGTCCAACTGTATCTGAAGGCTGAGGAGCCATTCGGGTTCGAAGCGGAGGCCCTTTCTCCAAAGCGCCCTCGAAGCTCCAAGGCCGCGACCGGCTACAGTCGGCCACAACCGGTCAGTCGCCGATTCAACGGCTATTACCGCTTTAGGCTAAGAGGGGTCGAGTCGTCAATATCCCAGCAATTGCCTCTGCGTCATCAGCAGCCTTGGAGCGCCAATCCGTTGGAGGATCCGTGTTGCCTATTGCGCCGTTCCGGATCTGCGCTGCCACCTCTAGGAACACTCTTCTCCAGAAGTCTTGCTGAGTAGCTGCCGGAAAGCAGTCTTCGATCGACAAATCGAAGCCAAGGTACATATCACAGGTACTGCTCGCCAAGCGCGCCACGAACTCAAATTCTTCCGCATTGGCCGCCGTCGAGTTGCCGACTGTGACGGCGAAATCGAGCAGCGCCGCGAACCTCTGATTTGAGAGGAGCACGGTGCGGGTGGCGGAAAAAACTGATGAGGTCATCGCCTCTAGTTTAGGCGCGCGCTTGGCGCTTCGAAGGCTCGCTTTGCTGCGAACCGGACAGTCGTGACGACTGGGTTCATGGCAGCAGAGGACCCGTTCACAACGGCGGCGCGACAGGCTACAGTCGGCCAGAACCAGCCGTTGACGGCACATCGCCGATTCTTGAACTGACCAGCCCTTCAACCAGATGCAACACTCAACTCATGTTCAAACAGCGCTGCGTTCATTGGGGGGCGCCAGAGGGAGCGTCTACCTCGAGGGCCTGACGGAATCCGAAGTTCGTGCGATGGAGGCGGAAGTTGGACTTGAAGCGCCGCCATTGCTCCGGGACTACTACCGCGAAGTTGGGCTGGTTCAGGACCTCACTTATGCTGGGAAAGGCATTGACCTGCAGCCGTTCGAGAAGGCACGGGAATGTCGTCAGGCAAGGGATGGATTGCTGGAAATCTTCGGGGAGATAGCAGAGGATGCGTTTCCCTTTGCGCTGGATCAGGCGGAGCGGACGTGGGCCGTGGTGCCTTCAAGCGCCGGCGAGCGACTTGTGCTGTTCGACCTTGAGCTGGCTACGCAAGCGCCGAAGCAACTCTTCGCCGAATGGCTGGCCGACGTCATCTCTGACGCGGCGGTGAATGCGGAAGGTCTGGTACCGAATTCGAAGAAGCGACGCTACGTGCAGTTCACATTCTCCGCACACAACGAAGGGGACGTGTTTGCTGCCTTCGGTGACGCCGCAGAAGTCAGACAGCTTTCGTCTTGGGAAGGCGAAGAAACCTCCGCCGCAGGCGTCAAAACAACAAAACGTCGTTTCGCACTGTCCGACGAGCTATTGACGATGAGTCGCATGGAGCATGCGTCGTGGCCGCGACCGATTTTCTCCGTTGACTTTTCCGAGCCAGCCTCGACCCTACGAGAAAAATCGCTTTTTCGACGGTTGCACCGGTCGTTCGGTGCCAGGGAAATTGGCTACAAACTGGTCGACTACGGTCCGATGCCGGAGCATTGAACGGCCGCAAAAGTGAAGGTCAGCTTTGGAGCGAGGCGTATAGCCGCTTCGGGCCCTGAGCCGCCGTCCGATCTTCTCGAAAGCGGTCGCTCGATGCGCGAAGTGGTTGAGCCGGTCGGAGCCACACGGCGCGCTTTTGCCTAAGTGCGCGATTGGGATCCGTGCCACTGCAATCGTCCAATCAGGCTGTAGCAACCAGGAAAAGCGCGAATGAAGCCAGATCTACTGTCATCAAACGAGAATCCGCCGAAGAGCTTCTTGGGCACGCAAACCCGATCCTGCCGCCTCACTTTCGCAGCACCGCTGCGCTATTGCGCGCTTAGGCGCTCTGCAATTTTCACGTGCCCAGAGTCCCGCACTAGGCGCAGAGCCGACCGTTGCCGCTTCATGCCTTGAAGAGCGGTTGCTCGCCCGGCTTACACGAGCCCGTCTTGCGCAGATCGCATGAGTGGGTGTGTGTCAATACAAGGCATCTATCCAAGCGGTAACTGCCGCATTAAACGCATCCTTTCGGTCAAGCATGATCCAATGGCCTGAGCCCTGCCACAACGCAGTTATTGATTTCGGCGCCTTGAACCAAGGAGCCACCGTGTCCACACGCGCCTGGGACCGGTGCATGGAGTAGACGGGCATCGTCAGACTGCGGCACAACGCTTCGCTCGTCGGCCCCATGGCAACCTGGTCGGGTCCCAGAAATAGCGGGCCTATGGACTGGCGAAGCACATGAGCCGGCATGCCTTGGATGCGTCGCGTGTGCCAGCGGATTACCGCTCGCTCAGACTCTGACGAGTAGAGCCCGCTGAAAACGGCGGGGACTACCTCCCCAGGGACCCCAGCCTGGATGTCCGAATTTAGCTTCTCGTACGTTGGCTGCGCCCCTGCTGGTACGCCCAAGGTCCCATCGACCGACACGATCGCCTTGACCAGGTCGGGTCGCCTGGCGCCGAGAATCGCGGCGATTTGACCTCCCATTGAGTGACCCACAAGCACGAACTTCTGACCCGCATACTTGTTTTCGATCAGCGCTTCAACATCTGAGGCCAACTCTTGCGGCGTGTATCCCGTTTCAGGCGCGGCTGACCGCCCGTGACCTCGCAAATCGACACAAACAACTCGGTACTTCGACTCGAATACAGGGAGCTGCCAACTCCAGTCATGCGAGTCGCAAGCCCAACCGTGCAGGAACATGACGTTTTGCCCGGAGCCCACATCGGTATAAAAAAGCTTGGACGTCGAAAGCTGTGCTGCACTGCTTGTTCCGCTTGCCGCGAGCGTAGATACAGAGAGAACTCCCGCTGTTCTCATCCAAGCGCGCCGAGAGAGTTGAGCATTGGTGGTCATTGATACGCTCCTAAAAAGCCGAGCTCGCACGACATGCGCGGGTCATTCTTTCTTCAATTCGATCTGCTGGACCAGCGCCCCGAAGCGCGCGAGATCGCCCCGAGCGCGGGTTGTCGCATCGCTCGGTGAATCGCCTAGAGGCATCCAGCCTGCTTCGATCATCTTCCTGCGCATTTCTGGCTGGGACATGCCCTTGACAATCACTGCGTTGAGTTTGTCGATGATGGCCTGGGAAGTGCCTCTGGGGGCGGCAAGGCCGAACCATCCAGAGGTCACGAAGCCTGGCAGTCCAGCTTCGTCTGCAGTTGGCACGCGCGGCAGCGAGGCATTGCGTTCCTGGGTCGTGACGAACAACGCGCGGACCTTGCCAGCTTGAACGTTCGCCACTTGAGCGGCTGCGTTGTCGATCATGGCGTCAACATGCCCTCCCAAGAGATCGGTGCTGGCCGGCACGCCGCCCTTGTACGGAACGATGTTGGCCGTGATTCCCGCCGCCTTCATGAACATCACCTGTGTCAGATGAGCCTGAGTTCCGATGCCGGCGTTGGCGAAGCTCACCTTGCCAGGATTGGCTTTCGCGTAGGCGATGAACTCCTTCAAGTTCTGCGCAGGAAACGAACTGTTGATGACGACGATAAACGGAATCTCGGCCAGGATAGTTATCGAGGCGAGGTCTTCGACAGGCTTGTACTTAAGGTTGTAAATGTGCGGATTGACGGCCATGGTGCCGCTGGCGGACAGCACCAGCGTGTAGCCGTCGGCAGGTGCCCGCGTGACCATTTCCAAAGCGGTGGATCCCCCTGCGCCCGGTTTGGGATCAACGATGACGGGTTGACCCAGCGACTTTGAGATTACATCGGCGACCTGGCGAGCCAAAGTGTCCGAAGCACTGCCAGTGGCATACGGATAGACGATCGTGATCGGTTTCGTTGGATAGACGGCTGCGTCATTGGCTTGCGCCCGGGCCGCGAGCGGCAGCAGGCCAAGTGCGGCGATGGTCACAGATGCGGCGTGTCGGCGAGAGATCTTCATGCTTGCACTCCAAAAGGGTGACGAACGAGGAGGGCTGACGCGTAATCCGCGAACAGCATCAGCGGGGGAAGCATTTCGGGGTCGTACCAGCCGCCAATGTGGAGCAGATTCAGAGAGCCGATGGTGGCGCCTCCTCGTCGAACCGGTACGTTGACGGCGCATTCGCATCCGAGCGATGCGATCAGCGGGTAGTCTGGAAACGCACGCCGGCATGCCTCGCGGTCAGGGCAGATCCGAGCACGGCCTCCAAGGATTACCTCTTGGTAGAACTCGCTGGTCGGAACAAGCGGCTTGGCTCCCCCACAGGGGTAGCTCTCGGGCGCACTGGAGTAGATCCGCTGGTTCTCGTTGCGGGCCCAATCGATGGCCAGGATGGTGAACAGCCTGTGGCCGGGATAACGCCGCAGCGCCAGGTCCAAGGCGCTTGTCGCAGTCTGCCATCCGGACGTCTTGGGAGGTGCCGCCACATGCAGATCAGCAACCAATCGCTTGGGATCGACCATGGGAGGCTCAGGAGGAGCTTGCAGCCGACAGACCCAAGGTGCGCCGTGTCAGGTAGCTCGCAATTCGATGACGGAAGTTCTTCTTGCCAACGACCAGTGCCTCGATCCCGGTGGGGACTTGCGTGAGGCAGCGGTAGCCATCGCGCGTTACCAGAACGGTATCGGAATGGCGATAGCCTCCAACGCCGCTGGCATAGATTCCCGGCTCGACGGACACCAGCGTGTTCTCGGCCAAGACGTGACTACTGCCAACAGCGATCCACGGCGGCTCATGGTTGCCCAGCCCGAAGCCGTGCCCGCATCGATGCAGCCGAGTCCAAAAATCTCCAAAGCCCTCAGCGTTCAAGAACGCATTGACCGAGGCGTCGATTTCTGCGCAAGCTACGCCGGGGCGAATCATCTTGAAAGCGACCTCTCGGGCGCGAACCATGGTCGCGAAACGCTCGCGCTCCTCCTGCGTCGGGCTGGTAGTGAAGAACGTGCGTTCACACTCGGCCGCGTACCCATTGACCCGCGTCAACACCATCGCCACATGCGGCCCCGCGCCCAGGCGATCATCGATGCGAGGGATCGAGTGGGGCTCGGCGCGACGTGGACGGTCGCGCGTGATGACATGTTCCGGCGCATCGCGGGGTTGGACGGCGACCTCGAAAAGGCTTCGACGTTCTTGAGGCTCAATTTTTGCGTGCTGCGAGGGATGGCGCTCTACGACACCTTGAACATTTCTGATCCCAACGAGCCAGTGCTTGATCTTTGGATCTCAATGGCAAAGCGGCACCTGGCGGAGCAAAGCTAGTCGGTCGCGATCTTGTTGGCAGAACTATCCAAGTCGGGCGAACCGAACCGCACGTCGTTCCCAAACTGGACCCGCGAGTACGCCGCACCGATCAGACCGCACCGGCCGTCGCTAAGCGTTGGGCGGCGCCTGAACTGGCGCGGCAGGCAAGCTCCGCGCATGCGCCTTCAGGCAGTCGATGAAATCCATGAGAGTGGCCGAGATGTGTTCCCGGTTCCAAACCACGGTGATCGGCCCGAAGCGGATGTGCGAATCAATGGCGATCTTCTTTAGCAGCCCCAGTGAGGCCAGGTGATCGGCCATGGATTCCGCACACACGCCGACATAGTCGCCCTTTTGGAGCAGTGCCTGCATCATGGCCAGCGAGGCGGTTTCTGCCTTGGGCACCAGCCACGATGCTTGTTGCTCGATGAGGTAGGCATCCATCTGGATGCGAGTGAGCGTGCCAAGGGGCGGCATCACCCATTGCTCCCGCAGCACGTCGGCAAAGCACGGCGGCTGCTCGCTGTCCCAGTGCTTGCTGCCTTGGCCGATGACGATGCTCACGTGGTCGTCGAAGAGCACGTGGTGCGCGAGCTGCGGCTGGTGCGCCCTTGCATCCAGAACGCCGATCACGGCGTCCATGGCACGCGTGTCCAGGCCCTTGAGCAGATCGTCGAACAACCCCTCGTGAATAGACACTGCCACATCGGCATGGCGCTGCTGGAACGCGGTCACAGCTTCGGGCAGGCCGCCGGCGATGCCCGCCCAGACGCTGCCCACGTTCAGCCGCGGCACGAGTCCCGCAGCCACCGCATGCATCTCGCGGCCGGTGCGGACGACATCTCCCAGCACGGTGATGGCCAGCCGTTTGAGCAGATGCCCCGCAGGCGTCAACTGCACCTTGCGCCCGCGCACCACCAGCGGCGTGCCTGCCACGCGCTCAAGCTCGGCCAGCCAGTGCGACATGGCAGATTGCGTCATGTGCAGCCGCGCCGCCGCCTCGGTCAGGGTGCCCGCCTCGTCCAGCACCAGGAAGGATTCCAGATGCCGCACCTTGATGCCTCGCGCCCAGGAGAGGCCTTCTGCACGCTCGATCATGAGTAAACCTTCATGACTCCATTTTGCATTTTCACTAGGTAGATGACAGGGTTGTCATGAAAATTACTTCATCTTTTTATGCCAGACCTCAGAGGAATTCCTGTGCCTGAAGCAATCACGAACGTCTCCAAGATCCTGATGGGTGTCGCGGTCGCGGCCGCCGCGATCACTGCGGCCACCACCGCCACAACCGCGTACGCGCAAGCCTCCTACCCCAGCCGGCCAGTGCGTCTGGTCGTATCGCAGGCCCCGGGCGGCAGCAGCGACACGATCGCACGCCTGTGGGCCGATCACGCAGGCAAGGCCATCGGCACCACCATCGTGGTGGAGAACAAGCCCGGCGCGGGCGGCATCATTGCCGCGCAGACGGCGCTGAACGCGCCGGCCGATGGCTACACGCTGCTGCTGGGCAGCGTGTCGCTGATGGTGCTCAACCAGTTCACCTACAAGCCGCTGCCCTACAACCCGGAGAAGGACTTCGTGGGCGTGACCATGCTGACCACGGTGCCCTTCGTGCTGTCGGCCAACCCGGCCACGGGCATCAAGACGCTCAAGGACCTTACGGAAAAAGCCAAGGCGGCGCCGGGCAAGCTGAACTTCGCGTCCGCCGGCCTGGGCAACTCCACCCACCTGGCGGTCGAGCTGGTGAGCAATGCCCTGGGCATTTCGATGACCCACATCCCTTACAAGGGCGAGGCGGACGGCATCCTGGCCACCATCGGTGGGCAGACCGAAGTAATGTCACCGGTGTATGGCACGGCGCTGCCCCACATCAAGAACCACAAGCTCAATCCACTGGCCGTGTTGTCGCCGCAGCGCACCCCTGAGCTGCCCGACGTGCCCACGCTTGGCGAGCTGGGCGTGAAGGGCTTCGACAACATGGGCTGGAGCGCCGTGGTGTCACGCGCCGGCACGCCGCCCGAGATCGTGGAAAAGCTCAATAAGGCGACGGCGGCTTTCCACAACAGCCCCGAGGTGCAGGCAAAGCTCAAGAGCATGGGCGTGATTGCCATGTCAGGGCCCTCCGCGCTCGTCATGGAGACGGCGGCGCGCGATGCCAAGGCCTGGGGGCCCACGCTCGGGGCGCTGAACCTCAGCGCCAAGTAAGCCGGCGACGCGCAACACAAGTCATGAAAAAAGAAGCAATGGTGGTCTGCCCGCAGCCGGAGGCCGCTGAATCCGGCATCGACATCCTGCGCGCAGGCGGCAACGCGGTGGACGCCGCCGTGGCCACCGCGCTGGCGCAGACCGTGGTCGATCCGCTGATGTGCGGCATCGCAGGTTTTGGCACCGCCGCCGTGTACCTGCCGGGCGCGCAGGTGCACGAGTATTTCGACTTCCACTCGCCCGCGCCACTGGCGGCCAGGGAAGACATGTGGGAGCACCTGCTGGAGGGCGAGACCAAGGACGGTTTCGGTTTCATCCTCAAGGGCCGCGTCAACGACATCGGCCCCCAGTCCATCGGCACGCCCGCCACGCTCAAGGGCCTGGAAGCCATGCACCAAGCGCACGGCCGTCTGCCGTGGCGGCAAGTGGTGGAGCCCGCCATCCGCTGGGCCGCGGACGGCTACTTCGTGCGCCCGGGCATGCACGCATTCTGGACCGACGAGCCCACCATGGGCCGCGTCGGCAACCTGGAGCGGCTGCAGTACTGCGAAGACAGCCGCCAGCTGTACTGCCGCCCCGACGGGCGCCCCAAGCCCATCGGTGCGCCGCTGCGCAACGAAGGCATGGCCGCCGTGTTGCGTCAGATTGCCGAGGAAGGCGCGCGCCCGTTCTACGAGGGCGAGCTGGCGCACAAGATGGTGGCGCACCTGCAGTCCCTGGGCGCGTTGATCACGCGCGAGGACCTGGCCCGCTACGAGGTGCAGCGCAACGCGCCGCTGGTGGGCCGCTACCGCGACCGCACCATCACGACCAACCAGCCACCGGGCGGCGGCGCCATGCTGCTGGAGATGCTCAACATCCTCGAGCACTTCGATCTGGCGAGCCTGGAGCACAACAGTCCCGCCTACCTGCGCACGGTGTGCGAGGCCATGAAGAAGGCCACGATCGACAAGGACCGCTGCATCGGCGACCCGAAGTTCTTCGACGTGCCGCTGGACCACTTGCTGTCCAAGGACATGGCCCGCGACGTGGCCGAGCAAATCCGCACCGGCCATCGCTTCAACGTGGAGCGCGTGAACCCCGGTGCGGCCGTGCCGCGCGACACCACCCACCTGAGTGTGGTGGACGCCGACGGCAACGCCGTCTCCCTGACCCACTCGCTGGCCATGCCCTCGGGCGTCATCACCCCCGGCATGGGCTTTCTGTACAACGGCTGCATGGGCGTGTTCGACCCGCGGCCGGGCCGCGCCGGCAGCATCCAGCCGGGCAAGAGCCGCTTCACTTCGTCATGCCCCACGATGACCTTCAAGGACGGCGAGCTCGACGTGGTGCTCGGCGCGCCCGGTGGCACGCAGATCGCGATGGGCGTGCTGCAGGTGCTGGTCAACGTGATCGACCACGGCATGGAGATGCAAGCTGCCGTGTCGGCACCGCGCTTCTCTTCCACCAGCAACGCCATCGACGTGTGCAACCGCGTTCCCCGATCCACCACTCGCACGTTGGAAGCACAGGGCTACGCCATCGGCCGCAACCCGTACAACTACACCATCGGCTGGGTGCACGGCGTGCAGGTGCAGGCCGATGGCCTGCATGGCGGCGCCGACCCTGGCCGCGATGGCGTGGCGTACCGGCTGCGCATGGATCCTGCGCGCTGACCGGTTCGGTGCGAATTGCTATCGACGCGCTGGAGGGAACTGAAAAGCCGCTGATGCCTGGCCGATTGTTGTTCCGTCGCGTGGTCAGTGCGCACGCGCTTCGGGAACGTCCGGTCCTGGCCGTGTCCGGCCTCCCAAAGTAGCCCATCTAGAACATCGAATTGTTCCGCACCGACGACAGGTGTTTTAGGCGTTCACAACGTATGTGCCTGCAGCATGGTCGCCGAGGCGTCTGTTTTCACGGCCGAGGGCAAATAGCCAATCAATGAAGCCCAGTCCATTAAACGCGTTGCGGACTAGAGAGCGAGGCAGGCTGCATGAGTCACCTGTAGCCCTCTCCAAAACCTTGATCTTGAGGAGTCGCTTCCCGAAGCTTTGACCGTTCAGGCCATCCTTGAAAAACAAGTATGCCAAGGCTACCCCGATGGATGCGTATCCAACCAAATCAGAGAAGGTCTTCGGGGTGTACAGATATATTGGGAAGTTCACACCGAACAGCACGAAGAAGAGTCCGGCATAGTCGAGTGTCGCAGCTACAAATCGCCTCCACAGCGGAGCCAGCAATGACTGGTCGAGCGGGCGCAGCGCAGAGGCGCTGGCAGGCACTGTAGAAAAAGAGTGCGCAACATCCCGCGACGCCAATTCAGCTTCGAGCACGACCTTGGCCTCAGGCGTCAGGTCAGTCGAGCGAAGACGGATCAACTCGTCGGTTTCAAGGCGGTCGTAGTATTGCCTGAGATATGCGGCGTCCATGTTTCCCTCTGTCAATTCGGATTCTTATATGCCGACGCCAAAAGACGGCACTTAGTCGATTGTTATCTAAGACTCGGTCAGCGCGCACGCGCTTTCAAGGGCCGAGGCCGACAGGCCGCTTTTGGCTGATAGCGCCATCTCTGGACGGGCGGCAGCATTCTCAACGAATGTTGATGTCGTTCACGCGGGTGCCGATGGGCAAATTTCGAGTCTGGTCGAGCAACTGCGTCGAAATCTCCCAGTACACCTCAAGGTTCACGAGTTCAAGGTTGTCCGTTGTGTCAGAGCCTCCCAGGAAGAGAGGCCGCTTGTAACCGACACATTGGCTGATGTGAGGCGCAGCACCGCCCGCTAATCGCCATTGCTTGTAGAAGCTTTCGGCCAGCGCCTCTTCCCTGTGCTCGACGAGTTCGGCGTCATGGAACGCAACGAGATGACAGGGCACTTCAAGCGCTTGCCCCGTTCCCGGCTCCAGCATCACGACTGCCGGTCTGCCGTCGACGCGACGACCTGAGTCCAGCGCAAACAGTCGGCCCAGCCAATCGGCTCCGAACGGTGTGACTCGGCCTGCGAAACCAGGAAACGCGTTGGTCGCCCGCTTGGCCCAACGCGCTACGGCGCCAGCTGAAATGACGCGATATATGCCCTGGTCGAAAGAGCTTCCCCCGTACTGCTCCAACAGCTGGTCCACCTCCAAGTTCCCCGACCTCGGAGCGGTTCCCACGGAAGTGAGGTCTTTGCGCTTGTCTCGCTGGAACGCATCCCTAAAGATTTCGAACACTGGAAGTCCTTGAACTCGGTGTGTGACGCGGCCACCGTCCGCTTCCGGGTAGATTCTGGTTCATCGCTGAGTGACCGGTTCTGGCCGAAACATGAACTGCGCTTGAACTACTGCGGTAACTTGGAGTCAGCTACGTGATAGGTGCCATCGCACGCTCCACAGAAACAGCTTAGTCGCACCAAGCTTTCCGAGGTCTTGACCCTCAGTTCAATGGGCTGTTTACACAATGGGCAGGTCGACAGAGGTTTTGGCCCGTTCTGTTGTACGCCTCCAGGACTGAACGCACGACCGAGGCGGCGTCCAGCTGCCGCTTGACAGCAGCGGCGGGCTCCTCCGGCGCAACCCGCTTGATGAAGTAGCTCACGAACACCAGAAAAAGCACAATGCAAATCCCGAGGACTGAGATGCCGAACAAAAACATCTGCTCTCTTATGCTAGATCTTTCACCGATGCATTTGGTTCGACAGGATCGCCAACTGTAGCCAAGGAGAGACGTCTGTCGGGCACTCCTGAGAAAATTGGATGCTCATGGCGAATTCCGCTTTTGGCCGACTGTAGCCGGTGGGGCAAGCGTCAGGTCCCGAGGGCAGCCCCACGCTGGAAGCCTCGGACAAGCCCGGGAAAGTCATCAGCTACTTTGATGGCAACGTCTGGTGCCATTCCAATCATCGGCAGCATGAAGACGGCGCCGGCCTCGTCGAAGGCGTAGATTTCACCACCACCATTCCCGGCGAACGCCACGAAGCCCGGAGCGTATGCGCCAACTTCCATCTCAACGTTGGCGGTAGTCACCTCGTCCTCGGCCCAAAGGATGATGTACTGCTCCTCGTCATCCATGACGACGAAGCCCTCGAACACGCCGTTCGCGTTGATGAATGCTCGGTAGGCAGCAGGCAGGTGACTGGTCATCGTGGGTGTCTGGTTATGGCCGGATCCGGCTGTTGGTCGCATTCTGCACGTGCCCGCCGTGCCACGCCTGGCCGCAGCGCCGATCGGGCGACCCGCCGCGCTGGCCGACGAAAGCGCAATGGCGCGTTGACGAAAGATGAGTGTCGTTCCGCAGACAGCGTTCGGCACGCGGATGCCGCGATCTGCGGCCGCCGCACCTGCGATGAGGCGGTGCCGGGGTGCGTGCCGATGGATCGAAGCGGGGCGTAGGCCGACGCCCTCGGTGAAAGAGACCTGCGTTCCTCTATGACAGTGTTGGACTCGGGACCGTTCTTTCACGGCACGAAGGCGGATCTGCGCGTGGGCGATCTGCTCACCGCGGGATTCACGTCCAACTACAAGGACGGCCTCGTGATGAATCACATCTACTTTACAGCGCCGAGCAAGGGCGCCGGCTTGGCCGCTGAGATTGCGAAGGGCCCCGGCAAGCCACGGGTCTATGTCGTCGAGCCGACCGGCGAATTCGAGAACGATCCCAACGTGACGGACAAGAAGTTTCCTGGAAATCCGACGCGCTCATACAGAAGTCGGCATCCGTTGAAAGTCATCGGTGAGATCGATTCCTGGGAGACCTTCGATGCCGAGTTCATTCGGGAACTGCGGCGCCGTGTGCAGGAGGGCATGGGGGAAATCATCAACTAAGTCCAACGTGACTGGAAGAGCCTGCACAGCCACCGTGTGCGCGCACTGCTCGCCATCATCCTGCAACGCATGTGAGTGGATGGCGGGGGAATGAGTCCCTGTGTGTCTTCTGACGTGTGCACAAGGAGCGTCACGAAGCCGCGAAATGCGAGTTCTGAGCACCAGAGCACTGGATGAGTTTGGCGAGCCAGCCGCCTTCGACGTGGCAATACGGCATGTTTCTACACAGCCTTGGCCCTTTGCAGACATAGACATCGGCAAATAGCAGCCGCTCGGTACCTGCTGGTGCCGAGCGCGGAAGTGCACGCTGCGACAGGCGCAGATATAGCTGGCAGCGCCCACCACGTCGAAGTCCGCCGGGTAGGCGACGCCCTTGCTTTGAAGAGGAGTTTGGGCAGGGGCAGCAGGTTGGCCTTGGCGTCTTAGGGGCAAACGATCTCCCGCAGCAGAAACGGCGGCGATGTCTATTACTACTTTCGGGTAGTTGAATCGTCTGTTGCAAATGTTACATTGCGCCCGTTTTTGCGCATTTGTCGAGGATCGTCGGAATGAACCGTACTTATCGCGTTGTGTGGAACGGCGTGTTGGGTGTCTGGCAGGCCGTGTCGGAGCTTGCTGCATCGCCTGCGCGGCGCTCGACAGTCGAAGGAAGCCGCAAAGCGAAGCGGCTCGCGGCGGCCGCGTGCCTGCTCACGCTGGTCGCCGTGTCCGGCGGTGCCTGGGCTCAGGCTGCGGGCGGCGAGACCTTCGTCGGCCTTGGCGGCACAGGCGGCCAGGGCGGCGCAGGCAACGGCAGCGGCGGCGGCGGCGGCCGCCTCGGCGAGTTCCCCGAGACCAACGGCCTGGCTCCGTCAGGCGGCACGGGGGGCGATGGCGGCATCGGCGGGGGCGGGCTTGGCGGAACGGGCGGTGCCGTGGGGGCGACCAGCGTGGCCGGCTCGGTCACGGGGGGCTCGGGAACCGACGGCACGCCCGATGGGGATCCGGTCTACGGCGGTGGCGCCGGCGGTGGCGGCGGTGCTGCCGTGTACACATCCGACACGGGCATCACCGTGTCCGGCAGCACCATCCTGCGGGGCGGCAATGGCGGTGCCGGCAGCGTCGCGCGGCTGGCCGGCGGCGGTGGCGGTGGCGGCGCGGGCCTGCAGTCCACGGCGGCCGGCGTCAACCTGAACAATGTGGGGCAGACGATCGGCGGCAACGGCGGCGCGGGTGGTGTTGGCCAATGGGCCGGCGGCGGCGGTGGTGGCGGCGACGGCATCGTGCTGCAAGGCGGCGGCGCGACCGTCGCCAACAGCGGCGCGTCCGTCGGCGGTGCCGGAGGCATCGGCACCGTCAGCGGCGGGTTCACCGGGACGTCGTCATTCGGCGGCGAGGGCGGCGCGGGCCTCGCGCTGGAGTCCAGCAACAACTCGGTTTCCAACACCGGCTCGCTGACGGGGGGCGCGGGCGGTGCCGGCGGCATCGCCGTGCGTTTCGGCGTGGGTGGTGCCGCGCTGCGCGTTCGGGGCGACTCGAACACCATCGTCAACACGGGGACGCTGACGGCCGGCATGGGCGGCGACGGTGCCACGCGCGGCGACGCGGTACGGATCACCGGCAACGACAACCGGCTCGAACTGCGTGCCGGCTCGACGATCACCGGCCTGCTGAGGGTGGTTTCCGGCACCGGCAACGTGCTGAGGCTGGCGGGCGACACGACCAACGGGACCACTTCGCTCGACGCCGGCACCTACAGCGGCTTCGCGCGCTACGAAAAGACCGGTGCCAGCACCTGGACGCTGACCGGCATCAACACCGGCCTGACGCCCTGGTCCGTGCGTGGCGGCGCGCTCTCCATCGCCGACGATCGTGCGCTCGGCAATTCGAGCGGTGGGCTCACGCTCGACGGCGGCGCGCTGAACGTCACCGGCGACACCACCGCCACCCGCACGGTCGCACTGGGCCCGGGAGGTGGCACCTTCGATGTGAACCTGGTCCGTACGCTGACGCTGAACGGTGAAGTCTCGGGCGACGGAGCGCTCCTGAAGACCGGCCAAGGCACGCTGGTGCTGGGCGCGGCCAATGCGCACACGGGCGGCACCTCGGTGGCAGCGGGCAGCCTGCAGGCGCTGGCGACCGGCGCGCTCGGCACCGGGCCGGTGTCGGTGGCCGGCAACGCCTCGCTGCTTTTTGGCGGCAATGCCGACGCGGGCGGATTGACGATCACCGCCGCCGAGCG
This sequence comes from Variovorax sp. CCNWLW225, assembly GCF_037204045.1. Lineage (NCBI taxonomy): Bacteria > Pseudomonadati > Pseudomonadota > Betaproteobacteria > Burkholderiales > Comamonadaceae > Variovorax > Variovorax sp. CCNWLW225. Next base: position 132,144 of record NZ_JBBCBV010000013.1, on the reverse strand, counting down.
CGGGCCCCTGCCGACGGACAACGCCGGCTTCGTGCAGTTCGGCGGCAGCAGCTCGGCCGGGAATGCCCGCCTCGTGATGAACAGGGATGCGTCGGCCGAGTTCAGGGACAACGCCTCCGCCGGCAACGCCGTCATCGAAAATCGCGGCGGACTGACGAACATCGTGTCCAACGCCACGGCCGGCAGCGCGCGCATCACCAACTTCGCCGGCGGCCAGATCAATCTGCTGGACGACGCCAGTGCGGGCCAGGCGACCTTCATCAACGAAAGCGGCGGCCTGATCGACATCTTCGGCCGCGCGACCGCCGATCAGGCCACCGTGGTCAACAACGCGGGCGGACGCCTGCGCATCCGTTCGCTGACGGCGGCGGGAATCTCCATCGGCTCGCTGTCCGGCGCGGGGGATGTGATCCTCGGCGCCAAGACGCTGAGTACGGGCGGACTCAACGGCGACACCGAAGTCTCGGGCGTGATTTCGGGCACCGGCGGCTCGCTGGTGAAGGTGGGCACAGGCACGCTCACGCTCTCGGGCGCGAACACCTACACGGGCGGCACCGCGCTCAAGCAGGGCCGGCTCAACCTCGGCCATAGCCAGGCGCTGGGCACCGGCGCGCTCGCGATGGACGATGGCACCACCCTGGGCTTCAGCGCCGACGGGCTGACGATCGCCAACGCGATCCAGCTCACGGGCAACAACGATCCGGTCATCGACACCGGTGCCTTCAACGCGACCCTGAGCGGGGCGATCAGCGGCGGCGGCTTCATCACCAAGGAAGGCACGGGCACGCTGACGCTGTCCGGCGCCAACAACTACACCGGCGCCACCAACATCGCGCAGGGCACGCTCAGGGCGGGCGCCGCCAACACCTTCAGCGCGGCCTCCGCCCACAGCGTGGCCTCGGGCGCCACGCTGGACCTCGCAGGCTTCAGCCAGACAGTGGCCTCGCTGGCCAACAGCGGTACCCTCTCGCTCGTGGGCGCAACCGCGGGCACCACGCTCACGGTCACGGGCGCGTACGTCGGGAACAACGGCGTGCTCAGGCTCGGCACCGTGCTCAACGGCACGGGACCGTCCGACCGCCTGGTGCTCGACGGCGCTACGGCATCCGCAAGCGGCCGGACCACGGTGCAGATCGCCAACCTCGGCGGCCTGGGGGCGCTCACCAGCGGCAACGGCATCGAGGTGGTCACCACGAGCAACGGTGCTACCACGACGGCCCAGACCACCAAGGACGCGTTCAGCCTGGCCAACGGCCACGTGGATGCCGGCGCCTACGAATACCGCCTCTACGCGGCCGACGCGAACGGCGCCGGCGAGAGCTGGTACCTGCGGTCGAGCACGATCGCATCACCCGCGGCTCCCACGCCGGTGATCACCTACCGCGCCGAAGCCTCGCTCTATTCCGCGCTCCCCGGTCAGCTGCGCCAGGGAAGCCTCGCGATGCTCGGCGACCTGCGCAAGCGCGTGGGCGACGACGATGTGAAGGGCACCACGACCACTCCGACCGGCTCAGATCGCCGCGCCTGGGGCCGCGTTCTGTCCACCGACGTCGACATCCAGCAAGGCGGTGCGGTATCGCCCACCAGCAAGGGCCGCCTCACCGGCATCCAGGCCGGTACCGACCTGCTGGCCATGCCCAACTGGCGCGCGGGCCTCTACGTCGGCCAGCTCGATGGCGACGCCAGCGTGCGCGGCTTCGCCAGCGGCATCCTGAACCTGGCCGTGGGCCGCAACGACCTGCGCAGCCAGTACCTGGGCGTCTACGGCACCTACACCAGCGATAGCGGTTTTTACGCCGATGTCGTGGTGCAGTCGGGCCGCCATCGCTACTCGGTCGAGCCTCTGGCGAGCCTGGGCGTGAGCGGCAAGGGCAACAGCCTGCTGAGCTCCATCGAGGTGGGGCAGTCCTTCGCGCTGGGCGGCGGCGGCTGGCGCGTCGAGCCGCAGCTGCAGCTGATCCATCAGCACATGGATCTGAACAACTCCGCCATCGTCGGCGCCGTCGTCCAGCCTCAGGCCGACAGCGGCTGGATCGCCCGCGCGGGCGTGCGGGTCAAGGGCGAGATCGCGACGGGCGTCGGCATGCTGCAGCCCTACGGCCGCTTCAACGTCTACCGGACGTCCAGCGGCGCGGACATCGCCCGCTTCGTGAACGGCGCGACCACCACCGACATCTCCGCGCCGACCGGCGGCACGAGCACCGAACTCGCGGGCGGTTTCACGCTCGCACTGGGCCAGTCGACCAGCCTCTACGGCGAAGTCGGCAAGCTCTGGGCGAGCGGCGGCAACGCCAGGATGAAGAGCTCGATCAATGGATCGCTGGGTGTTCGGGTGAAGTGGTGAGGCTCTGCAGTTGGGCGACCACAGCCGCCTGGCCTTCATGCAGATGTGCTGTACGTGGCGTACAGAGCATCCTTGCCGTCTCTTCGGGGGCCCGCAGATCCAGTAGTGCTCGCCTGTCTCAACGTCGAAGTAATTCGACTTGAATCCGTTCCCCTTGAGGCAACGAAAAAGCCAAGCCTACGTAGTACAGCGTCGCCCCGGACTTCGAGCAGGTAAGTCGGCCGATGCGAGCTGGTCCTGTCAGACCACCCGACGACGTCGCTTCAATGTACATGATGCGGCTCTTCATAAAGTTGTGCTCTCGTGAAAAGTGGGAGGTCGGTGGGAATGGCCGGTCTTGGCCGACTGTAGCCGGTCGAGGCTCCGTCGTGCTGGGGCCCGTAGCGGTCCTACCACTCAGCGAGAAGCGGCCGCTCAACAAGAATGCCGAGCTGCTTGGCCGTTCACCACCATCACTGCTGCTTCCTCTGTCGTGCGATCTCAAGTAATCGATCTCGGTTGACCTTCAGACTTGCATCGCAAGCATCAATGGCATTCATCCACAATCTGAATTTTTCTTGCGTGGTGCCTCCACGATCGGATCGACCAGTCTCAGCTTGAAATCGAGCGATAGCTTCGTCAGTTTGAGTGCTCGCATACTCACGGCTGGTAAGTGCTACAGCGCCGCCGTTATAGATCAAAGACTTCTTCTTCCAGCCAGCAATTGATTCCTTATTGGCTGGATCAGCGCCGTCTGGAACACTAGAGATGAACATGGCCACTACCGAACAGTACGAGAGGTCGATCGCAAGTCTCTCATCCGCAGTCTGCGCGATGGAGCCGGGACAACTCAATAGCGCGGTCAAGAGAACAATCAATGACCCATTGCGGTTCATATCGAAGTCCCATACATAGAAAAACAAATCAAGAGAAGTGGAAATCTTCCCCGCTCTGCGAACGACTGCTCCTGGCCCGACTGTAGCCTGTCGCCTCTCTGGTTTTTCAAGCTCATGGCAGTACTAGGCGTTGCTCCGAGCCGTCACTCAAGCGTTACCTGGGTCGACACCATCATCGGCGGCGCTCCGAGTACAACTTGTCGGTGGCTCTGCCGATCGTCTCGCCGAGACACTGCATGAGGTACGCGGAAAATTTGCCGCGAACATAGATGCCCCAGTCTTTTCGGGGCATGACTTTCGATGAGGCCTCGTCATCGTTTGAAAGCGCCAGTTGAAGCAGTTGGTCCGCCTTCATCATCGCGTCTGTACAGCTGCAAACGCCTTCCGGGGTGGCCATTGCTGTCCTGAGAATGGGTTGAAGGTCGGGATCGGCGAGGGTTTGTTTGGCGGACGAGAGGCAGGCGGCCGCTACCGCGTCAGAGCGCTCGGTCGAGACGGTCGGTTGTGCTGCGGCAGCCGTGGTCAGGATCGGCCAGAGGGTCCACACCACTATGCGCAGTGAGAGTTTGAAGATGGTATTCACTTGGCCGTCAGTGTTCATCCAGGGGCGTTCGAAATCGCCATATGACACCGTAGTTCAAGGCCGCTCGGCAGCTCACAACCACTCGCCTCGGCCAGAGCTTGAAGGAGAAGGGAGACAGCGACGCGCTTATCTTCTGGCGATAGAGGGCCCCGCGGAGAGTAGAGGCACACCGTTTTCTCCTTGAGATGAATCGAAGTCCGCAAGTTGTCGCCTCTGGCAAGAAGCACAGTGCCAACAGCCGTTCCCCATGAGGGTGGAAGATGTCGAATGACTGCCTCTGCTTCACTGCGGGCTAGGCAGTGGTCTGCGCCGTTTTGAATTACAACTTTCACGGCTTCCTTTGGCTCACAGCATGCATGGTTCGCCGACCGTCGCGGTCGGCGCGTGATGCTTGCGCGCAACCTGCTGGTGACGCTGCGCAGTTGGGACGTCGCGCGGGCCGCCAAAGACGTTGCTGCTGAAACCGGTTTGGAGCACCGCCCGGTGGCAGAAGGGCAGCGCGTGGTAGGCATCTAACGGCGCAGCGTCGTGCTCACCAGCGGGCGCTACGCCATGCTTGATCGCGGCAGAGGGTTCAGCCTGGTGCCCTGGAAGCCGGTGATCGAGCAGCGGTTGGCGCGCAACAGATCGCTGCTACGGTATATCGCAACGGGGTGTCGTGGGAACTGGGCCGGCGGAGAGGGCTATGAGATGAAGTCACTGCGAGGCGTCTTTGCTGAATCCAACGCGATTCTGCGACTGGGCAGAAGACGTCCGTGATCTCGTGCTCCATGGAGCAGCCAGTCGTTCCCCCAAATGAAACACACGCTTTCGCAGCCAAATATGCGCGGGATCGTGCTCGTTTCGGCGGTGCCAGAGAGCACGAAGCGCGGCGGTGGGTGAGGTATAGGGGAGTGGCTTGACGGTGAGCTTGCTGCCGCGCGTCGCGAATGCAGCGGCAAGGGGCGCGGGCAGGATAGATAGCATGTCGCTCTCCGCGAGCAGCCCCGGTATCGCAAGGGAGTGGGGGACGGCAAATCGATATCGAGGCTTCAGTGATTTCGCGTGCAGCGCGGCCTCGAGTGATCCGCGATCAAACATCTCGGACTGACGAGCGAGGCCGCGCTCCACAATGTATCCGTCCACTGCTCCTTCCTCCGCGCCCCCCAGCGACACGATGATGAGGGGGTAGTTCGAAAGCGACAAGACATCCAACTTCTGCTTGCACAGTGGATGGCCGCTGCGCATGATGAGTACGTCGTGCTGAAGCCAAACGGACTGGGACTGCAAGCGTCCAGGAACGCTCGCGAAGACGCCCAGCGCCAAGTCAATTTTCCCCACATCGATCTGCTCCGCTAGGTCGAGGCGTGTGGAAGGGCGAATGACGATGTTGATGCCTGGGGCAGACAGTGCAAGCTCTCGGGAGAGTTCGGTGATGAGGACGGAAGTTACGTAGTCATTTGCCGCGATAACAAACTGGCGTTCCGACACTGCGCAGTCGAACGGCTGTCCTCCCAGCGCGTCGTAGACGTTGCGTAGTGCAGATTGAAGGGGGGCGGAAAGCGCAAGCGCGCGTGCCGTCGGCTCCATCCCGCGCGCAGTTCGAATAAACAACTCATCCCCCAGTGCATCACGAAGGCGGCCCAGTGCGTGGCTGATGGCGGATTGACTGAGGTTCAGGCGCTTGCTTGCGCGCAAGAGGTTTCTCTCCTCGAACACCGCATCAAATACGCGGAGGAGGTTGAGGTCGACGTGTTGCTGAACCTTTTTCACGGTATGAGAGAGTCAGAGGTGTACGCGAAGTATCCGTCAGACGGCACCATATTGCATAACGTGCATAACGGTTGTGAAAAACTTGCGCTTCCGCTTACTCATGGCGAAGACAAAAATCGCGCTCAGCGGAACCCAACTGAAAACAGGATCACATGAGCGCTCTGATAGAAATCCGGAACGTTGGGAAGGGCTTCCCGGCTTCGAATGGCGAGGAGTTCGTCGCGCTGAAGGACGTGACGTTGGAGGTTCGAGAAGCGGAGTTCCTGGCGCTTCTCGGCCCCTCAGGAAGCGGCAAGTCGACGTTGCTACAGATCGTTGCGGGGTTGGCGAGCGCGGACCGGGGAGAAGTGAAGTTCGAGGGCCGAGCGGTTCAAGAGCCGCCTGAGCGAATGGTCTATTTGTTTCAGCAGTACACCAAATCCCTTTTACCTTGGCGCACGGTTGAGCAGAACGTCGCCCTGCCGCTGGAAGAGCGAAGGGAGGTGACAAAGGCGCAAAGACGCGAGCGCTGTCAACACTACCTCGAACGCGTGGGACTGTCGTCGTTCGCGGGCCATTACCCGTGGCAACTGTCGGGAGGGATGCAACAGCGAGTTGCGATCGCTCGCGCGCTAGCGGCGGAACCGCGAGTGCTGCTGCTCGACGAGCCGTTCAGCGCCGTGGACGCGTTGACGCGATTGGAGTTGCAGGCGTTGGTATTGGAGCTGTGGAAGCAGCAGCAACTCACGGTAGTGATGGTGACCCACGATGTCGATGAGGCGGTCTTCATGGCTGATCGCATCGCGCTGTTGTCAAAACGCCCGGCTGTGCTTGAGCTAGTTCTGGCCCCTGTGCTCGATCGTCCCCGCGACCCCATTTCCACTCGTGAACAGCCTGAATTTCTACGTGTTCGACATGAGCTTCTTGGTCGCCTGCTGAACACGCACGGACAGGCGGATAGTGTTCATGCGTAGCTGGACGGTTCGGATTCTCATGTCGGTGATTTCATTCACCGTGATCCTTGCAATGTGGCAGTGTGCCAGCACGCTGCGATGGGTGAATCCGGTGCTGCTGCCGGCGCCAAGCGCGATCGCACCCGTCGCAGCAACGTTGTTGGTGACGGGAGAATTTTGGGGGCCGCTCGTGCAGACGCTGTGGTTGCTGTGCGTCGGATACGCGGTGGCTTGTGTGGCGGGTGTTCTGGTTGGGTTGCTCGTGGGGCGGAGCGAGAGAGCGTACTGTCTTCTGGAGCCGCTGATAGAGGCGATTCGGCCGCTGCCAAAGCCCGCTCTAATTCCGATCTTTTTCTTGTTCCTCGGGCCCGGCTCGGGAATGAAGATCACGATGGTTTCGCTTGCGGCCTTCTTTCCCGTGCTCATCAATACGATGCAGGGCGTTCGGGGCGTGGATCGTGTGCTTCTCGACACGGCAAGAACGCTGGGGCTCTCATCCTTCAGCCTCACCAGCAAGATCATTCTTCCAGCTGCCTTGCCCCTCATCCTTGCCGGCATGCGCGTGAGCCTGGGGCTAGGCTTGGTGCTTGTGATACTTGCGGAGATGCTGGAGGCAGACAGCGGGGTCGGATTCCAGGTTCTGGACTTGCAGCGCTCCTTTCAAGTCAAAGAGATGTATAGCTGGATCCTTGTTCTAGCCGTAGTCGGGCTGTCGCTGAATAGCGCATTCGAGTGGGTCGAGAAGCGCTTGACACCCTGGCATTCGCGCTAGTTTGAACGAACAAAGCGTAAGCATCTTCCTTCTTCATCGTCAATATTGGAGGTTCTATGAAATGCTATGCACGCGCGCTCTCGCAGGGGCTTCGCATGATGGCGGGGATAGCGATCGGCGCATGGTTCTGCGCAAACGCGGTGGCGCAGACTCACCTTCGCGTCACTTACCTGCCAACTCTCGACGCGGTGCCCATGTTCATGGCGATGGAGAAGGGGTACTTCAAGGAGGAGGGGGTTGTGGTTCAGGCCACCCCTTCGCAGGGTGGCGCGGCGGCGATTCCTGGCCTGATGGGAGGTGCGTATGACATCACGTTCAGCAATGTCGTTTCGACGCTTCTAGCGCAGCAGCAAGGTTTCAAGCTCCGGGTCATTGCTGCGGGCACGAAGAATGACCCTAACGTCAAACCCGTCACCGGATTGCTCACGCGCAAAGCAGACGGCATCAAGTCCGGGAAGGACTTCGAGGGAAAGTCAATCGCTGTGAACACACGCAACGGTGTCATATGGCTGTTTGCGCGGTCTTGGGTCAAGAAGACAGGCGGGGATCCTTCCAAAGTAATGTTCAAAGAAGTGCCGTTCCCGCAGATGGGCGATGCATTGAGGAACAAGCAGGTAGACGGCATCTTCACCATCTCCCCCTTCGCCGATTTCGCTATGAAGGAGGGTGACGTGGTGCGTGCAGCCGATCCGTACACCGAGGTGCAGCCGACGGCCGATATCGGCCACTTCGTGGCGACAGAAGACTTCTTCCAGAAGAATCAAGAGGCAACTCGCAAGTTCGGCCGAGCCCTGCGCAAAGGAGTGCAGTATGTCAACGCGAACTTCAAGGCCCCGGAGACGCAGAAGCTGATATCGACAGTGACCAAACTGGCGCCGGAGGTCGTCGCTACGCTGCCGCAGATGGTGATGCCGGAACGTGTCTATCCGGAGGAATATGCCAAGACGATGGCGTTGATGGTGGATGCGGGCTTGCTCAAGTCCAGCGTCGATCTGTCGTCGATGATCGATCCGGCGCAAACCAAGTGAACGCGGCGTCGACGATGAGTCGTCCGGATTCGGCGGCCGCACCGACGGCCAGGCGTACGAAGCGAGGGCGGTCTGACTGGACGCGGACGCGGGCGACGGGTTTCATGCTGATTGCGTCACTGCTCGTGCTCTGGGAGATCTCTGCGCGGTGGGGTTGGATCGTCAGCGAAAACTGGCCCCCCGTCACGCAGATTGCAAAGGCATTGATTGGCGCGATGAGCTCTGGAGAGTTATTGTTTGCGATGCTGGCCACGCTCTACCGTGTCATCTTGGGCTTCGCGATGGGATCGGTGCTTGCGGTGGCACTGGGGGTTCTATTGGGACGCAGCCCACTGGCGGATCGTCTGATCAGACCCCCGATCGAAGTGCTGCGCACGATGCCTGGACCCGCCATCCTGCCACCGCTCATTCTGCTGCTCGGCGTCGAAGAGGCACTGAAAGTCACAGTCATCTCGCTCGCTAGCTTCTTTCCGGTCTTTGTCAATGCGTATGCGGGCGTCAAGGGTACGGATTTCACTTTGCTCGACACCGCCCGAACCTTTCGTCTCGGTCGTTCTGTCACGCTTCGTCGCATGCTTCTGCCTGCTGCGCTGCCATCGATCATGGCTGGGATGAGGATATCGATTTCGATCGCCCTGACCGTCGCAGTGATTGCGGAAATGATTTCCGGTGCCAGCGGCGTGGGCTACTTCCTCATGTCGATGCAGTATGCGATGCGTGCCGACGTCATGTACGCGGCGGTGGCCCTGTTGGCGGTGGTGGGCTACGCATTGAATCGAATATTCGTGGCCGTCGAGGGTCGAGTTCTGTTCTGGAGGTCACGTTGAAGCACGAGGAATACATGAAGCACGACGCGCTGTCGCTGGCCGAACTCGTGCGAAGGCGCGAGGTATCTGCCGCGGAGTTGCTGGAGACCGCCATTTCGCGCGCGGATGCCGTCAATCCGCAACTCAACGCGATTGTCTTGAAGCACTACGACATGGCCAGAGAGGCGATCAAGCATGGGTTGCCGGAAGGCCCGCTCACCGGTGTCCCATTCCTGGTCAAGGATCTCTTCATTGAAATGCAGGGAACCGTGACCACAAATGGAAGCTGCTTCCTCAAGGAGCGTGTAGCGTCCTCGGATAGCACGATTGCGACGCGGTATCGGCAGGCTGGGTTGGTCACTTTCGGGAAGACCCACAGCCCGGAGATGGGCAGCGCGCCTTCGGCCGAAACCAGGCTGTGGGGGCAGACGCTCAACCCCTGGAACCTCGCGCTGAGCCCGGGTGGATCCAGCGGGGGATCGGCTGTGGCCATCGCTGCGGGGATCGTTCCGGCCGCGAATGCTACAGATGCAGGAGGCTCCATTCGAATCCCGGCCTCCTTGACCGGCCTGTTCGGCCTGAAGCCGACGCGAGGTCGCGTACCGCTAGGGCCTGCGAGGTTCGAAGGAGGAGGCGGGATAGCCACGCTACATGCGATCACGCGGTCGGTTCGGGACAGTGCGGCATTGCTTGATGCAGCTTCAGGAGCAGAACCGGGCGCGTTATACGGCGTGCCGTTCCCCATCAACGCATTGGCCGCTACTGGGCGTGATCCGGGCCGACTGCGCATTGCAGTCAGCATGAAAGGCATGTCGGACGGAACGTTGACGGACGCATGCAGGTCCGCGGCTGAAGACGCGGCGAAGAAGTGCGAAGCGTTGGGGCACGAGGTTGAGTACGCGGATGCGGAGCTGGATCGAGAGCAGTATCGGCGCGCGCGCAACGTTCTTCTGTCGTCGACGATGACTGGCGCGATTACAGGTTTGCAGCGACTGCTTGGACGCGAAGCGGGTCCGGATGACTTTGAGCCCGCCACCTGGAAGCTTTATGAACAAGGGTTGAATGTGCGAGGGCATGAAGTGCTATGGGCACGTGAAGTCATGTTCACGCTGCATAGGCAAACCACGCAGTTCATGCGGCGCTATGACGTTGTGCTGTCCCCTTCGCTGCAAGCAGGGGCGCCGCCAGTGGGCTCTCTCAACTCTTTAGATGCCTCGCCAGAAGCGGCAGAGCGTATTGAGCGCTATATCGCTTACACGTTGCTCTACAACATGACCGGGCAGCCGTCGATGTCCGTTCCACTTTACTGGACCGTGGACGGCATGCCGATCGGAGCGCTTTTTACGGGAAGGTTCGGTGCGGAGGAAACGCTTTTCTCGCTTGCGGCGCAACTCGAAAAGGCTCATCCGTGGTTCCATCGACTGCCCCTGGAGCCCTACGTTGAACGCCGCACTTGAGCGTGTTAGCGCATGCTTCTATTTGGTTCGCAAGAGAGCTCAGAGACAGGATGGATGGTGATGGACGACGCAAGAGATCAACTTATCGCGACCAGCGTGCCGCTTCTGCATGAGATCCGAAATATGACCGCCAACGCGGATACCGAGCGGTGGCTGAACTCGGAACATGGACCGGGCACGCAGATCTATGACCAACTTGCCGCGCTGATCAAGCGGGGCGTGGCTGAGGGTTGGGCTGCGAACATCGAGGTGGACGGACCCAAGTACCGCCGCAGCCGCATTCATGAGCCCGACGCCTCGACGGGCTATTTCAGCATCACGGCGGTGTACATGGACAGTTCGGGGAATACACAGAACAACCCTGAAGGCTCCTTGCGCGGCCAGTATCACTCGCACCCCTATGGCGAGTTCAATATGGTTGTTCCGCTGACTCCGCAAGCTGCCATCGCGGGCCCTACCGGGTGGTGCCACGAGGGGTGGACCGCCCCGCCACCTGGCAGCCACCACTATCCGGAGGTCAAGGGCGGCGCACTGATCGCGCTCTTCTTTTTGCCAGCTGGCCGAATTTCCTACGACATTCTGCCGCCGACGGCCTGAGCGTCTCGGTTTGCCAGCCATGTAGCAGGCAATGGCGCGCTGAACTCCATAGGAACCTGCGAGAAAAGAGACAAGACAATGACGTTGGGACTGATGCAGAGCCAGGGGCTGCTTATTTCGATGCTTCTCGAGTTCGCTGAGCGACACCATAGCGATGTCGAGCTGGTGTCTCGCCGCGTGGAAGGCGATGTCCATCGATATACATGGGCGGAAGTGGGGAGGCGTGCACGGCAACTGGCCCGCGCGCTTGACGGATCGGGCCTGCCACCCGGCGGCCGGGTGGCGACGCTGGCTTGGAACGGTTATCGGCACGTTGAGCTTTACTACGGTGTAAGTTGCTCCGGCCGCATTCTGCACGCCGTCAATCCGCGGTTGCACCCGGATCAGATTGCCTGGATCGTGAATCACGCCGAAGACGAGGTGATGTGTTTCGAAACCACCTTCCTGCCCATCGTGCAGGCTGTGCACTCGAAGTGCCCTGCGGTCAAACATTGGATCGCCCTTTGCGACGCCGACAGGCTGCCCAGGGATTCAGGAATTCCCAACTTGCAAAGCTACGAGGCCTGGGTCGGCGCGCAGTCCGCAGACTATGTGTGGCCGGTGTTCGACGAAAACACTGCATCGAGCATGTGCTACACGAGCGGCACCACGGGCAACCCGAAGGCCGCGCTGTACAGCCACCGATCCACCGTGTTGCACGCTTACGCCGCAGCGCTCCCGGACGCAATGAATCTGTCCGCGCGCGACGCGGTCTTGCCGGTCGTGCCGATGTTCCACGTCAACGCGTGGGGTATTCCATATTCGGCCGCGTTGGTGGGCTGCAAACTCGTGCTCCCGGGTCCTGCGTTGGACGGCAAGTCGGTCTACGAGCTCATCGAAGCCGAAGGTGTGACTTTCGCCGCCGGCGTGCCCACCGTGTGGCAGATGCTGCTGAATCACATGAAGCCGGGCGGGCTGAAGTTCGGCAAGCTGAGCCGCACCGTCATCGGTGGCTCGGCCTGCCCGCCGGCCATGATCACCACCTTCCAAGACGACTATGGCGTCGACGTGCTGCACGCCTGGGGCATGACCGAGATGAGTCCGCTAGGAACGCTGTGCGCGCTCAAGAACAAGCATCTGCGCCTGTCGAAGGACGCGCAGATGAAGATCCGTCTCAAGCAAGGCCGGGCCGTCTTCGGCGTGGACATGAAAATCGTCGGCGATGACGGCAAGGAGCTGCCCTGGGACGGCAAGGCCTTTGGCGACTTGCTGGTCAAGGGGCCGTGGGTGGTGAAGGAGTACTTCAAAGACGAGGGCGGCAACCCGCTCGTCAACGACGAGCACGGCGTGGGGTGGTTTCCAACCGGCGACGTGGCCACCATCGACCCTGACGGCTACATGCAGATCACCGACCGCAGCAAGGACGTGATCAAGTCCGGCGGCGAGTGGATCAGCTCTATCGAGATCGAGAACATCGCCATGGCGCATCCGTCCATTGCCATGGCGGCTTGCATAGGAATGAAGCATCCGAAATGGGATGAGAGGCCGATCGTGGTCGTGGTGAAGAAGCTTGGTGCGGAAGTGACGCGCGAGGAAGTCCTGAAGTTCTACGAAGGCAGGACTGCCAAGTGGCAGATTCCGGACGATGTGATTTTCGTCGAGGCGATTCCGCTGGGAGCCACCGGCAAGATGCTCAAGACGCGCCTGCGCGAGCAGTTGAAAGACTATGAGCTGCCGATCATGGAGTCCGCCGCGAACAAGTGGGCATGAGTCTTTCCCGTTTCGGCCGGCGCCGCGCTGTTTCCCCGTGGCCAGTAGTGGGGCAGCCGAAAACTAAGGCTCGTAGCGGCATCAAATCCGCGGCGTCGCAGCGTTCCTGTCGTTTCGCAGAGCCTCGTGCTTTTGATGGATCGGCGGGTCGAATTGCCTACGCCGATGCCGCGATCACAGCGGCAAGCCAAGAAAGAGCGGAAGACGGGGAGTCCATCAGATACATGCAGAAAGGAAGTCATGTCCAGCAGAACCATAGAGCAACTCAACGACATTGAAGAGATCAAGCAGTTGAAAGCGCGCTATTGCCGTCTGATTGATCAGAAGAAATGGGACGAGTTGCAGGGCAATTTTCTGGAAGATGCAGTTATTGAGATTTCAGGCGCACCGGGTGGCGCTGACGACACGCAGAAATTCACGTCAGCGCGTGAATTCATCGAAGCCTTGCAGAAATTGATGGGGCCGTTGGTCTCAGTGCATCAGGTGCATGCGCCGGAAATCGAGCTTTCGGACGAACAGAACGCTCGGGGCACGTGGGCCGTTGCCGATAGGCTTTTGTTTCCTAGCGGTAGCCCTCTCAAAATCCTTCAAGGCTGGGGCATCTATCACGAAAGCTATAGGAAAGTTTCCGGGCGTTGGCAGATCGCCAGCGTTCGGCTGGAGCGCCTTCTGGTTGAGCCAGTTGAAAATCCGGATTCAGAAAGCCCCAAGAGGGTTGCGATGAAGCTGTTGGAGTGTTTAGACGGTCAAAACTTGGACGGCATTCGGGATCTGTTTTCCGATAAGGTCGAATGGTTCGTGCCGGGATCGAGCGAGTTGCCGTGGGCCGGCCAGCGCAAACTCGGAAGCCAAGCCCCTGATTTCTTCGCAGTGATGTGGCCCTACTACGTGGAAGGCAAAAGCTCGGCGAGCGTCAGTGACATTCTTGCCGACGGCGAGAACGTAATGATCGTGGGCACTTTCTCGCACGTCATCAAGCGTAACAACAAGTCCTTCACAACGCCCGTTGCCCTCCACTTGAAGGTGCGCGATGGCAAGATTACACATCTTCAACTCTACGAGGACACCCTGCTTATCAGCCAGGCGTTTGATTTTTCTGCTGGCGCGCCGGCCGTCCGGCCCGGTGATGTTCCCAAAAGTCTGCAGTCCGGCCCATAAGAAGAATGTCCCCTGCTGACATTCATCGCGTCGGACGCCGCTGATACGCCATCGACTGCGGCGGGACCCGCAGGAGGCGTGGGCCCGCCGCACTTCCACGTGCAGTGGCGGGTCGACACGACCAGCCTCGAGAACTACGCGTTGCTCCCCGAGACGCGCAAGTTCCTGAGCATTTCAGACGGGGCGATCCGAAGTTCGAGTTGACGCGGTTCCATGGACGCATCATTGTTGTGTTCAAGGACGCGTTGACGTTCCCCCGGAAAATGGATCTTTCAGAACCACGGGCAGATCGGTTTTTCGGGTTGCACTGACTTCTTCTTCATCGCTTTTCCTTGTTCATCCGGGCGATTGGAAGCGGCCTGCTCCAGTTTTGATCTTCCGGGCGAACGTCAGGACAGCCTGACTTTGCGGTAGCTGCCGCGGTCCATGTCGACGACTTCGACACTCAGATGCGCCTGCAGGCCTGGAGGAAGAGGTGGCATGTGCTCGAGCATTCCTTCAGCGATGCGTTCGCTGAAATCCTTCTTGGCCTTCTCGTCGCGGCCGGCCAGAATCCGCAAGGTGACATGAATGAATCCCCGCGCGGATTCGGTCAATCCGACACGAAACGACTCGACGCAAATCACCCGGGCCTTCAGGTCAGCTTCGTCGGCGACTTGCGCGCTGTCTGCCAGCCGCCGCGTCACGGCCGCCAGCATGGCCTCCATCGGCAAGCCGTTCAAGTTGGGCGTGTACTCAATGACGATATGTGGCATGAGGGATTGAAGAGTTCTCGAAAGGTTGCTCAAGCTTCAGAGGGATCGTGCTGGCAAGTGAGGAGGTCAGGGGGCAGCGCGATACACGGGCCTGCCTCCGACGATCGTTTCTATCGCGACGATGTCTTTGATCTTTTCCTCGGGCACGCTGAGATAGTCCGCCGATAGGACCACCATGTCGGCCAGCTTGCCGACCTCGATTGAGCCCTTGCGCTTTTCCTCGAAGGTCAGGTAAGGACCGGCGTTCGTATACAGGCGAAGTGCCTCTTCCCGGGAGATCTTCTGGTCTGCGCCGTAGACGATTCCGCGCGGATCCTTGCGCGTCACCATGAGGTACATGCCGATGAAGGGGTTGAGCAGGTTGACTTCGTTGTCCGTGCCGGCCGAGGTGCGTTCCATTCCCAGAACGTCGAGCAGGCGTCGTGTGGGAACCGCACGATGGGCGAGCAGCGGACCCATGTAGCGCTCGACGGTTCCCGCTTTGTCCCACATGAACGCGTTCTGGGCATCTATGCGCACATCAAGGCTGCGGGCCGTCTCTATCTGGTCGGCTGCCACCAGGCTGCCATGCACAACGCTGAAGCGCCGGCCTGCGATGGAGCTGTCCGTATCAGCGGATGCATATGCCTTCAAAGTAAGGTCCACGGCTGCGTCACCCACCGCGTGTGTGTGGACCCGCCATCCATTCCTGTTGGCTACCCGCACCATGCGCACGTAGGTGTCGGGGTCGACGGCCACCATCCCGTGGTTCCCGGGCTCGTGGGCATAGCTGCCACGGATGTAGGCCGACTTGAGCGTCATGCCGCCGTCGGACACCAGCTTGATGCCTGCCAACCGCGCCCAGTCGTCGCCCTGGCCGTCCTTGAACGGTGCGGATTTCAGCTTGGCCTCGAAGGCCTGCACGGCGTCCACCGGGAATCGCCAGAACATGCCTGCTCGGACGGTGGACTGGCCGCGTTCGGCCACGGCGTAATAGGCCTTGATCTGGTCTTCGTTTAGGCCTGCGACCACGGTGCTGGTGATGCCGGATCGGTTGTACACGCGCTGGCCCGCGATGTTCTGCGCTACGCGCTGTTCGAAGGTCGGTGACGGGATGACTTTCTCGACGAGCTGGAGCGCCGCCGACTCGACGACGCCGTTGGGCTCGCCGCTGGCGTCGCGGTGGATCTTCCCGCCCACAGGATCGGGTGTGTCCCGAGTGATGCCGGCAGCGGCTAACGCCTTGCTGTTGGCCATCGCGAAGTGGCCGACCGTCTGCACATAGACCGGATGATCCGGCGCCACCGCATCAAGTTCCTCGCGAGTCAGGTAGCGCTGCTCCTTGAGCTGTGACGGCGGATGCCACCGACTCGACTGCACCCACTGGCCTGCAGGAATGGTCTTGGTACGGATGAAGTCGCCGATGATGGCCTGCGCTTCGGCAACCGTGCGTGCCTTGATCACCTGAGCAGTCGTCTCGACGGTACCGGCGCCGTCCATGTGAGTATGCGCATCCATCAGACCAGGCACGGCGGTCCGTCCCTGCAGATCGACCACCTTGGTCCGCGGGGCGAGCAGTCGCCGAATGCGCTCATCGCTGCCGACAGCAACGAAGGCGCCATTCTTGATCGCGACAGCCTGCGCAATGGAAAAGTTTTTGTCGACCGTGACGATCTTGCCGTTTACGTAGACGACGTCAGGCTCGGTGGCGGTGTGATGCGCGCACCCTGTGGCTAAGAGTCCCGCAGCGACCGCAAGCGCTGTTACCGCAAGTTGGCGAACAGGGGAGCTGGCGACGTCTGCCGAGCGGCTGGGTTTGGGCAATGCGTTCGTAGTCATGTTGGCTGTGCCTTTGTTGATGAGTTGGTCCTGCCCTGAATAGCCTGTTGGGCCCGAAATCCCGTCGCGAATGTGAAAGTGTTGCGATGGGCGCTGCGGTCTTGCCGTGCTCAGGCGGGCATGCCCACGCCCAGCAACTGGTCGAGTCGCGGCTGGTCTGCGGCCAGCTCGGCGCTGGGCCCGGCATGCACCACCGTTCCGCGCTCCAGCACGATGGCTCGGTGGGTCATTTCCAGCGCGAGCACGGGGTGCTGCTCGACCACTATGGAGGCGAGCCCCTCGCTCTCGCAGAGCTGCCGAATGGCTGATGCGAGCTCCTCGACGATGATGGGCGCCAAGCCCTCCATGGGCTCGTCGAGCAGCAGCAGCAGCGGATTCGTCATGAGCGCGCGGGCAATGGCCAGCATTTGCTGCTCGCCGCCCGAGAGCTGGTTGCCGTAGTTGGCGCGGCGCTCGCGCAGCCGCGGGAACAGGCCGTAGACACGCTGGATGTTCCAGGCGCCCGGCCGGGCCACGACCGTGAGGTTCTCCTCCACGGTCAGCGAGGGGAACACCTCGCGCTCCTGCGGCACCCAGCCCAGGCCGGCGCGCACGCGCTGGTGGGCCGGCAGGCGCGTGATGTCTTGCCCGCGCCAGCGGATGGCGCCGCCCGTCACGCGGGTGTTGCCCATCAGTGTCTCCAGCGTGGTGGTCTTGCCGACGCCGTTGCGCCCCAGGATGGCCAGGCTCTCGCCCGCCCGCATGCTGAAGCCCAGGCGGTGCAGTACCACGGCGTTGCCGTAGCCGGCCGTCACGCCGTCGAAGGCCAGCAGTTCAGACATGGGTGACCTCCTTGCGGATGTTGACGTGGGTCTTGCCCAAATAGACCTCGCGCACGCGCGGGTCACGGCCGATTTCGGCGGGCGTGCCCTCGGTCAGGATGCGCCCAGCCACCAGCACCGAGATGCGCCGCGCGAAGCGGAACACCAGGTTCATGTCGTGCTCGATGAACAGCACACTGATGTCGTCGGGCAGTTCGGCGATCACGTCGAACAGCTCGCCGCTCTCGTCCACGGGCACGCCCGCGGCCGGCTCGTCCAGCAGCAGGATGCGCGGGCGCGCGGCCAGCGCCAGCGCGATCTCCAGCAGCCGCTGCTTGCCGTAGGCCAGTTCGGCCACGGGCGTGTTGGCCAGCGCGTCCAGGCGCAGGCGCTGCAGCAGCGCGTGGGCTTCGTCGAACGCGGCCGTGCTGCGGCTGAACGGGCGCCACCAGGTGGCGCCCTGGCCCTCGCGCTCGTGGATGGCCAGCACCACCGAGAGCAGCGGCGTGAGGCTGGCGAACAGCGTGTTGATCTGGAAGGTGCGCGCCAGGCCCTGGCGTGCGCGCCGGTCGGCGGGCCAGGACGTGATGTCTTCGCCATTCATCCGGATGCTGCCGGCACTCGGCTTGTAGATGCCCGTGAGCAGGTTGATCAACGTGGTCTTGCCCGCGCCGTTGGGGCCGATCAGCGCCTGGCGTGCGCCGGGTTCCAGCGTGAGGTTCACGTCGGCCACGGCGTGGAAGGCGCCGAAGCTGATGCCCAGGCCACGCGTTTGCAAGGCGGTCATCGCATGTGCTCCTGCGTGCGGATGCGGCGCGACAGCGCGCCCATGATGCCGCCGCGGCCCAGCATGACGGCCGCGATGAGGAAGATGCCGAGCCAGAACATCCAGTACTCGGGGTTCAGGTCGGCGAACCAGTCGTGCACCAGCATGTAGACGATGGCGCCGACCAGGCCGCCGTACAGCCGGCCCGTGCCACCCAGCACCAGGATGATCAGGATCTCGGCCGAGCGGTTGAAGCCGATGGATTCGATGCCCACGAACTGCGTGGTCTGCGCCAGCAGCGCGCCGGCCACACCGGCCACGGCTGCCGAGAAGCCGTAGGCCATGCGCAGCCGCGACTCCACCGGCGTGCCGATGGCGAGCATGCGCTTGCGGTTGTCGTGGATGCCGCGCAGCGCCAGGCCGAACGGCGAGCGCAGCACCAGCCGCACCAGCAGGAACATCGCCAGCACGATGACGAAGGCATAGCCGAAGGCGGTCTTGCCAAACAGGTCGAACTCGAAGATGCCCAGCACCGGCTTGACTTCCATGCCCTGCAGGCCGTCGCTGCCGCCGGTGATCCCCGAGAGCCGGTTGGCCAGCTCGGCCAGCAGCATGCACACGCCGATGGTGATCATCAGCCGCGTGAGGTCGGCACCGCGCACGATGAGATAGCTCAGCGCATAGCCCAGCGCGCCGGCCACCACCAGCGCGGCCAGCAGGCCGCTGAACGGCTCGCCCCAGCCGTGCTTGGCCAACAGGCCGGCCGTGTAGGCGCCGGCCCCGAAGAAGGCCGCGTGGCCGACCGTCAGGATGCCGGCATAGCCCAGCGCCATGTCCAGCGCCACCGCGAACAGGCCGAAGATCAGGATCTGCGAGAGCAGCGTGAGGTGGTTGGGCGCGAGCAAGAAGCTGGAGGCCAGCGCCAGCCAGAAAGCGATCTCGGCCATACGCAGCTGGCCCGGCGACAAGGTGATGGGTTTCATGCGAGGCCCTTCTTCGGGACGATGCCGTTGGGCCGCAGCAGCAGCATGCCGATCATGAACACGTAGATCAGGAAGGCGCCGGCCTCGGGCAGGTAGTACTTGCCGGCCACGTCGACGATGCCGACCAGCAGCGCGGCGATGAAGGGCCCGGTGATGGTGCCGGCCCCGCCCACGCAGACCACGATCAAAAAGTACACCATGTACTTGAGCGGGAACGAGGGCTCCAGGCCCAGCATGCCGAGGCTCAGCGCGCCGCCCAGGCCGGCCAGGCCGCAGCCCAGCGAGAAGGTCAGGAAGAACAGGCGCTGCACATGGATGCCGGTGCCGCCGGCCACGCGCTGGTTGTCCACCGCGGCGCGCACCATGGCGCCGTAGCGCGTGCGGCCCATGGCCAGCAACAGCACCGCCAGTACCAGCACGCCGGCCACGATCAGGAACAACCGGTAGCGGCTCAGCTTCAGCCCCGCGAACGCGAACTGGCCCTGTAGGCCGGCCGGCAGGTTGAACGCCAGCATGGTGGGGCCGAAGAAGTACGTGAGCGATGCGATCGACACGAACACCACGCCGATCGACAGCAGCACCTGGTCCAACGGATGCGCCCGGTAAAGTCGGCGGTAGAACACAAACTCCAGCACGGCGCCCATCAGCGCCGCCGCCACGAAGGCCGCCGCCAGCGCCGCCGCGTAGGACAGACCGGTCCGGTTCATCAGCACCGCCGCCGTGTACCCGCCCACCACGGCAAAGCTGCCGTGCGCGAGGTTGACGAAGTTCATCAAGCCCATGGTGATGGACAGGCCCACCGCCATGAGGAACAGGAGCATGCCGTAGGCCACTCCATCAAAAATCACGACTTCCATGGAATCTCCAAGGCTGCGCGCACGCGGATCGGCAACCGACGCCGCGTGCAGAGGGGCGCCGTTGCGGCGCAGGCTGGCTTGGCTTAATTCGCTTCCTTGGCCGGGTCCTTTATGCGGTCGAACTTGTCGAACTCCACGTTCACGAGCTTGCCGTTCACCCTCTCGGTCTTGCGGATGTAGACGGTCTGCACGATGTCGCGTGTGGCCGCATCAATCTCGACGGGGCCGCGCGGGCTCTCGAACTGCAGGCCCTTCAAGGCTTCCATGACCTTGTCGCCGGCCGCGTCGCCGCCGGTCTTCTTGAGCGCCAAGTCGATGGCTGCCATGGCGTCGTAGGCTGTCACGGCGAAGTAGCTCGGCCGCATCGTGGTGCCGAACTGGGCCTCGAAATCCTTCACGAACTTCTGGTTCTTGGCCGAGGGGTGGCCATAGGAGTAGTGGTGGCTGGTGACCAGGCCCAGGGCCACGTCGCCGGTGGCGTCCAGGTAGCTGTCGTCGGTGGCTTCGCCCGTGGCATAGAGCTTGATGCCGGCCTCGTCCATGCCGCGTTCCTTCCAGACCTTGAGGAAGGCCGGGGGCATCACGCCCGATGGAAAGAAGAAGAACACCGACTGCGGCTTGGCATCCTTGATGCGCTGCACGTAGGCCGAGAAGTCGGGGTTGTTCATGGGCGTGCGCAGCTCGCCCACGACCTTGCCGCCGCCCTGCACGAAGGCTTTCTTGAACGCGGTCAGCGAATCGGTGCCCGGCGCGTAGTCGGCCACCACCACATAGGCTTCCTTGGTGCCGTTCTTGAGCATCCAGCGCGCCATTGGGTCGGAGACCTGCTGCACCGTGAACGACAGCCGCGCCACGTAGGGCGAGGCGGCGGTGATGCCCGAGGACGATGCGTTCATCACCACGGTCGGAATCTTGGCCTGCGTGGCAACGGCCGCCACGGCGTAGGCGTTCGGGCTGAAGTCCAGGCCCGTGAGGATCTGCACCTTGTCGCGCACGATCAGTTCCTGCGCGATGCGCTTGGAGGCGTCAGGGTTGGCGCCGCCGGTGTCCTTCTTCACCACTTCCACCGTGCGGCCGGCGAGCTTGCCGCCGTGCTCCTTGAGGTAGAGCGCCACGCCAGCGTCGAACTGGCGGCCGTAGTCGGCGTAGGGGCCGGAGTAGGTGCCGATCAGTCCGATCTTGAGCGCGTCCTGGGCCTGCGCGGCGCCGCCGATGCAGGCCAGTGCGGCCAGGGCGAACAGAGTGCGTTTGGTCATCTTCATCGTGGGGAACTCCGAGGGGAAGGATCAGCCGCGAGGCCGGGGGATGGAAAACGGTTTGAGGTCGCTGGCGGGGTCTGCCAACAGGTCGGCCGGGATCTGCGCCCCGACGGCGACCAGCTTGCGGGCCAGCATGTGCTCGGCCGGCCGGTTGACCGAATGCGCCGCCACCACCACGCCGCCGCGCAGGTAGAACAGCGTGAAGCGGTCGTCGGCCATGTCGCCGCGCAGCACGGTCTCGTCGCCATGGGCGGGCAGGCCGGCCATCTGGAACTTGAGATCGTGCTGCTCGCTCCAGAACCAGGGCACGGCGGTGAGCGGCTGCGGCTGGCCGGCCAGCACCGAGGCCGCGGCGCGCGCGCCGTCGTTGGCGGCCTGGATGGATTCGAGGCGCAGCCGCGCGGGGCCGCCGGGCGTGTGAGGCAGTTCCATGTTGGCGACGTCGCCGGCCGCCAGCACCTGGGGCGCGCTGGTGCGGCCGTAGCCGTCGACGAGGATGCCGCCTGCGCAGGCGATGCCGGCGGCCTCGGCCAGTTCCACGTTGGGCAGCACGCCGATGCCCAGCACGACCAGGTCGCAGGCGAGCAGGCGGCCGTCGTCGAGCAGCACGGATTCGACGTGGCCCGCGGCATTGCCCAGCAGCGCGTCGACGCCGCGGCCGAGTTCCAGCGCCACGCCGCGCTGGCGGTGGGCCTCTGCCACGTAGTCGGACATGGCCTCGGGAAAACCCCGTGCGAGCAGCCGCGTCTGGCCTTCGAGCACGGTGACCTGGGCGCCGGCCGCGGTGAGTGCAGCCGCGACCTCCAGGCCGATGAAGCCGCCGCCGACGATGCAGGCGCGCGTGGCGCGGCTGGAGCCGGAGACGGCCTGCTGCACGGCCAGCGCATCGTCCAGCGTGCGCAGCTGGTGCACGCCTTGCAGCGCCGCGCCCGGCACGTCGAGCGGCCGGCAGCGCGCGCCCGTGGCCAGCGCCAGCCAGCCGTAGTCCAGGTGGCTGCCGTCGGCCAGTTGCACGCGCTGGGCGGCGAGGTCGAGCGCGGTGGCGCGCACGCCCAGGCGCAGGTCGATGCGCTGCTCGGTGTAGAAGTCGGGCCCGCGCAACGCGAGCTGGTCGACGGACGTCTTGCCGCTCAACAGGCCTTTGGAGAGCGGCGGGCGCTGGTAGGGCGCGTGGACCTCGTCGCCGAGCAGCACGATGGGCGCGTCGAAGCCTTGTTCGCGCGCGGCCGCCGCAAGCTGCACGCCTGCGTAGGAAGCGCCGACGATGACGAGCGCGGAGGCCATCAGACCTGCGTCTCCGGCACGCGCACGGTCAGGCCGTCGAGTTCCGCCGTCACGGTGATCTGGCAACTCAAACGGCTGTTCGGCGCGCGTTCGCTGGCGGTGCCGTCCAGCAGTTCGTCTTCCATCTCGTCGGGCGGCGTGAGCTTGCCGAGAAAGGCATCGTCGACATAGACATGGCAGGTCGCGCACGAGCAGCTGCCGCCGCACTCGGCGTCGATGCCGCGGATGTTGTGCCGGATGGCGGTCTCCATCACGCTGGCGCCGGGCTTGGCATCGACGCTGCGCGTGCTGCCGTCCTTGAGGATGTAATGGATCGTGGGCATGGCGTTCTCGTGGGGCTCAGAACATGTCGAAGTACTCGCGGTGTTCCCATTCGGTCACCTCGAGGTTGAAGCGTGCGATCTCGGCCTGCTTGATGTGGCAGTAGTAGTCGACGAAGGGCTTGCCCAACCCTTCCACCAGCACGGCATCGGCCTGCAGCGCGGCCAGCGCCGCGTCGAGCGAGCGCGGCAGCTGCTCGGCCGGTGTCTCGTAGGGCGCGTCGGCCGAGGGCCCCGGGTCCAGCCGCTCGGCGATGCCGTGCAGGCCCGAGAACAGCTGCGAGGCCAGGTACAGGTAGGGGTTGGCCGTGGGCTCGCCGACACGGTTCTCGATGCGCGAGGCGCTGTCGCCCGGTGCGCCCAGCACACGCAGCATGGCGCCGCGGTTGTCCTGGGCCCAGATCGCGCGGTCGGGCGCGAGCGAGAAGGGCCGGTAGCGGCGGTAGCCGTTGAGCGTGGGGCTGGCCAGCGCGGCGCCGCCGCAGGCATGCGCCTTGAGACCCGCCAAGTAGTGCATGCCGAGCGGGCTCAGCACATCACCGCCAGCTTCGGGCATGAAGGCGTTGGCGCCGCCCTTCACGTGCTGCAGCGATTGGTGCAGATGCCACCCGCTGGACATCACGTTGGGGATCTTGGGCCGGCACATGAAGGTGGCGTGGTACCCATTGCGCTGGCAGATCTGCTTGATCGCGCTGCGCAGCAGCACCATGGTGTCGGCCGGCGCCATGCCGACCGTGGGGCCGAACACGAGTTCGAACTGGCTGGGGCCGAACTCGATCTCCAGCGAGTGCAGCGGCATGCCCAGCGCCTGCAACTGCGTGCGCAGCAGGTCCATGAGACCGTCCACGCGGTCGTAGCGCAGCTCGGTCAGGTACTGGTGGCCTTGCGTGAGCAGCGAGACCGCGGGCGGCGTGCCGGGCTGGCCCGCATCGCTGAGCGCCAAGTGGGCCTCGTCGAGCTTGAACACGTGGAACTCGACTTCCAGGCCGGCCACGAACTCCAAACCGTGTGCGCCCAGTTGGTCCAGCGCGCGCTGCAGGATGCTGCGCGTGGCGAACGGGCAAGGCTGGCCGTCTTTCATGTAGGCATCGCACAGCACCCAGCCGGTGCGCGGCGCCCAGGGCAGCATGCGAAAGGTGGATGGGTCGGCCAGCACCACGAAGTCGGCGCCGCCTTGTAGGCCTTCGAGCGCGAAGCCGCCGCCGGCCGAGAAGACGGGGAACACCGAGCGGTGCGAGGTGTCCTTGGCCAGCAGCGTGCTCGTGAGGTTGACGCCGCGTGCGAGTGCGCTGCGTGCGGCATCGGCCACCAAGGTCTTGCCGCGCAACACGCCATGCTGGTCGGGCCAGGCGAAGCGCAGCACGTCGAGTTCGCCCGCGTCGATGCGGGCGATGATGTCCTTGGCCTGGGCCTGCTGGTCGGCGCTCCACAGGCAGAAGCGTTCGGCGAAGCTGCTGCTCATGTCAGGCTGCCGTCAAGCGGGCGGAGGCCCAGTCGGAGCCCTGGCGGCGCGCCAGGTCGGCTTCGATGCAGTAGCTGTCGGTCTTGTCCGTTGCGGCCACGCCGTCGATGGACGGTGGCCCGGTCAGCGTGCTGGCTTCTTCGAGGGTCGGCTGCATGGGCACGGGCTCGCCGGCCTGGGCCGCCTCGATCGCCTTCACCAGCTGGCGGCGGTACAGCATGATGCCCTTGTCGGTCGTGCCCAGGTGCTCGCGCGTGCGGTCCTGGATGCTGCCCATGGATTCGCAGGCCCACTGGTCGTGCACGTTGATGTCCTCGCCCATGCCGGTGTAGGTCTTGTTGCGCTGTTCCTCGGCGCTGTAGCCGTACGAGTTGCGCTTGTTCTTGCGCGAGGTGTAGTCGGGCAGGTCGATGGTTTTGAGGCGTTGCTCGCGCATCTGCTGCTTGTCCACCGGGCCGGTGAAGCTGGTGAAGATCGCGTACCAGTAGCAGTGGTGGTCGTCCACGGGCACATGCCACTGCGAGATCGTCATCTCGGTGCTCATCGGGATCACGAAGGCCTGCGGGAACACCACGTTGGTCACGCGCACATGGGTCTGCTCGGGCGACAGCGTGCGCAGCGTGGTCAGGCGCATGCCGTAGGGCGCGGCCTCGGCGCGGATCTCAGGCCGGTCGTACTCGCGCAGCACCTGGGTGATGGCCAGGTCGGAATCGGCCGAGGCGCCGCGGAACTGCTTGCCGTAGCTATCCGACGTGTCCTCGTCCTTGTAGAAGCGGTGCAGGAAGGAGGCATGGGCCGGGTCCATGCCCACCTCCAGCGCCTGCAGCCAGTTGCATTCCCACAGGCCCTTGAACGCGAAGGTGTGGCTGTCGGGCGCGACGAAGCAGTCGAATTCCGGGAAGGCGGGCGGCTCGCCCTCGCCGATGTAGGCGAACACGACGCCGCTCTTCTCCACCACCGGGTAGGCGCCCTGCTGGATGCGCGTGCACAGCTTGCTGCCGGCGGGCTCGGCCGGCGTTTCCAGGCACTTGCCGCTGGCGTCGAACAGCCAGCCGTGGAAGGCGCAGCGCAGGCCGCCGTTCTCCAGCCGGCCGTAGGCGAGGTCGGCACCGCGGTGCGGGCAGTCGCGGTCGAGCAGGCCGGGGCGGCCGGTCTCGTCGCGGAACACCACGAAGTGCTGGCCCATCAACTGCACAGCCTTGAGCGGCCGCGGGCCCCGCAGCTCCTCGGACAAGGCCACCGGCTGCCAGTACTTGCGCAGCAGCGTGCCGGCCGGGGTGCCGCGGCCGACGCGGGTGATGAAGTCGTTCTGTTCGGCGCTGATCATCGTGGAAGCTCCAGGGTAAGTTCGGGCATGCACACCATTGCATGCAATTGCGTGCATTGTCCGTACGATTTGATCCATGTCAAAGCCTTGTCACACTGGACTGGTCGGATTTGTCCAATTTGGAGAGGATTTGTGGCGCATCAAAGCAGTGCCTAGGTGTTCGTGGCTAAGGCCTTGGCGTTGATGCATGCAGAATCTGGGCCAGGTGCCGCAGTCCTGCGTGCAAGAGAGGTGGCTTACAATCGGCTGTCGATTCCTGTATGCAACGAAGCCCGCCTTGGACTCACAACAATCCCGCGTCCTCGTGCAATTGCGCGACATGATCCTGAAGGGCGAATTCGGCCCGGGTGAACGTCTGGCCGAGATTCCGCTGGCCGAGAAGCTTGGCGCCTCGCGCACGCCGGTGCGCCTCGCGCTGGCGAGCCTGGAGCACGAGGGGCTGATCGAACCCTCGCCCGCCGGCGGCTACCAGATGCGGCGCTTCACCTCGCGGGAGATCGCCGACTCCATCCGAGTGCGCGGCGTGATCGAGGGCATGGCGTTGCGCCTGCTGGCCGAGGACGGCGCACCGCGCCAGCTGCTGCGCGAGCTGCACGAATGCCTGGACGAGGGGGACAAGGCCGTCAACAAGCCCACCATGGAACTGGACGACTACGCGGCCTACGTGGAGATGAACGACCGCTTCCACCGCCTCGTGGTGGAGGGCTGTGGCAATGCGGCCGTCAAGCGGATCATGGACATGCTGGACAGCCAGCCCTTCGCATCGCCGAGCGCCATGCTGCCCATGCAGTCGTCCATGCATGAGGGTCAGCAGTGGATGCAGCAGGCGCACCGAACTCACCACGCCATGGTGCAGGCCATCGAGCGCGGCCAGGGCTACCGCGCCCAGGCGCTGGGCGAGGAGCACGTGGAAATTGCCCGCATGAACCTCGATTACGCGCTGGAGCGGCCGGAACTGGCTGCCGAACTGATGCCGGGAATGAAGCTGGTGGCTGGTCGGCGCTGAGTCCGCGGCCGCAGGGTGAGGCAGGCGATCTGGTCCCCGAACGCCACGGGAAGTCTTTCAGGACGCCGGTCGCGCTTCACCTGAAAATGGGGAGCGGCAAGATCCACCATCTTCAACTCGGCGAAGACACATTGGTGAAAGCTCAGGCTTCTGGTGAAAGCGCTGCTCGACCCGAAAGATCTGCCGCGGAGTCTTCGCAACACCTAATCGTGCGCTGGAATCTGCGGCACCTGCTCAAGCGTGGGCGACTATGACGGCCCGGAGGGGCGCAAACGAGCCGCCCTCGACCTCGTGCGAGACTACAAAACGGATCACGCTGCCCCGCTGGCTGCGGCGGTTCTTTGCTTGAAAGACCCCGCGCGCCGTTTCCCGAAGCGTGTTGTCGACCTGTTTGAGGTGATCGGCGGGCACTTTCAACTGACACCCCAGACTCCTGACAAGACAGGAGCAGCCGCAGGAGATGGCACATGACGGAAGTACGGTTATCCAGCAATCAGCGCAAAGTCGTCGAGTTCGAAGAGGGACCGATCGCGGTGATCGCTGGCCCGGGCTCCGGCAAAACACGGGTGCTCACCGAGCGAATTCGCCGGCTGCTCACCAAGGTGCCAGGGCACTTCCGGGTTCTAGCGCTGACCTTCGTCGAGAGCGCAGGTGTATCGATTACTAGGATTGATCATGCTCGTTCGGCGCAGGGCGCGCGAGCCCAGGTGGAGCAGCAAAACTACGACATCTTGATCCTCGACCTTGTCCTGCCGGCAAACGACAAGAGCAAAGATGCGAGGCCCGACGTCGGCTACGAGCTTCTTCAAGAGCTCTCCGAATCCGGCGCTGCGACGCGCATCGTAGGAGCTACGGCGCACGTGGAAACAATCGCTGTCTACGAACAGGGATTCCGTGACAGAACCGAGCAGCTGCTACTGGTGTCTCCGGACTCCTCCGCGTGGAGGGATTCCCTTCACGCGCTCTTGCAGCAAGTGGCCGCTGCGTCCGAGCGCCCTTTAGGTCACGATGTAGACGTATGTTTCATCACAGCGTTGAAAGACACGGAGTATCCAGCCGTTGTGAATTTGCCCGTGGCTTGGGAGGCGGAAAAGATTCTTGCCAACTATGCGCTGTACCGCAAAGGAACGATCGAACTCGATGGAAAACTTCGGACAGTAGTTCTGGCCAACACAAAGCAAATGGGCATGGTGTCGGCGTGCCATCTGACGCAATTACTCATCAGTGAGTTCCGTCCGCGTGTGATCATGATGACGGGAATTTGCGGTGGCCTTTCTGCCGAGGTCTCTCTTGGTGACCTCGTGGTGGCTGACAAGAGTTGGGACTGGCAATCAGGAAAATGGACCGGCGCGGGCAAGTTTTCCCATGCGCCTGATCAGAAGGATGCGTCTCGTGAATTGGTAGTCAGCATCAAGGCGGTCGAGTCCGAAGCGCCAGAGATCGCCAAAGGCTTGGTTCATCTGACCTCGCCGAGCCGCCAGTTCAGGATTGTTGAGGGTCCGATGCTGTCTGGGAGCGCCGTCGTCGCAAGCGACGCCATGCACGAAATGTTTGTAGCACAGCATCGCAAGGCTGTGGCAATCGACATGGAGTGCTACGGTGTTTACTATGCCAGCCACTATGCGGCCGAACCTAAGCCTCGTTATGTTTGCCTGAAGGCGGTTTCGGACATGGCCGGCGCTGAGAAGGCGAACGACTATCAAGCTTATTGCAGTGCACTGAGTGCAGCGGTGGCTGTGAGTGCCCTGAAGAAGTATTTTGCAGAAGTGACCTAAGTGCGCTCACGGCGGAGCAGGGGAGCTGGCCTTTGCTCCGTTCTGCCGCTCGCCTTTCGTTCGTTCCTTTGAGTGCGGTTCGAGTCGAGTGGCGCCAACTGTCGAGCGGCCAGCTCGATCTGTGCTCGAGCGGCGAGCGCGCTGAGTGTCGTTCGAGGCGCAGCGCGTGTTGGTCGATTCAACATGGGCGTTCCTGTGCAATTTCGGAATCGGCAATGCAAGCCAACCACTATGACGCTTGAAGGCTCACGAAATCACTCCAGTCTGCGCGCATTTTCCGTCGCGCGCAAAATTATTTTTAATGACCAAGGGGTCATTATGGGGGTGCTGAAGAATGGGGCTGCAGCGGCAAATATTGGGGCTTGTAGTGGTCGGGCCCGCCTCTTGCCGCTGCCACACGTCCAACCCGAAAGCTCGGCCTTGGCTACTCAAAGCTGCAGGGTGCTGTTACGGCACGTGTCCATCAATGAAGTCCGACTTGCGCGAGGTGTCGACGCTGGCGTACCTGATAGTCCTGAACATTATTACCTCATCAGTTGCCACTCTCAGCTGGGTTTAGGTTGGTCAGTCCACAACTCTGTTTTTTCAATCGTCCTCTGCGACCTTGCGGATCAGCAGCTTACGTAGCTTCTGATCCATCAGATTATTCCCCGTGGGCACGGGTGGCTACGAATTCAATTGGCGCGGCACACGGCGCGAGGTCGAGCCGTTGCAGCTCGCGTTGCAGCGCGCATTCCAGCCTATTCGGATTGCCGCGCGGGCCTTGGTACCTCGATTCGCGCCAGCCACAGTCCGCTCGCAACGATCAACGCGCCGCCACCTAGCGTCCATGCATCGGGCGTGGCTTGCCAGAATGCCCAGTCCAGCACAAGCGCCCAGGCGAGGGCGCTGTATTCGAAGGGAGCGATGGCGGCGGCTTGGCCGTGGCGGAAGGCTTCGGCGATGGCCATCTGGCCCAGAAAGCCGCTGATGGCCAAACCCGCCAGCACCCACGTGTGCTGGGCCTGGATCGGCACCCACTGCGGCGCCGATAGCAGGCAACCACCCACAGCCATGCCGGCGGTGGTCCAGAAGACCAGCGCGGCGCTCGATTCGGTGCGGCTGATGAGTCGGCCCAGCATGTTCGACAGCGCGTAGCACACTGCGGCCGCCAGGATCGCCAGAGCGCCCACCGAGAGGAAGGCCCCCTGCTCGGGCCGCAGCGCGATCACGACACCGACGAAGCCCAGCCCGATGGCGACCCAGTGCCGCGGCAGGACTGGCTCGCCCAGCATCGGTACGGCGATGAGCACCATCAGCAGCGGAGCGATGAAAGTAAGGGTGTAGGCCTCTGCCAGGCCCAAGGACTTCAGGCCATGGACGAAGAGCACAAGCATCGTCATGTTCAGCCCGGTGCGCAGCAGGTGCAGGCGCCAACGCAGCCGACGGTTGAAAACGCCTGCTGCCTCGCGCCGCCACGCGATGTACAGGCACACCAGCGGTAGCGCCGTGAGGCCGCGCAGTGCCATCACTTGCACGGGCGGGTAGTGCCCGGCCAGGTTCTTGAGCAGCGCGTCCATGCAGGCGAAGAAGGCGCAGGCCAACAACATTGCGGTGATGCCGCGCAGAGTTCCGCTCGAGGGCATGCTCAGCGTTACCTGCGAGAGCGAGCGCTCGCGCAATCCGCGCATCGCCCGTGCAGCGTCAGATCGTGGCGCTGCACCAGAAAACCCTTGGGCGCCAGGTCTTCCATGCGTCCGGGGCAGCCGTGAATCGGAAACACGCGCCCGCAGTCGCCACAGTGGAAGTGATGGTGATGGTGGCCGGGCTCGCCATGATCGGACTCGCACAGCGCCTCGTAGCGCGTGGCCTGGCCCGGCAGATCGACGCCCACGATTTCACCGTCCTCCAGCAGGCTCTTCAGTTGCCGATAGACCGTTGAAAGGCTCAGGCGTGGGACCGAGCGCTGCGCAAGCTCGCAGATCTCCTGCGGGGTAAGAGACCGCCGGCTGACGGACAGCGCGGTCAATACCGCATCGCGTTGGCGTGTATGACGTTCCACGCGCCGATGGTAATCGCAAATGAGAATGGATTTGCAATTAGCGGGTTCGTCGCTATGATCCACGCTTTTCCGCCATGCGCATTTCTCGTTTTCTTCTCTGGCTGGTTCTTGCGGTCGCGTTCATCAACGCGGGCGCGGGCACGCCGCATGGTGCGGAAACGGGGGGCGGACATCAGGCTTCGGCGTCCGGGCATTTCCAGCATCTCCACAGCGCGGATGGCGGAAGCGAAGACGACGGCAACGAAGGTGGCGAGGCGCCCTGCCATTGCAGCGGATGCATGGCGCACGCCCACCAGGTGCTGCTGGCTTCCAGGCCTGAGCTGCCGGCCAGCCCACCGCCTGCACGTCTCCAGCGCCAGCGCCAGGCGCCGGCGCACGTCATTGCAGCCCCCGTGTATCGGGGCGCCTCGCCTCGGGGCCCGCCACAGAGCGTCTGAGGCCGCCGCGCAAGCAGCGCGGCCCACCTGAGTTCGTTGCAGACGCTGGCCGCGCGCCAGCGTGGCTGCTGCCTGACGTCTTCTTTCCTCCTTTCATGAACTCACCATCTCTGGGGTGCCGTGCACCCATGGCCTTCGCATTCGCCCTTGCGACGCCCCTGCTCGCTTCAGCGCAGACGCAAGCGCAGGCCGGCACGCTGAACGAAGTGCGCGTGACCGCCGAAGGCGACCGCGTCGACCTTCAAGGCAAGCGCACGCAAGTCACCGCCGACAGCACCGGCCTGCCCGCGGGCGTGACGGTCATCACGCCCGAAGAGCTCGGCACGCTCAACGTCGGGCGGGACATCTCGAACATCTTTCGCCGCGTACCCGGCGTGGTCGCCAACAACATCGACCAAGGCGACACGGGCAACGGCTTTCGCATGCGCGGTTTCGCCACGCAGGGAACGCACGGCGCGGACACCGCGGTGTACGTGGACGGCGTTCCCCAGAACATGCCGTCGAGCCAGGCCGGCGCGGGCCACGGACCGGCTTTCCTGGAATGGCTGACGCCGGACATGATCGGGCGCATCGACGTGATCAAGGGGCCCGTCTCGGCGTTGTACGGAGACCAGAACCGCGCCGGCGCGGTGGGCATCACGACGCAAACGGTTCCCGCCTCGTCGAGCGTCGGGGTCTCGCTCGAAAGCTATGGCGGGCGCCGCGGGTCGCTGGTGCTGTCCAACCGTTTCAACGACGTGCAGTCGCTCTTCATCGCCGATGCCTACCGCACCGACAGCTACCGGCGCGATGGCCGCATCGAGCGGGACAACCTGTTCTGGAAGCTCTCGACCCAATTGGGCGATGGCCTGTACAGCCTGCGCGTGAACCATTACCGCTCGGAGTCGAGAGCGCCCGGTTACCTGCTGCTGCCCGATCTGCGCCGCGGCACTGTGGACCCCCGATCGACCCAATTCAACCTGCCGGGCTTCGGCAGCGGCGAACGCACGGCACTGGTCTTCAATCGCGCACCAGCCAGCGGCGAGGCAGGCTGGTACGCCACGGCCTATGGCGAGACTTTCGAACGGGTGCGCGGCACCTCGACAAGCAGCGTTCTGCAAACAGTGGGCGAGGACGACCGCCACTTCTACGGCGGGCGGCTGGCGCAGAACTTCGTCTTCGGCGATGCGGCCTCGCTTTTCGTGGGAGGCGAACTGCGGCGCGACAAGGGCGATGCGCTGCGCCGCGTCTGGCGCAATGGCGTGCCGACGGCCAGCTACATCAACAACCAGGAGCTGGATCTGCTGACCTATGGTTTGTTTGCCCAAGGGCAGTACAAGCTCGCACAGAACTTCAAGCTGCTCGGCGGCGTGCGGCGCGACTGGTTCGACTACGACATCGGAAATCGCAAACTGCCCGCCGCCTCCACGAGCTACACCAGTGCCGTGACAACGCCGAAGATCGGCGCGGTGTGGAGCGTGACGCCGACGCTCGACATCTTCGCCAACATTGCCGAGGGCTTTCGATCGCCCGCCGCAGAGCAGATCAGCGGCAGCGGCGCGACCGGGCCGTTGGGCGCGCGCGGCGGCACGGTGTTCGACGTGGCGCCTTCGAAGGTCAAGTCCCACGACCTGGGTTTCACGGTGTCGCCCACCGCCTCGTGGAGCGCATCGGGCGTGGTCTATCACACGCTCAACCAGGATGAAATCGTCGCGCAGGCGGATGGCTCGTTCAAGTCTGTGGGTGAGACCACGCGCAAGGGCTTCGAGCTCGAATCGCGGCTGCGGATCGACAGTGCATGGTCGGTCTACGGCAGCTACGGCCGCGTGCTCGAGGCGCGCGTCAACAACCCGCTGCCCAACACCGGCGAGCGGCTGTCGGTGCCGCGGCACCAGGTCAAGCTGGGGGCGGAGTACCGCCAACGCCTGGGCGAAGGCCGGCTCACCGTGAATGCCGACGCCTATCTGACGTCCGGCAATCCGTACTACGAAGGCACGCCGCAGACCCAGCTGCGAACCATGCCGACCTATACGCGCTACGACCTCAAGGCAACCTATGACTGGCAGCAGTTCCAGTTCTCGGTGTTCGCGATCTTTCAGCCGCGGCGGTTTGCGAGCGACATCGCCTACGGCACCGCGGCCGGCTTGCTGGTGTCGCCGCAGCCGCGCACACAGGTCGGCGCGTCCATGCGCTACTTCTTCTGAGGCGCCGCATGGATCACGAAGTGCTCTCGGCGCGAGGGCTGGTCGTCACCTTGGGCGGGCGCCGCGCGATCGACGGACTCGACTTGAGCGTGCCGGCCGGCAGCGTCTACGCGCTGCTCGGCGGCAACGGGGCGGGCAAGACAACTACGCTGAACGCACTGCTGGGTTTCGTAGCGCCGTCGGCCGGAAGCGTCCAGGTCGCCGGGATCGATCCGCGCCGCAACGCTGCTGCGGCGCGGCGCCATCTGGCCTACCTGCCCGAGAACGTGGCGCTGTATCCGTACCTGAGCGGCATCGAAAACCTTCAGTACTTCTGTGCGCTGGGTGGCGTGCCGCTGGCCGATGCGGCCGCACGTGCCCTGCTGGCCCAGGCCGGCCTGCAAGCGGCGTCGCACACAGCGCGTGTCGCGACTTATTCAAAAGGCATGCGGCAAAAGGTCGGCCTTGCCATTGCGCATGCCAAACATGCAAAGGCGATGCTGCTCGACGAGCCCACCTCGGGCCTCGACCCAGGCGCCGCCAACGACTTTGCACAGCGCGTGCGCGCCGCTGCCGACGCCGGCATGGCCGTGCTAATGGCCACGCACGACCTGTTCAACGCCAAGCAGGTTGCGGACTGCATCGGAATCATGAAGGAAGGGCGTCTCGTCGCGCAGTTCGATACGCACACCGTCAGCCACGACGAGCTGGAGCGCGCCTATCTGGCTCACACGCGCGCGGCGCCCTTGGAGTCGGTCGCGTGATGGCCGCCACCGTGCTGCGAAAGGAACTGCGCGCGCTCGTTCGCGACGGGCGTTTTGTTGTGCTTGCCGTCTCGCTGTCGCTGCTGCTGGCCAGCCTGCTGTTCGCTTCGGCGCAGCAGCAGCGGCGGCTTGCGCACGAGAAGGCGCAAGTCAGTGAACTGGTGCGCCAGCAGTGGGATTCGCAGGGCGACAAGCACCCGCATCGTGGCGCGCATTTCGGCCTCTACGCCTTCCGCCCCGACTCGCCGCTTGCCGTGCTCGATCCCGGTCTCGGCCCTTACCTGGGCCAGGCGCTCTGGCTCGAACCGCACCGGCGCAACATGACGCGCTTTCGTCCGGCGGCCGACGAGCCGCCGTCGGTGCGCTTCGGGTCTTTCACTCCGTCCTTCGTGCTGCAGGCGCTGCTGCCGCTGCTGATCGTCGCCCTGGCTTTCAACGCCGTCAGCCTGGAACGGGAAAGCGGAACCTTGCGCATGCTGCACAGCGCCGGCTTGCCGGGCCGCGCGCTGCTGGCAGGAAAGTTCCTGGCGCTGCTCGCGGTGGTCTCGCTGGTTCCGCTGGCCGCAGTGGGGGCGGGTCTTGCGTTGGTGACGGCAGGCGCATCGCCTGGCGCGGACACCGCATGGCGCGCGGCCGTTCTGGCGGGCACCTTCTTGATCTACTGCGGTGTCTTTGCAGCCTTGGCACTGGCGGTGTCGGCCATGGTGGCGAGCAGCCGGCGCGCGCTGTTCGTCTTGCTGGGCCTGTGGATCGCCTTCGTCTTCGTCGTGCCGCGCCTGGGTGCCGCGAGCGCGCAGGCCGCTGCACCGCTGCCGACGGCCGAGCGCTTCTGGGGCGACATCCAGCGCGACTACGCGGAAGGCTTGCCGGGCGATGGTGCGCTGGCCGTGCGCAACGAGCGTTTCGATGCGGAGCTTCTGCGCCGGCACAACGTGCGTCGGCTGGAAGACCTGCCCTTCGGCGCCTATGCGCTGCGCCGGATGGAGCGCGACGCCTACGCCGACCGCGTGCATGCGATCCACTTCGGCCGCCTCTGGGATCGCTACGCAATGCAGGAGAGCGTTGCGCGCATTGCCTCGGCACTCAGCCCGACGACGGCCATGCGTGCGATCTCGATGAAGCTCTCGGGCACCGACCTCGCGCATCAGCGCCACTTCGAGGAAGCGGCCGAGCAGTACCGCCGCCGCGCGAACATCAAGATCGACCAGTGGGACATGGACAACACCCGCGGGCTGACTTCGTTCGACGACAAGTACGCCGGCGACGCGCTGTGGCGGTCGGTCGATGCGTTTCACTACACGCCGCCCAACATCGCTTTCGCATTGCGCGCAGCGTTGCCCGACCTCGGCTTGCTGCTCGCCTGGGCGATGGCGGCCTGCGGCTTGCTGGTGCTTGCCGCGCGGAGGCTGCGGCCATGATGAACCTCATCTTGCGTGCGGAATGGCGGCGCTTCGTTCGCCAGCACACGCATCTCTGGGTGTCGGGTGTTTTCGCCGCGCTGCTGTGCGTGAGTGCGCTCTGGTCAGGACTTGCCGCCAGGGAATTGCGGCTCCTGAATGCGCAGGAGATGGCCACGTGGGAACAGGCGCGAACACAGGCGCGCGAGGCGGCCGCCAAAATGGGCGCCGCCGCGCCGGGGGGCGACACCAAGGCAATGATGGCCGCGTTCCAGTTCGCCCGGCTCAACGCGCCTCCCGCGCATCTGCCTGCGCTCGGCGGCCTTGCCCTTGGAACCGGAACATTCGAACTGCTGAGCCCGACGATGCGCGTGACGGTCGAGAGCCGGCATACCGACGCCCGCAAGAGCGACCGGATCTCGAACCCGCTGCTCGAAGACCTGGGCCCGCCTGATTTTGCGACGCTGGTCGCGCTGCTGCTGCCGCTCGCCATCCTCGGGCTTTGCTATGGGCTGGTGCAGGAGGACCGGGAGCAAGGCCGGTGGCGGCTCGTGGTTGCGCAATGCGCGCAACCCTGGAGGGTGTTCGCGATCGCGCTTTGCATTCGCGCGGCGGTGGCCTGGTCATTGGCCGCCGGTGCGTCGCTGCTGGCGTTTGCGCTGGACCCGGGCTCGACCTGGCACGCCGCGGTGGTCTGGCTGGCAACACTGGGCGCGTTCACCATCTGCTGGACTGCTTTGGCCGGGCTGTTCTGCTTGCTGCCGGTGTCGTCCGGTGCTGCGGCGCTCGGCATGCTCGGTGCGTGGCTGCTGGCCACGTTCGTGGTACCCGCGGCCTTGGCGGACATTGCCGACAGTGAAGCGCCGATGCCATCGCGGTTGACGGCCGTTGCCGAACTGCGCGCGGCCCAGCAGGACGCCGAAGTGCATATGGAGGAGCACCTGGCCGCCTGGTACGCCGCTCACCCGGCTGACCGGCCGGCCGGGCGCAGCACCCACACCTGGCCAGTGAGTTTCCTGCCGAGGTATCTGGCCCAGGACCGCGAGATCCGCCCGCTGATGGCGGCGTTCGACGAAACCCGCGCGCGCCGTTTTGTTCTGCTCGAGCGATGGTCCTGGCTTTCGCCGGGCATGGCGCTCGCGATGACGGCCGACCGGCTTGCCGGCATCGATGCTCCGCGCTACGCGCGGCATGTGAAAGCCGTCAATTCATACGAGGACGCCTGGCGTGCCTATTTCGTGCCCCGGGTCATGAGCTACCGCGGGTTGACCGCGGAGCACTACGACAAGCTGCCCATGTTCGAGCCTGTGGCAATACGTCCGGAGAGCGCGGCCTGGCGAGGTGCGATGGCGTTGAGCATCCTCGCGATCGCACTGATTGCCGCTGTGGGCCCTGCGCGCGCCGGCCTCCGTCCTTGAAGGCGCACCGCCGCCACCGCATCAGTTCACCTTTTCCAAGCACCACATGATTTTCAGAGACGACAGTGGCGGCTTTGCGTTCTCCTGCGAAGACGCGAAGATCTCCGTTTGCACAAGCACGTGGAACAAGCGCCTGTCGCAGATCGCGCGCGTGGTCGGCCCCGTCCTGATCATGACCGGGGCCCTTCCCGACCCGGAATACATCGCCCAGACCTTGGGCAAGCGCCCGCGAGACATCTTCATCATTGCGAATGCCGATGCGCAAAAGGAGGCGAGGGCGCTCAAGCTCCGCTTCCCCGATGTACGCGTGGCGCTGCATCACAGCAACAACGCCAAAGTCGTGCTCGTGGCGCCGGACACGGTCTGGGTCTCCAGCGCTGACTTCGGCAAGACCACGCGGATAGAGTCCACTGTGGGTCTTCACTCAAGCGCCGTGTTCGACAAGGCCCGGGAGTCTTTTTTCAACAGGATGTGGGCGGAGGCCACTGAGATCGCTTGAGTCGCCGGGCCCTACATGGTGTTCAACCGGGCCCGTATCGCGTTCATCTGTTCGATCTCGCTGCGCTGGGAATTGGAGATCTGGCCGCACAGCTTGACCAGCTCGGGGTCTTTCAGGCTGGCCTCGCGGCACATGAGAATGGCGCCGGAGTGGTGGGGCACCATCGAGGCGACGAACTGCTTGTCGCCGATCACGCTCTGCTGCCGCGTGCCGGCAAGCGCGGCGACGAAGAGGATCGCAAGCGCGGCATACAGCACGCCGTTGACCGCCTTGTTGGGGTACATCCCGCGCATCGTCGCAAGCATGATGATGCCCATGGGCGCGACCATGGTGAGCGCCATGTAGAACATGTTGAGGTTGTTGCGGAAGTCGCCCCAGCCGTCGATCATCGAAAACATGACGAAGTACATGACGACGAGGCTGAGCAGCATGTTCAGCGCAAACATCATGTAGTGGTGCGTGCCCCCGTGCCGGGAGGCAGGGTCTTGGTGGCCCATGGTGTTCTCCTTGTGATGGCGGAACGGGCGAGGGGCGTGGTGTGCTTTTCATGTCATGCGCTTTGGCCCACGAGCGCGGCTCATTGGCTTGTCCGCCGGCATGTCTGGCTGCGGGTACATCGTGCTTGCTCAAATCTCACTAAAAGCACTGTCCGGACCCAGAGGAGCTCACCACGTCCGAAACCAGACTGCGCCGTTGCAGCCTTGGCTTCTGTCAGCGGGATGCTGAAGCCGTGTAGGAATTGGCCCGACAACCGACAGTCTTGCCTCGGGCATGCGACCCGCTACGATTTGGCCATGCGAACACTCCCTCTCTCCAATGCCCGCGACATTCCGGTGCTCGGCCTCGGCACCTGGCGCATGGGCGAGGCGGCGAACCGCCGCGCGTCGGAAGTGGCCGCGGTGCGCGACGCCATCGCCATGGGCTACCGGTTGATCGACACCGCCGAGATGTACGGCGAGGGCGGCGCCGAAACGGTGCTTGGCCAAGCCCTGGCCGAGGCGCTGCGCGCCGGCGACGTGCGGCGCGACGAGCTCTTCATCGTCAGCAAGGTCTACCCGCACAACGCAAGCCGCCGCGGCACGCCCGAAGCCTGCGAGCGCAGCCTGAAGCGCCTGGGCCTCGACATGATCGACCTCTACCTGCTGCACTGGCGCGGCAGCCATCCGCTGCGCGAAACGGCCGATGCGATGCAGGCACTGGTCGCCAAGGGGCGCATCGGCCATTGGGGCGTAAGCAACTTCGACACGGACGACATGGAAGAACTCGCGCAGGCGGTGGGCCCAGGCCCTGGCTGCGCGGCCAACGAGGTCTACCTTTCGCTGGGTGAACGCGGCCCTGAGTTCAGCCTGTTGCCCTGGCTGCGCGAACGCGGCATGCCGCTGATGGCCTACAGCCCGATCGACCAGGGCGCGCTGGCTTCGGACAAGGCGCTGGGAGTGTTGGCTGCGCGACTCGGCGTGACCGCCGCGCAGCTCGCCCTTGCGGCCGTGATCGCCAGGCCCGGCGTGGTTGCGATACCGAAGGCGGTGCGCAGCGCCCATCTGCAGGAGAACCTTGCTGCCGCCGACCTCGAGCTCGACGCGGCCACGCTCGCCGAGCTCGACCGCCTCCATCCGCCTCCCCGGCGCAAGGCGCCGCTCGCGATGATCTGAACTGACGGGCGGCGGTCAGTGCGCTTCGGCCTGCTTGGCCGCGGCAATCACCGCCTGCTCGTCGTGCTTGGCACCGTTCAGGAACAGGTTCAGCAGCACCGCGCTGATCGACGCCAGCAGAATGCCCGATTCGACCAGCGAGTGGATCCCATGCGGCATCCACTGCTTGAAGTTGGGTGCAATGAGCGGAATCATGCCGATGCCGATCGACACCGCGACGATCATTGCGTTGTGCCGGTTGCCCTTGAAGTCGACGCCCGAAAGAATGCGGATGCCGGTGGCGGCCACCATGCCGAACATCACCAGCCCCGCGCCGCCAAGCACCACCGTGGGCAGCGATTCGATCAGCGCCGCCATCTTGGGCAGCAGGCCGAGCACGACGAGGATCACGCCGCCCGCCACGCAGACATAGCGGCTCTTGACGCCCGTGACGGCCACCAGCCCCACGTTCTGCGAAAAGCTGGTGTACGGAAAGGTGTTGAAGATGCCGCCGATGAGCGTGCCCAGGCCGTCGGTGCGCAGGCCCTTGGCGAGTTCCTTCTGCGTGATCTTGCGCTCGGTCATTTCGCCGAGCGCGAGGAACATGCCGGTCGACTCGATCATCACCACGATCATGATGAGCGTCATCGTGAGGATCAGGACCGGGTCGAACTGCGGCATGCCGAAGTGAAAGGGCAGCACCACGTCCACCCAGGCCGCCTTGCCCACCTTCTCGTAGGTCATGAGGCCCGTGATGGAGGCCACCACCGCGCCGATCACGATGCCCAGCAGCACCGAGATGTTCGCGACGAAGCCCTTGGCGTACTTCACGATCAGCAGGATCGACACCAGCACCAGCGCCGCCACGCCAAAGCCCGGCAGGTCCGCGTACTTGGGGTTGGGCACCGTGGGCATGATGGCAAAGCCCTTGGGCACCGCCGGGATCGAACTGCCCGGCGACGTGACCTCCGCGAGCCACTTGGCGTACACCGGGTCCACCAGCGCGGGCGCCGTCGGCCCCACCGGGTTGCCGAAGATCCAGTTGATGCCCACGCGCATCAGGCTGATGCCGATCACCGCGATGATGGTGCCCGTGACCACCGGCGGAAAGAAGCGCAGCATGCGGCTCACCAGCGGCGCGATGAGTATCGACACCACGCCCGCGCCGATGATGGCGCCGAACAGCAACTGCGCGCCGT
The DNA here is from genome assembly GCF_037204045.1 of Variovorax sp. CCNWLW225. Classification (NCBI taxonomy): domain Bacteria; kingdom Pseudomonadati; phylum Pseudomonadota; class Betaproteobacteria; order Burkholderiales; family Comamonadaceae; genus Variovorax; species Variovorax sp. CCNWLW225. Next base: position 92,131 of record NZ_JBBCBV010000013.1, on the reverse strand, counting down.
TCTGCCCGGGGTTGGCGTTGGCAATGGCCACCATGGGCGCCACCGATGCGAAGGTCACGCCCATCATCACCGGCAGCTTGATGCCGAACCATTGAGTGGCGCCCAGCGCCTGGATCAGCGTGGCAATGCCGCAGCAGAACAGGTCGGCCGAGATCAGCAGCGCGACCTCGTCGGGCGACAGCTTGAGCGCGCGCCCCACGATGAGCGGCACCGCGACGGCGCCTGCATACATCACCAGCACATGCTGAAGGCCGAGCGCCGCGAGCTTGCCCGAGGGCAGCCGCTGGTCCACCGGATGAACTGTGTGAACAGGGGAAGAGGTCTCGGCCGTCATCGTGCATCTCCTGGCGAAGCAAGGGGAACATGCGTGGGCGGCGCGGCTTGGCGTGGCGTCCACAATGTGTGTACGCCAAACTGTATACAATTTATGCGGCAAACTGGATGCAGGAAAACCCGCACCGCGGCGGCTTGCTTTCTAGGCGAGCAGCGCCTTCACCAGGTCGAGCTGCCGGTCCGGCTTTTCGGTGCCCAGCTCCAGGCTGGCCTCGATGCGCTGCAGATGGTCGATCATGCAAAGCACCGCACCTTCCACGTCGCCCTTGCGGCAGATGCGCAGAAACTCCGAATGCTCGTCCGACGAGCAATGCGGGTCGTTCGACGAGTGGTAGAGCATGGCAATCAGCGAACTGCGCGCCACCAGTTCGCGCACCAGTTCGGCCAGGGTCTTGTTTCCCGTGGCCTCGGCCAGCGCCACGTGGAAGTCGCCCAGCACCTTCTCGCGCACGGTGCCCGTGGTGGTGGTCTGGCGCAGCGCCGTGCGCTCGAAGCGGATGTGCTGCTCCAGCACCTGGTAGTCGCGCGTGCGGGCGTTGGCAATGAACAGGCGCACCACTTCGCTTTCGAGAATGCGGCGCACCGCGAACACCTCGCGTGCCTCTTGCACCGTGGGCTGGCACACGAATGCACCCTTGTCGGGAATGATCTCGATGAGCTTGTCTTTCGACAGCATGAGCAGGGCAGCCCTGATCTTGGTGCGGCTCACCGAATAGACGCGGCCCAGCGCTTCTTCGCGCAGCCAGGTGCCGGGAGGCAGGCGCTTCTCGACGATGGCGGTGGCGATGTCCTGCGCGATGCTTTCGATGGAACTTCCCTTGTCCGCGGCAGGTGTGCCGTTTTCTGCCGCGGCGGTGGCAGCAGCGTCAGGAGTGGGAGAGATGGCAGGGGCGGATGATTTGGAGCTGGCGCGAGGCATGCGGAGATTGTGGCCCAGCAAGGCCGTTGCCGCGCCCCGAACGCCCCGCTACCTGGGCAGGGTAAAACCCTCGAGCGCGCCCTTCATGGTCTTGGGCAGCGGGTGCGCCAGTTCGCCGCGCTTGCTGGTTTGCAGCTTCAGCGCGACCAGCGATTCGATGAGCTTGGTGCCCGCCGCGACGCCATCGATTACCGGCACGCCGAGCAGCCCGCCGATGTGCTCGCACAGGTCGGTCATGCCGGCGCAACCGAGCACGATGCAGTCGGAGCCGTCTTCCTCCAGCGCGCGGCGGCATTCGTCCACGATGCGCTCGCGTGCGTTGGAGCCGGGCACCTCGAGCTCGAGCACCGGCAGCTCGCAAGCTCGCACGTTGGCGCAAAAGCGCTCCATGCCGTAGATCTCGGCCAGGTGCCAGGCCTGCCCCATGGTGCGGCCCAGCGTGGTCACCACGCTGAAGCGGCTGCCCACCATGCTGGCCAGGTGCATGGCGGCTTCGGCAATGCCCACCACCGGCCCGCGCGCCAGTTCGCGTGCGGCCTTCAGTCCCGGGTCGCCGAAGCAGGCGATCACGTAGCCGTCGATGCCGTCGCGCTCGCCGGCGGCAATCTCCTGCAGCAGGCCGGGCACGGCCAGCGCCTCGTCATAGTGGCTCTCGATGGAGACCGGCCCCATGGCCGGGCTGACCGCGACGATTTCCGTGCCGGGCTGCGCCACCGCGCGGGCGCAGGCGCCGATCTTCTCGGTCATGCTCCAGGTGGTGTTGGGATTGATGATCTTGATGCGCACGGCGCGGCCCTTTCTTCTCTTTCAGTATTTCAAGTCTTGCTGCGGTTCAGCAGGGCATAGATGACAAAGCCCAGGCCCATGCCGATGAACCATGCATAGTTCGCGCCACCCCGCAGCGCGGGCACCATCACGCAAAGAATCGGCACCAGCGCGGACGGGATCATGGCCTGGATGGCCTTGGGGTTGTAGCCGCCGCTGTACCAGTACTCTCCCTTGGGGCTCATGGTGTAGAGCGCGTCCACGTCGATGCGCTGCTTGCGCACGATGTAGTAGTCGGCAATCAGGATGCCGAACAGCGGGCCGATGAACGAGCCCAGCACGTCCAGCGTGTAGTGAATGACCTCGGGGCTGTTGTAGAGGTTCCACGGCGTGAGGAACACCGAGCCCACCGCGGCGATCATGCCGCCCGTGCGCCAGCTGATGTGCTGCGGCGCCACGTTCGAGAAGTCGAAGGCCGGCGACACGAAGTTGGCAACAATGTTGATGCCGATGGTCGCGATCATGAAGGTCAGCGCGCCCAGCACCACGGCGGTGGTGCTGTCGATCTTGCCCACGGTGTGCACCGGATCGGTGATCAGCTCGCCGAACACCGGCAGCGTGGCGGCGGTGGTGATCACCGTCAGCAGCGAGAAGAACACGAAGTTGATCGGCAGGCCCCAGAAGTTGCCCTTCTTCACCGCGTCGAAGCTCTTGCCGTAGCGCGAGAAGTCGCCAAAGTTGAGCATCGGCCCGCTGAAGTAGCTCACCACCAGCGCAATGGCCGAGAGCATCACGGGCAGCGCGTCCCAGCCCTGGAACTTGATGCCGCCCAGGTTCAGGTCGATGTTGCGCCAGCCCGCCTTCCACACCAGCCAGCCGCAGAGGATGGCCATCACCACGTACACGGCCGGGCCGGCCCAGTCGATGAACTTGCGGATCGCTTCCATGCCGTGCCAGAACACGAAGGCCTGCAGCACCCACATGATCATGAACGCCACCCAGCCCAGTGTCGACAGGCCCGCAAAGCCGTGCTGCGCCACGTCGGCATAGGGAGCCAGGTTGGGAAACATGTGTAGCGCCAGCACCATGAAGGCCGCCGATGCAAGGTACGTTTGCACGCCGTACCAGGCCACCGCAATCAGCCCGCGGATGATGGCCGGGATGTTGGCGCCCAGCACGCCGAACGAGGCGCGGCACACCACGGGGTAGGGCACGCCCGTCACCTGGCTGGGCTTGGCCACCAGGTTGCAGAAGAACTGCACGATCACGATGCCCACCAGCAGCGACACCAGCACCTGCCAGCTGGAGAGGCCCAGCGCGAACAGGCTGCCGGCCGTGATGTAGCCGCCCACGCTGTGCACGTCGGACATCCAGAACGCAAAGATGTTGTATTGGCCCCAGGTCTGTTTCTTGAGAGGGGCCAGGTCTTCGTTGGTCAGCCGCGGGTGGTAGCCCGGCTTGATCAGCGCGTTGGATTCGGCATGCGGCGCATGGCCGGCTTCGCTCGCCCCCGCGGGGGCCTGGCTGACAACTGTGCTCATGGTCTTTCCTCGTGCGAATGGTGGATTGAGGGACCGCTTTTCCGGCGCAAGCCGGGCGCCGTGGAATCGGGTGCGTTATTTGTATACAAAAACAGTGTGCAATCAACCCCATCCGGCAAATCATATATCCGTACATTCCCTGAGATCCCGCCGCCGCACGATCCGCTGTTGGAGGCCCGCAATCGCACATTTCGCACCTTTACGGGGGCCCGGTTCAGCATCGGCCCGGGCGGCGCTTTCTTTAGCATTGGCCCACCATCAGACCTCTGCGAACAGGCACCCAATGTCCAATCTTCTCGTCCCCTTCAAACTCGACCAGCTCGGCGAACCGCGTGAATACCGGCCGCCGGCGGAGCGCGTCATCGAGGGCGATGTCGTGTGCCGCAACTGGGACGTCGACAGCGCGAAGGACGGCGCGGTGCGCGCCGGCGTGTTCGAGTCGACCGTCGGCGTCAATCACTCCATCAAGGGCGACACCTGGGAGTTCTGCCACATTCTTTCGGGCGTGGTCGAGATCACCGAGCAAGGCCAGCCGCCGCAGACCTACAGGGCCGGCGACTGCTTCATCATGAAGCCGGGCTACATCGGCACATGGCGCACCATCGAGACAGTGCGCAAGGTGTGGGTCATCGCCTGACCGGAAAGCGCCGCGATGACCGCAGAGCCACGCATGGACGATGCCCGCTTCTACATCGACGGGTCCTGGCAGGACCGCGCCCATGCCGCGCGCATCGCCGTCGTCAACCCGTTTACCGAAGAGATCGTCGGGCACATCGCGGCCGGCTCGCCGGCGGATGTCGACCTTGCCGTTGCCGCGGCCCGACGTGCGTTTGAAACGTTCTCGCAAAGCACGGCCGGCGAGCGGCTTGCGCTGCTGGGCCGTATCCTGGCGTTGCTGGAAGAGCGCGCGGAACTGTTCGCACAAGCCATCGCGGCAGAGATGGGGGCTCCCATCGCCTTCGCCCGGGCTGCCCATGTGCCTTTTGCCGTTGCGCATGTCCGCGCGCAGATCGAGGTGCTGCAGGGCTACAAGTTTCTTTCCGTCGAAAGCGGCATGGCGATTTCGAAGGAGCCGATCGGCGTGTGTGCGCTGATCACGCCGTGGAACTGGCCGCTGTATCAGCTCACGGCCAAGGTCGCGCCCGCAATTGCCGCGGGCTGCACGGTGGTGCTGAAGCCCAGCGAGCTGTCTCCCTACAGCGCGCAGCTCTTCGCGCAGATGATGCACGATGCCGGCACGCCGCCCGGTGTGTTCAACCTGGTCGGCGGCACGGGCGAGGTCGTCGGTGCGGCACTGGCGGCGCACCCCGGCGTCGACATGATCTCCATCACCGGATCGACCCGCGCGGGCGTGCTCGTGGCGCAGGCGGCTGCGGTGACGGTCAAGCGCGTGGTGCAGGAGCTGGGCGGAAAGTCGCCCAACCTTCTTCTCGACGACGCCGATTTCGAGCAGGCGGTGGCAAAGGGCGTGCTGGCCGGCATGCGCAACGCGGGCCAGTCATGCAGCGCACCGACGCGCATGCTGGTGCCCGCGTCACGCCTGGCCGAGGTGGAAGCATTGGCCGCGGCAGCCGTGGCCGACATCACGCTCGGCGACCCGCGCGATGAACAAACGACGATGGGCCCTATCGCCAACGCCGCGCAATACGCGAGGGTGCAAGCGATGATCGCCAGCGGCATCGAAGAGGGCGCCAAGCTCGTCTGCGGTGGCCTGGGCAGGCCTGGCGGCCTGGCACACGGCTACTTTGCACGGCCCACGGTGTTTTCGGATGTGGCACCCGGCATGAGGGTGGCGCAGGAAGAGATCTTCGGCCCCGTGCTGGTCATCATTCCCTACGCCGACGAGGCCGAGGCCATCGCGATTGCGAACGACACCGTCTACGGACTCAGCGCCAGCGTGCAGTCCGGCGACCGCGAGCGGGCGCGGCGCGTGGCGGCGCAGCTTCGCGCTGGCCAGGTGCACATCAACTACCCGGCATGGACCAGCCATGCGCCGTTCGGTGGGTACAAGCGGTCCGGCAACGGGCGCGAATACGGCGTGCATGGGCTCGAGGAGTATCTCGAGACCAAGGCGGTCGTCGGCTACTGACCAGTTTCATCGATCCCTCAACGGACATCCCGAGAATGCCTGCACCTCTATTTCCAGTCGAGTCGAGCCCGGACCTGCCGACGCATGCGGACGTCGTCGTGATCGGCGGCGGCATCATCGGCGCTTTTGCCGCCTACTACATGGCCAAGCGCGGCATGAAGGTGGCGCTGGTGGAAAAGGGCCGCGTCGGCGCCGAGCAGTCGAGCCGAAACTGGGGCTGGTGCCGCCAGCAGAACCGCGATGCGCGCGAATTGCCGATGGCCACCAAAAGCCTGGACCTGTGGGAGCAGTTCACCGCAGAAACCGGCGAGGTGACGGGCTTCCAGAGATGCGGCTTGCTCTACCTCAGCAACAGCGAGAAGGAACTGGAAGGCTGGGCGCGGTGGGGCGAGTTTGCGCGCACCGTCGACGTCAAGACCCAGATGCTGACCGCGGACGAAGCGGCGCAGCGCGGCCGCGCAACCGGCAAGGCCTGGAAGGGCGGCGTCTTTGCGCCAACCGACGGCACTGCCGACCCATCGCGTGCGGCGCCGGCCGTGGTGCGGGCGCTCATGAAACTGGGCGGCACGGTACACCAGGGCTGCGCCGCGCGCGGTGTAGAAACCGAGGGCGGCCGGCTTTCGGCCGTGGTCACCGAGAAGGGGACCATCCGCACCAAGGTCGCGGTGCTCGCCGGCGGCGCCTGGGCGTCCTCGTTCTGCCGCCAATACGGCATCCGGTTTCCGCAGGCTGCCATCCGGCAGACGGTGCTGTCGGTTGCCACGGGCGGCAAGGACATACCGGCTGCGCTCCACACGACCGGCGTTTCCATGACGCGGCGCGTGGACGGCGGGTACACCCTGGCCATCAGCGGCCGGGGACGCGTGGACCCCACGCCGCAGCTGCTGCGTTTTGCGCCGCAGTTTCTGCCCATGTTCCAGCGGCGGTGGCGCAATCTCGCGCCCGGCGGGCTCGAAGGCGTCCGCTCGGGGCATGAGGGCTGGTCCCGCTGGCGGCTCGACAAGCCGACGCCGATGGAGCGAATGCGTGTTCTCGACCCGAAGGTGGACGCATCGGTGGTGAGCCTCACCTACAAGCGCGCGGTGGAACTGGTGCCGGAGCTGAAGCAGAGTTCGGTCAGCGCTGCCTGGGCCGGTTATGTCGACAGCACACCCGACGGCGTTCCCGGAATCGGCGAAATGTCGAACCTGCCCGGCTTCGTGCTGGCGGCCGGGTTCAGCGGCCATGGCTTCGGCATCGGCCCCGGGGCCGGCCATTTGATTGCCGACATCGTCAGCGGCGCCGAACCCATCGTCGATCCGCGCCCCTACCACCCGGACAGGTTCCTGTCGTCGGCGTGGGGCAAGGTCGCGGACTTCTGAAGACAGCCATGACGCCGCGGCTCACCGCGCTGCGCGCGGAGCACTTGCCCGACGCCGTCCGGCAGTCCGCCGCACTGGGGTGGCCCTATCGCGAGGCCGACTGGCGCTTTGCCTTCGAGCTCGGCAGCGGCTTCGCGGTGGAAGCCGACGGCCGCCTGGTGGCCACGGCGATGTGGTGGCCCTATGGCGAGACCCACGCCTCGGTGGGCATGATCATCGTGGACCCGGCCATGCAGGGGCGCGGCCTGGGGCGTGCCCTGATGGAGAAGCTGCTCGACGAGGCCGGGAACCGCACCGTGTTCCTCAACTCCACACAGGAAGGGCTTCCGCTCTATACGCAACTCGGGTTCGTGGCCCGCGGGCAGGTGTTCCAGCACCAGGCCGCACTGCCGCCTGAAGCCGCTCTGCCTGCCGCGCCGCCGCATCTGCGGCCCATGCAGCCGGCAGACGGCGAGAGCCTGCGCCGGCTGGACCTGGCTGCCACGGGAATGGACCGCACCGCTTTGCTCGATGCATTGCTCGCGGCCGGAATGACGATGGTCGTCGACCGCGGCGCCGGTGTGTCGGCCTACGCCTCGGCAAGGGAGTTCGGGCATGGCGTGGTGATCGGCCCGGTGGTCGCATCGGGCGCCAGCAGCGCGGCCGATGCAAGGGACCTCATCGCCGCGCTCGCGGACCGCTTTCGCGGCCGGTTTGTTCGCATCGACGTGACGGAGGACAGCGGCCTGTCGGCATGGCTCGCCCGAATCGGGCTGCCCTGCGTCGGCCATGCGGTACCGATGGTGCGCGATGTACAGCGTCGCACAGCCGATGCCGCTCCCGTTGCAGATGCCCTGGCAGATGCCCACCCGCGCCTGTTCGCCCTTTCGAACCAGTCGTTCGGCTGAGCCGCCGACTCGGCACACCCAAGCGTTCCCCTGACATGACGGAAATCCACTTATGAAGCTGATGCCCTACTGGCTAGATACCGCGCCCCGGTTTACCGGCGGCCAGGCCGAGGTGCCCGGCGGCGATGTCGATGTGGCGGTGGTCGGTGCGGGCTTCACCGGCTTGTCCGCGGCCATCGCACTGGCCAAGAAGGGTGCAAGCGTTGCGGTGCTCGACGCCGGGAACGTGGGCAGTGCCGCCTCGGGCCGCAATGGCGGCATGTGCAACAACGGCTTCGCGCAAGACTATTGCGCGCTGTCGGGCAAGCTCGGGCGCGAGCGGGCCAACATGCTCTATCGCGCTTTCGACGCGGGCGTTTCCAAGGTGGAGTCGCTGATCGCGGAGGAGGGCATCGATTGCGACTTCAAGCGTGTCGGCAAGCTCAAGCTCGCAGCCAAGCCGGAACACTACGACAAGCTGGCCCGCTCGCAAGCGCTGATGGCGAAGGAATGCGATCCGGACACCCACATGGTGACGCGGGCCGAACTGCGCAGCGAGATCGGGTCGGACCAATATTTCGGCGGCATGGTCTTCGGCAAGAGCGCGGGCATGCACGTGGGGCGCTACGGCCATGGCCTTGCCGTGGCGGCCGCGAAGCGCGGCGTGCGCATCTACGAGAACGCGCCCGTTGTGGGCCTCAAGCGGCAGGGCGGTTCGGTGCATCAGGTCGAAACGCCCGGCGGCAGCATCCGCGCCCGGCAGGTGCTGCTTGCGACCGGCACATCGGCCGTGGGGCCGCTCGCGTGGTTCCGCCGCCGCATCGTGCCCGTGGGGGCATTCATCATCGTGACCGAGCCGCTCCCGGTCGAAGTACTCGACCGGCTGACGCCGCGGCGCCGCATGACGACGGACACGAAGAACTTCGTCAATTACTTTCGCGTGACGCCGGACAACCGTCTGCTGTTCGGTGGCCGCGCGCGTTTTGCGGCGACCAACCCCAAGTCGGACGTGAAGAGCGGTGCCATCCTGCAGCGGTCGCTCGTGCAAGTCTTTCCCGAGTTGAGAGACACCCGTATCGATTACTGCTGGGGCGGCATGGTCGACATGACACGCGACCGCCTGCCGCGCGCCGGAGAGCGCAACGGGCTTTTCTATTCCATGGGCTACAGCGGGCACGGAACCCACATGTCGACCTACATGGGCGCGATCATGGCCGAAGTGCTGAATGGCCGCGCCGACCTGAACCCGTGGCGCGACTTCGACTGGCCCGCAATTCCCGGGCATTTCGGCAAGCCGTGGTTTCTTCCGATCGTCGGTGCCTACTACCGCTTCCAGGATCTGGTGCGCTGAACAGCTTCGGCGCGGGGCCGTCAAGGCCGCGCGGCGAGCACCCGGGCCAGGGCGCGCGCAAGCTCTGCGCGCGAATAGGGCTTGCGCAGCAACTCCCAGCTCGGCGGCGCCTCCCGGTCGGCATCGAGCAGCTCCGACGAGAAGCCCGACATGAGAAGAATCGCGAGCCGCGGAAAGCGCTGCTGCGCCTCGGCGGCAAGCCGCGTTCCGCGCATGCCGGGGCCGAGCGCAATGTCGCTCAGCAGCACGTCGAAAGCGCCCGTGTCCGATTCCATCTGCACAAGGGCCTGCTCGGCGTTTTCCGCCGCCACCACTTCGCAGCCGAGCGTGGCCAGGAACGTGTGGACCACCTTGCGCACTTCGGCGTCGTCTTCGACGAGCATCACGCGCAGCCCGGCGGGCAGTGCCTGCTCGCCGTCGTCGTCCGGTGCGGCGGGAGGTGCCGCGTCGAACAGCTGGGGCAGGTACAGCGTGACCGTGGTGCCCGCGCCCGGCTGGGTTGCGATGGCAATGGCGCCCTTGGACTGCTTCACGAAGCCGTACACCGTGCTCAGGCCAAGGCCCGTGCCGCGGCCGGCTTCCTTGGTGGTGAAGAACGGCTCGAACGCGCGCTCCTTCACTTCCTCGGTCATGCCGGTGCCGCTGTCTGCAACCGAAATGGCAACGAAGCTGCCGTGTTCGCCGGCCTCGCCCAGTTCATTGAGCACTTCGCGAGGCAGCGCGCCGCAGGCCTCGGCGCGAAAGTGCAGCGTGCCGCCTTCGGGCATCGCATCGCGTGCGTTGATGGCAATGTTCAACAGCGCCGATTCGAGCTGCCCCGGGTCGGCAAGAACGGGCGGGCAATCCGGCGTGGCGTCGATCGCAATGCCGATGCGCTGGTCGAGCGTACGCCGCAGCATGTCGGCCAGCGAATGCAGCATGGCATGCGGGTCCACGGCGTTGGGCTGCAGCATCTGTCGGCGTGAAAACGCCAGCAGCTTGCCCGTGAGCTCGGCGCCGCGCCGCGAGGCCCGCGCCGCGGCCCCCACCAGCTGCTGCGCATAGCCGTCTTGGGCAATGGCGGGCAGTTCTTCGAGCACCTGCAGGTTGCCCTGGATGACCGTGAGCAGGTTGTTGAAGTCGTGCGCAATGCCGCCCGTGAGCTGGCCGACGCTTTCGAGCCGCTGGGCGTGGCTGAGCGCCTCTTCGGTCTGCACCCGCTGCAGGCTGGTGGCCAGCAAGTTCGAGAGCGATTCCAGAAACCGCAGTTCCTCGTCGCCAAAGCGCTTGGCCTGGCGCGAGTGCACGGTCAACACGCCGATGAAGCGCCCGCGGTCGTAGAAGGGCACGGCCAGTGCGCTCACCAGGCCGGCGTCGAGGTAGGCCTGCGGCACGGCGAAGCGGCGCTCACTGCCGTAGTCGGGCACTTCCACGGGCTGAGCCTCGGCAAACACGAAACCGGGCGGCGTGTTCGCATGGCTCGCAATGCGCGCGCCGATTTCTTCGCCGGGCACCAGGCCCACGCCGCTCGCCACGCGGAATTCGAGGCGGCTGCTTTCCAGCAGCAGCACCATGGCCACCTCGACCTCCAGCGCTTCCGCCGCAATGGTGGGCACGTGGTCGAGCATCACCTGCGGGTCGCGCGTGTCGACCGCCAGTCGGCCCAGCTGCGCAAGGTAGTCGCTGTAGCGCGCCCGCTGCAGCGCCTGCTTCACGCGCGGGTAGGCGCCAATGTCGCGGATGGCGGCCACCACAAACGGCAGGCCGTGGCTTTGCAGCGGACTGAGCGCGATCTCCACCATCACCTCGCTGCCGTCCTTGCGCTTGGCCACGAGCTCCATCTGCGTGCCCATGGGCCGCGCGCGGGGTGCCCGGCCATAGGCTTCGCGGTAGGCGGCATGGCGCGGACGGATGCTGTCGGGCACCAGGGCGTCGACGTTCAGCCCGACCAGTTCGTCCACCGCAAAGCCGAGCAGGCTGGCCGCGGAAGGGTTGGCCAGCACGATGCCGCCGGCCTGGTCGACGAGCAGCAGGGCATCGGGATAGGCGATGAAGAGCGACCGGAAGACGCTGCTCTCTTCGATGCCGGAAGGCAGCCCCTGCAAGGCGGCAAGCGCCGGCTCGGCAGTCTTGGGCGAAGAGGGGTTGGCCATACGCTCGGCTCAGCCCTGGGTGACCGGCGGAACCAGGATGTAGCCCGCGCCCCGCACCGACTTGATGATCTGCGGATCGTCCGGATCGGCTTCGATCTTCTTGCGCAGCCGGCCGACCTGCACGTCGATGGTGCGGTCGAAGGGAGCGGCTTCGCGTCCGCGCGTCTGCTCGAGCAGGAAGTCGCGCGACAGCACGCGCCCGGGGTGCCGGGCAAACGCGCGCAGCAGGTCGAATTCGCCGCCGGTGAGCGGCACGGCTTGCCCCTCTGGGTTGGCAAGGCTGCGCGCGGCAAGGTCGAGCTGCCAGCCCGCAAAGCGCAGCCGGTCGGGTGCAGCAGGCGAAGCTGCCGATGCCGGAGCGGCGGTTGAAACAACCGGGCCGCCCTCGGGCGCCAATCGCCTGAGCACGGCCTTGACCCGTGCCACCAGTTCGCGCAAATCGAACGGCTTGGTCACGTAGTCGTCGGCGCCCACTTCCAGGCCGACGACCTTGTCCACCGCGTCGCCGCGGCCGGTGACGATGACGAGCCCGCAGCGCCAGTTTTCGCGCATGCGGCGGGCGATGGAAAAGCCGTCTTCGCCGGGCAGCCCCAGGTCGAGCAGGACGAGGTCGGCCGGATCGCTGCCCATCAGCTTCATGAGCGAGGCGCCGTCGTGCAGCTGCGTCACTCGAAAGCCGTGGCTTTGAAGGTAGTTGGCCAGCAGCTGGGTGATGTCGACTTCGTCGTCGAGGACCGCGATGTGAAAGGCGGATTTCATTCGGGGAAGCTCGCTTTTGCGGCGCGAGTGCCATGGCATTGTTGGGGGCCGTTCAAGCGTAGCACGCCCCGCCGCCAGGTGAACGGATCAGCGCGCGGTCACTCCGCCTCGACCGGGGCCAGCATGGTGCCGCGGCAGTTGGGCGAACCGCAATGGCACGGGTATTTGGAGGCTGGCGACCCATCGTCGGCGGTCAGGGAATAGTCGATGAACAGCTCGTCGCCCGCATCCACCGGCACGATGGTCTGGAACTTCAGCACCAGCTCGCCCGCATCGTCGTACTCTTCGACCGCCTCGCAGTTGGGGTCGCAGGCATGGTTGAGGTGGCGCGTGCCGTTGCCGCCCTTGCCGCCGTCGATGGTCTCGTGGTTGGAGAGGGTGAAGAGGTAGGTGAGCTGGTCGTTCCACGCGCCGGCGGCGATTTCCTGCTGCGTGTAGCGGCGGCCTTCGTAGAGCCCGAGGAATGCGTAGGCGGGCAAGTCGCGCGTTGCAAAGGCGCCGAGCCCGTGCACTCCGCTGGGCCCGACGCGGATGAACGGCGTGGACGAGGTTTGCTTGCGGCGTTTCATGGGCCCAAGTGTGCACCAGCCACCTTGCTCATTGCTTGCGTTCTTCCTCGCGTTTTTTGTCGTGTTCTTCATCGGCTTGGGCCTGGAACATGCGCGTGAAGTCGCAGCACTCCTGCGCCAGCATCACGATCGACGAAGTGAGCGCGCTGCGGTGCTCGCCCTTGTGCATGGCCACGTAATGCACCGCGGGCAGGGCGGGCATCACGTCGATCACGGCGAGCATGCCGGCTGAAACGAGCGGGTCGAGGCACTGGCGCGGCAGGTAGCTCACCCCCAGGCCCGATACCGTGAGGCCCGTCAGCGCCACGAGGTTGCTCACCACGATGGTGTCGGAAGGCTGCACGCCCTGGTCCTTCATCCACGCGTCGTAGGCGCGGCCCGTGCCCGAGTTGCTGCCTTGCACCAGCATGCGGTGCCGGGCGAGTTCGTGCAGCCGCACGGTGCCGGCGGCGGCCACCACGCCCGGCTTGCACATCCAGGCGCTTTGCACCTTGCCGATGGACTTGCTCTGCATGCGCGAATCGGCAAAGGTGTCGGGCACGATCACCAGGTCGAGTTCGTCCGCCAGCAGCTTGTCGCGCAGCTGCAGGCTGTCGTCCACGTCGGGCTCGAGAATGACCTTGGGGTAGTGCCGCTGGATCAGCCCCACCAGCCGGGGCAACCAGGTCATTGCGGTGAGTTCCGTCACGCCGATGCGCAGCCGCCGCTCCACCACGCCCGGTTTGCTGAACTGCTCGACGGCGGCATCGCGCTGCTCGAGCAGCCGGGCCGCAAGCACGAACATCTCTTCGCCTTTTTCGGTCAGCCGGGCGGTGCGCTGCGTGCGGTCGAAGAGCTCGGTGTCGAACAGCAGCTCGAGTTCATGCACCCGCTTGGACACGGCCGACTGCGAGGTGTGAAGCTGGTTGGCCGCCTGCGCAAAGCCGCCGAGCTTGGCGATCCAGTACAGGGCCTCGAGCTGCTTGAAGGTCATCACGGTGCGTGCGGGCTCCTGAACTGAATACTTTTATTCATGTAATTCAATCACAAAAAATCGCTTTTGGAAATTTGAAGCCGCACTGAAGATTCGCACCGTGCTGCCCCGTGTACTTCCTGCTTCATCTTCAAAGGACCATTCCATGAACTTCAAACTGTCCCTCGTGCTTGGCGCCGGCGTCGCGCTGGCCTGCGGTGCCGCGGCGGCGCAAGAAAGCCCCACGCTGCGCAAGATCAAGGAAAGCGGCACCGTGCAGATCGGCAGCCGCGACACGCAGATTCCGTTCTCCTACAAGACCGGTGCAGAAAGCGCGCCCATCGGCTTCACCAACGAGATCTGCCTGAAGGTGGTCGACGCCATCAAGGCCAAGCTGGGCATGCAGAAGATCGACGTGCGCTACACGCTGCTCAATTCGACCAACCGCATTCCGCTGGTGCAGAACGGTACTGTGGACCTCGACTGCGCGACCACCACCAACACCGTGCAGCGCCAGCAGCAGGTCGACTTTGCGCCGAGCCACTTCGTCACCAACATCACCGCCGCGGTCAAGAAGAACTCGGGCATCAACTCGATTGCCGACCTGCAGGGCAAGACCGTGGCCACCGTGGCCGGCAGCACCTCGATGCAGCTGCTGCGCGGCTTCCGCAAGACCGAGAACATCGAGGTGCAGGAGATCGCGGGCAAGGACACGGCCGATGCCTTCCTGCTGCTGGCGAGCGACCGCGCCGTGGCCTATGTGCTCGACGACGTGCAACTGGCCGGCCTCATTGCCAACCAGCCCAATGCCTCCGACTACAAGCTGCTGAAGGACGTGCTGCGGCAAGAGCCCTACGGCATCATGATGCGCAAGGAAGACCCCGAGTTCAAGGCCATCGTCGACCAGGCCGTGACCGAGATGATGAAGTCCGGCGCCATCGACAAGCTCTACGTCAAGTGGTTCATGTCGCCCATTCCGCCGCGCAACGTGAACCTGAATTTCCCGATGTCCGACGCTGTGCGCGAGGCCTACAAGAACCCGAACAACAAGGGCGTTTGAGGATGCCGGCAACCACACACCACGCCAACGGGCTGGCGTTTCCCGATGCGCTCATGCGCGCGGTGAAGCAGCGCTTTCTCAACGTCGACCACGACCACCACGGGCGCGAGCGCCTCTACTTCGACAACGCGGGCGGCTCATTCCGGCTGAAGGCGGCCGTCGAGCGGTTTGCGCGGGTCGATGCCATTCCCGACAACGCGGAGCGCATTCACGCCGCCGCTGTCGAACTGCAAGAGATCCAGGCCCGGGGCACGGCCGATGTACGCACCATCTTCAATGCGCAGGGCGGCAGCGTCTATGCATCGCTCACCGCATCGGGCGCCATGTTCGACATGGTGCGCGCGGTGGCCGAGAACGTGCCCGGAACGAACATGGTCACCACCGTGCTCGAGCATCCCTCGTCGTTCGACGCGATGAGCCTCTATGCCCAACGGGCTGGCCGCGAGCTGCGGGTAGCCAGGAGCAACCCCGAGACCGGCGGCGTCGATGCCGACGAGATCGTGCGGCTGGTGGACAAGGAAACCTGCCTGCTCAACGTCATCTACGCATCGAACATCTCGGGCGCCAAGCTCGACCTGGAGCAGATCGTGCGGCGCGCGAGGGAGATCAAGCCCGATCTCTACATCGTGGTGGACGCCGTGCAGCATGCGCCGCACGGGCTGATCGACCTGCAGAAGACGCCGGTGGACGGCATCAACATGGCGCCGTACAAGTTCTTCGGTTGCCGGGGCTCGGGCCTGTCGTGGGTGTCGGACCGCGCGGCGCTGCTGCCGCACCACAAGCTCGCGGGCAAGAAGCCCGACTTCTGGGACCTGGGAAGCTCGGCCCCATGGCAGTTTGCGGTGGTCTCCGAAATCGTCGACTACGTGTGCTGGCTTGGCGGCCATTTTTCGGATGCTGCCGAGCGGCGCGCGCTGTTCGAAGCAGGTATTGCGCACATCGAGTTGCACGAGCGGGCTTTGCTCGCGGCCTTGCTCGATGGAAGCGGCGAGGCTACGGGCCTGCGCAATATCGAAGGCGTGACGGTCTTCCTCGACCATCCGGACCTGACGAAGCGCGACCTCATCATCGGCATCGGCTTCGATCACCTGGACTGCACGCAGGCCGTGGTCGAATACGGCAAGCGCGGCGTCACGGTGTACGAGCGCGTGGCAAGCAGCATCTACTCCAAGCGCATGCTCGACTCGTTCGGGCTCGAAGGCACGGTGCGCGTCTCACCGCTGCATTGCAACTCTCTGGCCGACATGGAAAAGTTTCTCCATGTGACGCAGGAGATTGCCCTCAGCGCGAAAGGGCTGCGGACAGGAACCGCCGGATGACCGGAACCACCTGCTCGAGGTGCGTCTCGAGCAGCCAGTGCCCGCCGTCCTTCAGCACCAGTTCGGCTTTCGGAATGTCGCGCAGGTAGGCGCGCGCGGAGGCCTCGGGCATGTAGCCGTCGTTCGGCCCCCAGACGATGAGGGCGGGCGGCTGGTGTTCGCGCAGATAAGCCTGGTAGCGCGGAAACCATTCGAGGTTCTGCTTCAGGCCTTCCATCAGCTTGAGCGAGAGCTCGCGCCGCGGCGGCGTGTTCATCAGCGGCCAATGCAGCTTCCACAGGTCGGGCGGAATCTGCGCGGCCTGCGCTTCGGACACCTCGCCGACGAACTCCGCGCGAAAGCCGTCTTCGCTCACCGCTTCTTCGAGCACCGCGCGGTTCTTGGGCGACGGGTCGCGCCAGAATTCCTGGATGGCCTTGTACTTGGGGCCGAGCGTGTCTTCGTAGATATCGCCGTTCTGGATGATGAGCGCAGCCACGCGCTCGGGGCGCCGAATTGCCAGCCGCAGGCCAATCTGCGAACCGTAGTCGTGCAGGTACAGGCCGTACCTGCCGATCTCCAGCTTGTTGCAGAAGGCCTCGAGAAAGCCCGCATAGGCGTCGAAGTCGAAGCCGAAGGCATCGGCCGGCGGTGTGCCGCTCAGGCCAAAGCCGGGATAGTCCGGCGCCACCAGCCGCCACTTGTCGGCCAGCGCCGGCATGAGCCGGCGGTACTGGAAAGACGAGCACGGATAGCCGTGCGGCAGCAGCAGCACCGGCGCATCGCGCGGTCCGGCTTCGCGGTAGAAGATCTGCGTCCCGTCGACATCGATGAAGCGATGCGAGACCGCATGCGCATCGGCGGGCAGGGCGGACATGGAGGAACTGCGTTCGGTCATGCGCCCCATGCTGCGCGCCGGCGCCTGCCGGCGGGTGTAGGTGGCCGCTGATGCGCTGCGTCGGACGGCCGCAACGCAGGCCGGTCGGCAGGTGACCCCGCCCCGGGGGGCTCAGGCCAGCAGGTCGCTCAGCGTGCGCGCAATCACCTTGGTGGCGCGGCGCAGGTCTTCGAGCACCACGCGTTCATCGCTGCGCTTGGCATGCGATTCGAGCACCGTGCGCGGGCCGGCGCCGTAGATCACGCCCGGAATGCCTGCCTCGCCATAAAGGCGCACGTCGGTGTAAAGGGGCGTGCCCATGGCCTTGATCGGTTCGCCGAACACGTCTTGGCCGTGCTTCTGGATCGCATCGACCAGCGGCTTGTTGCCCGCGAGCGGCTTCATCGAATTGGCGAGCAGAAGCCGCTTGATCTCGACCGTGATGCCGTTGCTCTCCGCCGCGGCATCCGCAATCACCTTGCGGATCGTGGCTTCGACCTCGACCGGGTTCTCTTCGGGGATCATGCGGCGGTCGAGCTTGAATACCACCTTGCCTGGCACCACGTTGGTGTTGGTGCCGCCTTCGATGCGCCCCACGTTGAGGTACGGGTGCGTGATGCCCTCGACCTTCGACGTTACCTGCTGGTAGAGCGTGTTCTGCGCGTAGAGCGCATTGAGGATCTTCACCGCGCCCTGCAGCGCATCGACGCCGGTGGTCGGAATGGCCGCATGCGCCATCTTGCCGTGCACCGTCACTTCCATCTGCAGGCAGCCGTTGTGGGCGGTAACCACTTCGTAGCTGAAGCCGGCCGCAATCATCAGGTCGGGCTTGGTGAGCCCCTGCTTGAGCAGCCAGCCCGGGCCGAGGATGCCGCCGAACTCTTCGTCGTAGGTGAAGTGCAGCTCGACGCTGCCCTTGGTCGGCTTGGCCACGGCTTCGAGCGCGCGCAGCGCGAAGGTAAAGCTCGCGAAGTCGCTCTTGCTCACGGCGGCCGCGCGGCCGTAAAGGCTGCCGTCGGCAATTTCGCCGCCGTACGGGTCGTGCGTCCAGCCTTCGCCGGGCGGCACCACGTCGCCATGTGCATTGAGGGCCACGGTGCGGCCGCCGGCGCCGTAGGGGCGGCGAACGATCAGGTTGGTGATCGACTCGAGGCCATAGTCCTTCACCTCTTGCTCCGGCACGGCGTGCTTCTCGGCGTCCAGGCCGAAGTCCTTCAGCAGCTCGGCCGTGCGCTCGGCGTGCGGCGCGTTGTTGCCGGGCGGGGTGTCGGTGGGCACGCGCACCAGTTGCTGCAGAAACTGCACTTCCTCGTCGAAGTGCGCGTCGATCCAGGCGTCGAGCTTGGCGTAGTCGGTCATGTCTTTTCTTTTCAGTGAGCTTGTTCGGTGGCGAGGTCGTTCAGCAGATGCTGGAAGGCTTCGACCGCTAGCTGAATGTCGTCGTTAGTACTCGATTCGAGCGGGTTGTGGCTGATGCCCGAGTTGATGCCGCGCACGAAGAGCATGGCCTGCGGCATCACCTCGTGCAGCTTCATTGCGTCGTGGCCCGCGCCGCTGGGCATGCGGAAGAGCGGAATGCCGAGGGCATCGACCGCCCTCTCCCAGCGCTGTTGCCAAGCGGGTGCGCTCGGTGCGGCGGAGGCCCGCATGCTTTCCTCGATTTCATAGCGCACGCCGCGGCGTGCGCAGATAGCCTTGAGTTCGGCAAGCACGTCGGCGGTCAGTGCATCGCGCTGCGCATTGTTCGGCGCGCGCATATCGAGGCTGAACTTGCAGCGCCCCGGCACCACGTTGATCGACCCGCTCGGCACTTCGAGCATGCCCACGGTGCCGACGGAGTCGCCGTCTTTCGCGGCGCGCTGCTCGGTGTAGAGAATGAGTTCGGCCACAGCGGCGGCCGCGTCGCGGCGGCGGTCCATGGGCGTGGTGCCCGCGTGGCTGGCCGTGCCGATGATTTCGCCCACGTAGCGCACGCCGCCGTTGATGGCCGTGACAATGCCCAGCGGCAGGTCGAGCTCGGTGAGTACCGGGCCCTGCTCGATGTGCACCTCGACAAAGCCCAGGTACCGCGCCGGGTCGCGCTGGATCTTCGGAATATCGGCTTCGTCCAGACCCGCGTGCTTCATGGCTTCGCGCATGGTGATCCCGTTGGCGTCCTTCTGGTCGAGCCAGCGCGGATCGAAGTGGCCGATGAGCGCGCCCGATCCCAGGAAGGTGGCCTTGTACCGCTGGCCTTCTTCCTCCGCAAAGCCCACCACCTCGAAGGCGAAGGGCAAGCGCCTGCCCTGGCGCTTGAGTTCGCGCACGCAGGCCATCGGCACGAAGATGCCCAGCCGACCGTCGTACTTGCCGCCGTTGCGCACGGTGTCGTAGTGCGAGCCGGTGAGCAGGGTCTTGGCATCGGGCGTTGCGCCTTCGTAGCGGCCGACCACGTTGCCGACCGCATCGATGTGCACGGAGTCGAATCCGCAGTCGCGCATCCAACTCGAAATCTGCTGCGCGCAGGCACGGTGCGCGTCGGTCAGGTAGGTCACGGTGAGCTGGCCTTTTTCGGCGTAGCCCGGATCGGTGTGCGCCGAGAGTGCTTCGTGCCAGTCCCACACGTCGTTGCCAAGCGAGATGTCGGCGCCGAACTTGTCGTCCAGGCGAATCTCGGCAATGCGGTGGATGTTGCGCAGCGCTTCGCCGAGCTCGAATTCAGGGTGGTTGAACAACCGGCGCTCGAAGGTGTCGATGATCTCGCGCTTCGAAAGGCCCGTGCCGCGGGGCCCGCGCACCGCAAGAATGAAAGGAAAGCCGAATTTCGCGTTGTAGTCGGCATTTAGCTTCTGGATCTTTGCGAACTCTTCGGGCGTGCAGTCGGTCAGGCCGGCCTTGCTCTGCTCGTTGGTCGATTCGGCCGTGAGCGTCTTGCTGACCATGGCCTTGCCCGCGAGCTCGGGGTGGGCGCGAATGAGGCCGATCTTTTCTTCGGCCGACGAAGCGGCCAATGCCTGTACCAGCGCATGCTTCAGGTGCGCGAGCGAGCGGAAGGGGCGCGCGGCGAGTGCGCGTTGCGCAATCCACGGCGAATGCTCGTAGATGCCGTCGAGGAGGGCCACGGCTTCGGCCGGTACGGCCGCGTTGAGTTGGGCAATGGTGAGGCTCATGGTCAGCTTCCTGAGGCGGCAGATTCGAAGGGATGCGCCTGCTTCCAGTGCCGCGCGATGTCGACGCGCCGGCAGACCCACACGCGGTCGTGCTGGCCGATGTGGTCGAGAAAGCGCTGCAGCGCGGTAATGCGGCCGGGCCGCCCGAGCAGCCGGCAATGCATGCCGATGCTCATCATCTTGGGGCTGTTGTCGCCGGCGGGATCGCCTTCGGCATAGAGCGCGTCGAAGGTGTCCTTCATGTACTGGAAGAACGGATCGGCATGCGAGTAGCCCTGCGGCAGCGCAAAGCGCATGTCGTTGCAGTCGAGCGTGTAGGGCACGATGAGCTGCGGGACCACGGTGCCGTCGGTCTTCTGCACCTTCATCCAGAAGGGCAGGTCGTCGCCGTAGTAGTCGCTGTCGTATTCGAAGCCGCCGTAGTCGGCCACGAGGCGGCGGGTGCGCGGGCTGTCGCGGCCGGTGTACCAGCCGAGCGCGCGTTCACCCGTGAGCTTTTCGATGGCTTCCATACCCAGGCGCATGTGCTCGCGCTCGGTGGCTTCGTCGAGGTTCTGGTAATGAATCCAGCGCCAGCCGTGGCAGGCGATTTCATGGCCGAGTTCCTTGAAGGCGGCGGTGAGCTCGGGGTAGCGCTCGAGCGCCATGCCCACGCCGAACACCGTGAGCGGCAGGCCGCGCTTTTCGAATTCGCGCAGGATGCGCCACACGCCGGCACGCGAGCCGTACTCGTAGATGCCTTCCATGCTGATGTGCCGGTCCGGAAAGCTCGCCGGGTTGAACATTTCGGAAAGGAACTGCTCGGAGCCCGCGTCGCCGTGCAGCG
This sequence comes from Variovorax sp. CCNWLW225, assembly GCF_037204045.1. NCBI lineage: Bacteria > Pseudomonadati > Pseudomonadota > Betaproteobacteria > Burkholderiales > Comamonadaceae > Variovorax > Variovorax sp. CCNWLW225. The sequence goes on along the minus strand of NZ_JBBCBV010000013.1, from coordinate 71,284 downwards.
TGGCGTTTTCGCCGCCCTCTTCGTAGTTGAGGACGAACTGCACCGCAATGCGCGCGCCGCCGGGCCATTGGGCATGCGGCGGGTTGCGGCCGTAGCCGACGAGGTCGCGCGGGTAGGGCAGGGTGGTGTCGTAGACAGTCATGGGGTCATGGAATGTTCAGGACAGTGCAAGCGAGATGTCGTTGGTCGGAACCTTGCGGTCGAACGTGAGGTTGGCCTCGACGTGTTCCAGGTGTTCGGTCATGAGGCGCACGGCGCGCTCTTCGTCGCGGGCGGCCAGCGCCTTCACGATGTCGGCGTGCTCGTCGTTGGAGTGCTCGGCTGCGCTCGTGCTCTGGTACATGAGCGTGATGAGGGCGCAGCGCGAGATCAGCTCGCCGAGAATTTGCGCCAGCACCTGGTTGCCCATGAGTTCGGCCATGCGCACGTGGAAGTCGCCCAGCAGCTCGGTGCGGCCCGAAATGTCTTCGCCCGACACGGCGGATTTTTCGAGCGCCACGTGTTCCTTGAGCGCCTTGATCTTCGCCGGCGTGACGGTGCGCACGAACTCGCGCGTCATCTCGGCCTCGAGCATTCGGCGCACCGCGAACACCTGCCGGGCCTCGTCGACAGCCGGTGCCGCCACGAAGGCGCCGCGCGCGGGCTCGAGGCGAATGAGCTTGTTCTGCGACAGCTGGAACAGCGCCTGGCGCACCAGCGTGCGCGACACACCGAAGTGGTCGGCCAGCTTCTGCTCGGCCAGCTTGGTGCCGGGCTGCAGCCGGTGCTCGACGATTGCCTTGGTGAGCGCGTCGACGATCGAACGGGTGGTGGAGGACTCCATGTTTTTCATGATAGACCCAAAGCCGGTAACTGTATACACTTTTGTCCACCGGAATTTCCCGCCCCATCCGAACCTCGGTTCCATCATTGAAGGAGCGCCCCATGGGCCTGAGCACCCACGTACTGGACACAATGCACGGCGGCCCCGCCGCCGGCATGGAGGTGGCGCTGTACACCACCCAAGGCGACGATGCGACGCTGGTGAAGCGTTTCACGCTCAATTCAGACGGCCGCAGCGACGGGCCGCTCTACGACAACAACTCGCTCAAGGCCGGCACCTACCGGCTGGTGTTCGACGTGGCGGGTTACTTCAAGGCGCGCGGCGTGAAGCTGCCCGAGCCAAACTTCCTGAACAAGGTGCCGCTGGACTTCGGCGTGGCGCACACCGACCAGCACTACCACGTGCCGCTGCTCGTGAGCCCGTGGAGCTATTCCACGTACCGCGGCTCCTGAGGGTCAGTCGCCTTGGAGCTGCCCTTCGGTGAGCGTGTCCAGCTGGAAGCGCCCGCTCTTGTCCCACAGCCACGTATCGGTCCACGTGACGGCACCCAGGCGCGTGGCCGCAGGGAAGGGCGCGGCCTGCAGCACGAAGCGTTCGATTTCGGCGATGACCTCGGGCGCGTGCTTGGGCGCGCGCATCCAGTGCAGAGACACCACCTTGCCGCCGGCATCGAGGTTGACCTGCAGCGTGCCGACGGCGTACAGCAGGGGCGGCAACTGGCCGCTGTAGATGCGCGACCTGTTGGCTTCGTAGATGTGGCGCGCGGCATCGCGGCGGTACTCGCGCGCGGTGGCCGCATTCGATGCGCGGGGCGCAGCGCCGGCCCCGCCGCGATCGGTCTTGACGTCGCTCAGCTGTCCCGGAACAGTGCCGGTGCTCCCGCAGCCGGCAAGCCAGAGAGCGCAAGAAAGGACGGATGCCGCCAAGGCAAGGCGACGGGGCGTAAGCTGACGATTCATCGCCGGGTTTATACCGTGAGTCTCGTGCAACCCCGCAACCGAAGGTATCGGAAATGAACGGCATGGTCGATCAATTGCTGGCGCGCCTTGCGCGCGAAGACGCGGTGCTGGTGCGCGTCGAATCGACCCAAGGATCGGCGCCGCGCGAAGCCGGCACATGGATGGCGGTGTGGGCCGAAGGGCTCACGGGCACCATCGGTGGCGGCCAGCTCGAGTTCCAGGCCACGCAGGAAGCGCGCGAACTGCTCGCGGGGCGGCGCGCCATCGACGGCGTCGAGCGCTACCCGCTCGGCCCGAGCCTGGGGCAGTGCTGCGGCGGCGTGGTGTTTCTCTCGTACCGGCGCATCACGGCCGCCGATGCCCCGGCGCTGCAACGCGACTTGGTCGCCCAGCTCAAGCCCGTGGCGCTGTTCGGCGGCGGCCACGTGGGCGCTGCGCTCGCGCGGCTGCTGGCCAGCCTGCCCTTTACCGTGCGCTGGATCGACAGCCGTGATGGCGTGTTCCCCGAGGCGCTGCCGACGCAGATCGACACCGAGCATTCCGAGCCCGTGCAGGACGCCGTGGCCGCGCTCGCGCCGGGCAGCCGCGTGCTGATCATGAGCTTCAGCCATGCCGAAGACCTGGACATCGTCATCGCCTGCCTCAAGCGGCTGCGCACGCATAACGACCTGCCCTACATCGGCTTGATCGGCAGCAAGACCAAGTGGGCCACCTTCAGCCGCCGGCTCGAGGCGCGCGGCTTCACGCCCGACGAGCTGGCCCGCATCACCTGCCCGATCGGCGTGCCCGGCATCACTGGCAAGGAGCCGGAAGTGATTGCCGTGGCGGTGGCGGCACAGTTGTTGCAATCGCTGGGTTGAACAGGGTTTTTCCGGCGGCGACGCCTTCAAAAAAGCAAACCGCCACTTGCCAAAACTGTATACACTTTCAGTCCACAACAAGCCGCAGCGGAGCGAGGCCCATGTCATGGAGCCTGCGTTCGCGGCACTTTCTCTGCTTACAGCGCCCGCAGTGGTGAGCAGGCTGAAGAAACTCCTTGGCGACGCCCCCACGCGCCCAAGGGGTTGAGAGAGAGCACCTCACATGGAAAGTTACTACCTCGACTGGGCCAACCTGCTGCTGCGCTGGGTCCACGTCATCACCGCCATCGCCTGGATCGGCGCCTCCTTCTACTTCGTGATGCTGGACAACAGCCTCGAGAAGCCGCAGGACCAGGAGTCGCTCGACAAGGGCGTGGGCGGCGAGCAGTGGGCCGTGCACGGCGGCGGCTTCTACAACATGCAGAAGTACGCGCTGGCGCCCAAGAAGCTGCCGGACCACCTGCACTGGTCGTACTGGGAGAGCTACAGCACGTGGATCACGGGCTTTGCGCTCTTCACCATGTCGTACCTGTGGAACGCCAGCACCTACCTGATCGACAAGAGCAAGATGGATTGGCAGCCCGGCGCGGCCATCAGCGTGGCGCTGGCCTTCTTCGTCGTGTTCTGGATGGTGTACGACGGCATCTGCCAGATCTTCGGGCGCCGCAAGCACGGCGACACCATCGTCGGCGTGCTGATCGCGGTGTTCATTGCCTTTGCCACCTGGCTCGCCTGCCAGTGGTTCGCGGGCCGCGCGGCCTTCTTGCTGGTGGGCGCCATGATGGCCACCACGATGAGCGGCAACGTCTTCTTCTGGATCATTCCGGGCCAGCGCAAGAACGTGCAGGCGCTGCGCGAAGGCCGGCCGGTCGATCCGGTGCACGGCCAGCGCGGCAAGCAGCGCAGCGTGCACAACACCTACTTCACGCTGCCCGTGCTGTTTGCCATGCTGAGCAACCACTACAGCTTTACCTACACGCACAAGTACAACTGGATCGTGCTGCTGCTCATCATGCTGGGCGGCGCGGCCATTCGCCAGTTCTTCGTGGTGCGGCATCGCTTCAAGCTCGGCAACGCGGGCAACCCGCTGCCCTATGCGCTGGTCGGCATCGTGGTGCTGGGCCTCACCATCGTGTGGATGAAGCCCGAGCCTGCTGCGGCGCCCGCGGCTGCATCAGCAGCAACGCCCGCCGTGGCGTTCAAGGACGTGCAGAAGGTGCTCGAGCAGCGCTGCTTCATGTGCCACGGCGCCGCCGTGCAAATGAAGAACGTGCGCGTCGACACGCCCGACCAGGTGGCGGCGCATGCCCAGGCCATCTACCAGCAGGTGGTGGTGACGAAGATCATGCCGATGAACAACACAACGGGCATGACCGACGAAGAGCGCGCATTGATCGGCCGCTGGTTCCAGGCCGGCGCCAAGACGAACTAGACGCAGGGATAGACCGCGGTCAAGAGGGCGGACCGCCGTTCGCCGCACAATTGCCGGATGGAGACAAAGCAAGCCATGACCGCAACGAGCCCTTCTTTCGGCCCCACTCCCGACCCGCGCGAAGCACCGCGCGCCTTCCTCGAACATCTCTACCGCGTGGCGGTGGACCGCGCGTTGCCGCTTTCCACCCTGGGTGCCCATCTGCCGAAACCGCCCAAGGGCCGCACGCTGGTGCTCGGCGCCGGAAAGGCCGGCGGCTCGATGGTGCAGGCGCTCGAAGCCCTGTGGCCGGCCGATGCGCCGCTCTCGGGCTTGGTCGTCACGCGCTACGACCACATTCCGCCGCGGCCCGAGGGCGTGCCCCAGCGCATCGAACTCGTCGAAGCCGCGCACCCGGTGCCCGATGCGGCGGGGCAGCAGGCCGCAGAGCGCATCCTTGCGCTGACGCAGGGCCTCACGGCCGATGACCTCGTGCTGTGCCTGATCTCGGGCGGCGGCTCGTCGCTGCTGGTGCTGCCGGCCGAAGGCCTCACGCTGGCCGACAAGCAGCGCATCAACAAGCAACTGCTCGACAGCGGCGCACACATCGGCGAGATGAACTGCGTGCGCAAGCACCTCTCGCGCATCAAGGGTGGCCGGCTGGCCGCGGCCTGCGCCCCGGCGCGGGTGGTCACGCTCACCATCAGCGACGTGCCGGGCGACGACGCGGCCGTCATTGCGAGCGGCCCCACCGTCCCCGACGCCACCACTTGCGCTGATGCGCTGGCCATTCTCGACCGCTACGGCATCGAAGTGCCGGCGCCGGTGCGCGCGCAGCTCGAAAGCGGCGAACTCGAAACGCCGAAGCCGGGCGACGCGGTCTTCAACGGCCATGAAGTCCACATGATCGCCACGCCGCAGCAGTCGCTCGAAGCCGCGGCCAAGGCGGCACGCGAAGCCGGCATCGAGGCGCACATCCTCAGCGACGAAATCGAAGGCGAATCGCGCGAGGTCGGCAAGATGCACGCGGCGCTGGCGCGCGCCGTGGCGAACCGCGGCCAGCCCTTTGCGCGGCCGTGCGTCATTCTTTCGGGTGGCGAAACCACCGTCACGATAAGGCCGCGCCAGCCCGGCCAGGCCAAGGGCCGCGGAGGCCGGGCCGGCGAGCTTTGCATGGGGCTGGCCGGCGCACTCATGGGCCAGCCGCAGGTGTGGGCGCTGGCCGCTGACACCGACGGCATCGACGGCGTGGAAGACAACGCCGGCGCCTTCGTGACGCCCGACACGCTGGCGCGCGCCGCCGCGGCCGGCCGCAAGCTGTCGGACCACTTGGACCGTAACGACGCGTACGGCTACTTCGACGCCATCGGCGACCTGTTCGTGACCGGGCCGACGAACACCAACGTCAACGACTTTCGCGCGCTCCTGATCCTGTAGCGGCAGGAAGGGCGGAAGGGCCGGTTTCCCGGCTCCTGCGGGCTTCGCGAACTCGGGTTAATCTATGCACCCGGCGGCAAATTGCCGCCGCTGTCGCAAGCGCACCTTCCGGGTGCCGCACCGCGCATCCAGATTTCCCCTTTTTCACCCACCATCCAGTCCTCGAAGGAAAAGTTCGCCATGACCGCCAGCTACACCGACACCCGCCTGCTGATCGACAACGAATGGGTCGACGCCACCGGCGGCAAGACCCTGGACGTCGTGAACCCGGCCACCGGCAAGGCCATCGGCAAGGTGGCGCATGCCAGCATTGCCGACCTCGACCGCGCCCTGGCCGCCGCCCAGCGCGGCTTTGAAAAGTGGCGCAACACGCCCGCCAACGAGCGCGCCGCCGTCATGCGCCGCGCCGCCGGCCTGATCCGCGAACGCGCCCCCGAAATCGCCAAGCTGCTCACGCAGGAACAGGGCAAGCCGCTGGCCGAAGCCAAGGGCGAAACGCTGGCCGCCGCCGACATCATCGAATGGTTTGCCGACGAAGGCCGCCGCGTCTACGGCCGCATCGTGCCCTCGCGCAACCTGGCCGCGCAGCAACTGGTGATCAAGGAGCCGCTCGGCCCTGTCGCTGCCTTTACGCCCTGGAACTTCCCCATCAACCAGATCGTGCGCAAGCTCGGCGCCGCACTGGCCACCGGCTGCTCGTTCCTGGTGAAGGCACCCGAAGAAACCCCGGCATCGCCCGCCGCGCTGCTACAGGCTTTCGTAGATGCCGGCATTCCGCCCGGCACCGTGGGCCTGGTGTTCGGCAACCCGGCCGAGATTTCGAACTACCTGATCTCGCACCCGATCATCCGCAAGGTCACCTTCACGGGCTCCACGCCGGTCGGCAAGCAGCTGGCCGCACTGGCCGGCGCGCACATGAAGCGCGTCACCATGGAGCTGGGCGGCCACGCACCGGTCATCGTCGCTGAAGACGCCGACGTCGCCCTGGCCGTCAAGGCCGCGGGTGCCGCCAAGTTTCGCAATGCCGGCCAGGTCTGCATTTCGCCCACCCGCTTTCTGGTGCACAACAGCCTGCGCGAAGAATTCGCCCGCACGCTGGTCAAGTACACCGAAGGCCTGAAGCTCGGCGACGGCCTGGCCGAAGGCACGACCATCGGCCCGCTCGCCAACGCACGCCGCCTGACGGCCATGGCCCATGTGCTGGACGATGCGCGCAAGAAGGGCGCAACCATTGCGGCCGGCGGCGAACGTGTTGGCGACACGGGCAACTTCTTCGCACCCACGGTGCTGACGGACGTGCCGCTCGATGCCGACGTGTTCAACAACGAGCCCTTCGGTCCGATCGCAGCGATTCGCGGTTTCGACACGCTTGAAGAAGCCATCACCGAAGCCAACCGTTTGCCGTTCGGCCTGGCAGGCTACGCGTTCACCAAGTCGATCAAGAACGCGCATCTGCTGAGCCAGAGGCTCGAACTCGGCATGCTGTGGATCAACCAGCCCGCCGCACCCTCGCCCGAAATGCCGTTCGGCGGTGTGAAGGATTCGGGCTACGGCTCGGAAGGCGGCCCGGAGGCTCTCGAGGCTTACCTGAACACCAAGGCTGTTTCGATCATGAGCATCTGAGCGGTTCGTTCAGATCGCTCGAGTTCTTGCGAAAAGGCGGCATCGCTTCGGCGGTGCCGCTTTTTTATTTAGTGCGGTGGCGTTGTTCAGGGCGGCGCACCCGCCGACGGGGTACCTTTCTCCGCGAATGTCCCCCGGCCTGCGGCCTCCTCCTTTATTTCGCTGCGCAAGGCACCCCATCGACGGGTGCGTTATCCAGAGCGGTCGCCGATCGAACGGAACAAGCGCAGCGCTCGGTGTGCACAGGGCATCGGGTGCTCCCCGCAGCGAAATAAAGGAGGAGGGGCGCAGCCCCGGGGGACATTCGCGGAGGGGAGTACCCGATGGCCTTTGCACGCGCCCTGAATAGCATCACTAAGAACAAAGGGCCAAAAATCACTGCCACCCATACCGCCGCGCATACCACCCCTTGACCGTCTGCGTGAGCGTTGCATAGCCAGCCAGCATCGCGGCCAGCCACGGAAAGTAGGCCAGCGGAAGCGCCTGCAGTCTGAAGTAGTGCGCGAGTCGCCCCATCGGCAGCCAGATACCCGCCGCGGCAATGGCGGCGCCCATGGCCAGCAGCGGCCAGGCGGCGCGGCTTTGCAGGAAGGGGATCTTCCGCGTGCGGATCAGGTGCACGATGAGTGTTTGCGACAGCAGGCCTTCGACGAACCAGCCGGACTGGAACAAGGTCTGGTGCGCAACCGTGTTGGCCGAGAACGCGAACCACATCACTGCGTAGGTCAGGATGTCGAACACCGAACTCAGTGGCCCGAAGAACACCATGAACCGCCCCAGGTCTGCCGGGTTCCAGCTCTGCGGCTTGCGCAAGAATTCCGGGTCGACGTTATCGAACGGAATCGCAATCTGCGACACGTCGTACAGCAGGTTCTGCACCAGCAAGTGCAGCGGCAGCATCGGCAAGAAGGGCAAGAACGCGCTTGCCACCAGCACCGAGAACACATTGCCGAAATTCGAGCTCGCCGTGAGCTTGATGTACTTGAGCATGTTAGCGAACGTGCGGCGGCCCTCGATCACGCCTTGCTCCAGCACCATCAGGCTTTTTTCCAGCAGGATGATGTCGGCCGATTCCTTCGCCACGTCCACCGCGCCGTCCACCGAGATGCCGATGTCCGCCGCCCGCAGCGCGGGCGCATCGTTGATGCCGTCGCCCATGAAGCCGACCACGTGCCCGTTGGCATGCAGCGCGTGCACGATGCGCTCCTTGTGCGCCGGCGTGAGCTTGGCGAACACCTGGTGCTGCTCGACCAGCGTGCGCAACCCCGCATCGTCCAGCGCCTCGATCTCGCGGCCGAGCACCACGTGGCCCGCCTCGATGCCCACGTCGCCGCAAACCTTGCGTGCGACCAGTTCGTTGTCGCCCGTGAGCACCTTCACCGCCACGCCATGCTCCGCCAGGGCGCGCAGCGCGGGCGCGGTCGATTCCTTCGGCGGATCCAGGAACGCCACGTACCCCAGCAGCGTGAGCCCGGATTCATCGGCCACGCCGTAGGCAGGCTTGCGGGCGTTGGCTCTCAGTGCACGGCTGGCGACGGCCACCACGCGCAGCCCCTGCGCGTTCAGCTCCGATGCCACGCGGTGGATGCTCGCCAGCAAGTCGCCATCGAGCGCCAGCACTTCCGCGCCGCGCTCCACCGCGGTACACACAGAAAGAATTTCTTCGAGCGCACCCTTGCAAATCAGCAGGTGCTCGCTGCCGCCGTTCTCCACCACCACCGACATGCGGCGGCGCGAAAAGTCGAACGGCACTTCGTCGATCTTGCGCCAGGCCGTCTGCAGCCGCGTCTCGGGCTGCATTTCGGCGTGGTTCAACACGGCCTTGTCGAGCAGGTTCTTCAGGCCCGTCTGGTGAAAGCTGTTCAGGTAGGCCAGCTGCAGCACGCGGTTCGACGCCTCGCCCCAGGCGTTGGTATGGCGCTCCAGCACGATGCGGTCCTGCGTCAGCGTGCCGGTCTTGTCGGTGCACAGCACGTCCATTGCGCCAAAGTTGTGAATGGCTTCGAGCCGCTTCACGATCACCTTCTGCCGCGACATCACCACCGCGCCCTTGGCCAGGGTGGCGGTCACGATCATCGGCAGCATCTCGGGCGTGAGCCCGACGGCGATCGACAGCGCGAACAGCGCCGCCTCCCACCAGTCGCCCTTGGACACGCCGTTGATCACCAGCACCAGCGGGGCCATCACCAGCATGAAGCGGATCAGCACCCAGCTCACGCGGTTGATGCCGGCCTGGAACGCGCTCGTGCCCTGGTCGGCGGCGGCCACGCGCTGCGCGAGCGCGCCGAAGAAGGTGCGGTTGCCGGTGTGCACGATCAGCGCGGTGGCGGTGCCGCTGATCACGCTGGTGCCCATGAACAGAAGGTTCTCGCGCTCCAGCACGCCGGCTTCGGGGCTGCCCCGGTCGGTGATCGGAAATTTTTCGACCGGCATGGCTTCGCCCGTCAGTGCGGACTGGCTGATGAACAGGTCCTTGGCGCCCAGCAGGCGGCAGTCGGCCGGAATCATGTCGCCGGCCGAAAGCGCGATCACGTCGCCCGGCACAAGGTCGCGCATCGGCACTTCGACGCGCGGAGCGCTCGCGGCGCCCCGTTCCGGCCGCAGCACGGTGGCGGTGTTGCTCACCATCGCCTTCAACCGCTCGGCCGCCTTGTTGGAGCGCGACTCCTGCAAAAAGCGCAACACCGTCGACAGCCCCACCATGCTGCCGATCACGAGTGCCGCCTTCATGTCTTCGGTCACGTAAGACACGAGCGCCAGCACCGTGAGCAGCAGGTTGAACGGATTGCGGTAGCACTGCCAGAGGTGCGTCCACCACGGCAAAGGTTGCTCGTGGCGAACCTCGTTGCTGCCAAGGCGCTTGCGCAGCGCCTGTGCCTTCTCTTCGCCCAGGCCCTGTGGCGAGCTGCCGAGTGTGGCGAGCAGCTCGCTTGCGTCGGCATGCGATGCGGCGGCCAACGCCTTCGCAATGTCCGGCGGCATGGCGGCGGAGGCTACGCCGACGGGCTTCGAGCCCAGCATCGTCTGCCAGCGCTCGAAGTGATGCAGCATGCGGCGGCTGCGCAGGAAGCTCTCGAAAACGGACTTCAGGACGTTCTTCATTCTTTTTTCCTTCACGGCGCGGGCCGCGAAGGGAAGAACCTCCCGCGTCAATCAGGCGTGGGAATCCCCTTGCGGCGCGGTGCGCTGCAAACTGTTGTTATCGATGGGTCGGAACATGGGCGGCGCGCAGGGGCGCCAATGAGAAGCGGGGTCCATGGAAGGCCTCCTTGATTCGTGCGTGCCGAGCTGTGCGGTGCTGCGTTTCAGCGTTGCGTGGTGCGGGAGGGTTGTTCCAGCAGCAGGAAGAAGCTGCGGATGCGCCGCGTGGTCCAGAGCGCGGCGGCGCGGTCCAGCGTCTCGTTGTCGAGGTCCTGCCTGCTGGCGGCTTCGCGCGCAGGCGCGTGCGCCGACGGGCGAGCGGCGTCCTGCACCGGCTGCTGGTGCTGCTGACGAGATTGGAATTGACGCATGGCAAGGCTCCTTCGCGGTGAAGGGCCTCGCGCACGGACGCACGCAAGCTGACTAAAAAAGTCAGTGACGCAGAACGGCGGGATTCGGAAGGGGAGAACCGCTGGCCTGATTGGCGAACGGGTCACGCTGCGTGCACGGCGGCCGCAGCGCAAGAGAGCCTGCGCTAGAGGGCCGGATGTGTCACGCCTGCCGAGGCACGCGTCTTGTCACTGATCCAACTGGCACTGTCCACGCACGAGGCTCCGAAGTGAAGATCTTGCGATTGTTGCACTGCGTCATGAGGTGCGTCAACCCTTGGCGGCATATTCCGCGCTGCCAGCGCGGTGGCTCCGAAGGTGCGGGAGCGGCCTTCTGGCTTCAGTTGGCGATGCACTGAAACAGCACGCCCGACTCGGCCGGCGCCCTGCCGAGCCACTTGGGCGTTGCATTCCGTGCGCTGCAGTAGTCGGAGGCCTGCACGTAGGTAGGGGCACGCAGCGCGCCGTCGCGAAACGGCGTCACCTCGTTGGGAGGCGAGGAGCAGCCGGTAACAACAAGCAAGGCGAGCGGAAAAAGAAGGTGCCGGTTCATCCGGCCATTCTAAGTAAGAGCGAGTAAGCACGATAAGGGCAAGCGAGCGCGGGCTTCCTATTCGCACAGCGCACGAATTTCCGGCGGAATCGGCACCGCGCGGATACCGCCGCCTTCGCGCCGGGCCGCAAAGATGCGCACTTCCTCGCACTCGAGAATCAGCTCGTCGCCACGCGTCACGCGGTAGGTCTGCACAAAGCTCTTGTCGCGCCACTCGGCAATGCGCACCGCAATGTGCAGCGTGTCGCCGTAGCTCGCGGCCTTGACGAAGCGCGTGTGCGTGTCGACCAGCGGGGTGCCGATCACACCGAGCGTCTTGGTGGTTTCTTCCCAGCGCGGTACGCCGCATTCCGCAAAGAAGTGGCGCGAAGCCGCATCGATCCAGCGGAAGAAGTTGGGAAACCAGACGATGCCGGCCGGATCGCAGTCGCCGAACTCGACGCGCGCGGTGTAGGTGATTTCTTTGCTGCTGCTCATCTGTTCATTGTCGCGGTGCTCAGTCGGCAACGATTTTCCGTTCGCGGATCAGCGCCCCGAAGCGCTGCGAATCGGCCGCGGCGCGCTGCTGGAAATCGGCCGGCGAGCCCGGCAACGCTTCGCCGCCCAGCGCGGCAATGCGCTCCTTCACGGCCGGCAGCGCAAGCGCGCGGTTGATCTGCGTATTGAGCTGCGCCACCACTTCCGGCGGCGTGCCCGCGGGCGCATAGAAGCCGAACACCGTGTCGGCATCGAAGCCACGCAGTCCGGCCTCGTCGAGCGTGGGCACATCAGGAAACTGCGGCGAACGGTGCGGGCTGCCCACCGCCAGCAGCCGCAGCTTGCCGGCGCGCACCTGCTGCAGGCCGATGCCAGGATCGAACGCATAGTCGATCTGGCCCGCGAGCAGGTCCTGCAGCGCAGGGGCGGCGCCGCGGTAGGGCACATGCAGCGCGAAGACGCCGGCCTGGCTCTTGAACATTTCGCCCGCCAGGTGCGGCGAGCTGCCGTTGCCCGGCGAACCGTACGAGAGCTTGCCGGGGTTGGCCTTGAGGTACGAGATGAATTCGCGCACGTTGGTGGGCGGCAGCGAAGGCTTGGCCACCAGAAACACCAGCACGCGCGCGGCCGCGGCCACCGGCACCAGGTCCTTGGCCGGGTCGAAGCTCATTCGCGAATACAGGTGCGGGTTTACCGACACCATGCCGCCTGAACTCATGAGCAGCGTGTAGCCGTCGGCGGGCGCGCGCGCCACCGACTCACCGCCGACGTTGCCGTTGGCGCCCGCGCGGTTCTCGATGACCACGGGTTGCTTGAGCGATTCCTGCAGCGGCTGCGAAACCGCGCGCGCGATCTGGTCCGCGGCGCCGCCCGGCGGAAAGTTGACGACCACCTTGATCGGCTTGGCGGGCCATGCGCCGGATTGGGCCTGGGCATGCGTCTGCGCATGCGTGCAGGCCAAGAGCGCGCAGGCGGCGGTCAAAACAAGGCGGCGTCGCCAGGAAAGGGCGAGGTGGGGCATGGTGTTGTGTCTCCTTGGTTGTTATGAAATCTGCATCAGGCAGTGGTGGAAGGCGGCCGCTTCACCCAGCGGATTGGCTGCGCCTGCAACGGCCTGGGTGCCGCGCCGTGGCGCAACAGCGCGGCGTCGAGCGCCTTGCCGCCTTCGTCCGCCAGGGCCGCCTCGCGCGCCGCGGCAACCGCCTCTGCGCGCTTCGTTGCAGGCAAGGCCGTACGGCCCGCGAGCTCGTCGATCACGTGCAGCAGGTTGTGCTTGCCGCGTTCATTGGTGCTGCCATAGCCCTTGATGAGCCGGCCGCACAGTGCGACTTCGCGGCCGAGTGACCAGGTTTCACGTGTGCCGCTTTCCACGGCCGCGAGCCAACGTTCGATCAAGGCTTGTTCTTCGGCAAAGCGCTGGCCGCGCCGGCGCAGCCATTTGAGCGAAGACAGAAGGCGCAGCGACGCCATGCCGAGCACCGAGTGGCTGCCCACCTTGAGCGGCAGGCCCCAGGGCTCCCGGCCGCGCGCCTGGCGGGTGCGGTCCCATGTGGTCACGCGGCGCGAAAGGCCGGGCGGCAGCAGCGCGGCGAACTCGGGCGCGCCGGGCTTGAAGTGGTCGTAGACCTTCACGATGTCTTCATCGGAGGCACGCACTTCCTGCCGCACGCGCTGCGCACGGCTTGCTCGGCCCTTGAGCGCGGCCACGCGAACGATGTCGTCGAAAGCCATCCACAGCGCGAGCCAGCGCGCGGCTTCGCGGGTAACGGCAAAGCCCTGCGCGCCGGCGGGGTCGGCGGCGCGCTCGGCGTCGAGCACCCTGGCCAGCCGCGCGGCATAGAGCTTGGCGTAGTCAGCGTCCTGGTAGTCGAGCACGCGCGCATGGCCGAGCGCGAGCATGTCGTGCACCGCCGGTGGAAAGCGCCGCGCCACGTCGTCGGGCAGCGCGCGCGCCGGTGGCGGTGCGTCGGCCGTGTCGCCCGCCATGATGCTGCTCACGAAGGCGGCCTGCGCGCGCGGCGCGCTTACCGCATCGAAGGCGGCGGCAAAGCCGCGCAGGCTGGCCGCGGCCATCTTGTTCAGCTTTTCGGGCGCACTGGTGTCGCCGCCGCGCACCACGTGCTCGTAGGCCTCGCGCGGGAACGGAAAGAGGCCGCTGCCCGCAATGGCGCCGAGCATCACGGCGCTGACCACCGTGCCGGCCTCGCGCGCCACCGCGTTCATGTCGAACACATGGTGCTCGCGGCTGAAGGCCTTGACCACGTCGAGCAGGTGCTGCGCATCGGCGCGGCCGTCGCCGGGCTGCATGCGTTCGGCCGTGGTGAAGATGCGCGCCGAAGAGCTGATGACCAGCGTGCGCAGTGGTGCGCTCATGCCGTTGCCGATCTGCCGCGCGGTCTCGAGCAGTTCCGAAGAGACGATGGCGTCGAGCGCACCCGGCACCGGGCTCAGGCTGAACACCGGCCGCCTGCCGGCGAGCTGCGCGAGCGGCACGGGAAACACTTCGATGTAGTAGGTGGTGGCGCCGGTGCGCTGCGCCACGCCGGGAATCGACGTGCTCTGCGCGGCATAGCCGGCGTGGCGGGCAATGTCGACCAGCCACTCGGTAAGCACGCCGCCGCCTTCGCCGCCCAGGGCGCAGACGAGAAGGGTGATGGGTCGGTTCTGTTCCATGGCGTGACTTATGCGGGTTGAAGGGCGCGCACCACGGCCCCGCGCAGCGAGTGCAGCAGGCGTTCGTGCCATTTCGGGTTCTGCACCACCTCGGCGCGATAGAAGCTCGGGCACAGCGTGGCCGCGTGCGCGTTCTCGCCGCACAGGCCGCAGCCCACGCAGCCATCGATCACGGTGGCCACCGGGTCGACCTTGAGCGGATCGGGGTTGTCCTTCAGCGTGAGCGTGGGGCAGCCCGAAAGGCGAATGCAGGCGTGGTCGCCGTTGCACACGTCTTCGTCGACGCCGTATTTCACGCGCACCACGCGCTCGCCTTTCTTGAGCAGGCTTGCAATCCACGGCTTGATGCGGCGCTGGCGCTCCAGCTGGCACTCGCCTTCGGCAATCACCACCTTCAGGCCGTTGAAGTCGCTGGTGAGCGCTTCGGTCAGCGTCTTGCGCATGCGCTCCACGTCGTAGGTGGTCACGGTGCGCATCCACTTCACGCCCAGGCCCGTCAGCGTGGCCTCGATGGTCTGGTTCTTGTCGACCAGGCTCTGCTGCTTGTCGACCGCGCGCTCCTTCATCTCGTCGTCGGGCGTGGAGATGATGTCCTGCGTGCCCGTGGCCGAGGTGTAGCCGTTCTTGAAGATCAGCAGCACCGCGTCGTCGTCGTTGAAGAGCGCGCTCTGCACGCCCGTGAGCAGGCCGTTGTGCCAGAAGCCACCGTCGCCCATGATCGACAGCGTGCGTCGGTTCATCATCGGCGCCACGCCCGCGCGGCTGGCCAGGCTCATGCCGTAGCCCAGGATCGAATGCCCCATCGAGAACGGTTCGAAAGTGCCGAAGGCATGGCAACCGATGTCGGCCGCAATGTGCACGGGGCCCGTCTGCTGCTGCGCAAGCTTCAGGGCCGAGAACACCGGGCGCTCCGGGCAGCCGACGCAAAAGCTCGGCGGCCGGTTGGGCAGCGGCGCGGAGAGCTGGCGCGCAACGGCCTCGCGCCTCTCGCGGTTGCCGGCCAGCCAAGCCGCGGCGGACGAAGAGGCTTCGCCCGGCCCGATGTACTTGGCCGCGAACGTGCCGATGCCGCCCGCGAGCACTTCCACGCCGTATTCACCCGCCGAAGGCAGCATGTCCTTGCCGTGCAGCGGCGTCTGGATGTCGCGCCGGCGCAGCAGCGTGGCGATGTCCTGCTCGATGTATTCGGGCTGGCCTTCTTCCACCACCAGCACCGCGCGTTTGCCCACGCAAAAGTCGGCCACCTGTTCGGGCACCAGCGGGTAGGTCACGTTGAGCACCAGGATCGGGATGTCCGTCCCGCCGAAGGCATCGGCCAGGCCCTGCTGCTGCAGGCTGCGAATCAGCGCGTTGTAGAGCCCGCCCTGCACCACGATGCCCAGGTCGGCATGGCGACTACCCGGAATGAGTTCGTTGAGCCCGTGCTCCACGATGTAGCGCCGCGCCGCCGGAATGCGCTCGTCGCCCTTGAGCTTTTCGTGGCGAAAGGTGACCGGCGGATGCGCGAGCCGCATGTAGTCGAAGCCCGCGGGTTCCGTCATCAGCGCCCGGGTAGAGACGGCCGGCGCAATGTTGTCCTTGCACTCGAAGCTGCCGCGCACATGGCAGGTGCGGATGCGCAGCTCCATGAGGCAGGGCATGTTCGAGGCCTCCGAGAGCCGGAAGCCGTGCTCGACCATGCGCACCATCTGGCCGAGGTCGGGCCGCGGATCGAGCAGGCACATGCTCGACTTGAGTGCGTAGGCATGCGTGCGCTCCTGGATCACGCTCGCGCCCTCGCCGTAGTCCTCGCCCACCACCACCAGCACGCCGCCCGTCACGCCGGGCGACGAGAGATTGGAGAGCGCATCGGCCGCCACGTTGGTGCCGACGATGGACTTCCACGTCACGGCGCCACGCAGCGGGTAGTGGATGGAAGCGCCGAGCATGGCGGCCGCGGAGGCCTCGTTGGAGCAGGCCTCCACGTGCACGCCCAGTTCGTCCATGTATGTCTTGGCCTGCACCATCACGTCGAGCAGGTGGGAGACCGGCGCACCCTGGTAGCCCCCGACGTAGGCCACGCCGGATTGCAGCAGGCCTTTGGTGATCGCGAGAATGCCCTCGCCGTGGAACGTGTCGCCGGCGCCCAGGCGCAGCGATTGCACTTCCTTGCTGAATGAAACTTCCAAGAGATTCGGCTCCGATGGGTTGATGTGGTGGTTGAATGGCTGGCGGCAAAGGCGCGCGTTCCCCGCGCCGCGCTTTTCGCCGGCGTTGCGCTGCGGAATCGGTGGCTACTTGCCGGTCGGCATGGCGGCGGTGCCGGGAAAGCGCGCCGCGTAGTACGCAAGGGTGTCCAGGTCCTCCGGCGGAATGCCGCTCACGGCCTCCGTCATCGCCTGCGTGTAGCCAGGCCGCTTGCCGGTGCGAAAGCCGTGCAGCGTCATCTGCAGGTAGTCCTCGCGCTGCTGTGCGATGCGCGGCACCTGCTGTCCGCCGCTCAGGTCGGCGCCGTGGCAGATCACGCAGCGGTGCGTTTGCGCCAGCGCCTGCCCACGCGCCATGCGGGCGGCATCGGGCGGCGTGGTCGGGGGCGGTGCGGGCACGGCCGGCAGCGTGGCAATGAACTCCGAGAAGCCGCGCAGGTCCTCGTCCTTCATGGTCTTGGCCACCGCCGTCATCGCGGGGTTGTCGCGCCGGCCCTCGCGAAACAGAAACAGCTGCGTGATGGCATAGAACGAATGCTGGCCCGCGAGCACCGGTGTTCCCGCCATGTCACTGCGCCCGTTGGCACCGTGGCACGAGGCGCACACCGCCGCATAGCGCTGCGCATAGGCGCCCTGCGCAGCCTGCGTGCCTTGGGCGCTGGCGAGCGGCGCCGCCGAAGCCAGGAGCGTCATGGCCATGGCCGTGATTGCCCGCGCGAGAACCGTGAAAGCGAAACCCCTGCTCATCGGCCGCTGTAGCTGATGCGGTAGATCGCGCCCGCGTGGTCGTCGCTCACGAGCATGGAGCCGTCCTTCAGCACCAGGAAGTCCACCGGCCGGCCGAGATAGTTGTTGTTCTCGACGAAGCCCGTCATGAAGGGCTCGACCTTCGCGCCGCCCTTGCCATCCGGCCATGCCACGGCAATGTCGGCGTACCTGACGGTGCGGTTCCACGGGCCATGGCGTGCAATGAACATGGCGCCGCGGTACTTGGTCGGGAACATCTTCCCCTTGTAGAAGGCCAGGCCCAACCCGGCGGCGTGCGGGCCGAGCAATGCGGCGGGCTTGGTGAACTCGCCGCAGTTCTTGCCCCAACCGAACTCGGGGTCGGCGATGTTGCCCTGGTGGCAGTACGGGTAGCCGAAGTGCTGGTCGGGCTTGGTTACCACGTTCAGTTCGTCGTTCGGCAGGTCTTCGCTGAGCCAGTCGCGCCCGTTGTCGGTAAACCAGAGGTTGCCCGTCTTCGGGTCGAAGTCGAAGCCCACCGTGTTGCGCACGCCGCGGGCCACCGTCTCGATGCCGCTGCCGTCCAGGTTCATGCGAAAGATGCGCGCATGCTTCTCGTCGGGGTCGCAGATGTTGCAGGGCGCGCCCACGGCGTAGTAGAGCTTGTCGTTGTGAACCCGCAGGTAGCGCCAGCTGTGGTCCTGCCCGCCGGGCAGCTTGTCGTTGAGCACCACCGGCGTGCCGGGGTTGTCGAGCTTGTCTTCGATGCCGTCGTAGCGAACGATCTGCTTATGCGTGGCAAGGTACAGCGCGCCCTTGTGGTATTCGATGCCGGTGGCGAACTCGGTCTTGTCGACGATGGTCTTGGGCTTGCGGTCGCCCTTCTCGGCAATGGCATAGACCTTGTTGCCCACGAAGAGCGTGCTCACGAACACCGTGCCCTTGTCGCCCTGGCGGAGCGACCGCGCGTCGAGCACGCCCGAGGCCCAGGTCTCCACCTTGAAGCCCGGCGGCAGCTTGAACTTGATGGTGGGCAACTGGTCGGCCGCGGTGGGAATAGGGAAGGAAGGAACCGGCGCCATGCGCGTGGCCGCCTCTGTCTTGGGGCGCCCCTTGGCCCAGCCCGGCTCCTCGGCCGGCGGCTGCTGGGCCCATGCGGCAGTGGTGGCAACGCAAAGCAGGGCGGCAATTGCCGCATGCGGACGCAGTCTGGCCATGTCTTGTCTCCTTCTCGTGGGTGGGCTCTTCGTGTTCGCCGACCTTGGGTCGATCGGCAACGGCGGCCAGTGTGCGAGCCCTGCGCCGGGTCTTCAATAAAATGATCGAGCTAAGTAATATGCACACCATGCATATACAAACGATAGACCTCAACCTGCTGCGACTGTTCGATGCGGTCTATCGCGCACGCAGCGTGAGCCGCGCCGCCGAAGAGCTGGGCCTTACGCAGCCCGCCGCCAGCCATGGCCTGGGCCGCCTGCGCCTGCTGCTGAAAGACGCGCTCTTCACGCGTGCGCCCGGCGGTGTGGCGCCCACGCCGCGCGCCGACCGGCTGGCCGTTGCGGTGCAGGCCGCGCTCAACACGCTGGAAGAAGCGCTGCAGGAGCCCGGTCGATTCGAGCCGCAGGCATCGCGCAAGACCTTTCGCATTCACATGAGCGACATCGGCGAAGGCCGCTTCTTGCCTCCGCTGATGGCGCGGCTTGGCGAGCTGGCGCCCGGCGTCCGCATCGAGACCCTGCCGCTGTTGCCGACCGACATAGCGCCCGCGCTCGACAGCGGCCGCATCGACTTTGCCTTCGGCTTTTTGCCCAAGGTGCGCGACACGCAGCGCAAGCACCTGCTGAAAGACCGCTACATCGTGCTGTTGCGCAAGGGCCATCCGTTCGCGCGCGGCCGGCGCAACAGCCAGGCCCTCATCGAGGCGCTGCAAACGCTCGAATACGTGGCGGTGCGCACGCATGCGGAAACGCTGCGCATATTGCAGTTGCTCAACCTGGAAGAGCGGGTGCGGCTGACCACCGAGCACTTCATGGTGCTGCCCGCCATCGTGCGCGCCACCGACCTTGCGGTGGTGATGCCGCGCAACATCGCGCGCGGGTTCGCAGAAGGGGGCGGCTACGCCATCGTGGAGCCCGCTTTTCCGCTGCGCGACTTCACCGTGTCGCTGCATTGGAGCAGGCGCTTCGAGGCCGACCCGGCCAACCGGTGGCTGCGGCAGGTGATCACCGAACTGTTCGCGGAGGGCGCTTGATGAAAAAAGCGGCACCCGCCGGGGCGGATGACGCCCGATGTGGCCCAGGAATTGCTCACTGGCTCAAGGGTTTCCCCGTAGCTTGCATACCAGCCCCCACATACGCAATATGGGCGCTGCGGTATGTACCCGGCGGCGCAAGCCGCTAACGTCAACGCTTGGCCGAAACGAGCCGCCCACGAGCACGAAGAGCATGAGCACCGAGAGCAGCAACAAGACCCAACCCATCCGGTTCTTCCACCGCGGAAAAACCGTCGACGTCAGCGGCGTCCACCCCACGCGCTCCGTGCTCGACTGGCTGCGCGAGGACGCGCACTGCACAGGCACCAAGGAAGGCTGCAACGAAGGCGACTGCGGCGCCTGCACCGTGGTCGTCGGCGAGCTGGCCGAGGCCGGCGGCCTGAAGCTGCAGACCGTGAACGCCTGCATCCAGTTCTTGCCCACCTTGCACGGCAAGGCGCTTTTCACGGTCGAAGACCTCAAGGACCAGTGCCAGGCCCATGCGGCGGGCGAGACCGAAGTTCAGGCGCAGGACAAGCGCCCCCATCCCGTGCACCGCCTGCACCCGGTGCAGCAGGCCATGGTCGATTGCCACGGCTCGCAGTGCGGCTTTTGCACCCCGGGGTTCGTGATGTCGCTGTGGTCCGCCTACGAGCACCACCAAGCCGAGGGCACCCTGCCCACGCGCCAACAGCTGGCCGACGATCTTTCAGGCAACCTGTGCCGCTGCACCGGCTACCGGCCGATTCTCGACGCCGGCCAACGCATGTTCGACCTGCCTCCGGTGCGGCTCGATGCGCAGCCGGTGGTGGCCGCGCTCACGGCCCTGCAAGGGAATTTGCAGCAAGAGGGCCTCGACTACGCCGCGCCGCTCGGCGCCCGCATCGACCACTTTCATGCGCCCAGAACGCTCGCGCAGCTTGCGGCGCTGCGCGTGCAGAAGCCCGGCGCACAGTTGCTCTCGGGCTCCACCGACGTCGGCCTGTGGGTCAACAAGCAGTTTCGCGACCTGGGCGACATCATCTACGTGGGTGACGTGGCTGAAATGAAGATCGTCGAGGCGCGTGCCGACGAGCTCTACATAGGCGCCGGCGCTTCGCTCGAAGCCGCATTCGAAGCCCTGGTGCAGCGCGTGCCCAGCCTGCAGGACGTGTGGCTGCGCTTTGCGTCGCCGCCCATCCGCCATGCCGGCACCATGGGCGGCAACGTGGCCAATGGTTCGCCCATCGGCGATTCGCCGCCGGTGCTGATGTCGCTCGACGCGGAGATCGAGCTGCGCCGTGGCGATGCGGTGCGCCGCATGCCGCTGCCCGATTTTTATGTCGACTACATGAAGAACCAGCTGCAGCCGGGCGAGTTTGTGCAGGGGCTTGCGGTTCCGCTCGCGGCCATGCGCCGCCAGGTGCGTGCCTACAAGATCAGCAAGCGCTTCGACTGCGACATCTCCGCGCTGTGCGCCGGTTTTGCGGTGGAGCTGGAAGAGGGCAGCGACACGGTGAAGGCCGTGCGCCTGGCCTTCGGCGGCATGGCCGCCACCGTGAAGCGCGCCGCCCAGGCCGAAGCCGCGCTGGTGGGCAAGCCCTGGACGCAAGCCAGCGTGAACGCCGCCAAGCTCGCGCTCGCGCAAGACTTCAAGCCGCTGTCGGACATGCGCGCTTCGGCCGACTACCGGCTGCAGGTGGCGCAGAACCTCATCCAGCGCCTCTGGCTCGAAACCCGCGCCGACGACGCACTCTCGCTCGAAGAGACCAGCGTCTGGAGCGTGATGCCCCATGCCTCGGCCAAGGCCGCGGCGGAAGGAGTCTGACCATGAACAAGCCCATCGACGCCCGCCTGCTGCAGCCCGCCGAGCCATTTGCCGACTACCTGAAGAACACCGCCGCGCGCATCGACCCCGCGGCCGAGGCGGTGGCGCACGAACTCGGCGCGCGAGTCGGCATCAGCCGCCCGCACGAATCGGCGCACCTGCACGTGGCCGGCGAAGCCACCTACATCGACGACATTCCCGAAATTGCCGGCACGCTGCATTGCGCGCTGGGCCTCTCGCCCGCAGCCAACGGCCGGGTGACGGCGCTGTCGCTCGATGCGATTCGCGCCATGCCGGGCGTGGTGTCGGTGCTCACCGCGGACGATATTCCCGGCACCAACGACTGCGGCTCGATCGTGCACGACGACCCGATATTGCTTTCGCTGAAAGACGGCGGCCAGATCCGCTACCTGGGCCAGCCGGTGTTCGCGGTGATTGCCGAAAGCCGCGATGCCGCGCGCCGCGCCGCCGCAAAGGCGAAGGACGCCATCGCCGTCGAAGCCGAGCCGCCCGTGCTCACGCCGCAGGATGCGCACGCGCGCGGCCAGTATGTGGTGCCGCCAATGCACATCGTGCGCAGCGGCGGCGCGGCCAACGAAGGCGACGAGGCGGCGGTGCGCGCCGCCATTGCCACCGCGCCGCACCGCCACAAGGCCACGCTCGACGTGGGCGGGCAGGAGCAGTTCTACCTCGAAGGCCAGATCAGCTACGCCATTCCGAAGGAGGGCGGCGCGCTGCACATTCATTGCTCCACGCAGCACCCGAGCGAGATGCAGCACCTGGTGGCGCATGCGCTGCACCTGCAGTCGAACGAGGTGCATGTCGAATGCCGGCGCATGGGCGGCGGCTTCGGCGGCAAGGAGTCGCAGTCGGCGCTGTTCGCCTGCGTGGCTGCGGTGGCGGCCAGCAAGCTGCGCCGTCCGGTCAAGCTCAGGCTCGACCGCGACGACGACTTCATGATTACCGGCCGCCGCCACTGCTTCTGGTACGAGTACGACGTGGGCTATGACGACGAGGGACGCATCCTCGGCGCAGAGATCACCATGGTCTCGCGCGCCGGCCACTCGGCCGATCTTTCGGGCCCCGTGATGACGCGTGCGCTGTGCCACTTCGACAACGCCTACTGGTTGCCCAACGTGGCGATGCACGGCTATTCGGGCAAGACCAACACGCAGAGCAACACGGCCTTCCGCGGCTTTGGCGGCCCGCAGGGCGCCATTGCCATCGAGAACATCTTGGACTCCGTGGCGCGCGAGCTGAAGAAAGACCCGCTCGACGTTCGGCGCGTCAACTTCTACGGCAAGGTGGAGAACAACGTCACGCCGTACCGGCAGACCGTGACCGACAACATCGTGCACGAACTGGTGGCCGAGCTCGAAACGAGCAGCGACTACCGCGCCAGGCGCGAGGAGATCGCCGCGTTCAACCGGAAGAGCGTGGTGCTCAAGCGCGGCCTTGCGCTGGCACCGCTCAAGTTCGGCATTTCGTTCAACGTGAAGCACTTCAACCAGGCCGGCGCGCTGGTGCATGTGTACACCGATGGCTCCATTCTCGTGAACCACGGCGGAACCGAGATGGGGCAGGGCCTCAACACCAAGGTGGCGCAGGTGGTGGCGCACGAGCTGGGCGTGAGCTTCGAGCGCGTGCGCGTGACCGCGACCGACACCACCAAGGTGGCCAACACCTCGGCCACCGCCGCATCGACCGGCGCCGACTTGAACGGCAAGGCCGCGCAAGATGCGGCGCGGCAGATCCGCGAGCGGCTTGCGCAAAGCGCCGCGGAACGCCATGGCGGCAAGGCGAGCGAAGTGCGCTTTGCGAACGACAAGGTCGAGGTCAACGGCCGCACGCTGGCCTTCAGCACCGTGGTGGGCGAGGCGTATCTCGACCGCAAGCAGCTCTGGTCGGACGGCTTCTACGCCACCCCGGGCCTCAGCTGGGACAAGGAAAAGATGCAGGGCCGCCCGTTCTACTACTACGCCTATGGCGCAGCGGTGAGCGAGGTGGTCGTCGACACGCTCACCGGCGAATGGAAGTTGCTGCGCGCCGACATCCTGCACGACGCAGGCAAGTCGCTGAACCCCGCCGTGGACATCGGCCAGGTCGAAGGCGCCTTCATCCAGGGCATGGGATGGCTCACGACCGAAGAGTTGGTGTGGCATCCTGCCGACGGCTCCAGGAACGCGGGCAAGCTCACCACGCACGCGCCCAGCACCTACAAGATTCCGACCGCCAACGACTGCCCGCCCGTCTTCAACGTGCGCCTGTTCGAAGGCCAGAATTTCGAGGACTCCATCCACCGCAGCAAGGCCGTGGGCGAGCCGCCGCTGCTGCTGCCGTTCTCGGTGTTCTTCGCCATTCGCGACGCGGTGTCGGCCGCGGGCGGCCACAAGGTCGATCCGCCGCTGAAGGCGCCGGCCACGAGCGAGTCGATTCTTCGCGCCATCACGGCCGTCCAGTCCGCATAGCCACTCGTAGACTTTGGCGCATGTCCAAAGTCCTTCCAATGCCCAACTCCCTGATCTCCATCGCGAAACACCGCGGAACCGGCTTCGCCGCCGCCGTGGGAGAACGCCATGCGTGACCAAGCGCTGTTCGACAAGATCGATTTGCACCTCATCCGGGTGCTGCACACCGTGCTGACCGACCGCAGCGTTTCGCGCGCCGCCATTCGCCTGGGCATGTACCAGCCGGCCGTGTCGGCCGCGCTGAAGCGGCTGCGCGAACTCTCGGGCGACCCGCTGCTGGTGCGCTCGGGTTCGGGCATGGTGCCGACCGATGCGGGGCTGCGCATGATCGAGCCCGCGGCCAGCATCCTGCGCGCGGCCGAAATGCTGTTCTCCGATGCGCGCGGCTTCGAGCCGCAGTCGGCGGCCACCACCTTCCGCATCGCGGCGAGCGACTACATGGACCCGCTCTTCCTGCCGATGCTGGTGGCGCACGTGAAGCGCGAGGCGCCGCTATGCCAGATCGAGATCCACGCGCTCACGCCGGACTCGGACTATCACGGCCATCTCGCGCTCGGCCAGGTCGACCTCGTGATCGGCAACTGGCTCAAGCCGCCCGAAGACCTGCACATGGCGCGGCTTTTCGGCGACGAGGTGGTGTCGCTGGTCAACCAGGACCATCCGGCCGTGCGCCGCGGCTGGGACCTGGAAACCTGGCTCGCGGCCGAGCACATTGCGCCCACGCCCATGCACCCGGGCGGGCGCGGCATCATCGACCAGATGCTCGACGAGCTGGGCAGGCAGCGCAACATCACGGCGCGCTGCGCGCACTTCAGCCTCATTCCGGACATGGTGGCCTCGAGCCTCTTGGTGCTCACCACCGGCCGCCAGTATTGCGAGCGCTTTGCCGCACGCCTCCCGGTGAAGATTCTCGATTGCCCGGTGGCGCTGCCGCGCCTCATGTACTACCAGCTCTGGCACGAGCGCACCCATTCGTCGAGTTCCGCGCGCTGGCTGCGCGAATGCATCAAGGACGTGGCGGCCTCGCTGCGGCCCGCCTTCACCACATCGGCCCAGCGGGCTGTCGCAGCGGAGGCTCCCGACCCGCCCTGACGAATCCTTCGGCCGCGCCGGCGTCGCGGCCGGGGCGACGATGAACGAACCGCCAAACACAACAGCTGGAGACAAGCGACATGAACAGGTTTGAAGAGGTGCCCAAGGTCACCGATCCCCACGCCTCGGGGACAGCCGCGCGCACCGCGCCGCGGAATGCGGGCTTGCTTGAACGCATGTTCAAGCTCACCGAGCACAACACCACCGTGCGCACCGAGGTCATCGCAGGGCTCACCACCTTCCTGACGATGGCCTACATCATCTTCGTGAACCCATCGATCCTCGGCGATGCAGGCATGCCGAAGGGCGCGGTGTTCGTGGCCACCTGCCTGATCGCGGCGCTGGGCACGCTGATCATAGGGCTGTATGCCAACTACCCGATCGCCATGGCGCCGGGCATGGGCCTGAACGCCTACTTCGCCTACGTGGTGGTTCTGGGCATGGGCTACACATGGCAGGTGGCGCTGGGTGCGGTGTTCATCTCGGGCTGCCTGTTCCTCATCGTCACGGTCACCGGATTGCGGGAGCTGTTCATACAAGGCATACCGCAGTCGCTTCGAACGGCGATCACCGTAGGCATCGGCATGTTTTTGGCGCTCATCGCGCTCAAGAGCGCGGGCGTGGTGGCTGCCTCGCCGGCCACCTTCGTCACGCTGGGCGACCTGCATTCGGCGCCGGTGGTGCTGGCCACGCTGGGCTTCCTGGTGATCGTGGCGCTCGACCGGCTGAAGGTGCGCGGCGCCATCTTGATCGGCATCTTGCTGGTGACGGTGCTGTCGTTCTTCTTCGGCGGCAACAAGTTCCACGGCGTGTTCGATGCGCCGCCGTCCATTGCGCCCACCTTCATGCAGCTCGACATCTTGGGCGCGCTGAAGGGCGGCATCCTGAACGTGGTGCTGGTGTTCTTCCTGGTCGAAATGTTCGACGCCACCGGCACGCTGATGGGCGTGGCCAAGCGCGCCGGCCTGCTGGTGCCCGGCAAGATGGAGCGCATGAACAAGGCGCTGCTGGCCGACAGCGGCGCCATCTTCGCGGGCTCGCTGCTCGGCACCTCGAGCACCACGGCCTACGTGGAAAGCGCGGCCGGCGTGCAGGCGGGTGGCCGCACCGGCCTCACGGCCGTGGTGGTGGCGGGGCTGTTCCTCGCTTGCCTGATGATCTCGCCGCTCGCGGGCTCGGTGCCGGCCTATGCCACCGCGCCGGCGCTGCTGTTCGTGGGCTGTCTGATGCTGCGCGACCTGGTCGAGCTCGACTGGGAAGACACCACCGAAGTGATTCCCGCGGCAGTGACCGCGCTGGCCATGCCGTTCACCTACTCGATCGCCAACGGCCTGGCCTTCGGCTTCATTACCTACGCCGTGCTCAAGCTCTTTACCGGGCGGGCACGGGAAGTGCATGCAATGGTCTGGGTGATCGCAGCGATTTTCCTGTTCAAGTTCGCCTACATCGGCGGACACTGATCGAAGCGCCGTCGGGCGCCGATGGATGCGGAAGCCGCTATTAAACTTATAGCTGCTTCCGCTTTGTTGCTGTTGAACGAGACAAACCCCACGAAACCCGGCATGACAACCCCCAGACTCCAGCTCGCGAACATCACCAAGCGCTACCCCGCGGTGGTGGCGAACAGCGACATCTCGCTGGCCGTGGCGCCCGGCGAGATCCATGCCGTGCTCGGCGAGAACGGCGCCGGCAAATCGACGTTGATGAAGATCATCTACGGCTCGGTCAAGCCCGACGAAGGCACGGTCGTCTTCGACGGCCAGGCCGTCAACCTGCGCAACCCGCAGCAGGCGAGGGCGCTGGGCATCAGCATGGTGTTCCAGCACTTCAGCCTGTTCGACACGCTCACCGTGGCCGAAAACGTGTGGCTGGGCCTGGACAAATCGCTGCAGCTGGCCGAAGTGGCGCGCAGCATCACGGCCAAGGCGAGCGAATACGGGCTCGACATCGATCCTTCGCGGCCGGTGCACACGCTCTCGGTGGGCGAGATGCAGCGGGTGGAAATCATCCGCGCGCTGCTCACCAACCCCAAGCTGCTGATCCTGGACGAGCCGACCTCGGTGCTCACGCCGCAGGCGGTGGTCAAGCTGTTCGGCGTGCTGAACAAGCTGGCTTCGGAAGGCTGCAGCATTCTCTATATCAGCCACAAGCTGCACGAAATTCGCGAGCTGTGCACGGCGTGCACGGTGCTGCGCGGCGGCAAGGTCACGGGCGTGTGCAATCCGCAGAACGAAAGCAACGAGTCGCTCTCGCGGCTGATGATCGGCGCCGAGCCGCCGCCGCTCAAGCACCGGCCGGTGCATGCGGGTGCGGTGGCGCTGCATGTCGACAGGCTTTCTCTTGCGCGTGAAGACCAGTTCGGCGTCGACCTCGACGGCATTTCGTTCGAGGTGCGCGCCGGCGAGGTGGTCGGCATTGCGGGCGTGTCCGGCAACGGCCAGAAGGAACTGCTCTACGCGCTCTCCGGCGAAGACGTGCGTGCCGAGCCCGCGATGGTGCGGGTGTTCGACAAGCCGGCTGGCCGGCTCAGGCCCCGCGCGCGGCGCGCACTTGGCCTGCACTTTGTGCCGGAAGAACGGCTGGGCCGCGGCGCGGTGCCGACGCTCGGCCTTGCGCACAACCTCTTGCTCACGCGCGGCAATGCGGTGGGCAAGGGCGGCTGGATCCGCACTTCGGCGCTCGAAAAACATGCCCGCGGCATCATCGAGCGCTTCAACGTCAAGGCCGGCGGACCGAATGCCGCGGCGCGTTCGCTCTCGGGCGGCAACCTGCAGAAGTTCATCGTCGGCCGCGAGATCGACGCCAACCCCAAGCTCTTCATCGTCGCGCAGCCGACCTGGGGCGTGGACGTGGGCGCCGCCGCGCTCATTCGCAGCGAAATTCTCGCCCTGCGCGATGCGGGCTGCGCCGTGCTGGTGGTGAGTGAAGAGCTTGACGAGCTGTTCGACATCAGCGACCGGCTGCATGTGATTGCCAAGGGCCGCCTCTCGCCATCCATCGACCGCGCAGCCGCCACGCTGCCGCAGATCGGCGAGTGGATGAGCGGCCTTTGGGATAAGAAGAACAACAACAAGGAGGCGGCCCATGCTTAAGCTCGAACCCCGCCCGGAGCTTTCGCGCTTCTGGACCTTTGCCTCGCCGATCCTGGCGCTGCTGATCACCGTGCTCATCGGCGTGGCGCTGTTCGCCGCACTGGGCAAAGACCCCGTCAAGGGCCTGCTGGTGTTCTTCTACGAACCCATCAAGAGCGGCTACGCCATCGGCGAGCTCACGATCAAGGCCACGCCGCTGCTCATCATCGCGCTCGGCCTGGCGGTGTGCTTTCGCTCGAACGTGTGGAACATCGGCGCAGAGGGCCAGTTCGTGTTCGGCGCCATTGCCGCAGGCGGCGTTGCGCTCATGGCCGACAAGACCACCGGCTCATGGATCGTCGTGGCCATTCTGGTTGCGGGCACCGTCGGCGGCATGGTGTGGGCCGGCATCGTGGCGTTCTTGCGCGACAAGTTCAATGCCAACGAGATCCTCGTGAGCCTGATGCTGGTGTACGTGGCCACGCTGCTGCTCGGCTACATGGTGTTCGGCCCCTGGAAAGATCCGCAGGGCTACAACTTTCCGCAGTCGAAAACTTTCGAGGCCGTGACGCAGATTCCGCGGCTCTTCAAGGGTTCGCGCGTGAGCATCGGCCTGATCATCGCGCTGCTGGGCGTGGGCGCGCTGTGGGTGTTCCTGTTCCGCACCCGGGCCGGTTTCGCGCAGCAGGTCGGCGGGCTTGCTCCTGCGGCCGCACGCTATGCGGGCTTCTCGGCACGGCGCGCCATCTGGATCGCGCTGCTCACCTCGGGCGGTGCCGCAGGCCTGGCCGGCGCGCTTGAAGTGGCCGGCCCTCTCGGTCAGCTCACGCCGTACGTACCGGCGGGCTACGGCTTCGCGGCCATCATCGTGGCCTTTGTCGGCCGGCTGCACCCCGTCGGCATGGTGTTCTCGGCCATCCTCATGAGCATGTTCTACATCGGCGGCGAGCTCGCGCAATCGCGCCTCGGCCTGCCCAAGTCGCTCACCGGCGTGTTCCAGGGCCTCTTGCTCTTCACACTCCTGGCCTGCGACACGCTCATCGCCTACCGCATCCGCCGCAAGGCGGCGATCAGGGCCGCCACCCACACGTCCAGCTCGCTGCAAGCCAGCACGCCGTTAACCGCCCCGGCCGCCCGGTCGACCGAAGGAGCGCTCTGAATGAACTACCGCACACCAGCAGCGTGCCCCGGTGCACAGGGCATCGGGTGCTCCCCGCAGCGAAATAAAGGAGGAGCCGCAGGCGGGGGACATTCGCGGAGGGGAGTACCCGGTGGCCTTTGCACAAGCCCTGAATGCATCTTCTCGAACAACAGCAACCGCCGCCGGAGCAACTGAAAAATGGACAGCTACGCACTCCTGCTAGGTTCCACCCTCAGCGCCGGCACCGTGCTCGCCATCGCCGCACTGGGTCTCCTCATCAACGAGAAAGCCGGCATCGTCAACCTCGGCGCCGAAGGCATGATGCTCTGCGCCGCCATCGCCGGCTTTGCGACCGTCGTCATCACGCACAACCCCTGGCTCGGTTTCCTGGCCGGCATGGCCGCCGGCGCATTGCTCGCGGCCTTCTTCGGCGTGCTGGTGATCTGGCTCAACACCAACCAGTACGCCACCGGGCTCGCCCTCAGCCTGTTCGGTGTCGGCTTCTCCGCCTTTGTGGGCATCAACTTCGTGCAGGCCAAGCTGCCCGAAAGCGTGTCGTACGCCGTGCCGGTGCTCAGCGACATTCCGCTCGTCGGGCCCGCGCTGTTCCGGCATCACCCCATGGTGTACTTTGCCGTGGTGCTGACGGTCGGCCTGATCTGGTTCTTGTACCGCACCCGCGCCGGCCTGGTGTTGCGCTCGGTGGGCGAGTCGCCCGAATCGGCGCATGCGCTCGGCTACCCGGTGCGGCGCATCCGCTTCATGGCGGTGATTGCGGGCGGCGCGCTGTGCGGGCTGGCGGGCGCATACCTCTCGACCGTCTACACGCCGCTGTGGGTCGAAGGAATGGTCGCGGGCCGCGGCTGGATCGCGCTGGCGCTCACCACCTTTGCCACCTGGCGGCCGATTCGCGTGCTGCTGGGCGCCTATCTCTTCGGCGGCGTCTCGATGCTGGGCTTTCACCTGCAGAGCAGCGGCGTCGACGTGCCGCCGCAGTTTCTCAGCATGCTGCAGTACATCGCGCCCATCGTGGTGCTGGCCCTGATTTCGCGCAACCCGGCGTTCATTCGCATCAACATGCCGGCATCCATCGGAAAGCCGTTCTACCCCGGCTCATAATCTCGTTTTTCGTTTTCCGCCAACCTGTCCTTTTTTGAGGATTTCCGACAATGAATGATCTGAACAAGCGCTCTTCCCTGCTCAAGCTCGCCGCCCTGACCGCGGTGGCTTCGGCAGCCCTGATCGGCTGCGGCAAGAAAGAAGAGGCAGCGCCACCGGCCGCGGCCCCCGCGCCCGCCCCGGCGCCTGCTGCCGCCGCACCGGCACCGGCCGCGCCGCTCAACATCGCATTCGCATACATCGGCCCGGTGGGAGACGGCGGCTGGACCTTCGCGCACGACAACGGCCGCAAGGCGCTCGAAAAAGAATTCGGCGACAAGATCAAGACCACTTTCGTCGAGAGCGTGCCCGAAGGCGCCGACGCCGAGCGCGTGTTCCGCGACATGGTCGGGCAGGGCAACAAGCTGATCTTCGGCACCACCTTCGGCTACATGGAGCCGATGCTCAAGGTGGCCACCGACAGCAAGGACGTGAAGTTCGAGCATGCCACCGGCTACAAGACCGCCGAGAACATGCGCACTTACGACAGCCGCACCTACGAAGGCGCCTACATGGCCGGCGTGATTGCCGGTGCCATGACCAAGAGCAACACGCTCGGCGTGGTGGGCTCGGTGCCGATTCCCGAGGTGCTGCGCAACATCAACAGCTTTACGCTGGGCGCGCAGTCGGTCAACCCGAAGATCACCACCAAGGTGGTGTGGGTGAACGAATGGTTCAGCCCGCCGAAGGAAACCGAGGCGGCCACCGCGCTCATCAACGGCGGCGCCGACGTGCTCTTCCAGAACACCGACTCGCCGGCCGTGCTCAAGACCGCACAGGAAAAAGGCAAGCGCGCCTTCGGCTGGGATTCGGATATGACCGCCTACGGCCCCAAGGCCCACCTGGCCTCGGCCACCATCAACTGGGCTCCGTACTACATCAAGGCCACGCAAGACGCGCTCGACGGCAAGTGGGCCACCGGCCAAAGCTGGTGGGGCGTGAAGGAAGGCGCCATCGACATCGTCTCCATCGCCGAAGACGTGCCGGCCGACATCAAGACCAAGGTCGAAGAAGTGAAGAAGGGCCTGAAGGACGGCAGCTTCGTGATCTGGAAGGGCCCGATCCTCGGCCAGGACGGCAAGGAAGTGGTTGCCAAGGACGCCGTGGCCGACGACAAGTTTCTTTCTGGCGTGAACTTCTACGTCAAGGGCGTGGAAGGCAAGGTGCCGGGCGGCGACAAGAAGTAATCGCTTCGAGCGTTGTATCCAGAAAAGGGTCGCCTGCGGGCGGCCCTTTTTGTTTTTGCGCGGCTGAAGTTCAGCTTGGGCAGCCGCTCACCGGCCCGGGGTATTCCATCTCGAGCATGACCCAGTTGCGCCGCGCCATGCCGTGGCGCTCGCCGATCTCGCACAGCGTGCGGTTCAGTTGCTGCACGGGCTTGAGCGTTGCCGAGACGGGCAGGGGCGGCGCTTTCCCGCTGCTGGAGGGCTGCGCCATGAGCACCAGCCCGCTGCGCAGCGTCACCGGCCCTGAATCCGACACCGCCTCCACGCTGGCGCGCCCGCTGCGCGACCAGGCATCGGCCACGAGCGCCAGGGCGATGTCGTCGCTGCCGTTGCGCACCTCGATGCTGCGCCGCTGCTGCCGCCAGAAAGCAGCCTTGTTCAGCAGAAAGTCGGCTCTGCGGCCTGCGTCGAGATAGAACGGCGTGCTGTCGTGCTCGGGGCTCCAGGAGGCCACGCCCAGCTCGGTGGCGACTGCCTTTGCCTTCTCGGGCCCGCCGATGGCTTCGACCAGTGCGAGCATGGTCGGCACCGAGGCTGTGATGCCGGTGGTCGTGGCAACGCCGCGGTCCACCACGTAGCGCTGGTGCGGCACGTAGGTGGCGCCGGGGTGACGCTTTTGCAGCGTGCCGCGGTCGTACCAATGGCCCGCAAAGCGACGCCCGTCGAGCAGGCCGGCGCGGCCGACCACCAGCGCGCCGGAACAGACGCCGATCACGCGCGCGCCCTGCGCCGCCTGTCGCTTGAGCCAGGTGGCAACGGCGGGGTCGCCCTCGGTGATCATCGCGGGCACGATCACGTAGTCGGCGCCCGACGGGTTCTGCCGGTCGAAGCCGGCAAAGTCCTGCGCGCCGTCGATCTCCAGAGCGGGATACAGGCTCACCCGTCCGGCGCGCGGGGCCACGATGCGCACCTCGGCCACATCGGCACGCTTGAGCACCGCATGCGGCAGCAGCAGGTCGGTCATCTCGGTGCCTTCGTTCAGTGCGAGCACGGCCACCACGGGCCTGCCGGCACGGCGGGGCTTCAGGGCCTCGACGAAGGCCTGCTTCTCGCGCTCGCTGCGGGCCGCATCGGTATGAGGGGGTGGCAGCGGTGTCGCGCTCCCGCTGCAGCCTGCCAGCGCAAAGGCTGCAATACTTGCTCCGATCAGCGCCCCAACCCATCTCCACATGGCCATACCCTTGTCGACGTGACGATGCCCTGAGACTACGAATGCAGACCCTGACCCACAAGGACGAAGAAGCCGCGGTTTCTGCCAGCGATGTGGTGCTTGTCGCGTTCGACGGTGTCGAGGCCATCGACATCGCCGGGCCGGCGAGCGTGTTCAGCAAGGCCGAGCTGCTGCGGCCCGGCAGCTATCGCTTGCACATCGCGTCGCCTTCGGGCGGCAACGTGCTGACGAACGGCGGCCTGAGCTTTGCCGGAACCTGCAACCTGCGGCAACTGCCCGCCGCGATCGACACGCTGGTCGTCGCGGGTGGCGACGAGCCGGGCGTGCGCGCCGCCATCGTGGAGCAGCGGATCGGTGCCTGGCTTGCGGAGGTTGCGCCCGGCGTACGCCGTATTGCCAGCGTGTGCAGCGGGGCATTCGCGCTTGCCGCGGCCGGCCTGCTCGACGGCCGCGAGGCCACCACGCACTGGCGCGCCTGCGACCAGCTGCAGGCGCTGTGGCCGCAGGTGCGGGTGCAGCGCGAACGCATCTACGTGCATGACGGGCCGGTGTGGACATCGGCCGGCGTCACCACCGGAATCGAGTTGGCGCTCGCATTGGTGGAGGACGACCTCGGCCATGCCGTGTCGATGGAGATTGCCCGCACACTGGCGCTGCCCATGCTGCGCGGCGCCGAGCAGCCGCAGCTGAGCCAGGCGCTGCAGGCGCAGGCTTCGGCCAGCCATCGGCTGCGCGAACTGGTGGCGTGGATCGGCACGCATCCGCAGGACGATCTCTCGGTGGAGGCGCTGGCCGGGCGTGTGCAGATGAGCCCGAGAAATTTCGCGCGCGCCTTTGCGGCCGAGACCGGCCGCACGCCGGCGCGCTTTGTTGAACAGATTCGCGTGGCAGCCGCCGCGCAACTGCTGCGCCAGACGCAGTGGCCGCAAGACCGGATCGCGAGCCTCAGCGGCTTCGGATCGGTGGATGCACTGCAGCGCGCCTTCGCGCGGCAGCACGGCCTGACGCCGCAAGCCTATCGAACCCATGACCAAACTTGACGCCAGCACCCTTGCACTGATCGACAACTGCGCCCAAGCTTCCATCCAGCTCCTGGAGCGCAACCTGACGCCGCACGGCATCCTGGCCGCCAGCCCCACGGAGGCGGCGGTGGCGCGGCGCTACACGCGCATCTTCGGGCGCGATGCCGCCATTTGCGTGATGGCGATGTGCGGCAGCGGCGTGCCCGCGCTGGAGGCGGGCGCCGTCGCCAGCCTCGATGCGCTCGCGGCGCAGCAGGCCGCCAACGGGCAGATTCCCAAATACGTCGACCCCGAAGGCCTGGACGCCGACTTCTGGTACCTGGGCTGTATCGATGCCACGCTGTGGTGGCTGATTGCGGTGGACCATGTGCGCCGCCACGGCCAGGTGGGTGCCTCGCAATGGAGCGGCGAGGTGGAGCGCGCCATCGGCTGGCTGCTCGCGCAGGAGCACCAGCACTTCAGGCTGCTGCAGCAGAACGAGGCCAGCGACTGGGCCGACATCATGCCCCGCTCGGGCTACGTGCTGTACACCAACGCGCTCTGGTACGACGTGAAGCGTCGCTTCGCGCTGGAGCACGCCGAGGCCACCGAGCACCATTTCAACCACCTGTTCAATCCGTTCCAGCAAGACCTGCCCGAATACCATCGCGCCCGGCTGTTGCGGCACTACGCGCGACGCGGCCGCGACGACCCGGGCCTGTATCTCAGCTTCGTCAATCTTTCATTCGTGGGCAACGAGGGCGACGTGTTCGGCAACGTGCTGGCCATACAGAGCGGGCTGGCCGACGCTTCCATGGCGCGCCGCATTGTCAAGACCATCGTGGCCGCACGCGCTGCAGAACCTTACCCCGTGCGCGTGGTGCTGCATCCGCTCACGCGCGAGCATGCGCTGTGGCGGCCGTACATGGCGCGCCATCAGCAGAACGTGGTGCACCAGTATCACAACGGCGGCATATGGCCCTTCGTCGGCGGCTTCTGGGTGATGGCGCTCGCGCGCATGGGCCTGCACGATCTGGCCTGGCCCGAGCTTGCACGCCTGGCGCACGTGAACGAACTCGGCGGCTGGCGCTTTACCGAGTGGTTCCATGGCCGCACGCTGGTGCCGATGGGCATGGCGGGCCAGAGCTGGAACGCCGCCACCTTCCTGCTTGCGCAGCGGGCCCTGCAAGGCGGCGAGGCGGCCTGGTAGCTCAGACCGTGAGAACGATCTTGCCGATGTGGCCCGCGCGTTCGAGGTAATGGTGGGCCTGCACCACATCGTCGAGCGCAAAGCTGCGGTCGATGCGCATCTGCAAGGCGCCGCTGGCCAGGCCCTCGTTGACGAAGCCCAGCCCGCGGCTGAACGCGCCTTCGTCGCGCGGAAGGCCCATGGTGGGTGAACCGATGAACTCCAGAACCGTGTAGACATGGAAGCGCCAGCTCTTGCGAAACTGCGCAAGCGCCGGGTACCTGAGCTCCGCGCCGCCGGAGAGCCCGTACAGCACGTACCAGCCGCGCTGCGCGACCACGCCGCCGAGCCGCTCCAGCTGCGCACCGCCCACGCCGTCGTACACCAGGTCGACGCCGCGGCCCTCGGTGAGCGCCAGCACGCGTTCGACCACGTCTTCGTCTTGCGTGACCACCACATGCGCCGCGCCTGCGTCGAAGAGTGCCTGGCGCTTGGCCGCCGTGCGGGTGGTTGCAATGGCGACGATGCCGGCCGCACGCGCCATCTGCAGCGCCGCGATGCCCGTGCCCGATGAAGCGCCTGTGACGAGCATCGTTTGCCCGCGCTGCAGCCGCGCCATCTCGAACATCGGAAAGTAGCCCGTCAGGTAGGCCATGTAGGCGCCGGCGGCTTGCGCGGGGGAGAGCTGCTCCGGGTAGCGGACCACGTGGGTTGCGGGAAACAGGATGCTGTCGCCATACGTAGGGTAGCGGCCCTGATTGGCTCCCGGCAGAACCGCAACCCGGTCGCCGATGGAGGCGCCGCTGACACCCGCGCCGACCGCCTCGATGGTGCCGGCCGCCTCGTTGCCCAGCCCGGCCGGCAGGGTCGCGTCTTCGATGTACAAATTCTGCCGCCACAGCGCATCGGCCCAGTTCAGGCCGATGGCCTGCACCGCAATGCGCACCTCGCCGGCGCCGGGCAAGGGCGTTGCCACCTGTTCGATCTTCAGCACCTCGGCACCGCCGAACTCGTGAAAGCGAACCATCTTGCTCATACGAAAACACTCCTTGATAGAACGAAGGCTGCACGACTGAAGCAACCGACCAAGCCAATCTAGCGGCCTTGCGGCAATCAAGGAAATCGATTGAGACGATATTCGGTATGCACTTAATCGATAACTCCATAGCGCCCGGATGAAACCGATCGAACTCAGCCGTATCGACCTGAACCTGCTCACTGTGCTGGCGGCGCTCATGCGCGAGCGGCACGTCAGCCGCGCCGCCGAGCGGCTGAACCTGGGGCAGCCCGCGGTGAGCCATGCGCTGGCGCGGCTGCGCGAGCTCACGGGCGATCCGCTGCTGGTGCGCCAGGGACGCGTGATGGAGCCGACCGAGCGCGCGCTGGCGCTGATGCAGGGGCTTGGGCCGGCACTCGAGCAGATCGAGGCGACGCTGCGCGCGCAGGCGGAGTTCGAGCCCGGTCGCGCCGCGCCGGTGTTTCGCATCGGCCTGACGGACGACCTGCAGATCGCCATGCTGCCGCGGCTGCTTCGCGCGCTCGGTGCCGAGGCGCCGCGCGCCAGGCTGGTCACGCTCACCGTCTGCTACCGCAACGCTGCGCAGCACCTTGACGACGGGCAGGTCAGTGCGGTGATGAGCTTCCTGAAAGACCTGCCCGCGGGCGCGAAGGTCCGCAAGGTTCGCACGGCGCGTTTCGCGCTGCTGCGCGCCGACACCGCCGCCGGAAAAATTTCGCTCGACGATTACTGCCGCCGCCGGCATGTGCTCGTGACCTACGCGGGTGACCTCTGCGGCACCGTCGACGAGACGTTGAGCGAACTCGGCCGGCAGCGCGACGTGGCCTTCTCGGTGCCGCAGTTCGGCAGCCTGCCCGCGGTGCTGGCCGGCACCGAGTTGCTGGCGACGGTGCCCGAGCACGTGGCACAGGCGCTGTCGGCGCAAGGCGGGCTTCGCTACGAGGCCTTGCCGTTCGAAAGCCCGAGCTACCAGATCAAGCTGGCATGGCGCGCCGTAACCGACAAGGACCCGGCGGAGGCGTGGCTGCGCAAGGCGATGCTGCGCGCCTTTGGCGATTGAAGCAGCGCCGATATGATCGGCGCGAAACTCACTGGGAGACCGGTATGCGAGTGCACGGCAAGACAAGCCTCCTGGCCACCATGGCGGCCTCGCTGTTCTTTGCAGCCTTGCCGCTCAGGGCCGCACCGGCGGACGAGCCGGCCGTCTGGCCGACCGCCGGGTGGTTGGCAAGCACACCCGAGGCGCAAGGCATGGATTCCGCCGCGGTCGCCAGGCTGGTCGACTTTGGCGCCGCCAACGCGATGGACAGCCTGCTCGTCACGCGCCATGGAAGGCTGGTTGCCGAGGCCTACTACGCACCCTACCGCGCCGATCTCAAGCATGCGGTGAACTCCACCACCAAGGCCGTTGTGGGAACGCTCACCGGCATGGCGATCCAGGACGGGCTGCTGGCTTCGCGCGACCAGCCGGTGATCGACCTCTTTCCCGAGCGCAGCATTGCGAATCTCGATGCGTCGAAGAAGGCGATGACCATCGGGCACCTGCTCGACATGACCTCGGGCATCGATTGGAAGGAGAAGCTTGACGATTCGGTGCCCGAGACAGCACTGCAGTTCGGGCGCAGTCGCGACTGGCAAGGCTTTGTGCTCGACCGCCCGATGGCGCAGCCGCCCGGCGGCGGCTTCAACTACAACAGCGGCAACACGCATCTGCTGTCGGCCATTCTTGCGAAGAAGACAGGCGGCAGCACGCTGGCCTATGCGCAGGGCAGGCTGTTCCAGCCGCTGGGCATCGGCGACGTTCGCTGGCGCAAGGACCCGCAGGGCATCGAGACCGGCGGCTTCGGTCTTTACCTGCATCCGCGCGACATGGCGAAGATCGGCTACCTCTACTTGCGCAAGGGCCAATGGGAAGGGCGCCAGCTGCTGCCCGCCGCGTCGGTGGAGCAGGTCTTTCAAGCATCGGTGGACATGGGCTTCAAGAATGGGCCCGTCTTCCGCTATGCGAACGGCTGGTGGACCATTCCGGAAAAGCGCGCCTACATTGCGGCGGGCATGAACCGGCAGCTCATCATCGTGCTGCCGGACATCGACGTGGTTGCGGTCGTCACGGGAAGGCGCAACTACCTGCTGCCTCCGTTCATCGACATGATCGCGGCCTCTGCGCGTTCGGCCCGGCCGCTGCCTGAAGACGGCCCTGCGCAGGCCTTGCTGGCCGATCGCATTCGCGCCGCGTCTGTGGAAAAGCAAAGCCCCGTGGCGCCTGCGCCCGAGCTTGCTGCAACGGTCTCGCGCAAGGTCTGGCAATTCGACCGCAATCTGCTGGGTGTGAGACGCCTGATGCTCGATCTCACGGCGGCCAACCCAAGCTACGAAATACTTTTCGACAACGCACGCGCCGACGCGCCTGCCGAGCCGGTGACCGGACCGCTGGGGCTCGACGGCTACTACCGCATCAACGAGAAGGTTGCCGAAGCACCGGTCGCGGTCAGGGGCGACTGGACGGACCCGCAGAGCTTTCGCATCTTCTCGCGTTCGCTGAGCGATGGCGACGTGTCGATGTACCTGCTGCGCTTTGATGGCGCCAGGCTGAACGTGGCTTTCGAAAACAACCGCGGCTTCAAGGCCCAGGTACAGGGCAGGGCCGCGGACTAGCGGCAACCATCGGGTCGGCCCGTAGCCGTCACGATTTTCTCGATGGCCTCCACCGCACGCGCCAATCCGTTTTCCGCACGCATCTGCTCGCCCAAGGCATGCGCCTTGGCACGCACTTCCGGGCGATCTGCAAATGCAATGGCCCGCGCCAGTTGGTCCGCGCCCAGGCGGCTGCCCGCGACCGCCTCGGGCGCAACACCTGCCAGCGCCATTCGGTGCGCCCAGAAGAACTGATCGCCCGCAAAGGGCACCACCACCGACGGCACTCCCGCGCGCGCGGCCGAATGCGTGGTGCCCGAGCCGCCGTGATGCACCACCACCGACATTCGCGGAAACAGCCAGTCGTGCGGCGTGTCGCCCACCACATGGAAGTTGGCGGGGAGCTGCTGCACGTCGATGCCGCTCCAGCCGGGGTTAAGCACGGCGCGCCGGCCCGCGACGGCATCGACCACCACCTGACGCAGGCGGCTCGCGTCGAAGCCGGTCATGCTGCCGAAGCCGATGTAGACCGGTGGCTCGCCCGCGGCGAGGAAGGTGCTCAGCGGCTGCGGCGGTTGCCAATCAGGTGCCGGCGGAATCCACTGGCCGCACACGGCGGCGTTCGCGGGCCAATCGGCCGGCCGCGGCACAAGGCTGGGCGAAAAGCCGTAGAGCGCCGGGTGCGCGGTCCACATGCGGCGGCGCGGCGGCAGGCCGCACACTTCGGCGCGTGCCGCATTCAGCGCCGGCCGGAATGCACGCCACAGCATCGCAGTGACGAGGTGATGGCTGGCGCGGTTCAGAAAGCGCGGCACGCGCGAAGGCGGAAGGAAGGGTGATGCGAACTCACGCGTCGGGGTGAGCGGGAACATGCCGGCGCCAATCGCGGGCACATCGAGTGCTTCCGCCGCCGACAGCCCCACGAAAGCGGCGAGCCCCGCACACACGATGGCGTCGCAGCCGCGCGCGGTTTCGACCGTTTGCCGCAGCCAGGCCGCGGCTTGCACGTTGGCAATGTCCGCAAGCGCCTTGGCGGCCGCGCCGGGCCGGTCGCTCTGCGCCACGACGTTGGCAATGGCTCCGCCGGAGCCCAGCGCGCCGCGAATGTCGCCTGCCGATGCATGCGAGTGCACGCCGAGCCGCTGCGCGGTGCCCAGCGTCGACGCGTCCGCCAGCAGCACCGACGCGTGGCCTGCTTTGTCGAGCGCATGGCACAGCGCCGCGAGCGGGCGGGTATCGCCCTCCGTGCCATAGGTAACGACGGCGATCTTCATGCGCGCTTTCTCCGCAGTGGCTTGCCGGCGGCACGGGCGCCACTGACAAAGATTTCGACAATGACCGCAAACTCGTCGCCGAGCACCAGGCCCGGCTGCGTGAGCCATCGCATGAGCGCGCCGAAGTACAGGTGGTGCAGCAGCGAAGCCAGGTGCTCGGCGGGCAGGTCGGCGCGCAGCGTGCCGTCTTGCTGCGCCTGCGCGATCAGCAGCGCAAAGAGCCCTGCGAGGTCGCGCGGGCGTCCCTGGGCATCGCCGGCGTCGAGTTCGTCCTCGATGTTGAGAAAGCGAAACCGGAAGTAGTCGAGCAGGTAGGCCCGGTAGCGCTCAGACCATTCGGCCGACGCGTCGAGCAGCTGCATCAGCCGCGACTCGAAGCTGCCGGGCTTCTCGGCCAGGCGGCTCAGCCGTTGCGTGTCCTCGGCCAGCTCCTTGTGCACCCAGTGCGCAAGGATCGCCTCCTTGGTCGGAAAGTGGTTGTACAGCGTGCCCTTGGCCACATCGGCCTGCAGCGCGATCTGCTCCATGGTGGTGGCGTTGTAGCCATTGGCTTCGAAGAGCCGCATGGCAATGGTTGCCACGCTGTCGAGCGTTTGGGCGCGGCGCCGCTCGCGCCTGCCTGAAGGTTCTGCGTCTGCCAAAGGTCAGCCATTGAAATATGAACGTCGTTCAAGTTTATACGATGTTCACAATTGGCGCGGAGCGAGACGGGCGGGCGGGAGAGCAAAGGCTGGTGTCCGCCCGCGGCCCGGGATATAAGACATTTTTTCTCGGGAGCCGCACCGCCATGCCAAGCCAAACCGACTCTGTCGCAAGCGCAACCCCTTTGCAGGACACGGCGCCGATCATCGAGCAGTTGCCCGCCGGTATTTTTCGCAAGGACGCCGCGGGGCGGTTCGTCTTCGTGAACGAGCGGTTTAGCCAGCTCAAGCGCACGCCGGCGGACCGGATCCTGGGCCGCACGGCCGCCGAGATCGCGTCTTCCGAAGCGGCGCAACAGCCGGACTCGCCTTGGCGGCTGGAACTCGCAGAGCGGGAAGACAGGCAGCACGCGCAGATCGTGCAGACGGGGCAGCAGCTCGAGCGCGAAGAAGTTCTTTCTGGCGCGGGCGGGCAGCCGCAGACCTGGCAGGTGGTCGAATCCGCGGTGCTGGGGCCGGGCGGGGCGGTCATCGGCAGCCAGGGGGTCATGCTCGAGGTGACCCGGCGCCACCGGGAAGACGAGATGCTGGCGAACGAGCGCGAGCTTCTTCGCGCGCTCCTGGACAACTCCCCGGACCACATCTACTTCAAGGACGCGCAATCCCGCTTCATCAAGACCAGCACGGCCCAGGCCCTTGAATTCGGAATGTCCACGCCCGAGGGGCTGGTGGGAAAGTCCGATTTCGACGTCTTCTCCGAAGACCATGCACGGCCGGCCTTCGAGGACGAGCAGGAGATCATCCGCACGGGCCTGCCGATGATCGGCAAGGTGGAAAGAGAAACCTGGATCGACGGGCGGCCTGACACCTGGGCCTTGACCACGAAGATGCCGCTGCGCAACCGCGCGGGCGAGATCGTCGGAACCTTCGGCATCACCAAGAACATCTCGGACCTGAAGGAGGCCGAGCGCCAGATTGCCGAGGTGCACAAGCAACTGGTCGAGGCCTCGCACCTGGCGGGCATGGCCCGCATAGCCACCAATGTGCTGCACAACGTGGGCAACGTGCTCAACAGCGTGAACGTCTCCGCAGCGCTCATTCTTTCGCGCGTTCGTGCCTCCAAGGTGGCCGGGCTCGCGCGGGCGGTGCAGTTGCTGGACGAGCATGCGGATGACCTGGGCGCGTTCCTGGAGTCGGACCCCAAGGGCAAGATGCTTCCCGGCTATTTGCGCCAGCTGGCCTCGGCGCTGGTGACGGAGCAGAACGACGCCATCAAGGAGCTTGCGGCGCTGAGCAAGAACGTGGAACACATCAAGGAGATCATTGCCGCGCAGCAGGCCCACGCCGGGGCTTCGAGGCTGCTGGAGAAGGTGCAGATCCGCGATCTGGTCGAGGATGCGCTGCGCATCAACCAAGAGGCTTTGAAGCGGCGCCAGATGGTGATCGAAAAAGAGATTGCCGACGTTCCCGAGTTGATGCTCGATCACGGGCGAATACTTCAGATCCTGGTGAACCTCATCAGCAACGCCGAGCAGGCCATGGACGGCGTGGCCGACCGCGAGCCCAGGCTCACGCTGCGGGTGGAGCTGCTGCCGGGCCAGCGGCTTCGTATCTGCGTGGCGGACAACGGGGTGGGCATAGAGACGCAGGCGCTGACCCAGGTGTTCGTGCACGGCTTCACCACCAAGAAGACGGGCCATGGGTTCGGTCTGCACAGCGCGGTGATTGCCGCGCATGAAATGGGCGGCACCCTCACGGCGCACAGCGACGGGCCCGGCACCGGTGCGGCGTTCACGCTCGAGCTGCCGGTCGAGGCCAAGGCAGCGGCGCCGCTCAGCGCAGGCTGAACAGCGCGGCCGCGTTGCCCCAGGCAATGCGCTGCGCCACGTCGGGCGGCAGGTCGCCAAGCCAGGTGCGGTAGCCGCGCATGATCTCGTCGTAGGCGCTCCAGCGCTGGTTGACCCAGGTGTCGGAGCCGACGACGAAGCGGTCGGGGTACTTGAGCAGCAGCGCGCGCCATTCGGGGCACAGCTTGCCGCCCTCGCAGGTGAGCCCCGGCCGATAAGAGAGCTCGCCCATCAGCAGCGGGTAGCGTTCCAGCAGCGCCTGCACGCGTTCGATCGGCGCGCCGCCGATGCCCGTGTGCGCCCAGATGAGGCGCAGCGATTGGCCCTTCGATGGTGCGTTGGCCATCAGCAGGTCGATCGCCACGTCGTCGACGTGCGCAAGCACCGCGAGCTTTTGCCGTTCCGCCAGTGCAATGAGCTTCTTGGCGACGGGGCCGTTGGCATTGGCGCTCTCGTACAGGTGGAATTCGCCGATGCCGCGGTAAGGCCCGCTTGCGGTGCCGCGCGCCAGTTCGGTCTGCACCATCTCGTGGATGGTTTCGTCGCGGAACCAGTTGCTGTAGTCGTCGCGGTTGCGGTACAGGCGCACGAAGGGCACCACGGTAACGCCCGCCTCGCGGGTTTCGCGCGCCGCCGCCAGTGTTTGCGTGCCGGCGTTGGGCCGCGAATTGGCGATGATCGCCTTCACGTTGTTGCGCTGCATGCGCGCGAGCGCCTCGGCCGGCGGATACGGCCCGGTATTGCCGTCCCAGGCTTCCTGGTTGTAGTGCAGGTGCATGTCGAACAGCGGGCCGGCGTATGGGGTCTGCGCAAGGGCGGAAGGCACGGCAACCGCCGAGCAGGCGGCCAGAAGCAGGGCTGCAATAGGCGCAATGGCTCTCATGGAATCCTCATGCGGGTGGAAGCGCGATTATCCGGGCCGCGGCTGCCTCGCGCACGGGCGCGGCAGCGCTTATGCTGTGTGCAATCACAACGCCTGATTTGCCCCACCATGACCGATTACCGACCCGTCTTCGACAAGAGCTTCGGCAACATTGCCGCCGACCGCCTGCCCGAGCTGCTGCGCGCCATGCCCAAGGCCGAGCTGCACATGCACATCGAAGGTTCGCTCGAGCCCGAGCTCATCTTCGCGCTCGCGCAGCGCAACGGCGTGAGCATTCCCTACGCAAGCGTGGAAGACCTGCGCCGCGCCTACGCCTTCACCAACCTGCAGAGCTTTCTCGACATCTACTACGCCGGCGCCAGCGTGCTGCTGAAGGAGCAAGACTTCTACGACATGGCCTGGGCCTACCTGGAGCGCGCCGCGGCCGACAACGTGGTGCACACCGAGATGTTCTTCGACCCGCAGACGCACACGGCGCGCGGCGTGCCGATGGAGGTGGTGGTCAATGGCCTGCACCGTGCGTGCACCGATGCACTGCCCAAGCTGGGCGTGAGCGCGGCGCTCATCCTGTGCTTTCTGCGCCACCTGAGCGAAGAAGAAGCCTTCAAGACGCTGGAGCAGGCCCTGCCGTACCGCGACAAGTTCATCGGCGTGGGGCTCGATTCGAGCGAAGTGGGACATCCGCCCGAAAAGTTTGCGCGCGTGTTCGCGCGCTGCCGCGAGCTGGGCTTGCACCTTGTCGCACATGCGGGCGAGGAGGGCCCGCCAGAGTACGTGTGGAGCGCGCTCGACGTGCTGAAGGTAGAGCGCGTCGACCACGGCGTGCAGAGCGCGAAAGACCCGGCGCTGATGAAGCGGCTTGCGCAAGAGCGCATTCCGCTCACCGTGTGCCCGCTGTCGAATCTCAAACTCTGCGTGTTCCCGGACCTGGCGCAGCACAACCTCGGCGCGCTGCTCGATGCGGGCCTGGTCGCTACCGTCAACTCGGACGACCCGGCGTACTTTGGCGGCTACATGAACCAGAACTTCACGCAGACCTTTGCGGCTACCGAGCTGAATGTGCAGCAGGCCTGGCAGCTCGCGGCCAACAGCTTCGAAGGCAGCTTCATCGACGCCAGTGCCAAGCGCGCCTACGTCGA
Organism: Variovorax sp. CCNWLW225; assembly: GCF_037204045.1. Taxonomy (NCBI): domain Bacteria; kingdom Pseudomonadati; phylum Pseudomonadota; class Betaproteobacteria; order Burkholderiales; family Comamonadaceae; genus Variovorax; species Variovorax sp. CCNWLW225. The sequence continues at coordinate 27,015 of NZ_JBBCBV010000013.1, read as the reverse complement.
CCGGCTCAACGCGGTCTTCGCAACCTTCTGACCGGCATCCGCGGCGGCATGTTGCCGCGGAACCAGCAGCGGCATTGCCATCAGCGCACAGGCGCTGGCCGCAAGCCACACCAGCGCCCAGCCCTGCAGCGCGAGCAGGTGCGGAATGGAAAAGGGCGTGACAAAGCACACCAGGAACACGCTGGTGTTCGCCATGCCGAGTGCAGTGCCGGCGCGGGCCGCACCGGCCAGTGTGGCCAGCTCTGTGTAGGCCACGCCGTGCCAGGCGGATACGCAGACACCGCTCGCCGCCAGCACCACCACCAGCGCCACGCGCAGGGCCGCTGAGTCGGCCGCGTGCGTGCCTGCCGCCACCACCAGGCCCGCGAGCCCTGCAAACAGCAGCACGCTCAGTGCGCTGCAGGCGCGCAGATAGGCGGGGCGGTTGCGGCGGCGGTCGGTCCAGCGGCCGCTCCATACGCGCATGACCATCGCGCCGATCTGCACGAACACCATCGTGGCGGTGATGGTTGCAAGCCCGGCATGGCCGAAGTCGTGCAGGAACACCGTGCCGAAAGACAGCACCGCGAACTGCGGCGCGCACAGAATGCCGATGCCGGCCACGATGCGCCAGACGCGCGCATCGCGCAGCGGGCCGCTCTGCGGTGAAGCCGAGGCTTGTGCAGCCCCAGCCTGGCTGCGCGGCGCAATCGGCGGCTCATGCACCCAGGCCCAGCTCATCACCGCGCTCAGCAGGCACAGCACCGCCAGCAGGCCGTAGAGCGCGGCAAAACCGAAGTGCAGCGCCACAAAGGGCAACACCAGCGCGCCGATGCCGCCGCCCAGCGGCACGGCGGTCTGGCGGATGCTCATGGCAAGCCCGCGTTCGCCGGCATCGAACCACGTCATCACCGCCCGGCCGCTCGCGCCGTTGACGCTGCCGCCGAGCAGGCCCACCAGCAGCAGCCCTGCCCCCAGCCAGCCCAGGCCGGGAATGTGCTGCGCGCTGGGCGCGGCCCAGAGCGCCATTGCCGTGAGTGCAACGGCGGTGCTGCCCAAACCCGTCAGCAGCACCGGCCTGTCGCCCCAGCGGTCGGTCAACAGGCCCCAGGGCAGCTCGCTCACCGCAATGCCCAGGCCCATGAGGCCCAGCACGAGGCCAAGCGTGGCGTTGTCGAGCTGGTAGCCGGTGCGCATCAGCACCGCGGTCATTGGAATGCCGCTGAAGGCCACGGAGAAAGCTGCGTTGGCGGCCACGCCCGCGGCCAGCACCTTCCAGCGATGGCTGGGTGGGAATGAAGAGGAGGAGGTCGATGGGTTCATTTGCGGCGGAGTTTCCGCCGTTGCAAAGGTTTTGAAAATCAGAAAATAATGGTGCAACCGTTCAAAAAAACAGGACGATTGTTGAAGCGTGAATCCATGTCTCAGGTGATGTTCGATCTCGATGTGCTGCGCAGTTTTTCCACCGGCATCGCGCTCGGCAGCTATGCGCGCGCGGCGGATCGGCTGGGCCGCTCCACATCGGCAGTGAGCGCGCAGCTCAAGAAGCTCGAGGCGCAGGCCGGCACGGCGCTTTTCCGCAAGGCCGGCCGCGGCCTGGAGCTCACCGATGCGGGCGAAACGCTGCTTGCCTACGCCCACCGCATGCTCGAGCTCAACGAGGAGGCCGGCGCCGCCATGCGGGGGGCCGACTTGCAGGGCTGGGTGCGGCTCGGCCTGCAGGAAGACTTCGGCGAGACGCTGCTGCCCGCCGTGCTCGGGCGCTTTTCGCGCGCGCATCCCAAGGTGCGCATCGAAGCCTGCGTGGCGCGCAGTGCCGAACTGCGCGAGCGGCTCGAGCTTCGGCAGCTCGACCTGGCGCTGGTGTGGGACACCGGCGATCAGATGACGCCGCACGGCGAGCGCGTGGCACGGCTGCCGCTGCAATGGATCGGCCCCAGGGCGCCCGATGCGCTCGACACGCCCTGGTGGAAAGAGCGCGAGCGCCGCAGCGGCGCCCGCAAGACCAGGGAGCCGCTGCCGCTGGTGCTGCTCGATGCACCGTGCCCGCTGCGCGAGATCGTCACCGCCGCGCTCGACCGCGCGGGCACGCCGTGGCGCCATGCGTTCACCAGCGCCAGCCTTGCGGCCTTGTGGGCGGCCACCTCGGCGGGCCTTGGCCTCTCGGTGCGCACGCCCTTCGGCCTGCCTGCGCATGTGCGCCCCATCGACCGCACGGCTGTGGGCCTTCCGGCGCTGCCGCAGATGTCGCTCATGCTCTACCGCGCGCAGGCTGCGGCCGAGACGCCGGTGGAGCGGCTTGCCACGCTGTTGCTGGAGGCCGTGCGCCAGCATGTGCAGCTGGAGCCTGCGCAGCTTCACTGAACGGCCCCCGCTAGAATCCGCACCCCGCAGCAGGGCGTCCCGGCCGGCTGCGGGTTTTTGCTTTTCCGGGGCCATGTAGAGGACCACCATGTACAAAAACCTCGCGGGCCGCGCCGTTCTGGCGTGGGCAGCCGCCTGTTTTTTATCTCCCGCCTTTTCGCAACCGCAGGCTCCCAAGGAGCCGCTGAAGATCGGCTTCGTCTACGTGACGCCGGTCACCGACGCCGGCTGGGTGCGCCAGCATGAAGAGGGCCGCAAGGCCGTCGATGCGGCACTCGGCGGCAAGGTCAAGACAACCTTCGTCGAGAACGTGCCCGAGGGGGCCGACGCCGAGCGCGTGATCCGCGATCTTGCGCAGCAGGGCAACCGGCTGATCTTCACGCCCAGCTTCGGCTACATGGAACCGACGTTGAAGGTGGCGCGCGACTTTCCGGATGTGAAGTTCGAATCGATCACCGGCTACAAGGCCGCGCCCAACGTGGCAACGGCCAATGCGCGCTACTACGAAGGCCGCTACCTCGCAGGCATTGCGGCCGGCCGCATGACCAGGACGAACGTGGCCGGCTACGTGGCGGGCTTTCCGATTCCTGAAGTGCTGCAAGGCATCAACGCCTTCACGCTCGGCATGCGTTCGATCAACCCGAATGCCAAGGTGGTCGTGGTGTGGCTCAACGAATGGTTCGACCCGCCGAAGGAGCGCGACGCGGCCATGGCGCTGTTCAACCAGAACGCCGACGTCGTCGCCTTTCACACCGGCTCCACCGCGGTGATGGCAGCGGCGCAGGAGCGCGGCAAGATGGCCGTGGCCTACCACTCCGACATGCGCAAGATTGCGCCCGATGCGCAGATCGTCGCCGTTACCCATCAGTGGGGCGGCTACTACACGCAGCGCGCGCAGGCGGTGCTCGATGGCAGCTGGAAGAGCGGCAACGTCTGGGGCGGCGTAAAGGAAGGAATGATCCGCGTCGGCGACTTCGGCACCAAGGTGCCCAAGGCCGTGCAGCAGGAGGTGCTGGCGCGCCAGCAGGACATTGCCGCGGGCAAGCTGCAGCCGTTTCGCGCGGTGGCCGCTGATGTGCGCGACAACGAGGGCCGTGTCGTCATCGCGAAAGGTGCGCAGCTGAACGACGAGCAGATCCTGAGGATGAACTGGCTGGCCGAAGGCGTGCAGGGGCGCGTCACGCGTTAGCCCGGTCGCGTTAGCCCAGCCGCTCGACCACAAAGTCGACGAAGGTCCGAAGCTTGGCGCTGGGCCGGGCTTCGGGCAGCCGCATGATGTGAACCTGCCGCGTCGGCAACTCCCACTTGGGCAGCAACCGGACCACCTGACCCGAGGCCAGGGCGGGGCCGAGCAGCGCGTCGGCCTGCACGATCACCCCGACGCCCGCAATCGCCGCGGCCAGCAGCGCCTGGCCGTTGTTGGTGCTGAGCGGGCCGCGCACGGGCACTTGCACCGTCTGCCCGTTGCGCGTGAAGCGCCATGAATGGTTCGGCCCCCACGCCGCGAAGCCCAGCAGCGGAAAAGCTTCCAGCTCGGACGGGTGCTTCGGAAGCCCGTGGCGCGCAACCCAGGCGGGGCTCGCAACCGCGAACATGCGTGCCAATGCGAGCGGCCGCGCAATGAGGCGTTCATCGACCGCGGCACCCGAGCGGATGCCGCAGTCGAAGCCCTCTTCGGCCAGATCGACCACGCGGTCGTTCAGGTTCAGGTCCACCTTCACCTGCGGATAGGCCGCGATGTACTCGGCAATGACAGGTGTGAGCCGGTGAGCGCCATAGGCGACGGGCGCTGTCACGCGCAGCACGCCCTGCGGCATGGCGCGCAGCGACTCGGCCACGCCGTCGGCCGTGTGCACGCTCGCGAGCACGTCGCGGCAACGCTCCAGGTAGGCCGCGCCGATTTCCGTGAGTGCGTGGCGCCGCGTGGTGCGCTCGAGCAGGCGAGCGCCGAGCTGATCCTCAAGTGCGCGGATGTGCTTGCCGACCATCACAGCCGAGAGATCGAGCGCCTCGGCGGCCGCGGCAAAGCTGCCCGCATCCACCGTGGCGACGAAGACTTCCATCGCGCGCAGCTTGTCCATATTGAGAACTCAGAGTTTCGAATTGCCTAACCGGATGGCAATTTATCAAACTATCGATTCGCAAAACAATGGAACCTTCCTGATTCATTTGGCGAGGTTTTCATGAAGGTTCTAGTTGTGGGCGCGACGGGCGCCGTGGGCAGCGCGGTGGCGCAGGCGCTGGCCGGGCGCGGGCATGAAGTGGTGCGTGCGAGCCGCACGCGCGGCGACCGGCAGGTCGACATCACGAGCGACGCGAGCGTCGAGGCGCTATATGCCGCAGTAGGGCGCGTCGATGCGATCGTCTCGGCGGCTGGCGGGCTGTTTTTCGGGCCGCTCGCTGAAATGCGGCCGGCCGATTTCAACCTCGGCCTGCAGGACAAGCTGCTCGGCCAGGTGCGCCTCGCGTTGCTGGGCCAGCACATGCTGAGAGATGGCGGCTCGATCACACTGACCACGGGCGTGGCGGCCGACGATCCGGTTCTCGGCGGAGCCAATGCGGCTGCCGTGAATGCCGCGGTCGAGGGTTTCGTGAAAGGCGCAGCCATCGAGCTGGGCCGCGGCCTGCGCATCAATGCGGTCAGTCCGACGCTGCTGACCGAATCGTTGGCGGCATATGGCGCGCTCTTTCCGGGCGTCGAAACCGTACCGGCCGCACGTGTGGCTCTGGCTTATGTGCGCAGCATTGAAGGTCCGCTGACGGGGCGCGTGTTTCGGGTGTGGCAATGAGCACGCGCACGCGATGGGCCGGCGCGCTGCTCGCGCTCGTCAACGCGTCGGAGGGGAGTACGTTCGCCATATAGCACTCATACGCGCATGGAAATTGCGGCGCTGCCGGGCTGGTTTACCCTCCGCAGCAACGATGAAAAAAGCCTACCGCGCCTCCCTCCTGCGATTCGACGATGCCGGACTGCCCGTTTTCGATGAAGACGGCCTTCTGGTCGTCGCCCCCGACAGCACCGGCTGCCAGCGCGTGCTCGACGCCGGCAGCCACGCCGCCGTGTCGCCGCGCCACCCCGATGCCGAGCTGACCCACCTGCCGGGCCGCATCCTCGCGCCGGGCTTCGTGGACATGCACATCCACTTTCCGCAAACGGACATCATCGGTTCGCCCTCGCCAGGGCTCCTGCCCTGGCTGGAGAACTACACATTCCCGGCGGAAGCCAAGTTCATCGACCCGTCGCATTCGAACGAAGTGGCCGACGTGTTCTTCGACGAGCTGCTGCGCAACGGCGTCACCACGGCGCTGACCTTTGCCACGTCGCACGTGGCGTCGGTCGATGCCTTTTTTGAAGGCGCCCAGCGCCGGGGCTTGCGCATGATCAGCGGCAAGGTGCTGCAGGACCGGCATTCGCCCGACGGCGTGCGCGACGAGACCGAGCAGAGCCTCATCGACTCGGAAGCGCTGATCCGCAAGTGGCACAACACCGGCCGCCTGGGCTACGCCATCACACCGCGCTTTGCGCCCGCGAGCACCGACGCGCAGATGCGCGGCGCCGGCGAGCTGGCCGCGAAGTACGCCGACACATGGATCCAGTCGCACGTGGCCGAAAATCGCGACGAGGTGGCGTGGGTGCGCGAGCTGTACCCGCAGGCGCGCTCTTACCTCGATGTGTATGCCGGCTTCGGGCTGATGCGCGAACGCGCCGTATACGCGCACTGCATCTACCTGGACGACACCGACCGCGAGCTGCTGCGCGACACCAAAACGGCTGCCGCGGTAAGCCCGACCAGCAACCTGTTCCTGGGCAGCGGCTTCTTCGACTTCGGCGCGGCCGACCGTGTCGGCTACCCCTACGGCCTGGCCAGCGACGTGGGCGGCGGCACCAGCTTCAGCCCCTTCCACACCATGATGGCAGCCTACTACGTGGGTCGCGAGGGGCAAACCAAGACCGGCCTGAGCATTGCGCCTTCGCAGCTGTGGTGGCGCCACACCGGCGGCGCGGCGCGCGCGCTGGGGCTCGATGGCGTGATCGGCAACCTGCAGCCCGGTTGCGAAGCCGACTTTCTGGTGCTCAACCCCCAGGCCACGCCTCTGATGGCGCGCAAGGCCGCCCGCGCGAACAACCTGGAGGAGCTGCTGTTCTCGATGATCGTGCTGGGCGATGACCGGCTGATCGAGCGGACGGTGATCTCGCAGGCGGGATAGATGCGGGATAGGGATGGCTGGGTGGCACATGCCACAATTCGTGCCATTCCTCCCCCCGCAGCAGCATCAGCGACCGCATATGAGCATCAAGAGCGACAAATGGATCCGGCGCATGGCCGAGCAGACCGGCATGATCGACCCCTTCGAGCCCGGCCAGGTGCGCGAGGCCGCCGGCCACAAGATCATCAGCTACGGCACTTCGAGTTACGGCTACGACATCCGTTGCGCGCCTGAATTCAAGGTTTTCACCAACATCCACAGCACCGTGGTCGACCCGAAGAACTTCGACGAGAAGAGCTTCGTCGACATGCACGGCGACTACTGCATCATTCCGCCCAACAGCTTTGCGCTGGCGCGCACGGTCGAATACTTTCGCATCCCGCGCAACGTGCTCACCATCTGCCTGGGCAAGAGCACCTATGCGCGCTGCGGCATCATCGTCAACGTGACCCCCTTCGAGCCCGAATGGGAAGGCTACGTGACGCTCGAGTTCAGCAACACCACCCCGCTGCCCGCCAAGATCTACGCGGGCGAGGGCTGCGCGCAGGTGCTGTTCTTCGAGAGCGACGAAGTCTGCGAAACCAGCTACAAGGATCGCGGCGGCAAATACCAGGGCCAGCGCGGCGTTACGCTTCCCAAGACCTGAGAGGTCTCGCGGGGGGTACCCCTCGCGTTCCTCCGCTTCCGACGGCGTCACCACAGGCATGCAAATGCCTGTTTTGCTTACAAGGCACCGGCGCGGACAAAGTACCATCCAGCGACGCTCCGGCACAACTGCCCGGCAAGGAGACTGCGATGAGATGGGAAGGCAACGAACAATCGGACAACGTCGAAGACAGGCGCAGTGGGGGCGGCGGAGGCGGCGGCTTCATCGGCGGCCGCAGCATCGGCATCGGCACCATCGCGGTCGCGCTGATTGCCGGCTGGATCTTCGGCATCAACCCGCTCACGGTGCTCAGCCTCCTGAGCGGCGGTGGCGATCCCGTCCAGGTGCAGCAGCAACAAGGGCCGGCACCCAAGCCGCCATCGGGCGACCGCGAGGCGGCCTTCGTCTCGACGGTGCTCAAGAACACCGAAGTGGTCTGGACCAACATCTTCCGGCAGAACGGCGGTACCTACCAGCCGCCCCGGCTCGTGCTGTTTCGCGGCGCCACGCCTACGGCCTGCGGCACCGGGCAATCGGCCATGGGGCCGTTCTACTGCCCGGGCGACAAGAAGGTGTACATCGACCTGAGCTTCTACGACACGCTCAAGAACCAGCTCGGCGCGCCGGGCGAGTTTGCGCAGGCCTATGTCATTGCGCACGAGGTAGGCCACCATGTGCAGGACGAACTCGGCGTGACCGCCAAGGTAGACGGCATGCGCGGACGGCTGAGCCAGTCGCAGAACAACGCGCTGAGCGTTCGCGTCGAACTGCAGGCCGACTGTTTTGCCGGCATCTGGGCGCACCATTCGCAAGAGTCGAAGAAGTGGCTCGAGCCGGGCGACATCGAGGCCGCCATGAACGCTGCGCAGAAGATCGGCGACGACGCCTTGCAGCGTTCCGCAGGCCGTGCGGTGGTGCCCGACAGCTTCACCCACGGCTCCAGCGCACAGCGCCAACGCTGGTTCGGCGCGGGCTATCAGAGCGGCGATATCAAGTCTTGCGACACCTTCAATGCGCGCACTCTTTGAGCCTTGTCGCGCCGCAGGGTGCATGGTTGTTGCATTCGGCGCTATGAAATAAATAGCAATACGGCCGGCGCGGACGTTGTCACGGCGCCGTCACTGCCATTTTTTGCGGCAATGCGACAATAGAAGGCTTAATGACAAGCTCCTTCTCCAATCTATCGCTGGCGGAACCGCTGGCGCGCGCCGTAGCCGAAATGGGCTACGAGACCATGACTCCCATCCAGGAGCAGGCCATTCCGGTCGTGCTTTCGGGGCAGGACGTGATGGGGGCCGCGCAGACCGGCACCGGCAAGACCGCGGCGTTTTCGCTGCCGCTGCTGCAGCGCATGCTCAAGCACGAGAACGCGTCCACCTCGCCCGCGCGGCACCCGGTGCGTGCGCTGGTGCTGCTGCCCACGCGCGAACTGGCCGACCAGGTGGCCCAGCAGGTCAAGCTGTACGCCAAGTACACCAACCTGCGCAGCACGGTGGTGTTCGGCGGCATCGACATGAAGCCGCAGACGCTCGAGCTCAAGAAGGGCGTCGAAGTGCTGGTGGCTACGCCGGGCCGGTTGCTCGACCACATCGAAGCCAAGAACGCGGTGCTCAACCAGGTGGAGTACGTGGTGCTCGACGAGGCCGACCGCATGCTGGACATCGGCTTTCTGCCCGACCTGCAGCGCATCCTGAGCTACTTGCCCAAGCAGCGCACCACGCTCCTCTTCTCGGCCACCTTCTCGCCTGAAATCAAGCGGCTGGCCAGCAGCTACCTGCAGAACCCCGTCACCATCGAGGTGGCGCGGCCGAACGAAACGGCGTCGACCGTCGAGCAGCACTTCTACAGCGTGAGCGACGACGACAAGCGCCGCGCGCTCAAGCAGATCGTCAAGCAGCGCGGCATCACGCAGGCCTTTGTCTTCGTCAACAGCAAGCTCGGCTGCGCACGCCTCGCGCGCTCGCTGGAGCGCGACGGTCTTCGCACCACGGCGCTGCATGGCGACAAGAGCCAGGACGAACGCCTGAAGGCGCTTGCCTCGTTCAAGGCGGGCGAGGTCGACCTCCTGGTGTGCACCGACGTCGCGGCCCGCGGCCTCGACATCAAGGACGTGCCGGCGGTCTTCAATTTCGACATTCCGTTCAACGCCGAAGACTACGTTCACCGCATCGGCCGCACGGGCCGTGCCGGCGCCTCGGGCCTGGCCGTGAGCTTTGCCAGCGGCGGCAACGATGCGCGCCTGGTGGCCGACATCGAGAAGCTGATCAAGAAGAAGATCGAGCTCGAACCGGTCGAGTTCGAAGAAGACAAGCCGCGCGGCCGCATCAACGACGGACGCCGCCACTGGCGCGAAGAGGGCGAGGCCGGCGACGCACGCGATGTGCTCGACCAGCCGCGCGAACGCAGCAGCATCGGCGCCGATGCGCGCCGCGGCGGCGGACGCCCGCATCGGGCACCCTCCGCCCCGCGCGATCCGTTCTTCGACAAGCCCTATGAGCCGGGCGAGCGCGAAGCCGCTCCAGACTGGGAAGCCGCCGCCAAGGCTGCGCCCGCGCGCGGCATCTCGAGCAACATCAAGACCAAGCGCAAGGTTGCGGCGCTGTTCAAGAGCGCCGAGACGAGCTGACAAAGCACAGGGGCTTGCTTCGGCAAGGCCTCCCGTCCACAAAAAAGCCGGCAATGCCGGCTTTTTCTTTGGGCCCATCGGCCCGAGCGCAAACGCTCAGATCACGTGAAAGTGATGCGTTCCGTCGCGCGCCAGTTGTGCCACCAGCCCGAATTCCCAATCCAGGTACGCCTGCATCGCTTCGGCGGGCGCATCGGTGCCTTCGTAAGGGCGGCGGTAGCGGTCGGTGCGCGGCGTCGCCAGCCGCGTCTCGCCCGATTCGGCCTCCAGGCCCGCGGCAAACCACGCCGCGTTGCCGCCCGCCAGCACCAGCACTTCCGCATCGCCTTGGCCGCGCGCATCGAGCAAGGTGCGCAAGTCGGCCGCGGCATAGCGCGCGAGCAGGCTGCTGCCGCAGGTGAGCACATAGCGCTGCGATGGCGGAATTGCAGTGCCGATGGCCTGTGCCAGTTGCGCGCGAATGGCGTACCAGGCGCCGGGAATGTGCCGCTTCACGTAGTTGGCGCTGGTGGTCACGTCGATCACCGCCGTGCCGGGCTGTGCCAGCAGCGCTGCCAGCGCCTTGGGCTCGACCTCCGCGACGGCGGCGGCGATGAGCGGATAGACAGGCGCAGGCGACCCTGTCTCGGTGAACGCCGAGGCCGCGGGCACCGCATCGGGCACATACACCTCCCAGCCCATCTGCGCGAGCCATGACGCGCTCATCGATGCGCGCACGCCGTCGTCGTCCGCCAGCACGATGCGTGCGCCGCGCACCGGCACCTGATGGTCGGTTTCCTGCACCAGCTGCCCGCCGGGCGCGCTTGCAAAGCCGGGCAGGTGGCCGGCCTCGTACTCCTCGGGTGTGCGCACATCGAAGCGGTAGAGCGTGCGCTCCGGTGCTTCGAGCGTATGCAGCGCATCGAGCGCGATGCGCTGCACGCCGGCCTCGTCGGCCACGCGGCGCGCATCGGCCTGTGCCTGTGCGCGGGTCGCATCGGACACGGCCCCGGGCGCGCGGCGGCTCGCGCCATGGTCGAGTACCTGCCCCGCGAGCTTCCAGCCGATGGTGCCGTTGCGCAGGGCAGCCACCGGATTCGGAATGCCCGCGTTCACCAGCGATTGCGTGCCGATGATGCTGCGCGTGCGGCCCGCGCAGTTGACGATCACTTGCGTGGCCGGGTCGGGCGCGAGCTCCCGCACGCGCAGCACGAGCTCCGCGCCGGGCACGCTGGTGGCCGAGGGAATGCTCATGGTCTGGTATTCGTCGAAGCGGCGCGCATCGAGCACCATCACGTTCGCCTTGCCCTCGACCAGTGCCTTCACTTCGGGAGCCGAGAGCGAGGGCGTGTGACGCTCATGCTCGACCAGTTCGCCGAACGACTTGCTGGGCACGTTCACGTCGCGGAACAGCTCGCCGCCGGCCGCGCGCCAGCCTTCGAGTCCGCCTTCGAGCAGATACACGTTGGTGTAGCCGAGCGCGGCCAGTGTTTGCGCGGCGAGCGGCGCCAGGTCGATGCCGTCGTGCGTGCCGTAGAGCACGATGAAGGTGCTGCGCCGCGGGATGCGCCGCCAGGCCTCGATCTCGATGCGCGAGAGCGGCAGATTGGCGGCCCACAGCGGATGCTCCTGCGCGAAGGGATCTTCTTCGCGCACGTCGAGCAGCGCGGTTTCTTCGCGTGCGAGCAGGCGCGCACGCACGGCGGCAAAGGGCAGCAGGGGAAAGGCGGTGGTCGTCATGCGGATGTCGATCGGAGTTCGGCGGAGCGGTCCCAGAGGTTGGGAAGAAGCGTGTTGGAGTAACCCGAAACGAAGGGCTTGCGTCCGCCCTCGGCCGGGTAAGTATGCCGCCGCACGGCGCCGATGTTGGCGCCATACACGTGGATGCTGATGGAGACGCGGTCCGCATGCGCGTTGTGCACGCGGTGCAGGTCGCCCACGGTGGGCGACACGGCCTCCACGTCGCCGGCGTCGAGCCGCACGGCATCGCCTTGCGCCCGTGCCCGGCCGTCGCTGCCGACCGCATAGCCCTGGCTGTATTCGGCACCGCGCAGCATGCCGATCAGGCCCCACACCGTGTGGTCGTGTACCGGCGTGGCTTGCCCCGGCCCCCACACAAAGCTCACGACCGAAAAGCGCTCGGTGCTGTCGGCATGCAGCAGGAACTGGCGGTAGTGCACCGGGTCGGGCTGCGCGAACGCGTCGGGCAGCCAGTCGTCTCGCGCGACCAGCGTGCGAAGCAGCGCGCGGCCTTCAAGAAGAATGCGCGGCTCGTCGGGTGCGCTGTCGAGCAGCCGGCCGAATGCGCCGACGAATTCACGCAGCGGTGCGATGGCGGCAACTTCGGGTGCCGTCATGCGGGCCGTTTCCAGAGTTGCGCATCGGTGATGGCGCGCACGTCCACGCGCACCGGCAGGATGCCGTCGCGCGCCGAGCGATCGGCCACCGCCTGCAGTGCAACGATGTCGGCTTCGGCCACCGGCCGGCCCGTGACCGAGGCACGCGCGGTGATGATGCGCGCCGATTCGATCGGCAACCGCGTGAGCTTGCTGTAGGCCTGCGCATACGCCTCGGGGTTGGCCAGCGCCCATTCGCCCGCGCGCGCCAGCCGGTCGAGAAACTGCACGATGGCAATGCGCTTGGCCGGATCGGCCAGCGAAGGCTCGCTGGCGGTGATGAAGCCCAGGGCCGTGTTGATGCCGCGCCCGTCGCGCAAGATGCGCCCGCCCTGCTGCAGCGCAATGGTGTAGTAGGGGTCGAACACGGCCCACGCATCGATCTGCTTCGAAGCAAAGGCCGCGGCTGCATCCGTCGGCAGCACGAACTTCACCGTGACCTCGCTGCGCGGTACGCCGGCTTCTTCGAGCGCGCCATACAGCTGGTACTGCGAAATGCTGCCGCGCGCCGACGAAACGATGACCGTCTTGCCGCGCAGGTCGGCCACAGTGCGCAGGGGTGAATCGGGCTGCACCACGATGCCCAGCGCATCGGCCTTGCCCACACGCGTGGCGACGATCTTCAGCGGCGTGCGGCCGACGGCCGCGGCCAGCACCGGCAGGTCGCCAGCCACCGCGGTGTCGACCGCCGCGCTGCGCTGCGCTTCGAACAGCGGCGCGGCACCCTGGAAGTTGGCCCAGCGGTAAGCGAAGGGCGCATCGTCGAGCGCCTTCGATGCCTCGAAGAGGGCGCGCAAGCCTCCGGCCTGGTCGCCGAGCACCAGCGTGGTCTGCGGTTGCTGCGCCCATGCACGCATGGGGCCGGCAGCCGCGAGGGCGAGTGCGGTGCCCTTCTTGAGCCAGCTGCGGCGCGAAGCCCTGGAGAAGAGAAGGTCGGTCATGCGGCGGCTCCCGAAGACTGCAATGCGCGAGCGCCCGCCGCAACCAGGATGGCGTCGTTCTGCGGCGTGTGGATGCGGCTGCACAGCACGTCACGGTGGTGCCGCTCCAGCGGGTTCTGCCGTGCGAGGCCGTGGTTGCCGCTCAGTTGCAGCGCGATTTCGACGGCGCGCACTGCGTTGCCCGTCACGGTGTACTTCAGCAATCCACTCTCGGTGGCCGGCTGCGCGCGCCCTTCGTCGACCGCGCGGGCCGCATCGTCGAGCAGCACGCGGTTGGTGCGCAGCAGCGCGGCGATTTCTCCCACGTGCTCCTGCACGCGCGGCAGGCTTGCAAGCGGCGCGCCCAGGCTGCCGGGTGCGCGGTGGTTCAGGAAGCCGGTCAACCAACCGATCGCGGCCTGCGCCACCGCGTCGTACAGGCTGCCGAGCAGCACGGTCATCCAGGCCTGCTGCGTGGCGTGTGCGTCGATGTCCGTCTGGCTGCCCGCATCGGGTGCCCAGTCGGCCGGGGCGCGCAGGTCCACCGCATGGTCGAGGTCGATCGCGACGTTCTCGAACACCACTTCATGGCTGCCCGAGGCCCGGAGGCCCAGGTGGTCCCAGCTTGCGATCACGCGCACGCCGGGCGCATGGCGCGGCACCAGGAAGATGCCAGTGCGCGGCGCGGCTTCGTCGGTGCGCGCCCATACGGCAAGCCAGGAGAGCCCTTCGATGCCGGTCGTGTAGAGCTTGTGGCCGTCGATCTTCCAGCCGCTGCCTTCGCGGCGAGCCACGGTTGCGGGCAGGCCGCCGCGCGCCGGGGAGCCGAGCGCGGGCTCCACGCGCAGCGCATTGATGAGCGCGCCGTGCTCCACTGCGTCGCGCAGCACGCGTTCGCGCAGGTGCAGCGGCCAGCGGCTGTCGCTGCGCGCAAGGCCATGGTGCTGCAGGTAGGTCATCGTCAGGATCAACGCGGTGGCGGGCTCGCCGCGCGCCACCGCCGCAATCACGCGCCGCGCCGTCGCCAGTGTGGCACCGCCGCCGCCATACGCTGTGGGCGCCACCAGGCCGATGAGGCCGTGCGATTGCAGTGCTTCGAAGTTCTGGCGCGGAAAGGCGCCGCTCCGGTCGTGGTCGGCCGCTGTCGCCGCGAACTGGGCCGACAGGCGCGCGAGAAGGGCGCCGTCGACTGCGGGCGGAGCGGCGCTTGCTGTGGGGAATTCATTGGTGGCCGGCAGGCGGCGCAAGGGGAGTGCACTCATGGTTGCGCACAGTACCGGCCCCGTGCCGCGCCGGAAACGACGCATCCTGCATATGCAAACTCGTTTTTCTGCGTTCGCTTTTGCCGTGTGCGCCGGTACGGTCCGGTGCATGAAACCTGAATTCCCACTCGATCGGCGCCGCCTACTGCAGGCCGGCGCAGCCTGGAGCGCCATGGCTGCAACCGGCGCAGCGCGGGCCGCGGCGCCGGCGCGCGACTTGTCCGGCGTGACCCTGCGCGTGGGCACCTACAAGGGGCTTTGGCGACCGCTGCTCACGGCCTCGGGCCAGGCCGACACGCCGTACAAGATCGATTGGCGGGAGCTCAACAACGGCGTGCTGCATATCGAGGCCATCAACGGCGACGCGCTGGACCTGGGCTCGGGCAGCGAGATTCCGCCGGTGTTCGCCGCGCGCCAGAAGTCCAGCGTGAAGCTGGTGGCTGTGACGCATGAAGACCTGAACAACCAGGCGACGCTCGCACGCAAGGATTCACCGATCCGCAGCATTGCGGACTTCAAGGGCAAGCGCGTGGGCTATGTGCGCGCCACCACTTCGCACTACTACCTGGCCAGGCAACTGGCCGAGGCGGGGCTCTCGTTCAGCGACATCCAGGCCGTGAGCCTCACGCCGTCGGACGGCCTTTCAGCCTTTGCGCGCGGCGATCTCGATGCATGGGCCATCTACGGCTACAACGGCCAGCTGGCGCGCACGCAGTACGGCGCGCGCACCATCAAGACCGGCGTGGGTTATCTGTCGGGAAACTTTCCCATCTATGCCAACCCGCGCGCGCTGGACGATGCGCTGCGCCGCGCGGCATTGAGCGACCTGCTGCAGCGCCTGCAGCGCTCGTTCGCATGGATCAACGGCAACTTCCTGGCCTATGCGCGTGCGCAGTCGGCCGAGACGCGCGTGCCCATCGGCGACCTGGTCGAGCTCTTCAACGGCCGCAGCGGCGACTACAGCCTGGGCCCCGTCACCGATGCCGTGGTGCGCAGCCACCAGCAGGTGGCCGACACCTTCCTGAAGATTGGCGTGCTCGATGGCCCGGCCGACGTGAAGCCCCTGTGGGATCGCAGCTTCGAAAGCGTGCTGCGCCTGCCCGCCGCCTGAACAACCACGCATCCACCTGAAAACACGAGGACACCATGAGCCAGAACGACGTTGAATTCATCGGCATGATCCAGGGCCAGAAGGTCTCGGAGATCCATGCAGCCAAGGGCCCCGCCATCGACCGCGACTATGTGCGCGCCTTTGCGCAGGCGCACGAGAACGCGGGCTTCGACCGCGTGCTGGTGCCGCACCATTCCACCAGCCCCGACGCAACGCTGACGGTGGCCTACGCCGCGTCGGTCACCGAGCGCATCCACTTCATGCTGGCGCACCGCCCGGGCTTCGTAGCGCCCACGCTGGCTGCGCGACAGTTCGCCTCGCTCGACCAGTTCAGCGGCGGCCGGCTCGGCGTGCACTACATCTCGGGCGGCTCCGACGAGGAACAGCGCCGCGACGGCGACTGGCTCGATCACGACCAGCGTTATGCCCGCACCGATGAGTACCTGGAAGTGCTGCACAAGGTGTGGACCAGCGAGAAGCCCTTCGACCACGAGGGTGCGCACTACCGCTTCCAGAATGCGTTCTCGGAAGTGAAGCCGGTGCAGACGCGCAACGGCAAGCCGCATGTGCCGGTGTACTTCGGCGGTGCATCGGAGGCTGCGATTCCCGTCGCAGGCAAGTACGCCGACGTGTACGCGCTGTGGGGTGAATCGCTCGACCAGGCGCGCGAGCTCACCACCCGCGTGCGCGCCGAGGCGGCGAAGCACGGGCGCAGCGTGCGCTTCTCGGTGTCGTTCCGGCCGATTCTCGCGGAGACCGAAGAGGCTGCGTGGGCGCGTGCGGACAACATCCTGGCCGAGACCAAGCGGCTTCGCGTGGTGCAGGGCTACAACCGCGGCGGCCCGCAGCAGAGCGAAGGCGCCAAGCGCCTGCTGGCCGCGGCCGAGAAGGGCACGCGACTCGACAAGCGGCTGTGGACCGCGGTGGCGCAAGAAATTGGCGGCCGCTCCAACAGCACGGCGCTGGTTGGCACGCCCGAGCAGGTGGCCGATGCGCTGCTCGACTACTACGACCTGGGCGTGACCACCTTCTTGATCCGCGGCTTCGATCCGCTGGAGGACGCGACGGACTATGGGCGCGAGTTGATTCCGCGTACGCGTGAGTTGGTGGCCCAGCGCGCAGCCTCGGTTCGCAAAGCCGCCTGACCCCGCTTTTCTCCCTCCCCCTCTGGGGGAGGGCAGGGGTGGGGGCAAGCGGCGTTCAACACGCCGCGGCGCTTCAAGCGCCGCCCGCCCCCATCCCAGCCTTCCCCCAGAGGGGGAAGGAGCAATACCCAACACGAGGAAATCTTCATGAGTGCAGTTCTGTCGATCGACTGGGATGCCGGCTTCGCGCTTCGGCGCAACCCGAACCCGCAGCAAAAATACTGGTTCGACCCCATCCCACCGCGCACCAGCGTGCAGGCCGAGCGCCGCCACCGGCAGGAGCGCCTGGCCGGCGCCTTCCGCCTGTTCGCACGCTTCGGCTTTGCGCAGGGGCTGGCCGGCCACATCACCGCGCGCGACCCGGAGCTTACGGATCACTTCTGGGTCAACCCGCTAGGCATCCACTTCTCGCGCATCAAGGTGTCCGACCTGCTGCTGGTCAATTCGAAAGGCGAGACCGTGATCGGCGACAAGCCGCTCAACAAGGCCGCCTTTGCCATTCACGCCGCCATCCACGAGCACAACCCGAAGATCGTTGCCGCGGCCCACACGCATTCGACCTACGGCAAGGCCTGGTCCACGCTGGGCCGCAAGCTCGACACCATCACGCAGGACAGCTGCGTGTTCCATGAAGACGTGGCGCTGTTCGACGACTTCACCGGCATGGTGGTCGACACCAGCGAGGGTGATCGCATTGCACAGGCGCTGGGCGACAAGAAGGGCGCCATTCTCAAGAACCACGGCATCCTTACCGCGGGGCCCACGGTGGAGGCTGCCGCGTGGTGGTACATCGCGCTCGACAACGCCTGCCACACGCAACTGCTGGCCGAAGCCGCCGGCAAGCCGCAGCCCATCGACGAGGCGACGGCACGCCACACCCACAGCCAGATCGGCGGCCCGGAGGGGGCCATCCATTCCTTCGACAGCCTTTACCAAGGCCTCGTCGAAGCGGAACCCGAACTGCTGGACTGAAGATAAAAAACCAACGGAGTTCTCGATGACCGCATCCCTTTCACGCCGCAGCGTCTTGCGCGCCGGCGGTGCCGCCGCCGTGGTCGCCTCGGGCGGGCTGATCGCCTCGCAGGCTTTCTCGCAGCAGGCGCGCAAGCTCACCTTTGCCTGGAACGCCGCCGCGTTCTGCCTTTCGCCCGTGGTGGTGGCGCAGGAGCGCGGCTACTTCGAGCGCAACGGCCTGCAGGTGGACCTGATTAACTACACCGGCTCCACCGACCAGTTGCTGGAATCACTGGCAACGGCCAAGGCCGATGCGGCGGTGGGCATGATCCACCGCTGGCTCAAGCCGCTGGAGTCGGGCTTCGACGTGAAGATCGTCGGCAGCTCGCACGGCGGCTGCGTGCGGCTGGTGGGTGCAAAGAGCGCGGGCGCCACCAGCCTTGCAAGCCTCAAGGGCAAGATCATCGGCGTCTCGGACATTGCGAGCCCGGGCAAGAACTTCTTCTCCATATTGCTTGCGAAGAACGGCATCGATGCCGAGAAGGACGTGACCTGGCGCCAGTACCCGGCCGACCTGCTCGATATTGCCGTTCAGAAAGGCGAGATCCACGCCATTGCCGACGGCGACCCGAACGTCTACCTGATCGAGAAGCGCAACAAGGGCGCCTTCGTGGAGATTGCAAGCAATCTCTCCGGTGAATACAAGGACAAGGTCTGCTGCATCGTGGGCGCCCGCGGCGAGCTGGTGCGCAAGGACAAGCCGACCGTCGCGGCGCTCGTGCGCGCCATTGCGCAGGCGTCGGACTACGTGGCCGAGAACCCGAACGAATCGGCCAAGCTCTTCGCCAAGTATTCGCCCAAGGTGCCGGTGGAAGACCTGCGCGCGCTGCTGGGCACGCTCACGCACAACCATCATCCGCTGGGCAAGAACCTGCGCGACGAGGTGGAGTTCTATGCACGCGATTTCCGCGGCGTCGGCGTACTCAAGAAGACCACCGACCCGGTGCGCTTTGCCGAGCACGTCTCTTTCGATCCACTCGCATGAGCACCCCAGACCCCGCATTGGGCTTCGATTCCCTCCCCTTCCGGGGGAGGGCCAGGGTGGGGGGCGCGGCGCTCGAACGCACACCTGCTCCCGCAAAGACATCGCCCCGTATCCAAGCGGCCCTGCCCACATGGCGCATCGGCTTAGCCGCCGCTGCGACATGGCTCGCGCTCGGCCTGCTCACCATCTACTGGCCGAACCAAGCCGTGGGCTTCAGCGACTGGGCCTACACGGACGAGTTTGGCATCGCTGCCATCGTGGTGGGCGCGCTGCTGTCGATCGTCGCATTGCTCGGCCCGCGCGCCGGCCGCGTCGCCCGCTCGCTCCGGCCCGCCGGCCCGTGGCTAGTCGCGCTGCCCGTGCTCTTCGCCATCTGGGAGATCGCCACGGCCAAGCTCGCGCTGCTCCCCACGCCGTTCTTCGCACCGCCGCAAAGCCTGGTCGAAACCTACATCGACGACTGGCGCCGCCTCGGCGAAAGCCTGCTGCACTCGGCGCGGCTGCTGGCGCACGGCTTTGTGCTGGGTGCGCTCGCGGGCTTTCTCACGGGCGTGACCATCGGCTGGTCGCGCATTGCGGGCTACTGGGTGCATCCGGTGCTGCGCTTCCTGGGGCCGGTGCCGGCCTCCGCGCTGCTGCCGCTCGCGTTCTTCTTTTTTCCGTCGAGCTATGCGGCGGCGGTCTTCCTGATTGCGCTGGCGACGGGTTTTCCGGTGGCGGTGCTCACCTGGTCCGGCGTGGCGGGCGTCAACCGCAACTACTACGACGTGGCGCGCACCATGGGCGCGAGTGAGCGCTTCCTGGTGCTGCGCGTGGCGATACCCGCTGCGCTCCCGCAGGTGTTCGTGGGCCTTTTCATGGGGCTGGGTGCCGCGTTCTCGGTGCTCGTCACGGCCGAGATGATGGGTGTGAAGGCCGGCCTGGGCTTCTACCTCTCGTGGGCTCAAGGCTGGGCTTCGTACTCAAACATGTATGCCGCGCTGATCGTGATGGCCGTGCTGTGCTCGGGCCTGATCACGCTGCTGTTCAAGGTGCGCGACCGCGTGCTGTCTTGGCAGAAGGGAACCGTCAAATGGTAGCCACCGTTGTTGCAGAACCCGGTGTGCGCCAGGCCGGCGCGCACATCGACATTCGCGGCGTAAGCCACTGGTTCGATGTGCCGGCGGGGCCGCTGCAGGTGCTCGACGACATAGACCTTACCGTGAAGCCCGGCGAATTTGTCGCGCTGCTGGGTCCGAGCGGTTGCGGCAAGTCGACCTTGCTGCGGCTGGTGGCCGGGCTCGAACCCGCCACAGCCGGCCGCATCACGCAGGACGATGCGCCGATCACCCGGCCCGACCCGTCGCGCATCGTCGTGTTCCAGGACCCGACGCTCTATCCGTGGCGCAGTGTGTGGGACAACGTCGCGCTCGGTCTGCAGGCGCGCGGCGTGCTCAAGGCGCAGCGCGGGCGCGTCGACGAGGCGCTCAAGCTCGTGGGCCTCAGCGACTTTGCAAAGGTCTTTCCGCACCAGCTTTCGGGCGGCATGGCGCAGCGCGTGGCATTGGCACGCGCGCTGGTGAACGACCCGCAATTGCTGGTGCTCGACGAGCCGCTCGGCAAGCTCGATTCGCTCACGCGCATCGCAATGCAGAGCGAGCTCGTCAACCTGTGGCAGCGCGCGGGCTTTTCGGCACTGCTGGTGACGCACGACGTGGAAGAGGCGCTGTTTCTTGCCAACCGCGTGATCGTGCTCAGCGACCGGCCGGCGCGCGTTGCGGCCGAGATCGTGGTCGACCTGCCGTATCCGCGGCATCGAGGCCATGCCCGGCTGGCCGAACTTCGGCACGAGGCGCTCAGGCACCTGGGGCTCGACGCCACCTGGTGACATGAACAGCACGCCCGAGGCCGATTGGCTCAACCTGCTGATCGGCCTGCTGCAAGGCGCCCAGCTGCAGCTGCTGCGCGTGCTCGATGCGCTCGGGCTCGCACGGCAGGTGCACGGCCAGCCGGCCTGGCCTTGGTCGCAGCGCCTCTCTGGCGAGAACCTGCTGATCGACCTGGGCCAGGCGCGCAGCCTCGCGTGGACGCTGGTCTTTGTTGCCGCAGCGCTGCTTGCGCTACTCCTCGCGCTGCTGTGGCGGCGCCCGCGCTTCTACCTTCTGGCCGTGGTGCCGATGCTGCTGATCGCCGCGCCATGGCCGGCGGCGCATGTGGTGCTGGTGCCGGCAACGCCCACAAGTTTCCAGGCATCGCCGACCGGTTTCACGGCCGCCTCCATCGCCAAGGGCCGCGTACTCTACGAACAGAACTGCGTCGCGTGCCACGGCGTGGATGGCAGGGGCGAAGGCCCGCTCGCGGCCTCGCTGGCGGTGTGGCCGCCGAACCTGAGCGGCCCCTTGCTGTGGCGGCGTGCCGACGGCGACCTGCTCTGGCGCATTCTTCACGGCACGCGCGATGCGCAGCATGGCAGGGCCACGATGCCGGGCTTCGGCGCGAACATCGACGAGTCCGATGCCTGGGCGCTCATCGACTACATGAAGGCGCTGGGCGCGGGCCAGAGCCTGCGCGCGCTCGGCAACTGGCCGCAGCCCATCGGCCTGCCCGACATGGCGGTGCGTTGCGGCTCGCAGCCTGCGCGGTCGCTCGCAAGCTGGCGCGGGCAGCGCGTGCGCATCGTCGCCGGCAATGCAGCGCCGGCTGAAGACCCGCGGCTCGTGACGGTGCTGCTGGTGCCGCCGTCGCCAATGGCATCGGGCGCCAGCGCCGATTGCGTCGTGCAGTCCGCCGCCGCATGGGAGGCGCTAGCCTTGATCACCGGGACCGACCGCCTCGCGGGCACGCAGCTCATCGCCGACCGCGACGGTTGGCTGCGCGTGCGCGGCGAGCCCGGCAACGCGGGCTGGTCCGACGACGACCTGGTCTGCCGCAGCGAACGCACACCGGCGGCGCCAGGGCAGGGCGCCGCATCACCCGCCGATGGACTGGGTGCGCTGATCGCCCGCATGGACGCGGAGCCGGTGCGCTTCATCAAGGGCGGCTTCATCCACTGACCGTTTTTTACCCGCAATACACACGGAGAACCCATGAACTCACCACACCTCGACCGATCGCGCCGGCGGCTCCTTGCGCAAGGCCTCGCAACAGCCTCCGCCATCGCCTTGCCCGCCTTCACTTTGCAGGCCCGTGCACAGGGCCGCCAAGTGCTCAAGGCCGGCGACCAGAAGGGCGGCCTGCGTGCATTGCTCGAAGCGGCCAACGGCCTCGAAGGCCTCGGCTACGACATCCAGTGGTCCGAGTTTCCCGCGGCCGCACCGCTGGCTGAAGCGCTCAACGCGGCCGCGGTCGATTCGGGACCCATCGGCGATGCGCCGCTCATCTTTGCGCTGGCCGCGGGCACGCGCGTCAAGGCCATCGGCGCCAACCGTTCGGACTCATACGGCACCGCAGTGCTGGTGCGGCCCGACTCGCCGCTCAAGACCGCGGCCGATCTCAAGGGCAAGAGCATCGCAACCAACCGCGGCTCCATTGGCCACTACGTCACTCTCAAGGCAATCACCGCGGCAGGGCTCAAGCCCGAAGAGGTGAACATCCGCTTTCTTGCGCCTGCCGATGCCAAGCTCGCGCTCACGCAGGGCTCGGTCGATGCATGGGCCACCTGGGAGCCTTACACGGCCATGGCGGAGGTGAGCCAGCATGCGCGCGTGCTGGTCAGCGGGCGCGGGCTGCTGCCGGGCCTGAGCTACCTGGCGGCCACCGATGCGGCCATTGCCGCCAAGCGCCCGGTGCTGCAAGACTTCTTGCAGCGCGTGGTGAAGGCGCAGCTCTGGTCATACCGCAACGTCGATGCCTACTCGGCCGCGCTCGCACGCATCATCGGCATTCCGCCCGAGGCGGCCAAGCTGCAGTTCGAGCGCCGCCGGCAGAAGTGGATACCGATCGATGCGCAGGTGATTGCCGACCAGCAGGGCACGGCGGATTTCTACCGGCAGGTGGGGCTCATCAAGCAGCCGCTCGATGTGAAGGGCACGTTCGATACGGGCTTTGGCGTGGCGACCGCCGCGGGCGCCTAGCCGCGCGGATCGATCAGCCCGGCTTTTGCGCCTGCTCGCACTTCACCTGGATCAGCTCGCGCTCCTCCAGCGTGGCGCCGATGCGCACCGCGCTCAGGCAGCCGCCCCAGACGCAGCCGGTGTCCGTCGAAAGCAGGTCGGGCCGCGAAAGCCAGCCCAGCGTGGACCAGTGGCCGAACGCGACCGTGGCGTTCGCGGTCTTGCGGCCGGGCACGTCGAACCAGGGCATGAAGCCCTCGGGTGCGGTGGCGGCGCCGTCCTTGCTCTCGAACTCCATCACCCCATCGGCCGAGCAGAAGCGCATGCGCGTGAGCGCGTTCACGATGACGCGCAGCCGCGCGCTGCCGGTGAGCGAATCGCTCCACTGCGCGGGCTCGTTGCCGTACATGGTGAGCAGGAACTCGCCCAGCGCCGGGCCGCGCAGCACCGATTCGACCTCGGCCGCCAGCACCAGCGTGTCGCCCACCGTCCACTGCGGCAGCACGCCCGCGTGCACCATGAGCAGGTCGCCGCCGTCGATCTGCATGTGCAGCGCCATGTGCTGCTGGCGCACCCATTCGAGCAGGGCTTCGCTGTCGGGCGCCTCGAGCAGGCCGGCCAGGGTGTCCTTGCGGCTGGGTTTGCGTGCACCGTGCGCCACGCCCAGCAGGTGCAGGTCGTGGTTGCCGAGAAGGCTGAGCGCGGACGCGCCGTAGCCCTGCACGCGGCGCAGCACCGCCGCTGAATCCGGGCCGCGGTTGACCAGGTCGCCGAGCAGCACGACGGTGTCGCGGCTGGGAGAAAAACCGATCTTGTCGAGCAGTTTCTGGAGGGCGGCGTCGCAGCCCTGGATGTCGCCGATCAAGTAAAGTGCCATTTCCTTATTTTCACCCCCTGTTCATGGATGTTCTCCTGCTGGCCTTGCTGACTTCGCTGAATGCGTTGTTCGCAATGTCCGAAATGGCCCTTTCAACCAGCCGGCGCGCGCGCCTTGCCGCGCTGGCCGAGACGGGAGATACCGGCGCGGAAGCCGCGCTCCGGTTGATGGAGGAACCCACCCACTTCCTCTCGACCGTGCAGATCGGCATCACGTCGATCGGCATGCTCAGCGGTATCGTGGGCGAGGCGGCCTTTGCCGCGCCGCTCGCGCTCTGGATGGAAAACCTGGGCATGGGCCGCGGCACGGCCAGCGTGGTTTCGACCGCCGTGGTGGTGACCGGCATCACTTTCTTCACCATCATCTTCGGCGAGCTGGTGCCCAAGCGCATCGGCCAGCTCTACCCCGAGCCCGTGGCGCGCTGGGTGTCGCGCCCCATGCGCG
This sequence comes from Variovorax sp. CCNWLW225, assembly GCF_037204045.1. Lineage (NCBI taxonomy): Bacteria > Pseudomonadati > Pseudomonadota > Betaproteobacteria > Burkholderiales > Comamonadaceae > Variovorax > Variovorax sp. CCNWLW225. Next base: position 3,027 of record NZ_JBBCBV010000013.1, on the reverse strand, counting down.
GGCTGGCCAAGGGCGCCAAGCCGTTCGTGTGGCTGCTGGCGGGCGCCACGGCCACCGTGCTGAAGCTGCTGCGCATCGACGCCAACGCCGCCCGCTCCATGACCGAGGAAGAAATTTCGGCCAGCCTGGAAGAGGGCGTGGATGCCGGCGTGATCGAGCAGCACGAGCACCAGATGGTGCGCAACGTATTCCACCTGGACGACCGGCGCCTGTCGTCGCTGATGATCCCGCGCGCCGACATCGAATGGCTCGACGCCTCGGACACCGTGGCGCAGGCGCTGAAGAAGGTGGCCGATGCGGGCGCGCTCAACATCGTGCATTCGTGGTACCCGGTGTGCCGCAATTCGCTCGACGACGTGGTCGGCGTGATCAGCGTGGCGCATCTGCTGCGGCTGGGCACCGAGCACGCCGGCGTGCTGGGGCAAGAGGCCGCTCCGGCCGTGTTCGTGCCCGAAACCCTTACCGGCATGGAACTGCTCGAGCAGTTCCGCGAACGCGGCGGCCGGCTGGTGTTCGTGGTCGACGAATACGGCGTGGTGCAGGGCCTCATGACGCCGCGCGACATGCTCGAGGCCATCACCGGCGAGCTGCAGCCCGGCACCCTTACCGACGCCTGGGCCCGCGAGCGGCCCGATGGCGTGTGGGAGCTCGACGGGCTGATGCCGGTTTCGGAACTGCGCGCGCGGCTCGGCATTCGCGAGCTGCCCGACGAAGAGCGCGGGCGCTACAACACCGTGGCAGGTTTGCTGATGGCCGTTTCGGGCCATCTGCCCAAGGCGGGCGAAGTGATCGAATGCGCGGGCTGGCATTTCGAAATCGCGGCGCTCGAGGGCCGCCGCATCGACCGCGTGCTGGCCGCGCCCGACAAGTCGGCGGCGCACGGCGACTAGCGTCTGCCCGCTCCATCAGAATTTCAAGAAGACCCACCAAGCGATCGCATTGATCGCCAGCCCCACCATGACCGAAGACATCTACACCGAGCCGAATGCCGACCCCGACACCCTTGCCAACCTGGGGCCGCTGCGCGCCATGGCAGGCATCTGGGAGGGCAGCCGCGGCGTGGACGTGAAGCCCAAGCGCGAAGGCCCCAAGACGCAGGTCTATGTCGAGCGCTACGAGCTGCAGCCCATCGATCCGCAGACCAACGGCCCGCAGCTGCTGTACGGCCTGCGCTACCACACCTACATCCACAAGCCCGGCCTCACCAAGATGTACCACGACCAGGTGGGCTACTGGCTCTGGGAGCCGGCCACCGGCACGGTGATGCACACGCTGGCCATTCCGCGCGGCCAGGTGGCCATGGCAAGCGGCCATGCCAAGGCCGGCGACACGCGCTTCACGCTCAGCGCCGAGCGCGGCAGCCTGGTGAACGGCATCGTGTCCAACCCGTTCATCGAAGAAGCCTTCACCACGCTGGCGTGGAACATCACGGTCACCATCAACCCCGACGGCACATGGTCCTACGACCAGGACACCGTGATGCAGATCCAGGGGCGGGCCGAGCCTTTCCATCACACCGACCGCAACACGCTCACGCGGGTGGCGGAGCCGGGACTCAACCCGTTGGCGATGCCCGACGCGCCTGCTGCGGTGGTGGTCTCTCCCCGATAACGGCCCAAGGAGCGTCGGCAAGCCCTACCAGCGGATCTTCACGCCCACGCTGCCGTTCACGCCGCTCTTCGTGCGCGCCCCGCCGCCTGACGCCCAGTACTTGCCCAGCTCTCCGTACAGGCTCATGTTCTGGGTCAGCCGCAGCGTGGCGCCGGCCGCGAGTTCGGTGCTCGTGCCGCCCGTGCGGCTGGCAATGTCGGTGTAGGCCGCGGGCCCTGTGAAGCGCGTCACGTCGGTGCCGCTGCTGCTGCGGTAAACGTTGAGCCGCGCATAAGGTTGCAGCGGCCCTGCGGCGGTGGTCAGCTCGCCCTTGATGCGCACGCCGGCGCGCACCAGCCAGCCGCTGTGGCTGTCCTGCTGCACCACGGCGCCGACGATGCCGGTGTCGTCCAGGCTCACGCGCTGGTGCACCAGTTGCAGCTGCGGCTCGACGATCCACTCCGGTGAAATGCGGAAGGCCTGGCCCACCTCGATCGAAGCCAGCAGGCTGCGGCCCTTGCCCGAACTGGCGGCGCCCAGGTCCGTTGCCGCGGTGTAGCGGTGGCGGCCCGCTTGCAGCACGCCGTCCAGGTACAGGCCGCTGTCGTTCTTCCAGGTGGCATAGGCGCCCAGGTACTGGCTGCGCAGGTCGTTGGAGCCGGCCGCGTAGCCCTGCACGCCGCGTGCAAAGCCCCTCACGCGCACGTCGCCCTCGAGCTGGCCGATGTAGATGCCGACGCGCCAGTTCGGATCGGCCCACAGGTCGTTGCCGGCCTGGAAGCCCGTGAGGCGCCCTTCGCTGGTGGGGCTGACGGTGCCGCCTTGGCTGATGGTGCGGTCCATGCTGATGATGCGGGCCCAGCCCTGGCGCAGGCTCTGGTTGGGCGTGGCAATGCCGACCCCGCCCGCGTTCTCGTCGCCGACGCGCTGGTGGAGGTTGCCCACCATGGCCAGGTTGGACTGGCGGAACTGCTCGGGCAGCGCGGCGTAGAGCGGCACTTCGGCGCGGTAGGTGGGCACCGTGATGCCCGCCGGCGCGTTGGGAGAGCCGCCGTCGCCGCTCAGCGGGTTGCCGTCGTCCGGTGCTGGTGCCGGTGCCGGCGCAGGTGCAGGTGCAGGTGCAGGTGCAGGTGCAGGTGCAGGTGCAGGTGCAGGTGCAGGCGCAGGCGCAGGCGCTGGTGGTCCCGGAGGCGCAGGGGGAGCAGGAGGCGCAGGAGGCGCAGGAGGAGGCGGAGGGGGCGGTGGCGGTGGCGGCGGCGCAATGATGATGCCGGACCGCAAATACCAATTCTCCCCCGCCCCCGAGGCATCGGCCGCATGCAGCCGGTACTCGTAGGCCCCCGCATCCACATGGCCGCCGGCCAGGCGGAACGCATCGCGCGTGGTCTGCGCCGTCGTCGTGGCCCCGTTCATCGCCGTCACCACCTCGATGCCGCT
>NZ_JBBCBV010000012.1:0-162180 GCF_037204045.1 Variovorax sp. CCNWLW225 | reverse complement strand
TAAAGGAGGAGCCGAAGGCGGGGGACATTCGCGGAGGGGAGTACCCGGTGGCCTTTGCACGCGCCCTGAACAACAGCACCCCGCAACACAGCGCGAAAAAAACTGAGATGAAGCAACCCAACGCCTGGAACCCACGCTGGCGCCTGCTGGCCTGCGCAGCCCCCGCAGCCGTGTTCTTCGCTGCCTTCTGGCTGCTGCCGGTGGTCCGCCTGCTCACGCTGCCCGCGACCAAGGGCTGGTCCACCTACTTCGCGGTGCTGACAGATTCGCGCTACCTGCAGAGCATGGTCAACACTGTGGCGTTGTCGGTGGCCGTGACACTTGCGACCCTGGTGCTCGGCGCAGCCGTGGGCATCTACCTCGCGCGCCATTCCTTCACCGGCAAACGCATGCTGCTGTCGCTGCTCACGCTGCCTCTCTCCTTTCCGGGCGTGATCATCGGCTTCTTCGTCATCCTGCTCGGTGGGCGGCAAGGCTTGGTGGCCGACATCGGCGACAGCCTCTTCGGTGAACGCATCACCTTTGCATATGGCCTGCTCGGCCTGTTCCTGGCCTACCTGTATTTTTCGCTTCCACGCGCCATTGCCACCTACGCCGCAGCGGCAGAGGCCATGAACTTGCAACTCGAAGAAGCCGCGCGCTCGCTCGGTGCCTCGCGCCTGCGCGTGGCGCGCGATGTGTGGATGCCCGAGCTTGCCCCCACCACGCTGGCCTGCGGCGCCATTCTTTTCGCCACTTCGATGGGCGCCTTCGGCACCGCCTTCACGCTCGCCAGCAAGTTCGAGGTGATCCCCATCACCATCTACAACGAGTTCACCAACTACGCCAACTTTGCACTCGCCGCATCGCTCTCGATTGCGCTGGGCCTCGTGACCTGGCTGGTGCTGTTCGTGGCGCGGCGCTTCGGAGCCAACCCGGTCGCGCACTGAATCAAGAGGGAAACGCTTCATGCGAAAGAACACCCAACTCAAGGCGCCTTTCCTGCTGGCCATCACAGTGCTGGTGAGCATCTTCATGATCGCGCCGATGCTGCTGTCCGTTATGGCTGGCTTGGTCAACAACTACAGCACGGGCCTGAAGAGCGGCCTCACGCTGCGTTGGCTCGGCGAGGTATGGGAGAACTACGGCGGCACCGTGGGTTGGTCACTCGCACTGGCGCTGGCCTGCGTGGTCGGCACCGTGCTGCTGGGCGTGCCCTGCGCCTATGCGCTGGCGCGCAGCCGTTCACGCGCTGCGCACATCTTCGAAGAGCTGCTGACGCTGCCCGTCGCGGTGCCGGGCCTCGCGACCGCGCTGGCGCTGATACTCGCCTACGGCCAACTCACGGCCTTCCGCCAGAGCTTCGCCTTCATTCTCGTGGGCCACATGGTGTTCACTCTGCCGTTCATGGTGCGCACCGTGAGCTCGGCCTTCCAGCGCGACGACCTGCTCGCGCTCGAGGAAGCCGCCCGTTCGCTGGGCGCGAACTTCCGCCAGCGCTTCATGGGCATCCTCGTACCCGCCGTGTTCCCCGCCATCGTGGCCGGCAGCCTCATGGTGTTCACGCTCTCGGTGGGCGAGTTCAACCTAACCTGGATGCTGCACACGCCGCTCACGCGCACCCTGCCTGTGGGGCTGGCCGACAGCTATGCCTCGATGCGCATCGAGATCGGGTCGGCCTACACGCTGGTCTTCTTCGCCGTCATTCTTCCGGTGCTGTGGGGACTGCAGTACCTTGCCAACCTGATGCAGAAACGCCATGGAACTTGAACGCATTCCCATCGACATTTCGCGCTGCGCGAAGACCTACGCGGACGGCACGCGCGGCCTGCTGCCGACCGACCTGCACGTGGAAGCGGGCGAAGTGCTTGCGCTGCTCGGCCCCTCCGGCTGCGGCAAGACCACACTATTGCGGCTGATTGCAGGGCTCGAGGCACCCGACGAAGGCAGCCGCATCGTGTTCGGTGGGCAAGACGTCACGCAGCGCCCGGTGGAACATCGCGGCGTGGGCATGGTGTTCCAGAGCTACGCGCTCTTTCCGCAGATGACGGTGGCCGCCAACATTGGCTACGGCCTTCGCATCCGCGGCGTGGCGCCCGAAGAAGAAAAGCGCGCCGTGGGCGAACTGGTCGACCTGACGCGGCTCGGCGGGCTTGAGAACAAGCGCCCTGCCGAGCTCTCGGGCGGCCAGCGCCAACGCGTGGCACTGGCGCGCGCGGTTGCCGTGCGCCCGCGCGTGCTGCTGCTCGACGAACCGCTGGCCGCGCTCGACGCCAAGCTCAAGGAGTCGCTGCGCGACGAGCTCGCCGAGCTGCTGCGCCGCCTGCACATCACGGCCATCCACGTCACTCACGACCAGCAGGAGGCGATGGCCATTGCCGACCGCCTGGCGGTGATGAGCGCCGGACGCATCGTGCAGATCGGCCGCGGCGAAGAGCTGTACCGCGCGCCGTCACACCCCTTCGTGGCGGAATTCCTCGGCCGGGTGAACCGGCTGGAGCGCAAGCCCGACGCCATTGCGCAAGGCGTTGTCCGACTCGGCGGAAGCACACTGCCTTGCCCGCCCGCCTGGCGCGACCATGCGATGCTCCTGGTGCGACCCGAAGACGTGGAGGTGAGCGCGCCGCAGCCCGGCTGGGGGCTTGCCGCAGTCGAACGCCGCACCTTTCTCGGCGACCGCGTGCAGCTGCAGCTGCGCACGCAGGACCAGTCCTTGCTGGTAGCCGATGTAGGCCGCGACACGCCTTTCGGCCCGGGTGATCCGGTCGGCCTTCGCATCCAGCCCGATCGCCTGATGACGTCGCAGGAAACCAGCGCATGAACACGGCAACGACACAAGACACCACCTTCCTGGCGCAGCTGACGGACCTGCACATCCGCGAGCCCGGCCGCCTGGCGTACGGCCGCATCGACACCGCGCCCTACCTGGAGCGCGCGGTGCAATCGGTGCTGCGCCTGCCGCAATTGCCCGACGCGGTGGTGATTACGGGCGACCTGAGCGACTTCGGCCGCGCGGCCGAATACGAGCACCTAACGCGTCTTCTGGCACCGCTGACCATGCCGGTGTATCTGATGCCCGGAAACCATGACGACCGCGACCAGCTGCGCCGCAGCTTTCCGGGCCACGGCTACCTGGCGGCGGGCGTGGGCTCCGCCGGTTTTGTCCAATACTCGGTGCGGGTGGGCGCGCTGCGCCTGCTGACGCTCGACACCTGCGTGCCGGGCGAGAGCCATGGCGCCCTCTGCAACGAACGGCTGGCGTGGCTGGAGCAACAGCTCGAAGCCTGCCGGGGCGAGCCCGTGGTCATTGCCATGCACCACCCCCCCTTCCAGACGTTGATCGGCCACATGGACGAGATTGGCCTGCTGCAGGGCGCCGAGGCACTGGAAGCGCTGGTCGCGCGGTACCCCAACGTCGAACGCGTGATCTGCGGGCATCTGCACCGCGCCATCGACGCGCGCTTCGGCGGCACCATTGCATCCACTTCGCCCGCACCGGCCCACCAGGTCTGCCTGGACCTGGCACCCGACGCGGCCTCTGCGTGGACGCTGGAGCCGCCGGGTTTCCGGATTCACGCCTGGTCTGCGCGCAGCAGGCGGCTGGTCACCCATTTGGCGGCTTCCGGCACATTCGAGGGCCCTTTTCCTTTCCACGACAACGGAGCACTGATCGATTGAGCCCATAGTGTGGAAAATGGGGCTGAAGAAAACGAACCAAAACGAAAAGGATAGAAACCGGCACCCATGAAGCATCTTCTGAACCTGCTCGCCGCCGTCGCACTGCTGGTGTGGGGCACGCACCTCGTTCGAACGGGCGTGCTGCGCGTGTTCGGGGCCAACCTGCGCAAGATCCTCGTGCAGAGCATGCGCAACCGCTTCACCGCCGCGCTGTCGGGCATCGGTGTGACCGCGCTGGTGCAATCGAGCACGGCCACGTCGCTGATGACTTCGTCCTTCGTGGGGCAGGGCCTGGTCACGCTGCCGGCGGCGCTGGCTGTGATGCGCGGGGCGGACGTCGGCACGGCGCTCATCTCGGTGCTGTTCTCGGCAGACCTTTCGTGGCTGTCGCCGATGTTCATCTTCGTGGGCGTGGTGCTGTTCATTTCGCGCTCGGCCAGCGTGGCGGGCCGCGTGGGCCGGGTGCTCATCGGCCTGGGGCTGATGCTGCTGGCGCTGCAGCTGGTGGTGGAAGCCACCGAGCCGCTCTTCTCGGCCCCGGCCGTGCGGGCGCTGCTGGCCTCGCTCAGCAGCGACGTGCTGCTCGAAATCACCATTGGCGCCGCGCTCGCCATCGTGGCGTATTCCAGCCTGGCCGTGGTGCTGCTGGTGGCGGCCATGGCAAGCTCCAACGTGGTTCCGCTCGACGTGGCGCTGGGGCTGGTGCTCGGCGCCAACCTCGGCAGCGGCTTGCTGGCCGTGCTGACCACCGCCAAGTCAGCCATACCGGTGCGGCAGGTCACGGTGGGCAACCTGCTGTTCAAGGCGCTCGGCGTGGCGATCGTCGCGCCCTTCGTCGGGCTCTGGCTGCGCTACGTGCAGCCACAAGTGCCCAACGCGACCCACGGCGTGGTGTTGTTTCACCTGGCATTCAACGTGATCATCAGCGTGGGGTTCATCGGCCTCACGCAGTGGGTGGCAACGCTGGTCACCAAGATGCTGCCGGTGCCGCAGCAGCCGGCCACTTCCACGCGGCCGCACCACCTCGACCCTTCGGCGCTTTCAACGCCTTCGCTAGCCATTTCGAACGCGGCGCGCGAGGCGCTGCACCAGGCCGACATCGTGGAGACCATGCTCATCGGCACGCTCGACGTGATCCGCCACAACGACCTGCGCCTGTCGCAGGAACTGCGGCAGCTCGACGACACGGTGGACGAGCTTTACTCGGCCATCAAGTACTACATGACGCGCATCTCGCGCGAGGCACTGGGCGAAGAAGAAAGCCGGCGCTGGACCGACATCATCAGCTTCACCATCAACATGGAGCAGATCGGCGACATCATCGAGCGCGTGATCATCGACATCGAGGACAAGAAGATCAAGCCGCAGCGCAACTTCTCGGCCGCCGGCATGGCGGAAATCGTGGAACTGCACGGCCGGCTGGTGGCCAACCTGCGGCTGAGCATGAGCGTGTTTTTGAACGGCAATGTGCGCGACGCGCAAAAGCTGCTCGAAGAAAAAGCACGCTTCCGCGACCTTGAACGGGCCTATGCCACCACCCACCTCGACCGGCTGTCCGACCGCACCACGCTGAGCATCGAGACCAGCTCGCTGCACATCGACCTGATCAGCGACCTGAAGCGCATCAACTCGCACATCTGCTCCATCGCCTACCCGATCCTCGAGTCGGCGGGCGCACTGGCACCGAGCCGGCTGCGTGAATCGCGGCTGGGGAAGATCGAGGGCTGAGTTTTTTTTTGAGGGGGGGCCTGCAAGCGCAGGCCGGCAGGCAAACGTCAGTGCGCGACCGGGAACGGCGAGCGCATGAACTGCTCCTGGCGGCGGCGCAGGCAGAAGTCGATCAGGTCGTCGATCTCCGTGGCCTTGTCGAACACCGCATCGGCGCCGAGCTGGGTGCACTTGCGGCGCATTTCGGGGGTGAGATGGTTGCTGAGCACAACCATTTTCTGCGCCGGCTCACGGTTGCGGCAGGCCTCGAGTACGCTGAAGCCGGTGCCGTCCTTCAGGAACAGGTCGACGATGGCAAGGTCCCATTGCGCGAGGTTGCTCGTCAGCCAACGCGTACCCTCCCGCTCCGATTCCGCCTGGCCCACCGGGTCGACCCTGGCCACTTCGCGCAAGGTGCCCAACAGGTTTTCGCGGATGGTGGGGTTGTCCTCGACAACAAAGGTTCTAACGGTGTCCATGGTGGCGGCGTTCCTCGAGCTTTGTAGCAGGCTACAAATTGCGCCCGGCACAAGACGAAGGCATGACACCCCATCGCGGGTAGGACAAGGCTGGCCCGTCGCCGGGCCGGCCGTGGCCCACTATCAGCGCATCAGAGCGTGAGGATCGTGCAGCCCGTGGTCTTGCGCGCTTCGAGGTCGCGGTGCGCCTGCTGCACGTCGGCCAAAGCGTAGCGCTGGTCGATCGGGATCTTCACCGCACCGCTCTGCACCACCGCGAACAGGTCGTCCGCCATGGCCTGTGTGCTCTCGCGCGTGGAAATGTGCGTGAACAGCGTCGGGCGCGTCACGTAGAGCGAGCCCTTCGAGGCCAGCGTGCCAAGGCTGATCGGCGGCACGGGGCCCGAGCCATTGCCGAATATCGCCAACAGGCCGAACGGGCGCAGGCACTCGATCGAGGCTTCCCAGGTGTCCTTGCCGACCGAGTCGTACACCACCTTCACGCCTTTGCCGCCGGTGATCTCCTTCACCCGGGCCGCGAAGTTCTCGGTGCTGTAGTTGATGGCATGCGCCGCACCATGTTCGAGCGCGAGCTTGCACTTGGCGTCGCTGCCGGCCGTGCCGATCAGCTGCAGGCCCAGTGCCTTGGCCCATTGGCAGGCGATAAGCCCGACCCCGCCGGCCGCGGCATGGAACAGCACGAAGTCGCCCGGCTGCAAGCCTTCCGCGGGCAGCGTCTTCTTCAGCAGGTATTGCGCCGTGAGGCCCTTGAGCATCATGGCCGCGCCGGTTTCGAACGAAATGGCGTCGGGCAGCTTGCAGACGCACTTGGCCGGCATCACGCGCAGTTCGCTGTAGGCCCCGGGGGGCTGGCTCGCATAGGCGGCGCGGTCGCCCGCCTTGAGGTGCGTGACGCCCTCGCCCACCGCCTCGACCACGCCCGAGGCTTCCATGCCCAGCTGCAAGGGCATCTGGAAGGGATAGAGGCCGCTGCGCTGATAGGTGTCGATGAAGTTCAGGCCCACGGCCTTGTGGCGGATGCGTATTTCGCCGGGCCCCGGCTCGCCGACCTCCACGTCGACGATCTTCAGTTCTTCGGGACCGCCGTGGCGGTCGATACGAACGGCTTTGCTCATCATCTTTGCAGTCTCCAAGGCTCGCGAAAAAGAAGACGCGCATCGTGCCACGTTTGGCCTTTCCGCGGCGGCGGCGGGCAATGCCCGGTAGAGTCGGCGGCCATGCAGATTCAGCAGCGCCTCACGCCCTTCACCGTCTTCCTGCTCACCGTGCCGCCGCTGCTGTGGGCCGGCAATGCGGTGGTCGGCCGCATGGTGCGCGAGCTGGTGTCGCCGCTCACGCTGAACTTCGTGCGCTGGGTCATCGCCTTCGTGCTGTTGCTGCCGCTTGCATGGCCCGTGCTGCGCCCCGGCAGCCCGCTGTGGGCGCACTGGAAGCGCTACGCGGTGCTGGGGCTGCTCGGCATCGGCTGCTACAACGCCTTTCAGTACCTGGCGCTGCAGACCTCTACGCCAATCAACGTCACGCTGGTCGGCTCCAGCCTGCCGCTGTGGATGCTCGCGACCGGCGCTGTTTTCTTCGGCGCCCGCGTCAGCGGCCGCGAGATCGGCGGATCGGTGCTTTCGATGCTTGGCGTGCTGCTGGTGCTGAGCCGGGGTGAATGGCGGCAGTTGCTTGCGCTGCGCCTGGTGCCGGGCGACCTGTACATGATCCTGGGCACCATTGCCTGGGCGTTCTACAGCTGGATACTGGCCCGCACGCGGGAGCCGCAAGCCGTGCGGCAAGACTGGGCCGCGTTTCTCATGGCACAAATGGTGTTCGGCCTTGCATGGTCGGGCGCGTTCGCGGCCGGCGAGTGGACGCTGGCGGACGCGCGCATCGTGCCGGGCTGGCCCCTGTTCGCCGCCCTCGCCTTCATCGGTATCGGGCCCGCCGTACTGGCCTACCGCTGCTGGGGCAGCGGCGTGCAGCATGCCGGGCCGCAGGCGGCGAGCTTCTTCATGAACCTCACGCCGCTGTTCGCCGCGCTGTTGTCCGCGGCGTTCCTCGGCGAACCGCCGCACTGGTACCACGGTGCGGCCTTCTTGCTAATCGTGGGCGGCATCGTGGTCTCATCGTCCAAACGTTGAGACCACGAGGCGGGCTCAGTAAGTGCCGGGGTAGGCGCCGCCGTCGGCCAGCACGTTCTGTCCCGTCATGTAGCCGGCCTGCATGCTGCAGAGAAAGGCGCAGATGGCGCCGAACTCGGCCGGCGTGCCGAAGCGCTTGGCCGGGATGTTCTTCTTGCGGGCTTCCCACACGGTGTCGAAGTCCTGGCCCGTCTTCTGGGCCGTGCCGGCCATCGTGCCCTTGAGGCGGTCTGTGTCGAACGAGCCGGGCAGCAGGTTGTTGATGGTCACGCCCTGCGCCGCAATGGCCGTGCGCGCCACGCCGGCCACAAAGCCCGTGAGGCCGCTGCGCGCGCCGTTCGAAAGGCCCAGGATGTCGATGGGCGACTTCACCGAGCTGGAGGTGATGTTGACGATGCGCCCGAAGCCGCGCTTGGCCATGCCGTCGACCGTGGCCTTGATGAGCTCGATAGGGGTGAGCATGTTGGCATCGACCGCCTTGATCCAGGCTTCGCGGTCCCAGTTGCGGAAGTCGCCGGGGGGCGGGCCACCGGCGTTGGTCACGACGATGTCGAAGTCGTGGCCGAGCGCGAACACGGCAGCGCGGCCCGCCTCGGTCGTGATGTCGGCCGCCACGTGCTTGACGAAGGGTGCCGGCGAGCCTGCTGCCGCCGCGGCCAGCTTGGCAGCCGCGGCTTCGAGCGCCTCGGCGCCGCGCGCCACGATCACCACGTTCACGCCTTCGCGCACCAGCGCTTCGGCGCAGCCGTAGCCAAGCCCCTTGCTCGCGCCGCAAACCAGCGCGGTCTTGCCTGCAATGCCCAGATCCATGTTTTTTCTCCTGTACTGCAGGGGCGCTAGCGCCCCGTGCGTGTGAAAACGAAGATGCCCGCAATCACGAGCACCGTGCCGGCCGCGATCCACGCGGTGAACGGCTCGCCAAGTATGACCACCCCCATGAGGATGGTCGAAAGAGGCCCGATCATGCCGGTTTGCGCAGCCATGGCCGGACCGATGCGCTCGATGGCCATCATGACCATCAGGACAGGTACCGCCGTGCAAACCGTGGCATTCAGCACCGAGAGCCAGATGACCTCGGGCGCCACCTGCATCGCAACGCTCATCGGCCGCGTGAGCACGAACTGCAGGATGCACAGCACGCAAGCCACGGTGGTGGCCAGGCCCACGAGCCGGAGCGACCCGAGGCGCTTGACGAACTCGCCGCTGTAGACGAGGTAGCCCGCATAGCTCACCGCGCTCAGGAACACCAAGAAGGCGCCCCAGGCCGCCGCCCCGCCGCCCTTTCCTCCGCCGCCGGTCCAGAGCTCGTGCCCGAACACGAGCAGCACGCCTGCATAGCTCACGATCATGCCCATCACTTGCGGCCGCGTTGCGCGCCGCCGATACAGGAGCCAGCCGAACAGCAGCACCAGCGTGGGGTTGAGATAGAGAATCAGCCGTTCGAAGCTGGCCGAGATATAGGCGAGCCCCGCAAAGTCGAGAAAGCTCGCGAGGTAGTAGCCTGAGAAGCCGAGCCCGATCACGCCGAGCCAGTCGCGAAACGTGAGCGCGGGCTTGCCGCGCCCTGCCCACCACGCCATGACCGCGAAGAGCGGCAGCGCGAACAGCATGCGCAGCATGATCAGCGTGATGGCATCCACGCCATACCGGTAAGCCAGCTTGACGATGATGGCCTTGCCGCTGAACGCGATGGCGCCCAGCGAAGCGAGGATGAGGCCGGGCGCAATGCTCTTTGCGCCGCTGTGCGCGGAGGGAATGCCGGTCTGTACGGCGGACTTGGTCATCCCTCGATCATCGCGCGGTCTTCAATAGCCTGCAGCCACGCCGTCGCGGCGCGGATCGCTGGCGGCCACGTAGCCTTCGACCGACGGATCGCCCGCGCGCCAGATGAACTGGCCGGCGCCGAAGTCCTGGTACGAGTCGTTGATCACGTCGAGGTGGTGGCCAAGGTCGCGCAGGCCCTGAACGGTGTTGCGGTTCATCGCGGCCTCGACGTTGATTTCGAGCCCCGCATTGAAGCGCCAGCGCGGCGCGTCGCAGGCGGCCTGCGGGTTCTGCTTGTAGTCGAGCATGCGCACCAGCGTTTGCATGTGGCCTTGCGGCTGCATGTTGCCGCCCATGACGCCAAAGCTCATCACCGGTTGGCCGTCCTTGGTAAGGAAGGCCGGAATGATCGTGTGGAAGGGCCGCTTGCCCGGCGCCACCACGTTGGGGCTTTCGGCCTTGAGGCTGAAGCCGTGGCCGCGGTTCTGCAGGCTGATGCCGAACTCGGGCTCCACGCAACCCGAGCCGAAGCCCATGTAGTTGCTTTGGATGAAGCTCACCATCATGCCGCTCTCGTCAGCGGCCGTGAGGTAGATGGTGCCGCCCTTCACGGGGTTGCCGGCCTTGAAGTCCTGCGCCTTTTTCACGTCGATGAGTCTCGCACGCGATGCCAGGTAGGCGTCATCGAGCATTTGCGCGGGGGTCACCGTCATCGACGATGGCTCCGACACGTAGCGGTACACGTCGGCAAAGGCCAGCTTCATGGCCTCGATCTGCAAGTGCTGCGACGCGACCGAGTCGACCGGCAGCGAAGCGATGTCGAACTTCTCGAGAATGCCGAGCGCGATCAGCGCCGCAATGCCCTGGCCGTTGGGCGGAATCTCGTGCAGCGTGTGGCCGCGGTAGTCGCGCGAAATCGGCTTGACCCACTCAGGCTGATAGGCCGAGAGGTCGGACACGGTGAGCGCGCCGCCCTGCTCTTTCGAAAACCTGGCGAGCGCTTCAGCGATTTCGCCGCTGTAGTAGGCCTCGCCCTTGGTGCGGGCAATGGCCTTGAGAGCGCGCGCAGCCGCGGGAAAACGAAACAGCTCGCCGATCTCGGGTGCACGGCCCCAAGGCAGAAAGCTCTGCGCGAAGCCCGGCTGCGACTCGAGCAGCGAGGTGGCCGCCAGCCACTTGCCTTGCACCACCGGCGGCACGAGGTAGCCGCGCTCGGCAATGTCGATGGCCGGCGCCATCAGGTCGGCGAAGGGCAGCTTGCCGAAGCGGTCGCTCAGCGCCACCCAGCTGCGCACGGCGCCCGGCACCGTGACCGAATCGATGCCGCGCATGGGCGGCGTTGCGGCATCGGCGCCGTACTTGGCCTTGAAGTACTCGGGCGTCCAGGCCTTGGGTGCGGGACCGGAGCCGTTGAGGCCATGCAGTTCCTTGCCGTCCCACAGGATGCAGAACGCATCGCTGCCAAGGCCGTTGCTCACCGGCTCGACCAGCGTCATCACGGCCGCCGTGGCAACGGCCGCATCGACGGCGTTGCCGCCCTGCTGGAGCATGCGCAGCCCGGCTTGCGACGCCAGCGGGTGCGAGGTCGACACCACGTTGCGCGCGAAGATCGGAATGCGGGTGGAGAGATAGGGATTGTTGAAATCGAAGTTCATGTCGGTTTGTCTCGTTACTCGTTGGTGATCTTGCGTTCGACCACGATCTTTTTCCACTTGGCCGCATCGGTGGCCACCATCTTCGCGAACTGCTCGGGCGTTCCGGCAGTGGCGGGTTCGATGCCCAAGCGCGAAAGCTTGTCCTTCACCTCGGGGTCGGCCAGCGCTTCGTTGGCCGCCTTATTGACGCGCGCCACGATGTCCGCCGATAAACCCTTCGGTCCATAGAAGCCGAACCAGGTATTCGATTCATAGCCCGGCAGCGTGTCGGCAATGGGCGGCAGCTCCGGCGCGAGCGGGCTGCGCTTGAGCGTGGTAACGCCGAGCGCACGCAGGCGTCCGTCGCGCACGTGCGGCATGCCCGTAGGCAGCGAGTCGAACAGTACGTCGATCTTGCCGCTGATCAGGTCGGGAATGGCAAGCGCCGTGCCCTTGTAGGGAATGTGCGTGACGAACACGCCGGCCTGCGCCTTGAAGAGCTCCGCCGTGAGCTGCACGATGGTGCCGTTGCCGCTGGAGGCGTAGTTGAGCTTGCCGGGGTTCTTCTTTGCATGGTCGATCCATTCGCGCACCGTTTTCGCGGGCGAATTGACCGGCACCAGCATGATGCTGGGCGCATCGCCCACATGCGCGATGGGCGAAAAATCGCGCACCGTGTCGTAAGGCAGCTTGCTGGTGATGGCCGGGCCGATCGAATGCGTGCTGGTAGTGGCCAGCAGCAGCGTGTAGCCGTCGGCCTGCGCCTTGGCCACCAGGTCGGAACCGATGGCACCGCCGGCCCCCGGCTTGTTGTCGATGATCAGCGTGGTGCCGAGCTTGTCGCCCATCTTCTGCCCGAGCGTGCGGGCAAAGAGATCGGTGGCGCCGCCCGCGGGGAACGGCACGACGAGCCGCACCGGCTTGTTGGGATAGCCCTGGGCGAAGCTGGCTGTGCTCGATGCAGCCAGGCAGAGCGCTGCGGCAACCCCTTGAAGGAACTGGATTCGTTTCATGGTGCTGGATTCTGGCCCGGTAGAGAAACCTTGCATGCTATGCAGCCGCTGGGCATCAAGCCAGATAATCCACCTTATTCAACTATGAACCTGGTTTATGGCAAAGAACGCCACCGAAGAGGTCTCGCTGCAGCAGTTGCGGGCACTGGCAGCCGTCGCTGAAACCGGCAGCTTCACGCTGGCCGCGGAAACCCTGCAGCTGACCCAGCCCGCGATCAGCCACCTGATCAAGCGCATGGAAGAAGAGATCGGGCAGCCGCTGGTGGTGCGCGGCCGCCGCATCCAGCTGACGAGCGCGGGCCAGGTGATGGTCGAAACCGCCGTGCGCGCGCTGCGCCTCATTGATGAGTCGGTAGACGCCTGCCGTTCGCAGTCGCAACTGCGCGAAGGCCGCGTGGTGCTGGCGGTGGGCCACCTCACGGCCGGCGCCCTGCTGCCGCCGATGCTCGGCCGCTTTTCGCAGAAGCACCCCACGCTGGCCACCACGCTGCTCGACAGCACCGCCGAGCAGATGATTTCGCGCCTGCTCTCGCAGGAGGCCGACCTGGGCTTCGGCTCGGACATCGGCCAGAAGCACTCGGAGCTGGCCACCGAGCCGTTGTTCACGGAGCGCATGGCTCTTTTCGTACGCGAGGACCATCCGCTGGCGCAGCGCGTGGTGGTCGACGCCAGGCACCTGGAAGCTCTGCCTTTCATCCACGTCAACCCGGACGCCAATGTATGGCGCTCGGTCAGCCGCCAACTATCCAGCATGGCGAATGTGTACCCGCACGTGGTTCATCACGTGTCGATGTTGTCGACGGCATTCGGCCTGATCCAGGCAGGTGCCGGATTGGCGCTGCTGCCACGCTATGTCGAAGTGTTGATGCCGGGCAACCTGCGCGCTGTGGCGGTCACGCGCCCGACTCTGGAGTACCCGGTAGTAGCCGTTCGGCTGGCCAAGCACCCGCTCAGCCCTGCCGCGCTGGCCTTCTTGGCCATGGCTCGGCAGCACATGAAACCACCGAGAGCTGGCAAGCCGTAGGCTCGTTTGATTCAGCGCGTTGTGCGTTGGTGTTTTGTTCGTGGTGCGCACCCGCCGACGGGGTACCTTGCTCCGCGAATGTCCCCCGGCCTGCGGCCTCCTCCTTTATTTCGCTGCGCAAGGCACCCCATCGACGGGTGCGTTATCCAGAGCGGTCGTTGATCGAACGGAACAAGCGCAGCGCCCGGTGTGCACAGGGCATCGGGTGCTCCCCGCAGCGAAATAAAGGAGGAGCCGAAGGCGGGGGACATTCGCGGAGGGGAGTACCCGGTGGCCTTTGCACGCGCCCTGAACAAAGGCCTCCACCCAACGGAGTCGTCGAAATGAAAAACGGCGCCCAAAAGGCGCCGTTTGAATAAAGCCAGAAGACGGAAATCAGTCTTCGACGAAAGCCTCTTCGCGTTTCGCCTTCACCGCCGGCAACAGCACGATCACCAGCAGCAATGCAGCAGCGAGCAGCAGCCCGAGCGAGATCGGACGCGTGACGAAAACGCTCCAGTCACCGCGCGAGAGCAGCAGCGAACGGCGCAGGTTTTCTTCCATCATCGGCCCCAGGATGAAGCCCAGCAGCAACGGCGCAGGCTCGCATCCCAGCTTGAAGAAGGTGTAGCCCACGAAGCCGAAGATACCGACCATCCAGATGTCCCACGTGTTGTTGTTCGTGGAGTACACGCCAATGGCGCAGAACAGCACGATTGCGGGGAACAGGAACTTGTAGGGCACCGTCAGCAGCTTGATCCACATGCCGATCAGCGGCAGGTTCAGGATCACGAGCATTGCATTGCCGAGCCACATCGAGGCGATCAGGCCCCAGAACAGCTCGGGGTTGCTGGTCATCACCTGCGGGCCCGGCTGGATGTTGTGGATCGTCATTGCGCCCACCATCAGCGCCATCACCGCGTTGGGCGGAATACCCAGCGTCAGCAGCGGAATGAACGAGGTTTGCGCACCTGCGTTGTTGGCTGCCTCGGGTGCTGCCACGCCGCGGATGTTGCCCTTGCCGAACGGTACTTCGCCCGGATGCAGCTTGGTCTTCTTCTCGATCGTGTAGGCCGCGAAGGCCGACAGCAACGCACCGCCACCCGGCAGGATGCCGAGCGACGAACCCAGTGCCGTGCCGCGCAGCACGGCCGGGATCATGCGCTTGAAGTCTTCCTTGGTCGGGAACAGGCCCGAAACCTTGGCGGTGAACACCTCGCGCTCGTCGTCGGGGCGCGAAAGGTTGGCAATGATTTCGCCGTAGCCGAACACGCCCATGGCAATGGCCACGAAGCCGATGCCGTCGGTCAGTTCCGGAACGTCGAAGCTGTAGCGTGCCACGCCCGAGTTCACGTCGGTGCCCACCAGGCCCAGCAGCAGGCCCAGCACGATCATGCCGATGGCCTTGAGCAGCGAGCCCGAAGCCAGCACCACGGCGCCGATCAGGCCCAGGATCATCAGCGAGAAGTATTCGGCCGGGCCGAACTTGAAGGCCAGCTCGGTGAGCGGCGGCGCAAAGGCAGCCAGGATCAGCGTGCCGACGCAACCGGCAAAGAACGAACCCAGGCCCGCCGCGGCGAGCGCTGGACCTGCACGGCCCTTGCGCGCCATCTGGTAGCCGTCGATCACGGTTACCACCGACGAAGATTCGCCCGGCAGGTTCACCAGAATTGCGGTGGTGGAGCCGCCGTATTGCGCGCCGTAGTAGATACCGGCCAACATGATCAGCGCCGACACGGGCGGCAGCGCGTACGTGGCGGGCAGCAGCATTGCGATGGTCGCAACCGGGCCGATGCCCGGCAGCACGCCGATCAGCGTGCCCAGGATACAGCCGCCAAGGCAGTACAGCAGGTTCGTGAAGGTAAAGGCAACGCCAAAACCCATCGAGAGGTGGTCAATC
Organism: Variovorax sp. CCNWLW225; assembly: GCF_037204045.1. NCBI lineage: Bacteria > Pseudomonadati > Pseudomonadota > Betaproteobacteria > Burkholderiales > Comamonadaceae > Variovorax > Variovorax sp. CCNWLW225. Next base: position 146,897 of record NZ_JBBCBV010000012.1, on the reverse strand, counting down.
AATTCCATGTGAGCAGCTTTCTTCTCAACCGGTGATGAAGGTCGGCCAGACCTGGATCTGCAGCTTGAGCGCCCAGATGAATGCAACGTAGCTGCCGACGGCCAGCACGGTGGCCAGGATCAGCACGGTAGGCAGCTTGAACTCGTGGCCCGCAAGGCTGGCGATGAGCACGAGCGCGTAGATCGCGATGATCATTCCCATGGCCGGCACGCCGAGGCTCGGCAGGCCGCCGAGCAAGATGCCGAAGGCGACGTTGGCGCCCAGGATGAAGATCACCTGCTTCCAGGCCCACTTGCCGATCTTTTCGCCGTCGGTGGTTTCAACGGTCAGGCCGCTGAACATGATCCCCAGGCCGATGACGGCCATCAGGATGCCCAGCATCAACGGGAAGTAACCCGGACCCATGCGGGCGCCGGTGCCTACGCTGTAGGTGGTGGCGCCCCATGCGAACGCCGCGCCCACTACCGTAAACATCAGGCCCGAGAAAAAGTCTTTCTGACTCTTGATTTTCACGAACAGTCTCCTCGAACAAATTTCGATGCCGGATTGTCGAGTCAGCCAGTGGTCAGGCCGATGTGGATTCCACTAACGAAAGGCCTAGGGATAACCCGAAAGACTTCACCGCGCAAAATCGCGGAACGCCGGAAAACCGGCTCCGCCGGGGCTCATTCCAGGGGCGGCGTCGCGCTCAGTACTTCTTCGACCGTCGTCACGCCCTCGGCCACGCGCAGCGCACCCGCCAGGCGCAGCGGCCGCATGCCGTCGATCACCGCCTGCCGGCGGAGCCCGGCCAGGTTGGGCTCCTTGTTGACTTGGCTCTTGAAGTCTTCGCTGATGCTCAGCAGTTCGTACAGGCCCATCCGGCCCATGTAGCCCGTCATGCGGCAATCGACGCAGCCCACGGGCTTGTAGGCGCGCACCGAACCGGTGATCTGCCATGGCTTGACGATGGCTTCGAGCTTCTCGCGCGTGATCGTGTCGTCGGGCTGCTTGCAGTTGGGGCACAGCGTGCGAACCAGCCGTTGCGCCAGCACGCCGAGCATCACGGCGTTGATGAGGTACGAAGGCACGCCGAGTTCCATCAAGCGCGTGATGGCGCTCGGCGCGTCGTTCGTGTGCAGCGTGCTGAACACCAGGTGGCCCGTGAGCGCGGCCTGCACCGCCATCTCGGCCGTGGCCAGGTCGCGGATTTCGCCGACCATGATGATGTCCGGGTCCTGCCGCATCAGCGCGCGCAGGCCTTCGGTAAAACCGAAGTCCAGTTGCGGCTGCACCTGCGTCTGGTTGAACGAAGGCTCGATCATTTCAATCGGGTCTTCGACCGTGCTCACGTTGACCTCTTCGGTCGCCACGCGCTTGAGCGTGGAGTACAGCGTGGTGGTCTTGCCCGAGCCCGTGGGCCCGGTCACTAGGATGATGCCGTTGGGCCGCGTGACGAGTTGCTCCCAGCGGTGCGCGTCATGCTGCGAGAAGCCGAGCGCGTCGAGATCCTTCACGGCCGTGTCGGGGTCGAAGATCCGCATCACCATCTTCTCGCCGAAAGCGGTCGGCAAGGTGGAAAGCCGCATTTCGACTTCGTCGCCGCGCATGTTGCGGGTCTTGATGCGGCCGTCGAGCGGGCGGCGCTTTTCGACCACGTCCATGCGGCCCAGCAGCTTGATGCGCGACACCATCGCGTTCATCACGCCCATGGGCATCTGGTAGGCCGGATGCAGGATGCCGTCGATGCGGAAGCGGATCACGCCCTGCTCGCGGCGCGGCTCCAGATGGATGTCGCTCGCGCGCTGGTCGAAGGCGTATTGCCAGAGCCAGTCGACCACCTGCACCACACTCTGGTCGTTGGCGTCGAGCTGCTTGGTGCTCTTGCCCAACTCCACCAGCTGCTCGAAGCTCGCGCCGCCGGTGTTGCCGCCGGCCTTCTGCGCCGCGCGCACCGACTTGGCGAGCGCAAAGAATTCGGCCGTGTAGCGCTGGATGTCCGTCGGGTTGGCCACCACGCGGCGCACGGTGCGGCGCGCCTGGCGCTCCACCTCGGCAATCCAGTCGGTGAGAAACGGCTCGGCCGTGGCCACCACCACTTCGTTGGGCAGCACCTGCACCGGCAGCACCTTGTGGCGCTCGGCATAGGCCGCGCTCATGGTGTCGGCCACCTTGCCCACGTCGACCTTGAGCGGATCGATGCGCAGGTAGCTGAGCCCCGCACGGCCGGCAAGCCATTGCGTGAGCATTTCAAGGTCGAGCGGCTTGCCGTCGCTTTCGCGCGTCATGGCCACATTGGCAAGGCGCACCAGCGGCGCCTGCCGGCTCTCGGCCTGGGCGCAGCGCGCAATGGTGCGCTTGGCCTCCACCGGCGAGATCACGCCGTCGGCGGCAAGCCATTCGATCAAACGGCGCAGGTCGAGCGGGCCCTCGTGGCGGGCAGGCGAAGGTTTGGATGCGGAAGCAGCGGGAACAGCGCTCATGAGCCGGAAGGTCGGGTGAGAGTGGGATTCAGCGGTTTGAACACACGCAGCCATTTAGGCGCGGGCAGGCCCCAGCGAGTCTGGATCGTTTGGGCGCGCTCGGCAAGGGCTTCGCGCTTCGGGCGGCTTGGCGTGCGCTGCGCCAGCACCACCGTGTTGCCTTCGCGCGTCGGCTTGAAGGCCCACACCGCATCGGCACCGAATGCCCCGGCGATTTTTTCCAGGCTGCGCTCGTAGCTGGACGAGCGGCCAAAGAGATTGACCGTCATGCAGCCGTCTTCGGTGAGCAATGCGCGGCAATCGGCATAGAAGTCTTCGCTGTCGAGCACCGGCGCCGCGGCCTCATGGTCGTACAGGTCGACCTGCAATGCGTCCACCGTGCCCTGCCATTCGGCCTTGCGGATTTCGAGCGCGGCATCGGCAATGACCACGCGCAGCTTCGGGTCGTCCGCCGGCAGCTTGAACCAGCCGCGGCAAGCCGACACCACCTGCGGGTTCAGCTCGATGGCCGTGGTGCGCATGCGCAAGGTCTTGCGGCAGAACTTCGTGAGCGTGGCCGCGCCGAGGCCGAGCTGCATCGCGTGGCGGCTTGCCACGCTTTTCGCGTCGGCGAACAGCAGCCAGGCCATCATGCGCTGCACGTATTCGAGCTCGATCTCGAACGGCGCATCGAGCTTCATCGAGCCCTGCACCCATTCGGTGCCAAGGTGCAGGTAGCGGATATCGCCCCAGTCGGAAAAATTGACTTCAGGAAGGACGGGGGTTTTGCTCGTGGCCATCAGATAAGTTTGTGGGCGTCGAAGACGTCGCGCCAGGCCGCGAGCTTGCGCTCGAAGCTCCACGACGCATTGGCGGGGCTGGTGGAAGGCAGCTGGTAGACCGGCACGCCCAGGGTGCGCGTGTGGCGCGCATGCTTGAAGCTTTCGCCGCCGTTGTGGGCAATGGCGGCAAGCTTCGGCAGATGCAGGCCGGCTATGTCGTTGGCAACGGGTGCGCGAATGGCCGAATCAAGGCTGCCCTCGCGCTCGCAGGCCGCATACACGTCCCACACGCCCAGCCCGCGCGCGAGCAGCCACTTCTTCTTTTCGGGATAGCTGTCTGCGCCCATCGGGAGCGGGTGTTGGGGCCAAACGGCTTGCAAGATTTTCCAGAACTGATTTTGCGGATGCGCATAGTACTGCTGCTGCTCGAGCGATCGAACGCCCGGGAAGCTTCCGAGGATCAGCACCACGGTGTCCGGCGAGACGACGGGCGCCAGGCCTGTGAGCACTGCGCTCGATGTATCGGGAGGGGTCGGTGGTTTCATGAACAGCCTCTATCTTGGCACTGTCGGCGCTTTCGATCGCCCATGAAAAAACCCGCCGAAGCGGGTTGTGCGCAAGGCGAGCGCCGGTTACTTCTTGGCGGCTTCGTGTTCGGCGGTGCCGGGCACCTTTTCGCCGATGGCCTTGCCGGTGCTGCGCATGCCGTCGGCTGTCTTGTGGCCGGCGGTTTCAACCGCATCGCCCGTCTTGGCGGCCACGTTCTTGGTGGCGTTGGTGGCCTTCTTGGTGGTGCGCTTGGTGGCGTCCCATGCCTTCTTGGTGCCGCGTTCGGTGGCGTTCACGGCCTTCTTGGTGGTGGTCTTGGTCGCATCGACTGCGTCCCTGCCGGCTTCCTTCACCTTCTCGGTGGTGGTGGGCTCGGCGGTGGTCGTTGCGGGCGCGGCGGTTGTCGCGGTTTGAGCCACGGCGGACACGCCGATGGAAGCAAGCGCGAGGGCCAGCACGACGGGCACGGTGCGAACGAAAGATGTGGTCATGTAAAGACTCCTTTTTGGATGAAGTGTCGGAGTGACGAACTTGCCACTGAACAAACAACGCCACTTCGAACACCGAGGATGACAGTAAAAAAGGAGCCTCCGCTCGCGCAAACGCAACTCGGGACATCGGCCTACGTGCGCTGCGGCCTGCGCTCCGACAAGGAAAGAAGGCTTTCGAGCCGCGGCATGGCTTCCAGCGCATTCCGGGTCGTGGCCTCGGCCAGTTCATCGACGCCGATGCCGCGCAATTGCGCCACCACTTCGGCGATGCGCGGCAGTTCGCCGGGCTCGTTGCGCCCCTGTGCTTCACCGGCCGCGCGCTGGGCCTGGGTGCGGTAGATCCAGTGCGGCTGGATGTCGGGTGCGTCGGTTTCCATCACCATCGATTCGAGCGGCAAGGTGGCTGCGAGGCGCCGCAGCTGCAGCGCGCGATCGAAGGTCACGGCGCCGCCGAAGCCCAGCTTCAGGCCGATGTCGATGCAGGCCTTGGCCTGCTGCTCGCTGCCGTTGAACGCATGGGCAATGCCCCGCCACGGCTTGCCGCCCGCTGTCTGCCGCAAATGCTTGAGCACCTTGTCGACCGAGCGGCGCACATGAATGAGCACCGGCAGGTCGTGTTTGCGCGCGAGTTGCAACTGAGTGTGAAAAAAGTGCTGCTGCTTGTCGCTGTCCAGCCCGTCCACGAAGTAGTCGAGGCCGATCTCGCCGACCGCAACCAGGCGCGGGTCGCCTCGGCGCGTTGAGAGCTCGGCATCGAGCGCCTCCAGGTCGGCCTCTTGCGCATTGCCGGTGCACAGCGGGTGGATCCCGAGCGCATAAGCGTCGCTCTGCACGTGCGCCAGCTCACGCACGGTTGCAAAGTTGAAGGCGGCAACGGCCGGAATGACGCACAGCGCCACGCCCCGTTCCGCAGCGCGGGCCCGGATGAGCGGCATTTCCGCACCGAATTCGGGCGCATCCAGATGGCAGTGGGTGTCGATGAATACAGCCATGGCGAGATGATGCCCGAAGGGATGCAAGGCAGAAGAAAGCGTGCTACTGTGAACCCCTCACCCGTCATCCCTTGCCGGAGGTGTTTCGATGCGCAGGCCCGCCTTCTACAGCCGTTCGCCCCGCACGCTGCCTCAGGCGGCCGATTCCGCGGCCGCCGATCAGGCCGTGCCATCGCCCGAAGGCGGAGGCAATGGCGCGCCGCCGGATTCACCCGTTTCTCCGCCGCAAGGCAAGCCGCGCTGGCAGCCCGGCCGACGCAGTTTTGCGTTCTTGGTGGTGCTGTGCGCCATTGCGGTCGGCAGTGCATGGTGGCCGCGCCAGGGCGCCAGAGCACTCACGCAAAAAGACATCGATTCGGCCGTGCTGCGCACGCTGCAGACCAACACGCTGCCCTCGCCCGCCGCCAAGGCGGCCGAGATCGTGCGGCCTTCGGTGGTTCGCGTGGTCGGCTACGGCCCCGAAAAAGCCACTCCCGAGGCCAAGACCCAGAAGCGCGGGCGCAATCTTGCGAAGGGCAAGCCGCCCGAAGCCGACCCGCCGCCGGGCGAAACTGAACGCGGCGTGGGCACCGGCGTGGTCATCGTCGACAAGGGCGTCATCCTCACCAACCTGCACGTCGTGGCCGGCGCCGAGACCATCAAGGTCACTTTCTCCGATGGCCTCGAAGCCGTGGCCACCATCACCGGCGTGCAGCCCGAGAACGATCTTGCGGTGCTGCAGGCGCAGAAGATTCCCGACGACCTGATTCCCGCCGTGATGCGCTCGACGGCCGACCTGCAATCCGGCGACCAGGTGGCCGCGGTCGGCTTTCCGTTCGGCATCGGTCCTTCGGTATCTGCGGGCGTGGTTTCGGGCCTGAAGCGCTCGTTCCGCTCGCCCGAGGGCAAGCAGGAGCTCGGCAACCTGATCCAGTTCGACGCGGCGGCCAACCCCGGCAATTCGGGCGGACCGCTGATCAACATGGACGGCGAGGTGCTCGGCATCGTCACCGCCATCCTCAATCCCACGCAGCAGCGCACTTTCATAGGCATCGGGTTTGCCGTGCCCATTGAGAACGCAGCCTCCGCCGCCGGCTCGCCGCCGTTCTAGCAGCCTGACGGAGGACCGCCCCATGCTTTCGATTGATTACAGAGAGGCCATTGCATGAGCACCGAGACCCCCTTTTCCACGTCTTCCGCCACGGCCGAGCTGATGGAGCAGATCCTCTACGAGGTCAAGCGCGTCGTGGTGGGCCAGGACCGCTTCCTGGAGCGCGTGATGGTCGCCATGCTCGCGGGCGGCCACCTGCTGGTCGAAGGGGTGCCGGGTCTTGCGAAAACCCTCACCATCAAGACGCTGGCCGACACGGTGCGCGGCCAGTTCAAGCGCATCCAGTTCACGCCCGACCTTGTGCCGGCCGACCTGGTGGGCACGCGCATCTACAACCAGAAGACGGGCGAATTCAGCACCTCGCTCGGCCCGGTGTTCGCCAACCTGCTCCTGGCCGACGAAATCAACCGCGCCCCGGCCAAGGTGCAGAGCGCGCTGCTCGAAGTGATGCAGGAGCGCCAGGTCACCATTGCGGGCGAAACGCACAGGGTGCCGCGCCCGTTCCTCGTCATGGCCACGCAGAACCCCATCGAGACCGAAGGCACCTATCCGCTGCCCGAGGCGCAGGTCGACCGCTTCATGATGAAGGTGCTGGTCGACTACCCGAGCGACGAGGAAGAGTTCGTCATCGTGCAGCGCGTGATCGGCACGATGGTCGAGGTCAATCCGGTGGCCACCACCGAGCAGCTCGCGGCCCTGCAGGCGGAGGCGCGGCGCGTGTATGTCGACCCTTCGCTCATCCAGTACGCGGTAAAGCTGGTTTCGGCCACGCGCACGCCCGACAAGCACGGCCTGAAGGACATGCACCGCTTCATCACCTTCGGCGCCAGCCCGCGCGCGAGCATCAGCCTCACCGAAGGCGCACGCGCGCTTGCGCTCCTGCGCGGCCGCAGCTACGCCCTGCCTGAAGACATGACCGCGCTGGTGCCCGACGTGCTGCGCCACCGCGTGACGCTTTCCTACGAAGGCCTGTCCGAAGGCCTCACACCCGACGGCCTGATCGAGAAGATCATGAAGGCCGTTCCCGCTCCTCCCAAACCTCTTGAACATGAAAAGCTGGTGGCGTAAGGCCCCCGCGGCCGCCAACGACGAACGGCTCAATGCACAGGCCGGCGGAGCGGAACGCGCGCTGCGCCGGCTCGAATGGACCGTCATCCGTCGCCTCGACGGCTTGCTGCAGGGCGACTACCGCACGCTGATGCGCGGCACCGGGCTCGACCTGGCCGACCTGCGCGAATATCAGCACCATGACGACGTGCGCCATATCGACTGGAACGTCACAGCGCGGCTGCAGGTACCGCACGTGCGCGTGTTCACCGAAGACCGCGAGATGTCCGCGTGGTTCGTGCTCGACCTGAGCCGCTCGGTCGACTTCGGTTCCGGCCTCAAGGCCAAGCGCGAGATCTCGGCCGGCTTTGTCGGCGTGCTCGCGCGCCTGCTCACGCGCCACGGCAACCGGGTGGGCGCGCTGGTCTACGGGAGCGACCTCGAAGCGGTGATTCCGCCGCGCAGCGGCCGCCGGCACGTGCTGCACCTGCTGCACGCCATGGAACGCCGCGCCGACAAGATCGAGAAGGCGCCCACGCAAAAAGGCATGACGCGCCTCGCCGACCTGCTGAAGTCGGCCGCTACGCTGATGCCGCGCCGCTCCACCGTGTTCGTGGTGTCCGACTTCTTGAGCGAGCCCGGCTGGGAGCGCCCGCCCGGCCAACTCGTGCAGCGGCATGAAGTGATTGCCGTGCGCCTGTTCGACCCGCTCGAGCTCGAGCTGCCCGACCTGGGCCTGGTGCCGCTGCGCGATGCCGAAACCGGCGAGCAGCTATGGGTCGACACCCATGATGCCGGTTTTCGCAAGCGCTTCGCCCGCCTGGCAGCCGAGCGCGAAGCCACGCTGCGCGCCTCGCTCGCAAAGGCCGGCGTCGATGCACTCGAGCTTTCGACCAGCGACGACCTGGTGGAAGCCATCGTTCGTTTTGCCGACATGCGCAAGCGCCGCACGCGCATCGGCTCGGGCAGCATGAAGGCGGTGGCAGCATGACATTTCTCTGGCCTCAATTCCTCTGGTTGCTGGCGGCCTTGCCGCTGCTGGTGTTGCTCTACATCTGGCTCATTCGCCGCAAGAAGAAGCTGGCGGTGCGCTATGCCAGCCTCTCGATCGTGCGCGAGGCCATGGGCGCCGGCCAGAGCGTCAGGCGGCATATTCCGCCGCTCCTCTTTCTGCTGGCCATGGCCGCGATGCTGGTGGCCGCTGCAAGGCCGATGGCGGTGGTGCTGCTGCCTTCGAACCAGCAGACCATCATCCTTGCGATGGACGTGTCCGGCAGCATGCGCGCGGCCGACGTGCTGCCCAACCGGCTGGTGGCCGCGCAGGAAGCCGCCAAGAGCTTCATCAAGGACCTGCCGCGCCATGTGAAGGTGGGCATCGTGGCCTTTGCAGGCAGTGCGCAGGTAGCGCAGTTGCCCACCACCAACCACGACGACCTGATCACCGCCATCGACAGCTTCCAGCTGCAGCGCGCCACGGCCACCGGCAATGCCATCGTGGTGTCGCTCGCCACGCTGTTTCCTGATGCGGGCATCGACGTTTCGCAGTTCAGCGCGCCCAGCCGCCAGCGCGGCACGCCCATCGACCAGACCGAAAAGCAGGCCAAGGAGTTCACGCCCGTGGCGCCGGGTTCCTACACCTCTGCCGCGGTGATCATGCTGACCGATGGGCAGCGCACCACCGGCGTCGATCCGCTCGATGCCGCCAAGGCCGCGGCCGACCGCGGTGTGCGCATCTACACGGTGGGCGTGGGTACGGTCGACGGCGAAACCATCGGCTTCGAAGGCTGGTCGATGCGCGTGCGGCTCGACGAAGAAACGCTCAAGGCAGTGGCTAACAAGACCAATGCCGAGTACTTCTACGCGGGCACCGCCGCCGACCTGAAGAAGGTGTATGAAACGCTGAGCTCCAAGCTCACCGTGGAGAAGAAGGAAACCGAGATCTCGGCGCTCTTCGCGTTGGGCGCGGCCATTCTCACGCTGCTGTCGGCGGGGCTCTCGCTGCTCTGGTTCAACCGGATTCTTTAGCTCCGGCCTTGGCGGCGGCCGGCAGGCCGGCGAGCACTTCTCGCAGAATTTCTTCGGACAAGGCCTCGTCGTCCATGGCGCGGGCCAGCACCACGCCGCCGTACATCGACGCCAGGATGCGGATCGCGTCGCCGCGGGCGTTCTTCTTCGACCGCCATGGAAACTTGCTGGCGAACCGCTCGATCAGCACCTTGAAGTAGGCCGTCAGCGGCGCACCGATGGCTAGCTCGCTCCCCGGCTGGCCGGCGTGCGCGGCAAATGCCGCCACGAGGCAGCCGCCGGCGCGGCTGTCGCGGTGCTCGCGGCTCAGGTAGCTCCGCACATAGCCGCGCATGCCTTCGGGCGTTTGAGCGGCCTCATCCAGATGGGCAAGCGCGGCATCCCCCGCATGGACGATGCACTCCGCCATCAGCGCCTCCTTCGAGTCGAAGTGGTTGTAAAACGGGCCGTGCGTGAGCCCGGTGGCTTTCATGATTTCGCTCACGCTCACGCCGTCGAAGCCGCGTTCCTTGAAGAGGCGCGAGGCCTCGGCAAGGATCTTCTGGTGCTTTTCGGCGGTTTCCGCTGCGGGGTATCGCATGTGACCTCTTTCTGTTCCGGGGTACTTCAAGGCATGGCTTGACGCTAAGCATGATAACCATCATGCTTCGACACCTCAAACATGATGGTCATCATGCTTGTAGCAAGACAGATCTTCCAACCTACCTTTTGAACGGATTCGAAATGAGCGAACAAGCAACCCTCGGCACCGCCGTCGTCACCGGCGCCTCGGCCGGCCTCGGCAAGATCTATGCAGACCGCCTGGCCCGTCGTGGCCACGACCTGCTGCTGGTGGCGCGCCGCGCCGACCTGCTGGAAGAAGTCGCAGCCGGCCTGCGAGCCAAATATGGTGTGAAGGTGCAAACGCTCGCAGCCGACCTGGCCGCCGCCGGCGACCTCGAGCGCGTGTCCAAGGCCGTTGCCGCCGACCAGTCGGTCACGCTGCTGATCAACAATGCCGGCCTCTCCACGCTCGCACCCGTCGCGCTGACCACGAGCGCGCAACTGCAGAGCATGCTCGACGTGAACATCAACGCCCTCGCTCACCTGAGCCATGCCGCATTGACCGCCTTCAAGGCGCGCAACCGCGGCACGCTGGTGAACATCGGCTCAGTGCTCGGCTTCTACACGCTGCCGATCAGCAGCATCTACAGCGGCACCAAGGCTTTTGTGGTCGCGTTCACGCGCGGGCTGCAGGAAGAAGTGGCGGGCACCGGCGTGAAGGTGCAGTTGGTGCTGCCGGCAGCAACGGCCACCGACATCTGGGAGCTTTCGGGCGTGCCGGTGTCGGCGCTGGCCGAGGGCACCGTCATGCAGGCCGAAGAATGCGTGGACGCCGCGTTGGCCGGTCTCGACCTGGGCGAGGCGATCACGTTGCCGTCGGTGAACGACGCCGCCCTGCTCACCGGCTTTACCGATGCGAGCGCCAAGCTGTTCGGCGCTTCGCAGACCAGCAAGCCGGCCGCACGCTACCTGGCGACGGCCTGATCGGCCTGCGCGGCCATCGCTGACTGGTCTGGTGACTTCACCGCGCCGATACCCCCCAGGAACAGGTCGGCCACGATTGGCGCAATCGCTGCGTGGTCGAGCTTTCCGCCGGGTTTCATCCAGGTGAACATCCAGTTGATCATGCCGAACAGCAGCATGGTCAGCGGCTTGGCAAGGTCGTCGCTCGGCGCGCCGGGCCGGAGCGCCGAGACGGCGCGCGCAAAGCCCGCGACCACCTCGCGCTCCTTGTCGAGCACGCGCTCGCGGTCTTCCTCTTCGAGAAAGCGCACGTCGTCGGTCAGCACACGGTGCGCGTCCTGCGCGCCGGCATATTCCTCGACGATGCGGTAGATGAAGCGGCGCAGCCGCTCTTCATCGGTGTGCGTCGACGCTTCTTCCTCCGCCACGAGCGCGGCCAGCTTCGACACGTGCGTCTCGGCGATGCTGATCAAGAGGCTGCTCTTGTCCTTGTAGTAGTGATAGAGCGTGGCCTTGGAGAGGTTGCAGGCTTCGGCCACCTGGTTCATCGAGGTGGCGGGATAGCCGCGGCGCGCGAACAGTTGGGCGGCCTGCGCAAGGATGAACTCGCGCTGGTCGTCATAGGTGGCGGATCTTCCACGCGGCATCGGGTCTTCTTTCTTCCTTGATTGGAGTTGCGGGCAACCCGCAATCTTGCATGAAGCGCGTCGGCTACCCGCGCCGGGTCGCAATCAGCGAACGCACGTCAGTGACAGGCAGGCGCGGGCGATCGGGCTCCATCTGCCGCAGCGGCGCCACCTCGTGCAGGCTGGCAAGGCTGCGAACCGTCAACGCCTGGTAGGTCTGGGTGCCCTCGAGCTTCCAGGCAATTTCCTCCTCGCTCAGCATCTTCTTCACCTTGGCGGGAATGCCGGCCACCAGCGACCGCGCGGGCACCTTCATGCCGGCCGGCACAAAGGCGCAGGCCGCCACGATCGCCTGCTCGCCGATCTCGGCCTCGTCCATCACGACCGCGTTCATGCCCACGAGCGCATCGCGCCGCACGATGCAGCTGTGGAGGATCGCCCCGTGGCCGATGTGGCCGTTGACCTCGACCACCGTGTCCTGGTCCGGAAAGCCATGGATGCAGCAATGGTCCTGCACGTTCGAGCCCTGCTGCAGCACGATGCGCCCGAAGTCGCCGCGCAGGCTCGCGCACGGGCCCACATAGCAGTTGGCGCCGACGATCACGTCGCCGATCAATACGGCACTGGGATGCACATAGGCGGTGGGGTCGACGACGGGTATGACGCCGTCGATGGAATAGCTGGGCATTCGGTCTGTCTCCTTTTTTCAGGGGCTCAGGGTTTGCCCTGAATCAACCCCGCTTGTGCCGGATTCAAGGTCGATCCTAAAATCTACCGTCCGGTCGGTCAATAGTGTTTGCATGCCGATTCCGCCAAAACAAGGATGAGAGACAAGCCCATGACAGAACCTTTAGTTCTCACCGGTGATGCCGGCGCCGTGCGCACGTTGAGCCTCAACCGCCCCGCCGCGCTCAACAGCTTCACGACGGAAATGCATGCCGAGTTGATGGCAGCGCTTGAGCTCGCCGCCACGGACGACAGCGTGCGCTGCGTGGTGCTCACGGGCACCGGCCGCGCCTTCTGCGCCGGGCAGGACCTGGCCGACCCCTCCGTCGCGCCCGACCCCACGCCCGGCGCCGCTCCCAAGGATTTGGGCCACGTCATCTCCACTTACTACGCGCCACTCGTCGCGCGCCTGCGTTCGATGCCGGTGCCGGTGGTGGCCGCCGTCAACGGCGTGGCCGCCGGCGCGGGCGCCAACCTCGCGCTGTGCTGCGACCTCGTCGTGGCCGCACGCTCGGCCAGCTTCATCCAGGCCTTCACCAAGATCGGCCTCGTGCCCGACACGGGCGGCACGTGGCTGCTGCCCCGCCTCGTGGGCTCGGCGCGCGCACTCGGCATCGCGATGCTGGGCGACAAGCTCCCCGCCGAGGAAGCGGCGCGCATCGGACTGATATGGCAATGCGTGGACGACGCGGCACTGACCGACACAGTGGCCTCGCTCGCATCGAAACTCGCCGCAATGCCGACCCGCGCCCTGGTCGCCACGCGGCAAGCCATGGCTTCGGCGCAGGACATGAACCTGGACACGGCACTCGCCGAAGAAGCACGCATCCAGCGCGAGCTGGGCAACGCCCACGACTACCGCGAAGGCGTCGAAGCCTTTCGTGCCAAGCGTGCACCGGTGTTCAAGGATCGCTGAGATGACCGACACCTCCCGCACTCCACAACAGACAGCCGAACACGTCCGAGACGGCATGTTCGCCAACGACAACGCCAGCAAGGGCCTCGGCATGCGCATCGTCGAAGTCGCCCCCGGCCAGGCCACCCTGCAGATGCAGGTGCGCCAAGACATGCTCAACGGCCACGCCATCTGCCACGGCGGCTTCATGGCCACCTTGGCCGATTCCACCTTTGCCTTCGCCTGCAATTCGTACAACGAACTTACGGTGGCCTCGGGCTTTTCCATCGACTTCATTGCACCGGCACACGAAGGCGATGTGCTCACCGCGCGCTGCTTCGAAGTTTCGAAGGCCGGGCGCACCGGCGTGTACGACACCGAAATCACCAACCAGCGCGGCGAGCGCGTTGCCATTTTTCGCGGCCGCTCATACACCGCCAAGGGCCGCCCCGCCGTTGCGGCCTGAGGAGACACACGCACCATGACCGCCAGACACCCCGCCCCCGGCGAGCTCGAGCCCATCGAAACCGCGAGCCGCGACGAAATTGCCGCCCTGCAGCTCAGCCGCCTGCGCGCCACGCTGCAGCGCGCGTACGACAACGTGCCGCACTACCGCAAGGCCTTCGATGCCAAGGGCGTGCATCCGGATGATTTGAAGTCCCTCGCCGACCTGTCGAGATTTCCGTTCACCGTAAAGAGCGACCTGCGCGACAACTATCCCTTCGGCATGTTCGCCGTGCCGCGCACGCAGGTGGCGCGCATCCATGCGTCGTCGGGCACCACCGGCAAGCCGACCGTGGTGGGCTACACGCTCAAAGACATCGACACCTGGGCCGACCTCGTTGCGCGCTCGATCCGCGCGGCGGGCGGACGGCCGGGCGACATGGTGCATGTGTCCTACGGCTACGGCCTCTTCACCGGCGGGCTCGGCGCCCACTACGGCGCCGAACGCGCGGGCTGCACCGTCATCCCGATGTCGGGCGGGCAAACCGAAAAGCAGGTGCAGCTCATTCAAGACTTCAAGCCCGACATCATCATGGTCACGCCCAGCTACATGCAGGTGATCATCGAGCAGTTCGAGCGCCAGGGCCTGGATGCAAAGAACAGCTCGCTCAAGATCGGCATCTTCGGCGCCGAGCCCTGGACCGAGGCCATGCGCCGCGACATCGAAGGCAAGGCCGGCCTGGACGCGGTCGACATCTACGGCCTTTCCGAAGTGATGGGCCCCGGCGTGGCCAGCGAATGCGTCGAGAGCAAGGACGGCCCCGTGATCTGGGAAGACCACTTCTACCCCGAGATCATCGACCCCGACACCGGCGAGCTCAAGGCCGACGGCGAGGAAGGCGAGCTGGTCTTCACCTCGCTCAGCAAGGAGGCCATGCCCATCGTGCGCTACCGCACGCGCGACCTCACGCGCCTGCTGCCGCCCACCTCGCGATCGTTCCGCCGCATGGGCAAGATCGTCGGGCGCAGCGACGACATGATGATCATCCGCGGCGTGAACGTGTTTCCCACGCAGGTGGAAGAAGTCGTGCTCGCGCATGAGCGCCTCTCGGGCCTTTACCAGGTGCACGTGCGCCGCGAAGGCCTGCTCGACGAGGTCGAGGTGCATTGCGAACTCGACCACCGCAACGCAGCCGTCGACGAAGCCGAACGCAAGGCCATCGCCGGCTGGGTGCAGGACCGCGTGAAGACGCTGGTCGGCATTTCGACCACGGTGCGCGTGTTCGACCCCGATTCCATCGAACGCACGCAGACCGGCAAGGCCCGCCGCGTGATCGACACACGGCCGCGCTGAACGCGCGCACCGTTTCCATTCTCTTTGCAGACAAAAGGACACGCACATGTACACCCAGGCAATGGACACCATGGGCAAGGACTCAGGCGACGACGGCAAGAAAAAGGCCGTGCGCTCTGCCGACGAAATGCGGCTCGAAGAACGCTTCGATGAGCGCATCGATGCCGGCGACTTCATCGAGGCAAAAGACTGGATGCCCGAGCACTACCGCAAGACGCTGGTACGGCAGATCAGCCAGCACGCGCACTCCGAAATCGTAGGCATGCTGCCCGAAGGCAACTGGATCGGCCGCGCGCCCACGCTCAAGCGCAAGGCCATCCTGCTGGCCAAGGTGCAGGACGAAGGCGGCCACGGCCTCTACCTGTACGCCGCCGCCGAAACGCTGGGCACCTCGCGCGACCAGATGTTCGATGCGCTGCACAGCGGCAAGGCCAAGTACAGCTCGATCTTCAACTACCCCACGCTCACCTGGGCCGACATGGGCACCATCGGCTGGCTGGTCGATGGCGCGGCCATCATGAACCAGGTGCCGATCTGCCGCTGCTCGTATGCGCCGTATGCGCGCGCCATGGTGCGCATCTGCCGCGAGGAGAGCTTTCACCAGCGCCAGGGCTATGAAGCGTTGCTCACGATGATGACGCACGGCACCGATGCGCAGAAGGCGATGGTGCAGGACGCGGTCAACCGCTGGTGGTGGCCCTCGATCATGATGTTCGGCCCGCCGGACGACCAGTCGCCCAACTCCGCGCAATCGATGCGCTGGGGCATCAAGCGCTTCAGCAACGACGAACTCCGCCAGAAGTTCATCGACGCCACCGTGGAGCAGGCGCGCATCCTCGGCGTGACCTTGCCCGACCCCGACCTGAAGTGGAACGAAGAGCGCCAGGCGCACGACTTCGGCACGATCGACTGGAGCGAGTTCTGGCGCGTGGTGGGTGGCGACGGCCCCTGCAACCGTGAGCGCCTGCAGGCCCGTGTCGATGCCTGGGAAGAAGGCGAATGGGTGCGCGAAGCCGCCATGGCCCACGCCAACAAGCAACCCATGAAGGAGGCCGCATGAGCGCCGAACAGAAACAAGAGTGGCCCCTGTGGGAAGTGTTCGTGCGCAGCAAGGCCGGGCTCGACCACAAGCATTGCGGCAGCCTGCACGCGGCCGATCCGAAGATGGCGATCCAGCTGGCACGCGACGTGTACACGCGCCGGCAGGAAGGCAGCAGCATCTGGGTGGTGCGCTCGGACCAGATCGTGGCGAGCGACCCGGGGGACAAGGACATGTTCTTCGATCCGGCGGAGGACAAGGTGTATCGGCACCCGACCTTCTATGCGTTGCCCAAGTCCGTGGACCACATGTAGGCGGCCGGCATGCAAGCATCCATAGAACTGAACCGCACCCCCACGGTGCAATACCTGCTGCGCATCGGCGACACCTGCCTGGTGCTCGCGCAGCGCCTGGGCGAATGGTGCGGCCATGCGCCGGTGCTGGAAGAAGACATTGCCATGGCCAACATTGCGCTCGACTTGGTCGGCCAGGCGCGCGCACTGCTTACCCATGCCGGCAAGCTCGAAGGCCAAGGCCGAGAACACGACGAAGACCAGCTTGCCTACCTGCGCGACGAACGCGACTACTTCAACCTCACGCTGGTCGAGCTTCCGCGCGGCGACTTCGCCTTTGCCGTGGTGCGCAACACCATGGTGGCCACGCTGCTCAAGCTGCTGTGGCAACGCCTTGCCGCTTCGAGCGATGCCGAGGTGGCCGCCATCGCCGGCAAGGCCGTGAAGGAGGCGCGCTATCACCAGCAGCATTCGGGCGACTGGGTGGTTCGTCTCGGCGATGGCACCGATGAATCGCGCCGCCGTACGGAAAAGGCGCTTAAGCAGCTCTGGCTCTACATGCCCGAGCTGTTCGAAAGCGACGCGGTGGATGAAGCAGCCAGTGCTACCGGCCTAGGCCCGGCATGGAGCGAATTGCGCGAACCGTGGCTCGCCGAGATGCAGCAGGTGCTCGACGCCGCCGGTCTCGCAATGCCGCAGGAAGCTGCCTTTCGGAGCACCGGCAAGCAGGGCGTGCACAGCGAGCACATGGGCTACATCCTCGCCGAGATGCAGCACCTGCAGCGCTCCTACCCGGGAGGCGTGTGGTGAACGCCGTCGCATCGCGCGTCGATGCGGCGTGGGCCGTGCTCCATACGGTGCTCGACCCCGAAGTGCCGGCCGTGTCCGTCTGCGACCTCGGCATCGTGCGCGAGGTGATCGAGCATGACGACGGTCTGGAGATCGTGCTCACGCCCACCTACTCCGGCTGCCCCGCCACCGAAGCCATCGAGCACGACGTGCTCGCCGCCATCGAACAGGCAGGCCTCGGCCGCGCACGCGCCACGCTGCGCCGCGCCCCCGCCTGGAGCAGCGACTGGATCAGCGGCGAAGGCCGCGCCAAGCTCAAGGCCTACGGCATCGCACCGCCCGCGCATCTCACGCCAGAGGCGGCAGCCAATACCGCAATGCCCATCCGCCTCTTCGGCCGCATGGCCGGCGGCGAGCGCATCGCCTGCCCCCGCTGCGCGAGCGAACGCACCGAACGCCTTTCCGCCTTCGGCTCCACCGCATGCAAGGCGCTCTACCGCTGCATGGCCTGCCGCGAGCCCTTCGAACATTTCAAGCCGATCTGACAAAGCGATGAGCACCCTCTTCCACCCGCTGCGCGTGAAGGCCATCGAGCCCGACACGGCCGAGGCAGTCATCGTGTCGTTCGAAGTACCGGCCGACCTGCGGGAAACCTTCGGCTTTACCCAGGGCCAGTACCTCACGCTGCGCCGCGACATCGACGGGCAGGACCTGCGCCGTTCGTATTCGATCTGCGCCGGCCTGGACGACGGTGAGCTGCGCGTCGGTGTGCGCAAGGTGCGCGGCGGCGTTTTCTCCAACTGGATCAACGCGCACCTGCAGCCCGGCGACACGGTGCAGGTGATGGCGCCGCAGGGCCGCTTCTTCGTGCCCATCGAACCCGGTGCGGCGCGCCACCATGTCGGCATTGCGGGCGGCAGCGGCATCACGCCGATTCTCTCCATCATGAAAACCGTGCTGGCGCGCGAGCCGCTCAGCCGCTTCACGCTGATCTACGGCAACCGGCAGCTGCAGTCCACGATGTTCAAGGAAGAAATCGAGGACCTGAAGAACCGCTACATGACGCGGCTG
The DNA here is from genome assembly GCF_037204045.1 of Variovorax sp. CCNWLW225. NCBI lineage: Bacteria > Pseudomonadati > Pseudomonadota > Betaproteobacteria > Burkholderiales > Comamonadaceae > Variovorax > Variovorax sp. CCNWLW225. The sequence goes on along the minus strand of NZ_JBBCBV010000012.1, from coordinate 128,737 downwards.
GTGCTGCACCACGTGTTCTCCGACGAGCACACCGATTCGCCGCTGGGCCACGGCGTGATGAACCGCGAAAAGATCGGCGAGTTTCTGCAGACCGTGGTTCCCGCCGCGGGCATCGACCATGCCTACGTTTGCGGGCCGTTCCAGATGAACGACGAGGCCGAGGCTGCGATGCTTGCCGCGGGCGTGCCCGAGGAGCGCATCCACATCGAGCGCTTTGGCGTTGCGCTGCCCTCTGCCACGTCGGCAGGCCAGGTGGGCGCAGTGGTGCACGAGGCCTTGCCCGGCGATGCCAAGCAGGCGCGCATCACCATCGTGCGCGACGGCCTGCAGCGCGAGATCGCCTTTACCGAAGGCCAGCCGAGCATTCTCGATGCGGCCTCGGCGGCGGGCCTCGAAGTGCCCTTCTCATGCACCTCCGGCGTGTGCGGCACCTGCCGCGCCAAGCTGGTGGAGGGGGAAGTCCGCATGGAAAGAAATTTTGCGCTCGACAAGAATGAAGTGGCCGCAGGATTCGTGCTGACCTGCCAGGCGCACCCCCTCACCGAACGCGTCACCCTGTCGTTCGACGAGCGCTGACACCACAACAACGATTTTTCAACCCGGAGACAAACCAAAATGAAATTCTTCAAGCCCCTGGTGATTGCCGCGCTGTGCGCCACAGCCGCCGCGGCATGGGCCGATGTGAACGTCGGCGTGACGCTCTCGGCCACCGGCCCGGCCGCCTCGCTCGGCATTCCCGAGAAGAACACCATCGCGCTGATGCCCAAGACCATCGGCGGCCAGAAGATCAACTACATCGTGCTGGACGACGCCTCCGACACCACGGCCGCCGTGGCCAACACGCGCAAGCTCATTGCAGAGAACAAGGTCGACATCGTGCTGGGCTCCACCACCACGCCCAACTCGCTCGCAATGATCGACGTGGTGAGCGAAGCCAGGACACCGATGATTTCCATTGCCGCCTCGGCCCGCATCGTCGAGCCGATGGATGCCAAGAAGCAGTGGGTGTTCAAGACGCCGCAGAACGACATCATGATGTCGCTGGCCATTGCCGAGCACATGGCCACCAGCGGCGTGAAGACGGTGGCCTTCATCGGTTTCTCCGACGCGTACGGCGAAGGCTGGTCGCAAGAATTCGCGAAGGCGGCCGAGCTGAAGAAGCTCAAGATCGTGGCCAACGAGCGCTATGCGCGCACCGACACCTCCGTGACCGGCCAAGCCCTGAAGATCATGGCCGCCAAGGCCGACGCGGTTCTGGTGGCGGGCTCCGGCACGCCGGCCGCACTGCCGCAGAAAACGCTCAAGGAGCGCGGCTACACCGGCAAGATGTACCAGACGCACGGCGTGGCGAATGCCGACTTCCTGCGCGTCGGCGGCAAGGACGTGGAAGGCACCTTCCTGCCAGCCGGCCCGGTGCTGGTGGCCGAGCAGCTGCCGGCCAGCCACCCGGTGAAGAAATCGGCCATGGCCTATGTGACCGCCTATGAGGGCGCTAACGGCAAGAACACCGTGTCGACCTTCGGCGCGCACGCGTGGGACGCAGGCCTGTTGATGACGTCCGCAGTGCCTGTTGCATTGAAGAAGGCGCAGCCGGGCACACCCGAATTCCGCGCCGCACTGCGCGACGCACTCGAGCAGGTGAAGGACGTGGCAGGCGCTCACGGCGTATTCAACATGACCGCCAACGACCACCTGGGCCTAGACCAGCGTGCCCGCGTCATGGTCAAGATCGAAAACGGCGCCTGGAAATACCAGCCCTGACACGTCTTCGCCTTGCTCCCTCCCCTCCCGGGGGAGGGTCGGGGTGGGGGCACGACGGCATCGACATCCGCGCGGCTGTGAAGGCAAGCGCTTGCCCCCATCCCAGCCTTCCCCCGGAAGGGGAAGGAGCAATACAAGTCCCAGCTGAAGAGACAGGCGCCGGACACTGATTCGATACAAGGGCTGAGCCCAAAGGTTTTCTATGGATCTGCAGATCGCCCTTTTGCTGGGGCAGGACGGCATCGTGAACGGTGCCGTCTATGGATTGATGGCGCTTGCTCTTGTGCTGGTGTTCTCGGTCACGCGCGTCATCTTCATTCCCCAGGGTGAGTTCGTCGCCTTCGGGGCGCTCTCGATGGCAATGCTGCAAACGGGCCGGGTGCCGGCCACGCTGTGGCTGCTGATTGCGCTCGCGGCCATGGTGCTGGTGGTCGAGTTCTGGCGCTGGAAGCGCGGCGCAGTGGTCGACTGGGCTTCCGCGCTTGCGTGGTGCGTCGTGCTGCCGCTGGCCGCCGCCGCGCTGGTATTGCTGCTCAAGCCCACCTCGATGGCGGCTCAAGCCGTTACCACGCTGGTGTTGATCGCGCCGCTCGGGCCGCTGCTCTATCGCCTTGCCTACCGGCCATTGGCCGATGCCAGCGTGCTGATGCTGCTGATCGTCTCGGTGGCGCTGCATGGCGTGCTGGTGGGGCTGGGCCTGCTCTTCTTCGGCGCCGAGGGCTATCGCACCGCGCCGTTTTCCGAAGAGCGCTTTGACATGGGCGGCATTCCCGTCAGCGGGCAGTCGCTGGTGGTGGTGGGCGTCACGCTGCTGCTGGTGATTGCAATGTTCCTTTTCTTCGGCCGCTCGATGATCGGCAAGGCGCTGCGCGCCACCGCCATCAACCGCGTGGGCGCTCGCCTGTCGGGCATTCCGACGGGGCTTTCGGGTGACTTGAGCTTTGCGCTCGCAGCGCTCATCGGCGCGATCTCGGGCCTGCTGATTGCGCCGCTCACCACGGTGTATTACGACACCGGCTTCCTGATCGGCCTCAAGGGCTTTGTCGCCGCGATCGTGGGAGGGCTCGCAAGCTATCCGCTGGCGCTGGCGGGCGCGCTGCTGGTCGGCCAGCTCGAAGCCTTTGCTTCGTTCTGGGCCAGCCCGTTCAAGGAAGTGCTGGTCTTCACGCTGATCATCCCGGTGCTGTGGTGGCGGTCGCTGCACAGCCATCATGTGGAGGACGAGGAATGAACGACACCTCCGCCAACAACACCGCTGGCGCCGCGCCGCCGTCCACCGGCCGAGCGCTGGTCACGCCGCAGCAGCTCACGCTCGGCTTTGTCGTGCTGCTTGCAGCGGCCTGGGGCTTCCTGCCGGAGTTCACGGTATCGGTGCTCAGCAACATCGGGCTCTATGCACTGGTTGCGGTCGGGCTGGTCATGCTGACGGGCGTAGGCGGCATGACCTCCTTCGGCCAGGCCGCATTCGTGGGCGTGGGCTCGTACGCGACCGCGTGGGTCTGCACCTCGCCCACCGCGGCGGCGTGGATGGGCGGCATCGTCGGCCCTGCCTTGCTGCCATGGGCCGGGCTGCTGCTGGGCCTGCTGCTGACATTCGCGCTGGCATGGGCCCTTGGCGCGGTCACGCTCAAGCTGCAGGGGCACTACCTGCCGCTGTGCACCATTGCCTGGGGCCTCAGCCTTTACTACCTGTTCGGCAACATGGATTTCCTCGGTGGGCAAACAGGCATCACCGGCGTGCCGCCGCTGGTGATTGCCGGCTTCTCGCTGGCCACGCCGCGCGCGCTTGGCGTGGTGATCTGGGCCGTGCTGCTGCTGGCGCTGTGGGCCATGCACAACCTGCTCGATTCGCGCGAAGGCCGCGCGATTCGCGCGCTCAAGGGCGGGCGGCTCATGGCCGAGTCGATGGGGGTGGACACCGCCCGCCACCGCGTGAAGCTCTTCGTGCTTGCGGCCCTGCTGGCGGCCGTGTCGGGCTGGCTCTATGCGCACCTGCAGCGTTTTGTGAACCCCACGCCTTTCAACCTGAACATCGGCATCGAGCTGCTGTTCATGGCGGTGGTCGGCGGCGCGGGGCACCTGTGGGGCGCGGTTCTGGGCGCTGCGCTCATCACGCTGCTCAAGGAAAAGCTGCAGGACGTGCTGCCCTCGCTGCTCGGCAGCAGCGGGAATTTCGAGGTGATCGTGTTCGGCCTGCTCATGCTCTTTGTGCTGCAGCGCTTTGCGGATGGCCTGTGGCCGACGCTGGCGCGCATTGCAAGGCGCTGGGTGCGCCCGCATGCCGGTGCTGGAATCGATGCTTCGCAGCCCTCGGCGAGTGCGGTGCAATTGGTACAGCGCAACCTGCCCGCCAAGGGCGAGGTCATGCTGCAGGCCACCAACGTCAGCAAGCGCTTCGGCGGCCTGGTGGCCAACAACGACATCTCGATGACGCTGAAGGCGGGCGAGATCCATGCACTGATCGGGCCGAACGGCGCGGGCAAGAGCACCTTCTTCAACATGATCTCGGGCGTGGACGATCCGAGCTCGGGCGAAGTGCGGCTCGCCGGCCAGCCGATGGCCGCCAGGCCCTCGCGCGTGTTTGCCGCGCTCGGCCTCGGCCGCACCTTCCAGCATGTGCGCCTGCTCGGCCAGCGCAGCGTGGTCGAGAACGTGGCGCTGGGCGCGCACCTGCGTGCCCGGCGCGGATGGCTCGCCGCCATGCTTCGGCTGGACCGCGCGGAAGAAGCCGCGCTGATGACCGAAGCCCGCCGCCAGATCGAGCGCTGCGGCCTTGGCGAGCATGCCGATACGCCGGCCGCATCACTTTCGCTCGGACAGCAGCGCGTGGTCGAGATTGCGCGCGCGCTGGCCGGCCAACCCTCGGTGCTGCTGCTCGACGAACCCGCCGCGGGCCTGCGTCACCTGGAGAAGCGCGCGCTTTCCGTGCTGCTGAGCCAGTTGCGCGCCGAAGGCCTCGGCATTCTCGTGGTGGAACATGACATGGAATTTGTGATGAACCTCGCCGACCGCATCACCGTGCTGGAGTTCGGCACCGTCATCGCGACTGGCACGCCGGCTGAAGTGCAGGCCAACCCGCGCGTGCTCGAGGCTTACCTGGGTGGTGCCGACGACCAGCTGCTGGAGGACGCGCGATGAGCCATCCGCTCCTTCAGCTCGACGGCTTCTGCGTTGCCTACCGTACCGTGGAGGCGGTGCACAGCGTGCGCCTGCATGTGAACGAAGGCGAGATCGTCACCGTCATCGGGCCCAACGGCGCGGGCAAGACCACGCTGCTGTGCGCGGCGATGGGACTGCTTCCTTCCACCGGAAGCCTCTCGCTGCATGGCGAACGCATCGCGCGCCCCGGCGTCGAGACCATGGTGGCGCGCGGCGTGGCGCTGGTGCCCGAGCGGCGCGAGCTGTTCGGCGACATGTCGGTCGAAGACAACCTTCTGCTCGGCGGCTTCTACCAGTGGCGCAAGGGCAAGCGCGACCAGCGTGCACGCATGGAAGAAGTGTTCGAGATCTTTCCGCGCCTGCGCGAGCGCAAGCCGCAGCTGGCTTCGACGCTCTCGGGCGGCGAGCGGCAGATGCTGGCCATCGGCCGCGCATTGATGGCGCGCCCGCGACTGCTGATGCTCGATGAACCCTCGCTGGGCCTGGCGCCGCTTGTGGTGCGCGAAGTGCTGCGCGTGGTGTCGCAACTGCGCAGCCATGGGGTCTCGGTGCTGCTGGTGGAGCAGAACGCACGCGCCGCGCTGCAAGTGGCCGACCGGGCCTATGTGCTCGAGATAGGCGCAGTGGCGCTTGAAGGCAATGCAGGCGACCTGCTGCACGACCAGCGAATCATCGATACCTATCTGGGCATCGGCAACAAACATTGAACCGTCTTCCTCCCTCCCCTTCCGGGGGAGGGTTGGGTGGGGGCACGACGGCACTTGATAAAGCACTGCGCCGAACCAACGCCGCCTGCCCCCATCCCAGCCTTCCCCCGGAAGGGGAAGGAGCAATACAAAGCCAAAGGACATCACCATGACCACCCTTCAAAGCTACATCGCCGGCCGCTGGATCGGCAAGGAAAGCGCGCAGCAGCTGCGCAGCGCCGTCAACGGCCAGCCCGTGGCCAGCACGCATGCCGAGGCCATCGACTTCGCCGAGGCGTTGAACCACGCACGCAAAGTCGGCCTCCCCGCGCTGATGGCTCTCGACTTCCAGCAACGCTCCGAGCGCCTGAAGGCACTGGCCAAGTACCTGGCCACGCACAAGGAAACGCTCTACGCCATCTCCGCCCACACAGGCGCGACCCGCGCCGACAGCTGGATCGACATCGAAGGCGGCGCCGGCACGCTCAGCGCCTACGCGGGCATCGGCACCAATGAGCTGCCCTCCGGCAACCTGGTGCATGAAGGCCCGGCCTTTCCGCTCGGCAAGAAGGGCGGGTTTGCGGGCACGCACATCCTGGTGCCGCGCGGCGGCGTGGCGGTGCACATCAATGCGTTCAACTTTCCGGTGTGGGGCCTGCTCGAAAAGTTCGCCCCCAGCTTTCTCGCGGGCATGCCGTGCATCGGCAAGCCGGCCACGGCGACCAGCTACCTGACCGAGGCGCTGGTGCGGCTCATCGTGCAGTCGGGCATCCTGCCGGAAGGCAGCCTGCAACTCGTGGTCGGCGGCACGGGCGACCTGCTCGACCGGCTCGGGAGTGCCGATGTGGTCACCTTCACCGGATCGGCCGACACCGCCGCCAAGCTGCGCGTGCACCCGAACTTGGTTCGCCATTCGATACCGTTCAACGCCGAGGCCGATTCACTCAACTGCGCAATCCTCGCGCCCGACGTGACGCCGGACGACGAGGAGTTCGACCTCTTCGTGAAAGAGGTGGCGCGCGAGATGACCATCAAGGCCGGCCAGAAGTGCACCGCCATCCGCCGCGCGATCGTGCCGCGCCAGCACCTGGATGCGGTGGCCGAACGGCTGCGCGCGCGGCTCGCAAAGACAGTCATCGGCGATCCGTCACGCGAAGAGGTGCGCATGGGCGCGCTCGCCTCGCATGCGCAAAAAACCGACGTGGCCGAACGCGTCGCCACGCTGCTGCAAGGCGCCGAACTGGTCTACGGCGAGCGCGACGGCTTCTCGCCGGTAGGCGACGGCGTGAACGACGGCGCCTTCTTCGCGCCCACGCTGCTCTTGAGCCGCAAGCCGCTCGAACATGATGCCGCGCACGATGTCGAAGCCTTCGGCCCCGTCAGCACGCTCATGTCCTATGACGGCATCGACGAAGCGCTCGCTTTGGCCGCGCGAGGCCGCGGCAGCCTGGTGGGCACGCTGGTCACGCGCGACGCGGCCATTGCGGCCAAGGCCATTCCGGTGGCTGCCGCATGGCACGGCCGCCTGCTGGTGCTCGACCGCGAAGCGGCCGCCGAATCGACCGGCCACGGCTCTCCGCTGCCGCAGCTCAAGCACGGCGGCCCCGGCCGCGCGGGCGGCGGTGAAGAGCTCGGCGGCCTGCGCGCCGTGAAGCACTACCTGCAGCGCGCCGCGGTGCAGGGCTCGCCCACCATGCTGGCCGCGATCACCTGCGAGCACGTGCGCGGCGCGGCGGTGCGCGAAAGCGAGGTGCACCCCTTCCGCCGCCATTTCGAAGACCTGCGCATCGGCGACTCATTGCTCACGCACCGCCGCACGGTCGGCGAGGCCGACATCGTGGCCTTCGGCGGCATCTCGGGCGACTATTTCTACATGCACTTCGACGAAGTGGCGGCGAAGGAGTCGCCCTTCGGCAAGCGCATTGCGCACGGCTACTTCGTGCTGTCGGCGGCGGCGGGCCTTTTCGTATCGCCCGCGCCGGGCCCGGTGCTCGCCAACTATGGGCTCGACACGCTGCGCTTCGTCAAGCCGGTGGGCATTGGCGACACCATCCGCGCGCGACTGACCTGCAAGCGCAAGATCGACCGCAACAAGAAGGACGCGAGCGGCCAGGGCCAGGGCGTGGTGGCCTGGGATGTGGAGGTGACCAACCAGGACGGCGAGCTGGTCGCGAGCTACGATATCCTGACCCTCGTCTCCAAGAAACCAGAATCCACCTGATGTTCGATCTCACAGGAAAAACAGCACTCGTCACCGGCGGCAATGGCGGCATCGGCCTGGGCATGGCCCAGGGCCTTGCCCAAGCCGGCGCCCGCGTCATCGTTGCCGCGCGCAATGCCCAGAAATCGGCCGCCGCGGTCGAAGCGCTCAAGGCGCTGGGCAGCGACAGCTTTGCGCTCGAAGTCGATGTGGCCAATGAAGCCTCGGTGCAGAAGGCCTTCGACGAAGCGGCTGCGCGCTGCGGCAGGCTCGACATCCTCATCAACAACGCCGGCACCACGGTGCGCAAGCCGGTCGACCAACTGGCTCTGGACGAGTGGCACAAGGTGATGGACACCAACCTGACCAGCGCCTTCCTGTGCAGCCGGGCCGCACATCCCCACCTGAAGAAGGCGGGCGGCGGCAAGATCATCAACATCGGCTCGATGATGTCGATCTTCGGCGCACCCTACGCCCCGGCCTATGCCGCGAGCAAGGCGGGCATCGTGCAGCTCACCAAGTCGACCGCGCTTTCATGGGCGGCGGACAACATCCAGGTCAACGCGATTCTCCCGGGCTGGTTCGAGACCGAACTGACCGACGGCGCCCGCAGCCAGATTCCGGGCCTGTACGACCGGGTGGTGGCCCGCGCCGCCGCCGGCCGCTGGGGCAAGCCGGCCGATATTGCGGGCACGGCGGTGTTTCTTGCGAGCCAAGCCTCCGATTACGTGACCGGGACGGCCATTCCTGTGGACGGAGGCTTCTCCATCTCTGGCTGAAGTCGGGCGGGCCGTGTAAATTCGGCCGCCATGCTCCTCTGGTTTCAGATCTTTCTTTTTGTCGCCGGCACGGCCGCGCTGCTCTACGTTTCGCGCGGGCCGCTGCGCCAGCCGGGCTCGCACGGCTTCTACCGCTTCTTCGCGTGGGAGTGCATGCTGGTGCTCATCATCGTGAACCTGCCGGTGTGGCATGTCGACCCGCTGTCGTTCACGCAGCTGCTCTCCTGCGTGCTGCTGGCCCTCTCGATCTGGCTGCCGATCCATGCGGTGAGGCTGCTCAAGGTCCATGGCAAGCCGACCGAGGCGCGCAACGACGATCCGGCGCTCTACGGTTTCGAGAAAACCTCGTCCATCGTCAGTACCGGCGCCTTCCGCTACATTCGCCACCCCATGTACACGGCGCTGATGCTGCTGGCCTGGGGCGCCTTCCTCAAGCAGTTCACCTGGCTCACCCTTGCGCTGGTGCTGGCGGCCACGGTGCTGCTGTTTCTGACGGCGCGCAGCGATGAAAAGGAATGCATCGCGCATTTCGGCGATGCCTACCGCGACTACATGCGCCGCACGAGGCGCTTCATTCCTTTCCTGCTGTGAAGAGCCAGGGCTTTCCCAGCGGGCCGCAAGCCGCCCTCCTGTTCCTGGCACTGTTCCTCTGCGAGTTCGTCATTGCCGTTGCACTGCGCGACGCCAACCGCTGGCTCGGACTGAACGACATGCAGCTTGGCGTGCTTGCCGCCGTGCTGGGCAACGGCTGCGTCTTTGCCGGCGTCATGCACTTCCAGCAGCTCACCTATCGCGAGTTGTTTCACCAGTCTCCGGCCTCCGCCAGGGCCACGCTGGTGCTGATCGTGCCGCCAGTGCTGCTGCTGGTGCCCGGGCTGATGGTGGTGATAGTGACCGCGATGAACCTGCTGGTGCTGGTCGCGCCGCTTTCGGCCTGGGAGGAATCGATGTTCAGCCGCATGGCCGACGGCAGCGTAGCCGCCACGCTGGCCGTTTGCGTGATGGCGCCCCTGCTCGAGGAAATGCTGTTCCGCGGCATCGTGCTGCGGGGTTTCCTGCAGCGCTATTCGAGGTGGCAGGCCATCCTGGGCTCGGCGTTGCTCTTCGGCGTGGCACACATGAACATCTACCAGTTTGTCGTGGGTCTGGTCATGGGAACGGTGCTCGGATGGCTCTATGAGCGCACACGCTCGCTCATTCCGTGCATCGCGCTGCATGCGGCCTACAACACCGGCACGATTTTCCTGAGCGACCTGCCCGAAACCATTTCGCTCGCGGACACCGCGCTGGCCCTGCTGGCAATCTTGCTTGCAACGGTGTGCGGCGTACTGGCTTTGCGGCACATGCTGGTGGCGCCCATTGCGCGCCGGCCGGCGCCCTGATCCGGGCTGCCGCCGTTCAAGAAACTAAGTCTGTACGGGCGCGAAAGGCCGCGCATCCACCGCGTCGCCATCGACAATGAAGTGACCGCCCGCCACATGGTGCAGCGTCCGGAGGTCATCATGCCCGGTGAAGTTCCAGCGCCCTTCGGCAAACACGCGCGAGTCGGCCTCTGCGGCGATCACCTCGCCCAGGAACAGGTCGTAGCTTTGCTGAATGTGCGGCTCCGGCAGCAGCCGGCATTCGAGCCAGGCCACGCAGCCTTCCAGCAAGGGCGCCGTACCGGCGGTGCCGGCAAAAGTCTGCAGCCCGTAGGCCGCGAACTTGTCCCGCCCGTCGCGCTCGACGATCTCGCGGCCCGAGCTGTTGCCCAGGGCTTCCGTCAGGTCGAGCTGGGCGCGCGCGGGCACCTGCAGCGCAAAGGTGCCCGCGCCTTCGATCAGCGTTCGCGTCCACGTGCTCTTGTCGAGCACCACGGCCACCTTGGGCGGATTGAAGTCCAGCGGCATGGCCCAAGCCGCCGCCATGATGTTGCGCTGTCCGCCGTGCGCCGCGCTCACGAGGACGGTGGGGCCGTGGTTGATCAGGCGGTAGGCCTTGGCCAGGGGGACTGGTCGACGGTGAATAGCGTTCATGAAGATTGTCGAAGAAAGGAAGGTCGAGTCGCGGCAAGCGACCCACGAAGACGGACATTCGTCATCTTCGTGCCAGAAGTGCGCGGTGCGACACCATTTCACCGCCGCGTGCTGCAAGTGGGCCAAAGCTCGCATCTTTCGACACAGAAGCAACGCAAGTCCGCAAGATCCGATGCGCCGGGTCGGCGTCGTCCCGCGGGTGCCAAGCCTGCAGCACTCGCTCGGCAGGAACCGCAACAGGCAGCTTGAAAATCTCCAAGCCGAGCCCATCCGCCACGGTTCGAGCCAACGATTCCGGCACACAGGCGACCAATGCCGAACGTGCGACCGCCATCAATGCACCGTAGCCACTGGGCACAGTCAATGCAATTTGTCTCGCAACGCCTATCTCGGCCAGAAGTCGGTCGACAGTCTCCTTCGCCATGCCACGTTGGATGACAGCCACGTGTTGCTGGGCGGCGAAACGCTTTGGCGTAATGCGTGCCTTCAGCAGTTCATGTTCGGCCCGGACCACGCCGACAATCCGCTGTTCATAGAGCAGAGAACTCAGGACTTCGGGGCCCTTGTCGAACAAGGTCCCTACGTCCAGATCGATCCTGCCTTCGCGCAGCGCCATCGCATCGCTATTGCTTTCGGGAACGAAGCGCAGCCGCGCCAAAGGAATGTCTTTCCGAAGTGCAGCAAGCAATGTGGCGCCATAGACAATTCCCATCCCCTCGGGCGCCCGCACCGTGAACTCGCGCTCCACACGCGCCAGCGGTACGCCGCCATCCGGTTGCATCAACATTCTCGCTTCGGCGATCAGGCGGCGCACCGGCTCGCGCAAGGCATCCGCCCTTGGCGTCGGAATCAGCTTGCGGCCGGCTCTCACAAGAATCGGATCGCCGAGTGCGTCCCGGATGCGCGCCAGCGTATGGCTCATGGCGGGAGCGCTCAGATGCATGCGCTGCGCGGCCCCTGCCACACTTCCTGCGCCCAGCAGTGCGTCGAGTGCGGCAAGTAGATTGAGATCCAATGAGTTCATTTTGTGCAGCTGAAGCATGAGAACAATGCACTGTACAGATTCGAGACCCTGGCTGACACTTCGCGCCCCAAAGCACGGAGACCCTTGTGAACCCTTCAGATGCCAGCCGCACCGCCGTTGCCACCTCGCTGATGCGAGCACTTCATACGCGGGGCGACCCAGTTCCGCTGTTGAACGATCCATGGGGCGACCGCCTGATTCCTGACGCGGTGCGAATAGCCCTGCGCGAGCGGGCATTGCAGAGCGTGGATGCATCCAGGCGCTTCGAAGTCGCAGAAGCGCCCGACAAGATTCTCGACGCCGCGCTGCGCGCCAACCCTGCATATGCGGACGTAATCTTACGAAGCCGCTACACCGAGGATGCACTGAAGGCCGCCGTTGCGCAGGGCGTCGCACAGTACGTGATCATCGGTGCGGGTTTCGACAGCTTCATCTGCCGCCGTCCAGCTTGGGCCGAAGGGCTGACGATCTATGAGGTCGACCACCCCGCGACCCAGCGCATGAAGCGACAGTGCTTGCAGAGATGCGGGGTTCCCGAATCCGCCGACGTACATTTCGTCGAGGCCGACCTGGCCGTCGAAACGCTGGGATCGGCCCTGGGGCGATCCTCTTTCCAAACCATGCAGCCGACTTTCTTCTCGTGGCTCGGGGTCACCATGTATCTGACGCGGGAGGCTAACCTCGCCACTCTCCGCGCGATCGCTTCATATGCCCCCGCCGGAAGCGAACTGGTTTTCACCTATGTGGACGAGGCTATCTTGTGTGACGCCGATCACGAGGAAGTCGAAAGCTTCCGCAGATTGAGAAGCAAGGTGGCCTCCGTCGGCGAAGCGTTCCTCTCGGGTTTTGACCCGGCTACCTTGAAGGCAGTGCTGCTTGATGCTGGTTTGCTGCTGGTGGAGGACTTCGATGGCGACCATGCGCTCGCACGCTATGACGCGGCAGGGACTAGCGGCTTGCAGCCGGCCCGGGCCGCGCACATCGCGCACGCCCGCCTTGTCAGCGGTGCGATGTCCGCCCTCTGAATCCGCACGAGGCCCTATCAGGCGCACCGCGGCGCGGGGCGCTCCGGACCGATCCCGCCGACGGAGAAAACATTTGTTCAGAGTACCGATTGCCCTGCGACAAATTGAGAGCGTGCCCCAGTGCACAGGCCATCGGGTGCTCCACGCAGCGAAATAAAGGAGGAGGGCGAAGCCCGGGGGACATTCGCGGAGGGGAGTACCCGGTGGCCTTTGCACGCGCCCCGGATGAATTACGCCCTCAGCCCCCGGCTAAGCATCCGCCCCGCCCGAGCCAGCACCTTCGCCTCGGCGCCGCCGCCGCGATACGCCAGCACCCCATTCACGAACACCCGCTCCACGCCCAGGCTCACACCATGCGGCTTGTCATAGGTTGCGGTGTCGGCAATGGTCTCCGGGTCGAACACCACCACGTCGGCCATGGCACCCACGCGCAGCAACCCGCGGTCGGCGATGCGCAGGTTGCGCGCCGTCATGCCCGTCATCTTGTGCACGGCCTGCTCCAGCGTGAACAGGCGGCGCTGGCGCCAGTAGCGCGCGAACACACGTGGGAATGCGCCCCACAGCCGCGGATGCGGGTGGCGGTCGTGCGGGAGGCCGTCGCTGCCGATCATGGTGAGCGGATGCGCGATGACGCGCTCCACGTCTTCTTCCTGCATCTGGAAGTAGCAGGCGCCGCCGGGCTTCAGGCGCAGGCACGCCTCCTGTTCGGTGGTGCCCCATTCGCGCGCAATGTCGGAGATGAGGCGGCCGGTCATCTCGGGGTGCGGGTCGGACCAGGTCAGCAGCACGTCGATGACGCCGTCGACCAGGTCTTCGCGCAGCACGGTGGAGCCGGCCACATAGGGGTACACGTCCATCGAAATTTTCTGCCGCTCCGCCAGCGCCTCGATCAGCGGCAGCGTTTCCTTCGTGCGGCCCCAGTTGGCGGGGCCGGCGCATTTGTGGTGCGAAATGACGAGCGGCACGCCGGCGCTGAAAGCCGTGTCGCCCGCTTCATGCAGTGCCTCGATGATCTGCTGCATTTCGCTGCGCAGATGCGTCGCGTAGACGCCGCCGTGCCTTGCGACGACGCGTGCGAGCGCAGTCACTTCCTCGGCGGGAGCGGCAAACGCTTCTTCGTAGAACAGACCCGACGACATGCCATGCGCACCCTCGGCCATGCTGCTGTCGAGCAGCGCCGCCATCCGCGCCAGTTCGTCGGCGCTCGCGGGGCGGTCGAGCGCTTCCATCGCCGCGAAGCGCAACGTGGTGTGGCCCACCAACGCCGCGACGTTGAGCGCGGGCTGCGTCGCATCGACAGCCGCGCGGTACTCGGCCATGGTGGCGTGCTTGAACGACTCGGCGCCCAGCAGCGTGAGCGGCGGCTTGGATTGCGGCGTGCGGTAGGGCGCAAGCGAAATGCCGCAGTTGCCTGTCACCACGGTGGTGATGCCCTGCGATACCTTGGGCAGGCAGAGCGGGTCGCGCAGCACGATGGCGTCGTCGTGCGTGTGCGCGTCGATGAAGCCGGGGGCTATCACCTTCTTGCGGCAGTCGACGATCTCGATATCGGCCAGCGCAAGGCCTTCGGGCAGCCGCTCACGCAGGCCTTCGCCAAGCGCAACGATTCGATCGCCCTGCAGCAGCACGTCGCCAGTCCATGAAGGCCCGCCCGAGCCGTCGACCACGAGGCCGGCCTCGAGCAATATGGCTTTGGCTTCTCCGCTCACGATGCACGGCCCCCTGTATTGATGCCGCCGCCGTCCCAGCTTTGCAGCGGATGCGTCGCGGCGTCGATGCCGTGGCGCTGGAAGGCCTCGCGCGCACGCTGCAGCCGTTGCACCGCGGGCTCGCCGCGCCGCTGCGCCACCAGCACCGTGAGAATCTCGATGGCGGTGAGGTGTGTCAGGTAGGCATCGATGCCCACGTGCATCACGGCGTCATCGGGCACGGACAGGCCCAGCAGGAAGTCGGCCTTCGCCGCCAGCGCTGTGTCCGGCCGCGTGAGCGCGACCACCTTGGCGCCCTGCCCGCGCGCGATGTCCACTGCGTCGAGCAGCGAAGGCATGCCGCCCACGTGCGAGATGGCAATGACCACGCCACCCGGACGCTGCGCCGCACCCGCCACCTGCTGCAGGTGGTAGTCGGCCCAGGCATTGGCTGAAAGACCGAGCCTGAAGAGCCGCGCCTGCAGGTCGTTGGCCATGAACCACGAGGTGGCGCCCGCACCGTACAAGTCGACGTGCGGTGCGGCCGCAATGGCGGCTACGGCTCCTTCGAGCACCTGCATGTCGAGCTGCCCGCGCACACCCGAGACCGACGCCGCCGCGCTGCGCGCGATCTTGCTGACGACTTCGTCGGCCGCGTCCTCGATGTTCACGCGCCGGTGCAGCGGCGAGCCGCCCAGCGCGAGCTCTTGCGCGAGAGCGAGCTTGAACTCGCGCAGTCCCGCAAAGCCCAGGTCGCGGCAAGTGCGCATGATGGTGGGCACGGAGCTGCCCGAGCGCTCGGCCAGCTGCTCGAAGCTTTCCTCGAGCGCGCGGTCGGGGTCTTCGAGGATCAGGTCGAGAATCGCGCGGCGCGTGGCAGGCGCGCTGCTGCGGATCTCGCCGATCTTCTGAAGCAATGAAGGAGTCATCGGTTGGCGTGGCTCAGAAGTGCATGGCGACGGCGTCGCTCACGCGGTAGTTCTCTTCGACCACCGGCATCCAGTGCCATTTGTCGAAGGTGGTGCAGGGGTGCGAAATGCCCAGGCCGACGCGGTCGCCCACCACGGGTGCCTGCGCTTCTTCGGAGGCGTCCCAGCGCAGGTAGGCGTGCTGGTCGTTCAGCGCGGTGATCTTCCAGCCGGCGGGAACGGGCTCCGCCTCAAGCATGCCGCGGGGCGCGCGTGCGATCGGCACCGGCATCGAGAGATCGAAGGAAATGTCGCGCTTGCCGACTGCAAGAATCGCCAGGCCAGGTTCGGGCCGCGATTGCACGGTGGCCCACACCTCCATGGCGGGGCGCAGGCTCTCGCCGCAATCGCAGCCCAGCCGCTCGTCCACCGCGCTCACCATGCGCTTGTAAAAGCCGTGGTCGTGCGTGACATAGCAACCCGAACGCAGCAGGCCACGCACGGGCGAACCCAGCGCGGGCTTCAAACGGCCGGCCACCAGGTCGAAGATGGCCGAGCCGCCGGCGGAGACCAGCACCTCGGGGGTTTCGAACAGCTGCTTGGTGTCGCAATGGCGTGCGATGGCTTCCACGCGGTCCATCAGCGTGGTGGCGTAGGCCGTGTCGGCGTCGCTGGCGCCGGTGGCGCCCTGCCCTTCGTAGGTTTCGATGCCCACGAGCTTGACCGCATCGCTCGCGCGAAGCCGCGTGGCAAGGGCCACGGCTTCCTCATGCGTGCGGCAACCGGTGCGCGCGCCTTCGACACCGATCTCGATCATGACCTCGAAAGGCACGCTCGCCGGATGGCGTTTCGCCCAGTCTTCGATCAGCGCAAGCTGCGCGAGCGAATCGACCAGGAACACGATGCGCAGGTCGACATGCGCCTGCAGCAGCAGCTGGATTCCGGCCAGGTCTTCGTCGCTGACCACCTGGTTGGCGATGAGCGTGCGGCGTGCGCCGGCCGCCACGCCCACGGCAAGCTGCGTGACCGTGGCAAAGGTCAGGCCCCAGGCGCCGGCGTCGAGCTGGCGCTGGAAGAGCTGCGGCGACATGGTGGTCTTGCCGTGCGGCGCCAGGTCGATGCCCCACTCGCGCACGCGCGACTGCATCCAGGCCAGGTTGTGCTCGAGCGCCTCGCGCTTGAGCACGGCCAGCGGCAGCGGCAGGTCGCCCGCGAGCACGTTCCAGCCCGCGGCGCCTACTTCGCTGCGGCGGCGCGGCGGCTGGGTGCGCGGGTAGCCCTTGAAGCTGCTGCCCAGCAGGGGGTCGTTGAAATCGTTGATGTTGTCGGTGGCGGCGGTGATGTCGGTCATGGTCATGCGGCATTGTTGGAGAGCAGCTCTTTGCGGATGCAGGCGCTGTAGTGTCCGACGGAAATCTCTTCGAGCGGCGGCACGGTCTGAGCGCAGGCCTCGATGGCGTGGGGGCAGCGGGTGCGGAACACGCAGCCCGATGGCGGCGAGATGGGGCTGGGAATGTCGCCCTTGAGGGCGATGCGTTCGGTGGCCAGCGTCGGGTCGGGCTTCGGCCTCGCGGCCAGCAGCGCCTGGGTGTAGGGATGCGAGGGACGCGCGAACAGCTCGTCGGTCTCGGCCACTTCCATCACCTTGCCGAGGTAGAGCACCACCACGCGGTCGCACAGGTACTCGACCACGTCGAGGTCGTGCGAGATGAAGAGCATGGTCAGCCCAAGCCGCTCGCGCAGGTCGGCCAGCAGGTTGATGACCTGCGACTGGATCGACACGTCGAGCGCCGACAGCGGCTCGTCGGCCACGATGAACTCGGGCTCGACCGCAAGCGCGCGTGCCACGCCGATGCGCTGTCGCTGGCCGCCCGAGAACTCGTGCGGAAAGCGGCTCGCATGCTCGGCGCGCAGGCCCACGGTTTCAAGCAGCTCGGCAATGCGCTTGTCGCGCGCGGCGGCGCCCTTGTGCAAGCCGTGCGTGGACAGCGCCTCGCCGAGGATGGCGCTGATGCGCATCTTCGGGTTCAGGCTTGCATACGGGTCCTGAAAAATGATTTGCAGCTTGCTGCGCAGTTTGCGCATGCGCTCGCCCGAGAGTGCGCCGATGTCGTCGCCGCGGTAGAGCACCTGGCCATCGGTGCGCTCTACGAGCCGCAGCACGGTGCGGCCGATGGTGCTCTTGCCCGAGCCCGATTCGCCGACGAGGCCCAGTGTTTCGCCGGGGCGGATGGCGAACGACACATCGTCGACCGCGCGCACCGGGCGGTCGCTGCTGCCGAAGTATTTCTTGAGGCTGCGGACTTCGATGAGGGGAGCGGCGGTGGTCATTGTGGACTTTCTCCCTCCCCTTCCGGGGGAGGGCTGGGGTGGGGGCACGCGGGCGTTTTATTGTTGCGACGGTCTCCACCGCCCAGAGCCCCCACCCCAACCCTCCCCCGGAAGGGGAGGGAGCAAGACGGGGTCAGCGGCGGGCGGCTCATGCAACCCTCGCAAGTTGCGCATCCGGCTGCACCCGAGTGCAGCGCACCTGGCGGTCTTGCCGGATATCGATGAGCGGAGGCATCGCCTCCTTGCACCCTGCCACCGCATGGTCGCAGCGCGGCTCGAATGCACAGCCCGGCGGCGGCGCGAGCGGGCTCGACACCTGCCCGCGAATCGCGAACAGCCGCTTCGGCTTGGGCTGCCCCGGCAGGCGCGCCTTGCCCGGAAGGCAGGCCAGGAGCCCTTGGGTGTATGGATGCTCAGGCTGCGCGAACAGCGGCCGCACGGGTGCGCTCTCGACCACGCGACCTGCGTACAGCACCACCACATCATCCGCATGGTGCGCGACCACGCCGAGGTTGTGGGTGATGAAGAGGATGCTCATGCCCGTCTCGGCCTGCAGCCGGCGCATGAGTTCGAGGATCTGCGCCTGGATGGTCACGTCGAGCGCGGTGGTGGGCTCGTCGGCAATCAGCAGCGTCGGGTCGCAGGCCATGGCCAGCGCAATCATCACGCGCTGGCGCATGCCGCCTGACAGCTGATGCGGGTACTCGTGAATGCGCTGCGCCGCGGCCGGAATCTCGACCAGCTCCAGCATGCGCAGCGCATGGGCCATGGCCGCCTTGCGGTCGAGGCCCTTGTGCAGCCGCACGCTCTCGGCAATCTGCTCGCCGATGGTGAAGACCGGGTTCAGGCTGGTCATCGGCTCCTGGAAGATCATCGACAGCTGGTTGCCGCGCAGGCTGCGCATTTCGCGCTCGCCGATCTGCAGCAGGTCGAGCGACTTGCCTTCGCGGGTGACGAAAGAAGCCGAACCGCTGACCTGCGCATTCGCAGTCTTTGGCAAGAGGCGCATCAGCGTGAGGCTGGTGACCGACTTGCCCGAGCCCGATTCGCCCACCAGCGCCGTCGTCTTGCCGGGCTGGATCGAGAAGCTCACGTCGGCCACCGAGCGGATGAGGCCGTCTTCGGTGGGAAAGCTGGTGCTCAGGTTGCTGACCTGGAGACGCGGTGTGTTCGTGGGGGTCGTCATCACAGCGTCTTCTTCAGTTTGGGGTCGAGCAGGTCGCGCACGCCGTCACCCAGCAGCTGCAGCGAGAGCGCGGTAAAGATGATGGCGAGCCCCGGAAACAGCACCACCCAGAAGGCCTGGTGCGCGTACTGCTGGCTGCCCGCGACCATGGTGCCCCAGGTCGGAATTTCGGGCGGCACGCCGACGCCGAGAAACGAGAGCCCCGCCTCGGCCAGGATGGCGTAGGCAAAGATGAACGACACCTGCACGAGGATCGGCGACATCAGGTTGGGCAGGATGTGCCGCCACAGGATGCGCGAGGTGCGTACGCCCAATGCACGCACCGCTTCGACGAACAGCAGCTCGCGCACCACCAGCGTCGAGGCCCGCACCACCCGCGCCACGCGTGGGGTGTAGACCAGCACCAGCGCCAGCACCGTGTTGATGAGCGAAGGGCCGAGTATCGCGACGAGCGCGATGGCCAGGAGGATGTCTGGGAACGACATCATCGCGTCGACCACGCGCATCAGCGGCGCGTCGAGGCGGCGAAAGAAACCGGCCATGAGACCCAGCACGGTGCCGGCGACGACCGCGCCGAGCGCGGTGAGCGCCGCAATCGCCAGCGAGTAGCGGGCACCATGCACGATGCGCGAGTACATGTCACGGCCCAACTCGTCGGTGCCAAGCAGGTGCTCGGCGCTCGGCCCCTTCAGGCGTTGCAGCACGGCGGTGTCGTTGGGATCGATGGAGGCGAACAGCGGGGCGCCGATGGCCATGACCGCGATGACCAGCAGCACCAGCGCGGAGACCATCACGATGCGTCGGTGCATCAGCTGGCGGAGCATTCGGGGCATTTGCATTTTTTCTCTCAAACCTTCACGCGCGGATCGACCACCGCATACAGCAGGTCGATGGAGAAATTGATCAGCACGTAGATCGCCGCGATCACGAGCAACGCGCCCTGGATCACCGGGTAGTCGCGTCGCAGCACCGCGCTCACCACCAGGTTGCCGACACCCGGCAGGCCGAATACGGTTTCGGTAATGACGGCGCCGCCGATCATCAGCGCGACCGTGAGGCCGATCACCGTGACGATGGGCACCAATGCATTGCGCAGCGCATGCTTGAGCACGACCACGCTCTCGCTCAGGCCCTTGGAGCGCGCGGTGCGCACATAGTCCTCGCCGAGCACGTCGAGCATCGAGGCGCGCGTGAAGCGGATGATGAGCGCCGAGTTCAAGAGGCCGAGCACCGTGGCCGGCAATACCAGCGCATGCAGCCGCTCGGCGAACGGCGCATCGGGCGCGCCGTAGCCGGACACCGGAAACCAGCCGAACGACACTGCGAAGATCTGGATCAGCACGATGCCGAGCCAGAAGCTCGGAATGCTGGCGCCGAGCATCGCAATGCCTGTGAACAGCTGGTCGACGACGCGGCCGCGGAACACGGCCGAGACAATGCCGCAGGGCACGCCGATCAGCGCCGCAATGGCCACGGCCATGAGCGCGAGCAGCGTGGTCGGTTCGGCCCGCTCCCACAGCGCCTGCGTGACCGGCCGCTGCAGGAAGATGGAGGTGCCAAGGTTGCCCTGCAGCACCTCGCGCAGCCAATAGCCGAACTGCACGGGCAACGGCTTGTCCAGGCCGTATTCCTTCTGCACGCGGGCAATGTCGGCGGCGGTGGCCTGGTCGCCCAGCAGCACCGACACCGGATCGCCCGAGGCCGCGCGCGTGAGCACGAAGACGAGCACCGCCACGATGGCGAGCACCACCAGCATGCCGGCGGCGCGCGAAGCGATGTAGCGGATCATGGGGTGCGGTCTTGTCGAGCCGATGCGAGAGCGGACGGCGCCATTACTTGATCCGGGCGTTCCAGAAGAACGGCCAGGTGGCCGGCTGGTAGTTGTCCAGCGCCGGGCTCTTGGCCGAGAGGCCGTTGAACTTGCCGACGTTGATGTACGGCACCTCTTCGTAGACCACCTGCTGCACCTTGCCCCACAGCGCGCCGCGCTTGGCCGGGTCGCTTTCGACATTGAAGGCCTGCAGCGCCGCCTTCTTAGCAGGCGTGTCCCACCAGCCGGGCGCACCGTCGCCGAGTTGCGGAGGCGAGAGCATCGGCTCTGGGAACTGGCCCGAGTGGGTGACGTAGATGTCCCAGAGCTTGGGATCGTTGCGGCGCTGCACCAGCGTGGCCCAGTCGACCACGTTGAGGTCGACCTTGAACCCGGCGCGCTTGAGCTGCTCGGCCATCAGGAGCGACATGTTGTAGTGAAAGTCGTACTGGCGGCTGGTGAGCACGCGGATCGGCTCGCCCTTGTAGCCGGCCTTGGCCGCGGCCTCCTTGGCCTTGGGCGCGTTGCGTTCGTTGTACAGCGTGGCGCCGGCCGCCGAATAGAACGGCGAGCCTTTCGGAAAGTGGTTGCCCTCGGCCACGAAGAAGCGCGTGTCGCCAAAGCCGGCTGCGAGCATCTCGCCCTCGCCGAGCGCCGTTTGAATGGCCTGGCGGATGGCTTGGTTGGAGGCAACGCCTTCCTTGGTGTTGAGCACCAGGTACGGAAAGCCGAACGACGGCGTCATGATCGGCACGGTCTTGCCACCGGCTTTTTCGAGCCGAGGCAGCGCCTCGACGGGCAGCAGGTCGGCAAAGTCGTACTGGCCGGCCAGGGCGCCTTCGACGCGCGTGCTCGCATTGGGCACGGGCACGAAGCGCAGTTCTTCAATCGCTGCTTCGCGCTTGCCGCCGTAGCCGCTTGCGGGCTCCTTGCGCGCTGTGTATTTGTCGAAGCGCGTGAGCAGCACGAACTGGTCGGGCCGGCGCTCCTTGAACTTGTAGGGGCCGGTGCCGACGAAATCCTTCAGCGGCGAGGCGATGGAGTCCTTGGCCATGATGGCGGCCATGCCGCTCGGCAGCGCAAGCTGCGACAGCAGCGGCGCATACGGCGCCTTCAAAACGATCTCCACGCCCAGCGGGCCCTTGGCCTTGAGGCTCTCGACTTCCTTGCCCACGGCCTTGCCGCGCGGCGACTGGTCCATCCAGCGCTGCAGGCTGGCCACCACGTCGTCGGCCGTGAGTTCGCGGCCGTTGTGCAGCATCACGCCCTTGCGGAGGGTGATGGCGTAGGTCTTGCCGTCGGTGGAGATCTTGGGGCTGCTCTCGGCCAGCATCGGCACCACGTTCCACTTGGCGTCGAATGTGTAGAGCGTTTCATACACGTGCTGCATGATGGTTCCGACCAGGTCTGCGGTCGAGGCCATCGGGTCGAGCGTCTGCGGCTCGGCCACCATGGCCAGCGTGGCAAAGTTGCGCGGGCCCTGGGCCTGGGCCGGCTGTTGGGGCAACGCGGCGCACAGCAGCGCAAGCAGGGAAGCGCCCAGCAGGCTGCGCTTGGACAGGTGCGGCAGGCGCTGGACAAGACCGGCGTGAGGCATGGGGAACTCCTTCATGGGGCGGGCAGGTTTGAAAGAAATTTTCTTTTCGGCCCGGACTTTGAAGCAGTATTCATGCCAAATCATCCGTGTTAACCCTTGTTTAAGGGGTTTTCTGAAACTAATTTTCAGATTGGATCGATACTTGCGATCCTCTTTTCTTCTTTCTCACTTCAGGAGTTTTCCCATGCCGCTCGAATACCTCGGCGCCCCGCCCGTCGCCTCGGACCGCCAGGTCCGCCCCTTCTCGCCGGCCGTACGCGCGGGCGATTTCATCTACGTGTCGGGCCAGGTGCCTGCCAATGCAGAAGGCGAGATCGTGGTGGGCGGCATCGAGGCGCAGACGCGCCAGGTAATGGAAAACCTGAAGAAGGTGCTCGCGCTGGCCGGCGCCACGCTCGACGACGTGTGCAAGAGCACCGTGTGGCTGCAGGACGCGCGCGACTTTGGTGCCTTCAACCGCATCTACATGAGCTATTTCGGTGAAAACAAGCCGGCGCGCTCGACCACCGAGGCGCGCCTGATGGTCGACGCCAAGGTCGAGATCGACGTGGTGGCCTACAAGCCGAAGTAAGCGGCGCCGGTCAGCCCTACAGCAGCTCGGTCTTGCGCTGGATGATGCGCGAGACCAGCCCGTAGGCAACCGCTTCTTCGGCCGAGAGCCAGCGGTCGCGCTCGATGTCGGCCAGCACCACGTCGATCGGCTTGCCGGTTTCGCGCGCAATCTCATGCGCGATGCGGTGGCGGGCCTTGATGATCTCTTGCGCCTGGATGGCGATGTCGGTCGCCTGACCGCCCGCGCCGCCGCTAGGCTGGTGGATCAGGAAGCGGGTGTTGGGCAGGCACACGCGCCGTTCCTTCGGCGCGGCCAGGTACAAGTGCGTGGCGGCGCTGCCGACCCAACCGGTGCCGATCATGTTCACTGGCGCAGAAATGAAACGCACGATGTCGTGGATCGCATCGCCCGATTCCAGGTGGCCGCCGGGCGAGCTCACGAGAATGTCGATGGGTTTTTCGCTGCTGTCGGCGTCCAGCGCGATGAGCCTGCGCGTCACGTCGGCGGCCACCGAATCGGTGATGCTGCCGAAGATCAGCAGCGTGCGCGACTTGAAGGCTTTTTCTTCCAGATAGGAGTTGCGCGGCTCGGCAGTGGCAGCGGGCGTGGTGTCGTCGTCGGTTTCCATGATCAAGAAGCACTCCTGTAGTTGAACGGCATCTTGCCGAACAGACAGACAGTTTCGCCGACATTGCGTGGACGCGTGGCAAGCGGCATCAACTCAACCCGCCAGACGTCCCGCCACAAGTTGCAGCACGCGGTCGCAGCGCTTTGCAAGCTCCTGGTCGTGCGTGACCATCACGAAGGCGGTGCGGTGCTTGTGCGCGAGTTCGATCATCAGCGCGAACACGGTGTCGGCCGTGTTGCGGTCGAGGTTGCCCGTGGGCTCGTCGGCCAGCACGCAGGCTGGCTGCGTGACGAGTGCGCGCGCAATGGCCACGCGCTGGCGCTCGCCGCCGGAAAGCTCGGCCGGCCGATGATGCAGGCGGCCGCCAAGGCCCACGCTTTCGAGAATCTTGGTGGCCGCAGCCACCGCTTGCGCGGGCTCGGTGCGGCGGATTTTTAGCGGCATCGCCACGTTGTCGAGCGCGCTGAATTCGGGCAGCAAGTGGTGAAACTGGTAGACGAAGCCCAGGTGCTGGTTGCGCAGGCGCCCTTGCTCGGCCGCGTCGGCATGGGCGATGTCCTTGCCGAGCAGCTCGACTTTGCCGGAGGTGGGTGCATCGAGCCCGCCCATCAGGTGCAGCAGCGTGCTCTTGCCGGAGCCCGAGGCGCCGACGATGGCCAGCGTTTCGCCGGCGCGCACGTCCAGGTCGACGCCGTGCAGGACGGTGAGGTCGATACGCCCTTCGTGAAAGCGCTTGGTGAGGCCGCGCGCCTTCAGCACCACGCCGTTGCCGGGCGTGGCGGTAGCTTGTTGTTCACTCATAGCGCAGGGCCTCGGCGGGGTTGACGCGGCTCGCGCGCCAGCTCGGATACAGCGTGGCCAGGAAGGCCAGGACAAGGGAAATGATCGCAATCGGCATGATGTCGCTGCGCTGCGGATCGCTCGGCATCTTGCTGATCAGGTAGATGTCCTTCGGCAGGAAGCTCGCATGAAAGAGCTGCTCGAGCGCGGGCACGATCACGTCGATGTTGTAGGCAATGCCCAGCCCCAGCAGCAGCCCGGCCACGGTGCCGATGACGCCGACCATGGCGCCCTGCACCACGAAGATGCCCATGATGCTGCGCGGCGAACTGCCCAGCGTGCGCAAGATGGCAATGTCCGCCCGCTTGTCGGTCACGGTCATCACCAGCGTGGACACCAGGTTGAAGGCCGCCACCGCCACGATGAGCGTGAGGATGATGAACATCATGCGCTTCTCGACCTGCACGGCCGCAAACCATGTCTTGTTCTGGCGCGTCCAGTCTCGAATGAGGAACTGGCCCGGCAGCGTGACGGCCATCTGGTCGGCCACGTCGCGTGCCTCGTTCAGGTCCTTGAGCTTGATGCGGATGCCGGTGGGCCCGTCGAGCCTGAACACGCGCTGGGCGTCTTCCGCGTGAATCATGGCCAGGGCCGAGTCGTATTCGTAGTGGCCCGAGTCGAAGGTGCCCACCACGGTGAACTGCTTGAGTCGCGGCACCACGCCCGCGGGCGTGACCTGCCCGCCGGGCGCCACCAGCGTGACCTGGTCGCCGGGTTGCACGAAGAGCGACCGCGCGAGCTCGCCGCCGAGCACGATGCCGAATTCACCCGGCACCAGCTTGTCGAGCGTGCCCTTTTGGGCGGTGGTGGCAATGTCGGTGACCTCGGGTTCGAGCTTGGGCACGATGCCGCGCACCAGCGTGCCCTTCATGTCCTCGCCGCGTGCAATGAGCGCCTGCGTGGCAATGAAGGGAGCCGCGCCGACCACCTCGGGATTCTTGCGCGCCGCGGCCATGATGGCGTCGATGTCGGGCAGGGCCTGGCCGTCGCGCGAAAGTATTTCGATGTGCGACACGACGCCCAGCATGCGGTCGCGCACTTCCTTCTGGAAGCCGTTCATCACGCTGAGCACAATGATCAGCGCCGCCACCCCCAGCGCAATGCCGAGCATCGATACGCCCGAGATGAAGGAGATGAAGCCGTTGCGCCGTGTCGCCCGGCCTGCGCGCGTGTAGCGCCAGCCGAGTTGCAGTTCATAAGGAAGTCGCATATTTCCAGTTCTTTGACGCGCTTCCGGCGCCAAGGGCGCTTCGGGGCGTTGCATCCCCGGGATTGTGGCATTCCCGGACAATAGGGGAATGGCCGAACCTCTCCCACGTCATCTGTTGATTCCCTTTGCCGGCCGCGGTTCCCCTGCATGCCGCGCCGCGCTGCCATCGCTTCGGCTGCCCAACCTCGAGTCCCTGCTCTCCCGGCTCTCGCTGGTGGAGACCGATACGCAGGACGAAAGCACGCGCTCACCGCCCCATGAAAGGGCGCTGGCCGCGGCGCTGGGTATTTCCGCAGCCGACGGCTGCATTCCCTGGGCCGCGCTCGAGGCCAGGCAAATCGGCATTGCCGAGCCCGGCGACCGCGAAGGCTGGGGCCTGGTGTCGCTGTGCAACTGGCAGGTGGGCATCGACGACGTGGTGCTGGGCGACCCCGCCGCCATCGAGATCGACGCCGCCGAATCGGCCGCGCTGCTGGCTGCCGCCCATCCTTTCTTCGAGGAAGACGGCATTGCGCTGCACCCCTCTTCCACCCCCGGCCGCTGGCTGGCGCGCGCACGCATCTTCAACGGCCTGGCAACGGCATCTATCGACCGTGCGGTGGGCCATCCGATTTCGCAGTGGTCGCCGCTCGCCGAAGCCGCGCGGCCGCTGCGCCGCCTCCAGAATGAAATGCAGATGCTGCTCTACACCCAGCGCGTGAACGACGAGCGCGCCGCCCGCGGCGTGCCGCCGATCAACTCCTTCTGGCTCAGCGGCACCGGCGCGCTGCAGGCGGACCCTGCTCCCGCCAAGCCCGCGCCCACCGTGAGCGACGCGCTGCGCGTGGCCGCATTGCGCGACGACGGGCCAGGATGGGCACAGGCGTGGCAAGCGCTGGATGCGGGCCCCGTCGCCGGCCTGCTGGCCGACTACACCGCGGGCGCCGACATCACGCTCACGCTGTGCGGCGACCGTGCGGCGCAGCGCTATGCGGTGCAGCAGCGCGGCCTGGCGGGTTGGGCCAAGAGCCTGTTCGACCGGCCACGCGCCGCCAACGTGCTCGAGGGCCTATGAAAATCATCGCCAGAGACATACCGCCCCGCACGGTCTGGGCGCTGGAGCAGGCCGGCGTGCACCCCTTGCTGGCCCGCCTTTTCGCAGCGCGCGGCGTGCTGGCCAAGGACGAGCTCGACGACGGCCTGGCGCGCCTGCTGCCGCCCGATACGCTGCACGGCACGCGCGAGGCGGCAGTGCTGCTCGCCGATGCCATGGCGCAGGACAAGCGCCTGTGCATCGTGGCCGACTACGACTGCGACGGCGCCACTGCCTGCGCGGTTGCCGTGCGCGGCCTGCGCCTGCTCGGCGCAAAGAACGTGAGCTACCTGGTGCCCGACCGCGTGGTCGACGGCTACGGCCTCACGCCGCCCATTGCCGAGCGCGTCGCAAACAGCGGCGCCGACATGCTGATTACCGTGGACAACGGCATTGCCAGCGTCGAAGGCGTGGCCGCCGCCAAGGCGCGCGGCCTGCAGGTGCTGGTGACCGACCACCACTTGCCCGGCCCCGAACTGCCGGCCGCCGATGTGCTGGTGAACCCCAACCAGCCCTGCTGCGGCTTCGAGAGCAAGAGCATTGCCGGCGTGGGCGTGATGTTCTATGTGCTGCTGGCGCTGCGCTCCGAGTTGCGCACGCGCGGCACCTTCACGGCAGCCACGCAGCCCAAGCTGGATGTGCTTCTTCCGCTGGTTGCGCTCGGCACCGTCGCCGACGTGGTGAAGCTCGACGCCAACAACCGCCGCCTGGTTGCGCAGGGACTCAGGCGCATTCGCGCTGGCGCACTGCCAGCGGGCATTGCGGCACTCTTCAAGGCGGCGGGGCGCAACGCTTCGGTGGCCACCACTTTCGACTTCGGCTTTGCGCTCGGTCCACGCATCAATGCGGCCGGACGCCTCGCCGACATGACGCTGGGCATCGAGTGCCTGCTAACGGATGACGCGGGCCGAGCCGACGAACTCGCGCGCATGCTCGACGGCATCAACCGCGAGCGGCGCGACATCGAAGGCGGCATGCGCGACCAGGCACTGATGCTGGCCGAATCGCTCTTCGGCCCCGATGCGAAGGGCGGCGAAGCGCCGCCGGCCGCCATCAGCGTGTTCGATGCGGAATTTCACGAAGGCGTGGTCGGCATCGTGGCCTCGCGCCTGAAAGACCGTTTCCATCGCCCGACCTTCGTGTTTGCCGCGAGCGGCGCACCGGGCAAGGAGCACGAGCTCAAGGGCTCGGGCCGGTCGATTCCGGGCTTTCACCTGCGGGATGCGCTCGACCTGGTGGCCAAGCGGCATCCGGGCGTGCTGCTGCGCTTCGGTGGCCATGCAATGGCGGCGGGCTGCACCGTGGCGCGCGAGAAGTTCGAGGTGTTCGAGCGCGCGCTGGCCGAGGTGGCCCACGAGTGGCTCGACGCAGCCACGCTGACCCGGCGCCTGGACACCGACGGACCGCTGGAGCGCGAGTACATGCGCATCGACCTCGTCGACACGCTGCACCGCGAGGTGTGGGGCCAGGGCTTTGCGCCGCCCACCTTCAGCGAGGAAGTGGAGGTGGTGTCGCAACGCCTCGTCGGCGAAAAGCACCTGGCGCTCAAGCTGCGGCACCAGGGCCACCCGGTCGACGGCATCTGGTTCGGCCATACCGACCCGCTGCCCGCACGCGTGAAGCTCGCCTTCAGGCTCGATGCCGATGAGTGGCAGGGCGTGCGCCGCGTGCGCTTTCTGGTCGAGGGCGCTGAAATTTAGCTCGCCCCCAGGCTTCGCGCACTTCGTGTCGCTACTCCCTCCCCCTACCGGGGGCAACACCAGCGGCCCGGCAAAGCCGGTTCCGCGGTGTTTCTGAAACAGGCACGAAACTCCCCTTGGTCGGCATCGGTGCGCGCGCATTCGAGACGGATTCCTACGCGGACCGCGCGACGGGGTTCTACGGTTGTCTTTCACATGCAGGAGCCCAGGCACCATGAAATCGACCACCGCATCACCTCCCAAATCCGCCAAGTCATCCAAGTCCGCGGGACCCGCCCAGACGGCGGCCAAGCATCGGGAAGTTCAGCGCGCGCAAGATGAAAAGGACAGCGCGAAACCCGCTGCCAAGAAGTCCAGCCAGCCCGCACAGGCAGGCTCGCGCCCGCAGCCGGCCAACCCGATGCCGGCCCAGCACCTGAGCAAGCCCGGCCAGGAAGCGGACATGGCGCTGCGCCCCCGGTTCGAGGCGCCGGACTACCAGGGCAGCGGCAAGCTCGAAGGCATGACGGCACTGATCACCGGCGGCGACTCGGGCATTGGGCGCGCCGTGGCGCTGCTGTATGCACGCGAAGGCGCCGACGTGGCCATCGTGCACCTCGACGAAGACAAGGACGCGGAGGAAACCCGGCGGCACGTGGAGGACGAAGGCACGCGCTGCATCGTGATCAAGGGCGACGTCTGCGATCCGGCGTTCTGCCGGGAAGCGGTCGACAAGACGGTCGAAGCCTTCGGCAAGCTCGACATCCTGGTGAACAACGCGGCCTTCCAGCTGCATGCGGCATCGATCGAGGACATTACCGATGAGCGCTTCGACCTGACGCTCAGGACCAACGTGTTCGGCTACTTCCAGATGGCGCGCGCCGCGGTGCCGCACCTGGGCCAGGGCTCGTCGATCATCAACACCGGCTCGGTCACGGGTCTCGAGGGAAGCGCGCACCTGCTCGACTACTCGACGACCAAGGGCGCGATACACGCGTTCACCAAATCACTTGCCAGCAACCTGCTGCCCAAGGGCATCCGCGTGAATGCGGTGGCGCCGGGCCCGGTGTGGACGCCCTTGAACCCGGCGGACAGCCCGCCCGAAAAGGTCAAGGACTTCGGCAAGAACACCGACATGCAAAGGCCGGCACAGCCCGAGGAGCTCTCCCCCGCCTATGTGTTCCTGGCCGCGCCGAGTTGCGCCAGCTACATCACCGGCATCGTGCTGCCGATCACGGGCAGCGTGGGCGCGGTTTGAGTGCCGCCAATAGTTTCTGCAGTGTTCTGGACCGCGGCACGTCCTGCACCAGAGGCGGCACCGAGACGGCCAACAGCAATGCCGCGAGCGGCACCACGCATACGAAGCCGAGATAGCTGAAGCCGAGTGCGCCGACGATCCCGCCCAGCATGAACATGCCGATCAGCCCGCCCGCCGCCTGCATCTTGCGGCGGTTGTGGCGCACCATCGCCCGCTCGGGCGTTACATGGCGGTTCCAGTAGAGCAGCTTGCCCAGTTCCATGCCCACATCGGTGATGTTGCCCGTCATGTGGGTCGTTCGAATGCTGCCGCCGGAGGTCTTGGAGCCGACCGCGTTCTGCAAGCCCATGATGAATGAGAGCAACAGCACCGTGAGCGGCACCGCAAACGGCGTGGGCCATGTCAGGGTGATGGCCCCGATCAGGCCGAACGGAAACATGAGCGCCGCCTCGAGCAGCAGCGGTACCGCATAGACGCTGCGCAAGCGATGCTGGCGGCCCCAGTTCACGAGAATCGCGCAGACGGCTGCCCCCGAAAGAAACGCCAGGATGGCTCCCAGCGCATTCAGCAGCAGCTTCGTGTTGCCCAGCACCAGGCTGTCGGCGAACTGCGACGCGAAACCCGTCATGTGCGACGTATACATGTGCAGCACAAGAAAGCCTCCCGCATTGACCGCGCCGGCATTGAAGGCCAGCAGAAGCCCGAGCACCCGATTCGTCGAAGGGGCGCGGTGGCGGTGGGTAAGAAAGCGGAGTCTGCGCATCGGCGTGCAACTTGCGCTTTCGACTCTAGCACCCGGCAGGAGCAACGGCCCCGGGCTATCACGCTTTCGATGCGGCGCCACCTGGGAATGCGCTGACTACACTTTGCACCGGTCTGCGTTGTGCATACGTGTTCACATATTCAAAGGTTCCGATGAAAGTCTCTGCTCTTCTGATCGCCGCCGCGCTCGCCGCGTCTGCCGTGCCGGCCGTGGCACAGGTTTCGGTCAACATCAACCTGCCCCTGGTCCAGGTTGCGCCTCCCACGCCTCGCTATGAGCCGATGCCGGGCCCCAGGTCCGGCCAGGTGTGGGTGCCGGGACACTGGCAATGGAACCAGCGCGCCTATGTCTGGCGCGCCGGCTTCTGGCAGGCTGCACGGCCGGACTACGCCTATGCGCCCGGCCGCTGGGTTCAGGCGGACGGCGGATGGCGGTGGATGGAAGGCAACTGGCGCCGGGCGGAGCGGCCTCGCCACGCGGATCATGGCGGTGACCACGGCGGCGGCGGGCACGCGCATTGCCCACCGGGACAAGCCAAGAAAGGCCGTTGCTGATTTCTGTCGGCCGCCGAAAAATGAAAAGGGGCGAGAAATCGCCCCTTTTTGCTTACCGGCCAAGGCAGATGCCTTTTCCGGGATCTTCGATATATGGTGCCGCTTGTCGGAATCGAACTGACGACCTTCCGCTTACAAGGCGGGTGCTCTACCAACTGAGCTAAAGCGGCACGAATCCTGGGATTTTAGCGGTGCGAAACGTGCCTACTTCACGCGCTTGAGCGAGGGGCGGCTGCCGCCACCGGCTGGAGGGCGCGGCGGCTCGTCGTGCGGCTCGGAGGATGAGCCGGAATCGTCGCCGACATCGACCATTTCATCCGCGTCTTCACCTGTTACCAGGTGCACGATCTTGCCGGCATCGCCTTCGGTACCGCGAGACGCATCGCGCAGCGGCATGCGCGCGGGCCCCTGGGGCGAAGGCGCCGCGGCGCCCGTGGAAGCACCGCCCTCTGCGCCGCTGCCTGCCGGCACGGGAGCCGGAAAGGCCATGCCCTGCCCGTTTTCGCGCGCATAGATCGCGATCACACGGCCCACGGGCACGATGATTTCGCGCGCGCTGCCGGCAAAACGGGCCTTGAACTCGATGAAGTCGTTGCCGAGCTTGAGCGAACTGGTCGCGTCGAAGCTGATGTTCAGCACGATCTCGCCGTTCTTCACGTATTCGCGCGGCACCTGGACGGTGTCGTCGACCTGCACCGCGACATAGGGCGTAAACCCGTTGTCGGTGCACCATTCGTACAGCGCCCGGATGAGGTACGGGCGGGTGGAGGACGACTCGAGCGCGTTGATCATGAAGACAGCGGAGAACGGTTGACGCAGTTTTACTTGCGCATGACCTTTTCGGACGGGGTGAGCGCTTCGATGTAGGCCGGGCGCGAGAAGATGCGCTCAGCGTACTTCAGAAGCGGCGCTGCGTTCTTGCTGAGGTCAATGCCGTAGTAGTCCAGGCGCCAGAGCAGCGGCGCAATGGCCACGTCGAGCATCGAGAAGTTGTCGCCCAGCATGTATTTGTTCTTGAGGAACACGGGTGCGAGCTGCGTAAGGCGGTCGCGAATGTGCGAGCGGGCCTTTTCGAGCGCCTTCTCGTTGCCCTTGGCGGTGCGGTTCTCGAGCGTGGCCACGTGCACGAAGAGTTCCTTCTCGAAGTTGAGCAGGAACAGGCGCACGCGGGCGCGGTCGACCGGGTCGCCGGGCATCAGCTGGGGATGCGGAAAGCGCTCGTCGATGTACTCGTTGATGATGTTCGACTCGTACAGGATCAGGTCGCGCTCGACCAGGATCGGCACCTGGCCGTACGGGTTCATCACACTGATGTCTTCGGGCTTGTTGTAGAGGTCGACGTCGCGGATTTCGAAATCCATGCCCTTTTCGAACAACACGAACCGGCAGCGGTGGGAAAAGGGGCAGGTCGTTCCTGAATACAAGACCATCATGGCGAGAGACTCCTAAAAATCAAAAAGAGTGGGTCGCGTTGGCAACCCACTCTGTGGGACCGGACGCACGGGGCGCCCGGTCGGCGTGGACGGAACTACTTGACGTCTTTCCAGTACGAGGCGTTCAGTCGCCACACGAAAACCAACGACATGGCCAGGAACAGCAGCACCCACACGCCGATGCGGATGCGCGTGTTCTGTGCCGGCTCGGCCATCCATTGCAGGTAGCCCACCAGGTCGCCCACGGCATTGTCGAACTGCAGCGGCGTCATGGTGCCGGGGGTGACTTGCTCCCAGCCCTTGAACACTTCAGTTGCGTGGCCATGCTGCTCGACCTTGGTGTAGACCGGGCGGCGCTCGCCTTGCAGCTCCCACAGCGGGTTGGGCATGGCAACGCTCGGGAACACGAGGTTGTTCCAGCCGGTGGCCTTGGTGTCGTCGCGGTAGTAGGTGCGCAGGTAGGTGTACAGGTAGTCGGCACCGGTGCCGCCGTGGCCGGCGCGCGAGCGCGCGACCAGGGTCAGGTCGGGCGGCGTGGTGCCGAACCAGTCCTTGGCCTGGCGTGCGTCGATGTTGGCCTTCATGGTCTCGCCGACCTTGTCGGTCGAGAACAGCAGGTTGTCCTTGATCTGCTGCTCGGAAATGCCGATGTCCTGCAGGCGGTTGTAGCGCATGAAGGCCGCGGAGTGGCAGTTCAGGCAGTAGTTGACAAACAGCTTGGCGCCGTTCTGGAGGGAGGCCACGTCGGTGGTCTTGTTGGGCGCCTTGTCCCATGCAATACCGCCGGATTCGGCCGAGGCGGCTGCGGAAAAGGTCAGGCCCAGTGCCAGGCCCACAACCGCGAGCCAGCCAGAAATGCTTTTCTTCATCGTGTTTCTCTCGAGCTCTCTTGGGCTTCTCAATGGGCGGCGAAGGTCACGCGGTCGGGCACGGGCTTGAACTCGCCCTTGCTGCTCCACCAGGGCATGAGCAGGAAGAAACCGAAGTAGAAAAGCGTGCCGATCTGCGAGATGGTCTGCGCGATGTCGAGCGCGAACGAACCGATGACCAGGTTGCCCCAGACGCCGGGCGCCTGGATGCCCAGGTAGCCCAGGATCAGGAAGAGGAACACGAAGACGCCGTAGACATACTTGTGCCAGCCCGGACGATAGCGGATCGACTTGACTTCGCTCTTGTCCAGCCAGGGCAGGAAGAACAGGATGATGACCGAGCCGCCCATCACGACCACGCCCCAGAACTTGGCGTCGAACGCCTTGAGCAGGAAGATCGCCACGGCCGCCACGACGACGACCGCGATTTTCAGCGTGGTGCCCGACTTGCCCTTGACGAAGTTCAGGATGGCGGCCAGGCCGATGATCAGCGCGAAAACGTTGACCATGTCGTCGGTGGTTGCACGCAGCATCGAATAGAACGGCGTGAAGTACCAGACCGGCGCAATGTGGTTGGGCGTCTTGAGCGAATCGGCCGGAATGAAGTTGTTGTACTCCAGGAAGTACCCACCTGCTTCGGGCGCGAAGAACACCACGGCCGAGAAGATCGTGAGGAACACCACCACGCCGAAGATGTCGTGCACCGTGTAGTACGGGTGCGACGGGATGCCGTCGAGCGGATGGCCATCAGGGCCGCGCTTGGCCTTGATCTCGATGCCGTCCGGGTTGTTGGAACCCACTTCGTGCAGCGCGATCAGGTGAGCCACCACAAGGCCGAGCAGCACCAGCGGCACGGCGATCACGTGGAAGCTGAAGAAGCGGTTGAGCGTGGCATCGCTCACCACGTAGTCGCCGCGGATCAGCAGAGCCAGGTCAGGACCGATGAACGGGATGGCGGCGAACAGGTTCACGATCACCTGGGCGCCCCAGTAGCTCATCTGGCCCCACGGCAGCAGGTAGCCCATGAAGGCTTCGGCCATCAGGCACAGGAAGATCGCGCAGCCGAACACCCAGATCAGCTCGCGCGGCTTGCGGTAGCTGCCGTACATGAGGCCGCGGAACATGTGCAGGTACACCACGATGAAGAACGCCGAGGCGCCCGTCGAGTGGATGTAGCGGATGAGCCAGCCCCAGGGCACGTCGCGCATGATGTACTCGACCGATGCGAACGCCTGGTTCGCGTCGGGCTTGTAGTGCATCACCAGGAAGATGCCGGTCACGATCTGGATCACGAGGACCAGCATCGCGAGCGAGCCGAAGATGTACCAGAAGTTGAAGTTCTTCGGCGCGTAGTACTTGCCCCACTGGTCGTTCCAGAGCTTGGTCAGCGGGAAGCGGTTGTCGACCCAGTTGAGCAGCTTCTCGCCGGCGGGCGCGTTGGGGGAAATTTCGTGGAATTCAGCCATGTTCTTCTTCTGCCTCAGGCCTTCTTGTCTTCGCCGATGAGCAACTTGGTGTCCGACACGTACATGTGCGGGGGCACCGGCAGGTTGTCAGGCGCGGGCTTGTTCTTGAAGACGCGGCCGGCCAGGTCGAAGGTCGAGCCATGGCAAGGGCACAGGAACCCGCCTTCCCAGTCGTTCGGCAGCGAAGGCTGCGGACCGGCCTGGAGCCGGTCGACCGGCGAACAGCCGAGGTGGGTGCAGATGCCCACGACCACCAGCACGTCGGGCTTGATGGAGCGGTGCTGGTTTTGCGCGTATTCGGGGGTGAACTCGTCGGGGTGCCGCTTGGAGAGCGGATCGGCCAGCTGGCCGTCGAGCTTGGCAAGCTCGGCAACCTGCTCGGGCGAGCGCTTGAGAATCCAGACGGGCTTGCCGCGCCATTCGACGGTGATCTTCTCGCCGACCTTGAGGCCCGCAATGTCCACCTCGACCGCAGCGCCCGCGGCCTTGGCCTTTTCGGAGGGCTGGAAAGTACTCACGAAGGGAATCGCGGTGGCCACGCCTCCCGCTACGCCGGCACAGCTGGATGCGATTAACCACGTCCGCTTGCTTGTGTCGATCCGGGGGGAGCCGGAGGTCATGTCACTCATGGGGATCCTCTAAGTCTTCTTCGCTGGAGCAGGGTCAACCGGCGATTGTAGCGGGCTGTTGCGGGCATATTCAACGCCGCCAGGCCCGAGCACGTGCGAATGCGTCGCCGGCGGGCGCTCTGGAAGATCGACTAAGAACAATTAATTAGTATTTATTTGCAACTTATTTAGACGACATTTCGTCACAACGATTTGCACCGGCAAATGGTTGCAAAAGGCTAAATTAGTTGCGGCACACTTCGCTAGCTGCTAATCTTCTCTCAACTGTTAATCGTCAATTGAGAGGATGTTTGCCATGAGAATTAAGCCATTGGTGTTCGCAACCGCCATTGCAGCCTTGAGCATTTCTTCGGCTCTGGCGCAAGCCCCGACCCCGACGCCTCCCGTTCAAACGCCCGGCCCGCAGCCGGCCAGCGCTACCGGCGCAACCAATTCCGCATTCGGCCGCATTACCGCCGGACAGGCTGGCGGCATCGCAGCCAGCGTCGGCCTGGCAGCTGCCGTGGCCAGCGGCAACGGCGGCAACAGCGGTGGCGGCAGCGGCACCGGCGGTACGGGCGGCACCGGCACAGGTACCACCGGCACGAATTGATCGTGCGGGCCCTCCTGACGGGAGGGCATTCGCTGAAAAGTCCGCGCGTTGGCCACGCCACGCGACTTGTTGAATGCTGTCTTTTGGCGGCATTTCTTTTGGGCGTTGGCGGCTGTTCTTCCGGATCTTCTGCCATGCTGGCAACGGCACGGCATATATATAGCGGCGCGCCTTCGGCGCCCCCGCCCGCCTTTAATCCCAATTACCGCTATTTGCGCGTAGCCACCGGCGACCAGACGGTGTTCATGGTGCTCGGCTATATAGACAAGCGCCCTGAGGGCGCGGTCGAAGTCTGGTACAGCGGCAGCGGCGAGGTCGTCAGGCTGCTCGATGGACGCCTGGTGGGAACCACCGGTCTTTCCACCGATTGGCGGGAGGTGCGGTTTTCGGGCCTGCCCGCCTGGACTGCCGATGCGAACAGCCCGCCTTCCGCGAAAGCCTACCAACGCCAGCGCGACATGATGCCGGGCTACCGTTTCGGTATTCGGGACGAGATCGTGCTGGCGCCGATTGCCGCACCGCAGCAAGTCGCCTTGGCTGGCACGCCCGCTGCTTCCCTGCGCTGGTACGAGGAGCGCAGCGTTTCCCGGCCGGCAAGCGCCTCGCTGCCCCCCGCGCGCTTCGGCGTTTCGCAAGCGGGCGGCACCCCTCGGGTCGTTTATTCCGAGCAATGTATTTCCAATGATCTGTGTATGAGCTTCGAGCAGTGGACGCCTTCTTCCCCAGCACCCGTCGCAGCGGCGAGCGCTGGTACATGAGCCGTTTGCTTCTTCGTGGCTCCGGCAGAAAACCCTGGCCTCTTCGCGCGGTGGTGGCCTGCGCGCTCGCGGCCAGTTGCGCCGCGGCGGCCCAGCCCCTGGGCAGCGGCCCCGTCGACAACAAGACGCCGGCCAACGACGCCGACATTCGCCCGGGCGAGCGGCTGAGTGCGTGGCTGCTGCGGCAGCCGACGGAATCGGCCGCCCCTGGCTTGTCATGGCGCGTTCCACAGGAGCGGCTGGCGCAGCAGTTCCTGAAGAACCAGGTGCTGCTGCGGCTTGAGGCCGCCAGGCGGCGCGCCCCCCGGGCCGAACACGCCCAGCGCCAGCAGCTGATCGCATGGCTGCAGAACCTTCCCGTCACGGGCCGGGTTGCGCTCGGCATCGTGGACCCGCGCTGGCTCGAGGCGCACCCCGAAGAAGACCCGGTGCTCACGGCCGGCCAGCAGCTCATTGCGCCTCCGCCGGTCCTGAACATCATTTCGGTGGTGCAGCCCGACGGGCGGCTCTGCCAGGTAGCGCACGAGCCCGGCCGCACGGCATGGGACTACGTGGCGGCCTGCGATCCCGAAGGCAAGCACGACTGGGCCTGGGTGGCGCAGCCCGACGGCCGCACCGCGCGTGTCGGCATGGCAAAGTGGAATGCGCATCCGTCGGACGAGCCAGCGCCCGGCGCCTGGGTATGGGCGGCGCCCCGCGGCAAGGACGACCTGGAGGCAGTTTCCGAGGGGATGATCAAGTTCTTGGCCACGCAGGGGCCATCGCCACAAGGATCTGCCGTGGCGAGAGCTCCGGCAACGGCTACGCCACCGGCGGTTGCCGCATCTGATGTGGCGGCACCTGCGGCCATTCCCATTCCATTGGCGGCAGAGCCCTCTCCCCCGGCCACCCCCTTCCAGCCCACCACGGTTTCGGTGCGCCCCGAGGCGGCACCGCAGTACCGCCCGCTGCAGCCCAGCGGCAATGACTGGGGCGAAACCGGCTTGCTGCAGACGCCCTCGGCCCGCATGGGCCAGACGGGCGACATGCGCACCTCCATCACGCATGTCTCGCCCTATACGCGATTGAACGTGATGTTCCAGCCGCTCGACTGGCTGGAAGCCGGCTTCCGCTACACGTCCATCGGCAACCGCATCTACGGCATCGGCCTGAGCAATCAGGACTACAAGGACAAGAGCATCGACTTCAAGGCGCGGCTGTGGAAAGAGTCGGCCTACCTCCCCGAGGTGGCGCTGGGCTTTCGCGACATCGGCGGTACCGGTCTCTTTTCGTCCGAGTACCTGGTGGCGAGCAAGCGCCACGGCGACCTGGATTTCAGCCTCGGCATCGGCTGGGGCTACATGGGGAGCAGCGGCAACATCAGCAATCCCTTCGGCTTGCTGAGCAGCCGCTTCAAGACCCGCGTGAGCGAGACCACATGGGGCGGCGCCAACTTCGGCCGGCTCTTTCGCGGCCCTACCGCGCTCTTCGGTGGCGTGCAGTGGCGCACGCCCTGGGACCCGCTGACG
Source organism: Variovorax sp. CCNWLW225 (assembly GCF_037204045.1). Taxonomy (NCBI): domain Bacteria; kingdom Pseudomonadati; phylum Pseudomonadota; class Betaproteobacteria; order Burkholderiales; family Comamonadaceae; genus Variovorax; species Variovorax sp. CCNWLW225. Next base: position 90,756 of record NZ_JBBCBV010000012.1, on the reverse strand, counting down.
CTCAAGCTCGAGTTCGAAGGCAACAACTACAAGAACGAGCCGCTCAACAACGACCAGCCGCGGCGCTCGCCGATCAATATCGGCCTGGAATACCGCTACGCCCCCGGCGTGACCTTCTCGGCCGGCCTGGAGCGCGGCAACAAGGTGATGGTGGGCCTCACGCTGCAAACCAACCTGGCGAACATGCAGATGCCCAAGACGGCGGACCCGCCGGCGCCGCGCTTTTCGCCGACACCGCCCGCCACGTCGCCAGGCTGGGCGGCCACCGCGGCCGATATCGAAAGCCGCACCGAGTGGACGGTTCAGCGCATTGCGCCGCAGGGCCAGATGCTGCACGTGTGGATCACAGAAAGCGCCACCGTGTACCGCAACGCGCGCGTCGAGCAGATCATTGCCGTGCTGCACCGCGACGCGCCGGGCACCATCAAGAACTTCGTCCTGCACTACTCGGAACGCGGCTTGCCCATGCATGCGCAAGTGGTCGACCGGAACGAATGGGTCACGGCGCACTACCAGGCGCAAACGCCGAGCGAAGCGCGTGCGGCCAGCCAGCGCGACTATGCGCCCCCGCCCATCGGCGCTGACTTCCAGCCGGCCAACATTTCGAATGCCAATGCGGCCATCGCATCGCGGGACGCGCCCGGCATTGCGGACGACAACAAGGCGCTCGCGCCGTGGGAGCGCCGCACCCCCAAGTTCAGCATCGGCCTGACACCCAGCCTCGGCCAGATCCTGGGCGGCCCCAATGCGTTCGTGCTTTACCAGATCGGCGTGCAGGCGGTTGCCGAATACCGCTTCACGCCAAGCACGTGGGTGAACGGTGCGCTGAACCTGCGCCTGCTCGACAACTTCGACAAGTTCACCTACACGGCGCCCAGCAACCTGCCCCGCGTGCGAACCCTGCAGCGCGAGTTCGTCACGGCCAAGCGCCTGACGATGCCGGTGCTGCAGCTGACGCACGTCGGCAGGCTTACGGACAACCAGTACTACAGCGTGTACGGCGGTGCGCTGGAAAGCATGTACGCGGGCGTCGGCGCGGAATGGCTCTATCGGCCATGGCGCAGCCGCATGGCCATCGGCATCGACTTCAACCATGTGCGGCAACGCGACTTCGACCAGGACTTCGGCCTGCGCGACTACAAGGTCAACACCGGCCACGCCACCCTCTACTGGGACACCGGCTGGAACGGCGTCCTGGCCAAGATCAGCGCGGGCCAGTACCTGGCGGGCGATCGCGGGGTCACCATCGACATCAGCCGCCGCTTCGACAACGGCGTGGTGCTCGGCGCCTACGCTACCAAGACCAACATCTCGGCAAGGCAGTTCGGCGAAGGCAGCTTCGACAAGGGCATCTACATCTCGGTGCCCTTCGATGCGCTGCTGCCGCGCTCGAACAAGTTCACCGCCAACTTCGCATGGGCACCGCTGGTGCGCGACGGCGGTGCGCGCCTGGGCCGCATCCACCCGCTGTACGAAATGACGTCCGCGCGCGACCCGAGCGCCTTCAAGTTCGGCCCGCCGGACAGCGGTGCCCCGGGCACTGGCGACAACATCCTGAAGTTCGAACGGCGCTAGGGCTCCCGCCCTTCCGCCCTTTCCGCACCGTTCGTCGCCAGGTTCAGCGAGCCTGCGGCGCAGCGGGGGCGCGCATGATGAAGAACAGCCAGGCCATCATTGCGACCGCCATGCAGGCAAAGCCCAGCGTCATGGCGTTGATGGTCTGGATGTAGGAGATCGGGCCCCTGGCCATGAGCATGCAGGCCGCGAACACGAGCGCACCGAAGATCGAGCACCACAAGAGAGCCCCCGGCCGGCCAGCGGCCCTGAACCCTGTTCGCAGACACATCGTGAGGCCGAAGATTGCGGGCGCGTAGAAAAACGGCGAGAAATCCATTCCACCGTAGTTCTTGCCGAAGGCCAGCACCACCAGATGAGGCCCCAGCAGGCCCAGCAAGACCCCACCGATTTCCGCCACCACGAATCCGAAGACGACGAACTTGATGAACAGGCGAAAGGCGTCTTTCCGGCGCTCGGATTTCCAGTTGGCCGCCAGCTTGGGCAGGATGTAGTAACCCAGCGCGAGCAGCACATACTGCATGGGCAGCAAGAACGTGATGTAGATCTTCAGCAAACCGCCCTGCGCCGAATCGGCCGAAGAACCCAGCAGCAAGATGGCGCCGCCCGTCATGATCCAGCTCATGAGCTGCGACAGGCTCGCCTTCCAGCCATAGGCCGACGCCTCCTTCAGGGTCAGCGTCTGCGCATTGGCCGGCGCCGGCAGGGGCGCAATCACGTTTTTCAGGCTGCCTGCGATCAGGAGCGAGAACGGCAGCTGGATGACGGCAATCCATAGAAGGGCCTGCGTCCAGGAAGCGGGCTTCAGGCCGATCAGCACCGCCACATAGCCGATGCTGATCAGGACGCCCGATATGCAGAGCACCGCGAACCGGCGCCCGACGAGCAGAATGCTGCGAGAAATCCAGAAGATCTCGTAGCCGATGATCAATGCCACGCCGGCCCAGTTCAGCGGCCCCGGAAACCCGGTGAACTGCCACACCAGAAAGCCGGCAATGGACACCGCGGCAACCAGCGCCCAACTCCACCAGGCGGCCGAGCGACTTGCGTAGTAGCGCTTGATCAACAGCGGCTCATGCACCACCGCCGTATGCAGGATGTACTGGAAACTGACGATTGCAAGAAAAGCCGAAGCAATGCCGAAGTCCGAAGGCGACAACGCCCGCGCCAACGCAAAGCTCAGCAGCAGTTGGCTCGCGCTATAGATGCACTGGTCTGCAACTGCATAGATCGGACCTCCCAGGCGTTTTCGGATTCCCGCGAACGACGCCATTCACTAGTCCGACAGCGAGAACAGAACCGGATAAGTGGTTGCCTTCACGGCAAAGCCCCCTTCGACCGGACTGCCGCAGCTCCCGTGGCGCACCTGCGGAAAGAAGTCGACGCGCGTGCACTTCTTTCCCTTGTCGGCCGCCACCAGAACGTTCTGGTCCGAGCTTTGCGTCCACACCACATGCAGCAATGAATTTCCGCGGCTCAGCACCAGCTTGTTCAGGCCGGAGGCGTTGTCGTAAGAAACCTTCCTGGAGTTTCTGGCGATCTTGAGGAATTCAGAAAGACTGGAGAAGGCTTCCTTTTTCTCGCCCCCTTTGGACTTGAGCCCGAAGTTGTCTTCTCTCGAAACCACGGAGGTTCCGCGGTCCTTCCATGCATAGAGATTCAAGAGCTTGATGCCGGCGGCCACATTGGTGAGGTACTCGCGCAAGATCAGCGAGGCCTGTGCATTGCGGTCACGCACCGGCAGGTAGGACGCATAACCCCACTCCGAAGCAACGATGCCGACCTTGCCGAGTTGCATCTGGTCGAGCTTTGCGCGCAGCTTTCCGTAGTCGGCAACCGCCGTTTCAGGCACCGAGCGGTACGGATGGATCGATACGTCCGTCAGGCAGTTGGCCTTGGCTCCCGAGACGAAAGCGTTTTCGAGTTGAGGCGGAACCTGCCCCTGGTTGAAGGGAAGCTTCGCAAAACCGAAGCCCATGACGATCTTCGGCGGGTTCTTCAACTGCGCGATGCTGCGGCAAAACTCGGCCGTGGCAGTTTCAAAGTTCGAGAAAAGCGCCGGATTCAGAAAGGTCTTGTGGTCGGGCTCGTTCCACAGCTCCCACACCGCCACGTCGGCGGCGTGTGCGTTCATGAATTCGGCCGCAAAGTTCGCGAACAGCTTTTCCTTCTGCCCACCGGCCTGCTGGTCCGACGAATCGTGCCCCCAGATCTCCCTGCCGCCGAACAGCGTCACGATGGCTTCGAGCCTGGCATTGCGTACGCGCCGGATCAGCTTCGAGTAATCGATCATTGCGGGGTTGACGCTTTTCAGCGGCGGCCGCACGCCGAACCGGACGAACTCGAATCCCGCCGCCCTGATTTCGTTCAGGTCTTCGTCCGATATGTCGCCCGGATCGATCTGCACGCTCAGCGCGGTCGGATATTCGGTGCTCAGCTCGCTGACGCCCCGCGCCTGTGCCGGGAGCGAGATTGCGGCAAGCATCATCACCGCACAGAAGAGCCTGACGATTCCAACCAGGGATGAAGATCTCATCAAAGTACCGACTCCTTGTAGAGATCGACGATGGCCGAGTTCATTCGGTCGGCGGTGTATTTTTCTTCGAAGATCTTTCGCCCGTTCTGCCCCATTCGCACCAGGTCTTCATTCGGGATCTGATCGATTTCGCGCAGCATTTCGTCTAGGCGATCGAGCGGAAACAGCCGTCCGTTTTTCGTGTCTTCGACAATGTCGACCAGCCCGCCGACGGCGGAGGCAAAAACCGGCTTGCCTCGTGCCATTGCCTCCACAGCGACAAAGCCGAAGCCTTCCCATCTCGAGGGCACGATGACCGCGTCGCAAGACCGGTATGCGGCGTCGAGTTCGTCCTTTTCGAGCCAACCCTTGAACTCGATCTCATCGGAATGGGCCAGCGAAAGATCGTTTCGAACAGCGCCGCCGACGATGGTCAGCTTGAATCTCGGCCGCACGCGGGCATAGGAATCGAGCAGCAGGTCGATGCCCTTCTGCCGGTCGAGCCGACCCACGAACAAGATTTGTCTTTGCCGCGGCGAAACTTCTTCCGGGGCAGCAACCTGTTCATGACCCAGCGCCGCGGGTGTGATTCCGTTCGGAATGCACCTGCATCGCTTGATGCCGAATTTTTCGGCGATGCGCAGCTCATGGTCGCTGATGCAGATGATTGCGTCGGTCCAATACGAAAGCAGCCATTCGGCCCAGCGATAGATCGACTTCTTGTACGAAGGGCCGATCTGGTCGAATGCCCAACCGTGCGAGCAATAGACGATCTTTGTCTCTTGCGGCACCTGGCCGAGCAGCGCCATGGCGCGCACCACCCCGCCGGCAATCGAACTGTGGAGATGAAGAACCGAGGGCCGCTCGGTCCGGATGATCTTCCTGACTTCCGCGGCGTAGCTCGCAAGCGCCAAGGGGCTGCGCGCCGTGGGCACCACGTGGGTGTCTTGTGAACTGAGCCACTCCACCGGTCCGGGCAAAACGAACTTCGCCTGGGTGATCACGGGGGAGTTCTGCTGAAAGCCGGAAACCATCCGCAAATAGGTTTCCAGCCCGCCCTTGAGGGTTTCGGCAATGTGCAATATTTTCATGGCCTGCGCAGTCAGATCAAGGCATGAATTCCGGCCACCACTTCGCCCCTGAGCAGATCGAGTGTTTGCCGGTCCGGAGTCTTTTCGTTCAGCACGCCCAGCACCGAGGCTTCGAGTTTTTCCACGCGAGGCGACAGGTCGAAGAGATAGCGTTTTCGCTTCGTCAACTCGAAGAAGGATTCGACCTTCTTGTCCCAATTCATTCCAATCGACGGAATGTTCAGGCTGTAGGCCACGATGTTTGCGTGCAGCCGGTGCGCCACGATGCACGAGCAAGCGCTGATCAATGAAACGAGTTCATCTGGATGCCGCGGAACCAGGAAGCTGGATTTCGGCGCGTTCGATTCCGCAGAAATCTCGTTCAGGATCTTGTTGTCTTCAGACGCGCCATTGGTGAAATACAGCACCCGCTTTCCCTCCGCCCGCAGCGATTCGGCAAGCGTTGAAAAGAACCTGGCCGACTCCGTCGAGTTGGCGTTCGCGTATTCGGAGTTCATGACCAGCGCGTCGAGGCTGCTCACGCAAATGCCGATGTCCCAGTTCTTCTCCGGCGAAAGTTCTTCGGAGAACGCATCGGCGCAAACCAGCGCGGGATCGGGAACCACCCTGATGCTTCCCCTCGGAATTCCGAAATGGGTATGCAGGTTGTTTGCCGATTCCTTGTCGCGCGTAGCGTAGAAAACCGGTCTCGCATTGCTGATGAAACGCTTGACGAGGAAGCGGCCCAGAAACGACCACCGGGCCGTGACCCCGACCGACACCACCACCACCCGTTTTCCGCGCAGAAGCCGGCTCAGGAGAAAAAGCTTCGCCGGAAAATTGAGCGCCACGTCGCAAAACAGCTGACCGCCTCCAATGACGATCAGGTCCGCATCGCTGATGGCGGCTTTCCAGTTCTTTCGCCAGACCAGAAAGTAGCCCTTGAGGCAGTAAAGAAAAACGATCAGCGACCGAAGCAGGGAAGGCAGCTTTGCAAAAAGCCGGAAAGCGCCCCCACCCCGCAGGTTTTCTTCCTCGAAGCCCACCCGGCCGGCAATGTCCAGAAACTCGACGCTCGCCCGCGGGTACTTCATTCCCGCGATGTGGGCCAACGATGCCGCGATCACCCCGTCTCCCAGGTTGTCGCTGAACGGCACCGCACAAATCAGGATCTTTTTCATCTTTGAATGAGCGTCACCGAGAACCGTGGCCTACAGCCACCACCCAGATGGTCCTGATGAAAATGCCGATATCCCTGCCCACGGAGAGCGTCTCGACATAGGTGACGTCCAGCGCCACGCGTTTTTTGTAGCTCAGCTGATTGCGGCCGCTCACTTGCCACAGGCCCGTGATTCCGGGCCGCACGGCGCAATAGAACGACCAGTCGGCGCCATAGAGGCCCTTTTGATCGAGCATGCAGGGCCGGGGGCCGACCAGGCTCATGTCTCCAACCAGCACATTCCAGAACTGCGGCAATTCGTCCAGGCTGGTCTTGCGGATGAACTTGCCGAAGCGGGTAATGCGGGGATCGTTCTCGAGCTTTTGATAGTCGTCCCATTGCTGGCGTGCCACGGGATCGTTCTTGAGGTGCTCCTCGAGGATCTGGGCGGAGTTGGGCAGCATGGAGCGGAACTTGTAGAACTTGAACACGCGCCCTCCCCGTCCATAACGCGGCTGCGAATAAAGAACGGGAGCTCCGGAACTCAGAAAAACCCCAATGGCGAGCAAGACGTAAAGCCAGCCGAAAGCGGTAAAAAAGAAAAGAGATGCGGCAATATCCACCGCTCTTTTGGCAATGCGCAGCATGGCCGGGTGATTGACCCTTTCCCACGCCGCGTCCGAAAATTCGGAATGCATTTCTTCGCTGCTGGGCGCGGTCAATTCCTCTGAACGAAAATTGGTCATAGGAATGCCCCGTTCTCACATTTGCAGCGGAGGCAAGTTTTTAGCTTAAGAACTCTCATTTCTGGAGCACCTTTCGTCTTACAAGCAAATGCTTGCCCCTAGCGGGTCGGTGATAAGTTGCGGCTCGGGCTTCAGACCCGATACGGTCCGGCCCGGGAGCCTTGAAGGACGCTGCGCAACAAATACCATTGCGCAATCCAAGCGACTCAACCACGTAATACAAAAGAACGAAGTACTTAGCCCTAGGCCTTTGTTATTAGGTTTTGGGCAAAGGCACCAATTTAGTGCTTCGAGTGATAAATTCCACACTCTGGCCTAATTTTCACAGATATAGCGTGGCCAACTAGGTGGTATCCCTGTTGTTTTTATATTTATAGTGTATGTAACGGTAACCGCCATATTTGTAGCTGCTGCTACCGGCGTGACGCCGCGATAAGTCCATAGCATTCAAAATAACGCCATTGGCTGTACAGCCCGCGTGCGCCAATCTCCGGACACTCTCGTTCAATTCGCCCAACTGGGTTTTCTCGGCGCGGGCCACCAGCAGCAGCGAGCCTGCGAGCGGTGCCACCGAAGCCGTGTCGGCAGCCACCAACACCGGCGCCGTATCGATGATCACCAAGTCATAGCTTGGCGACAGTTTTTCCAAAAGTTGCGAAAAAGAGTCGCTCAGGAGCAATTCGGCAGGGTTGGGCGGAAGCACCCCGGTCGTTATCACGTCCAGATTCGGCAGAACCGACGGACGAACCGCTTTTTCGAGGCTCAATGTGCCCGCGATCAATTCGGATAAACCGGAAGATCGAGACATTGAGAAGAATTGATTAACCCGGCCCTTGCGCAAATCGGCATCGACCAGGAGAACCTTTTTGCCCGACGCGGCGGTAATCGCCGCGAAATTGACGGAAACAAAAGTCTTTCCGACCCCGGGGGTCGCACCCGAGATGAGCAGGCGGTTGTTGGGCGCCTCCAGCATGGCGAACTGCAGGGCGGTTCGCAGGCTGCGCAGGCTCTCCACCGCGGGGTCTTCCGAATGCTGCAGCGCCAGGATGTGCAAGCCGGGCGCCTTGTTCTCGATGCTCCGGTCGATCATCCGCTGGGCGCCGCTCAGGGGAATGCTGCTGTAGACGCTGAGCCCCGTGTGCATTTCGATCTCGCTCGGATTGCGGATGCCGCCGAAGAACGAGTTCCTTGCGATGGCGGCCGCGACGCCGGCCATCAGCCCCAAGAGCAATGCCAGGGCGAGGATCAACGGCCTCTTGGGCCAGACGGGCTCTTCCGGAATGATGGCGTCGTCCAGCAGGCGCACGTTGCCGACCTTGCCTTCCTTGGCCAGCCGCATCTGCAGCGAGCTGTTGAGCAGCGACACATAGAGATCGGTGTTGACCTTGATGTCGCGCTGCATCTGCACGGTGTTCTGCTGCAGCAGCGGCATCTTGCGGATGCGCGAATCGACCGAGGCGATTTCGCCCTTCCACGCCGAGATTTGCGTGTCCAGTGTCTGGATGCTCGGATGCTTGTCCGTGAAGCGCGCGGAGAGCTCGCGCCGCTTCTGCTGCGCTTCGAGCAACCTGGATTGCAGATCGACCGTCTGCGTCAGGGCATTCTTTGCCTCGTCGTCCAGGCTGACGGTGCCGTTCTCGTTCCTGTAGCGGTTGTAGAGGTCTTCGGATTGCTCGAGCTGCTTCTTGAACTGGGGCAGCGCGGTATCGAGAAAGCCCAATGTCTTTTCAGCTTCGGCAGCCTTGCGCTCGATGTTCTGGCGCACATAGAGGCGGCCGATCTCGTTGAGCAGCTGCGTCAGCTTCTCAGGGCTCGGGTGCTTCCAGCTGACGTCGATCACGCCCGACTGCTTGCCCTTTTCAACGACCTTGAGGCCGTCTTGCAGCGACAGCAGCGTCAGCTGCTTCGAGAACCGGACCAGCCGGAACTGGGCCCCGGGCTTCGCGCTGACGGAGCTGACCAGGAGCCGCAAGCTGCCGCCTGGAAGATTCGCAACCAGCGGGGTTCCGATGGCGCCCTGGAGCGGGGTTTCGATGCCGGGGTGGGCCAGCTCGTAGCGGTTGTCGGCTCGTACAGTCAGAGAGAACTGTTGCTCTTCGAGATCGGCCGGCACGTCGAACTGGGGAACGACGATCTTCTCGGTGCCGGTCACGTAGCCCGACAGGCCCATGAAGCCGGGGTTCGAAAGATCGGTGGCGCGCCGCGAAAGCCAGCTGCCCACCACGGGCGCATAGCGGGGCTGCGCGCTGATGTAGAGCTTGGTGTTTTCCACCGCCTGCGCCAGGATGGCGCGCGACTTGATGATCTCGATTTCGCCCGCGGCGGGGGTCTTCACGCTCAGCAGCGAAGACGCTGCGTCGCCCAGGAAGCTGCCCGCCGAGTTGCCGGAGTCTTCCACCTGCACCGCCACATTGGCTTCGTACATGGGCTTGCCGAAGAAGGCATAGGCAAAGCCGAGGAACAGGGCCGCCGCGGTCACGACGGCGATGAGCCAGCGGTTGTCCACGAGGATGTCGAGGTACTCGACGAGGTTGATTCCTTCGCCCTCTTCTTCCAGCGCTGGCATCGGCAGGGCGGCTTGCTGGGGTGCGTTCATGTCGGTTGCTGCTCGGGTTTTGTAATTTTCAGAATGCGATCGATCCAGGTCCTGGCGCCCACGTCGATGAGGGCCAGGGCATGCTCGAAGGCCGCCTCGTCTTTCCGGTAGGGGTCGGGCACGTCCTGCTTCGCGGCCTCTGCAATGCGAAAGACCTTGCCCCGCACGAAGGGGTAGGTCGCCTCGAGATAGCGGCGCTGCTCCATGTCCATCACGAGGATCAGGTCGGCCTGGCGGCACAGCAACTGGCTCACCTGTTGCGCGACGTGGGCCGAGATGTCGATGCCGCGCGCCTGCATGAGCCTTTGCGCCATGGCATCGGCCGGCTTGCCGACCAGCGCGCCCGTACCGGCCGACACCACCCGGAGGTGCGGCAGCCCGGCGGCCAGGAGGCCCTCCGCCATGGGACTTCGGCAGATGTTGCCGATGCAGACGGTCAGGATGGATTTCATCTGTGGCGGCTCCAGACCTCGTCGCCGGCGTTGATGACTTGCGCCGCGGGCAGGATCAGGCTGGCCAGGCGGTTCCAGGTCACGAGCGGCACGGAATCGATGTAGACCACGTCGCGCGGCTGCAGCGGGAAGCGCTCGGCCAGTGCCAGCGCGGCCGGGTTCTTCGCATTCAGGTGGAAGATGGCCGGCAAGCCCCTGGCGTTGTTGCGAATGACGTAGACCTGCCCGGTGTTGGCGGAAGCCAGGTTGGGGCCGCCGGCCTCGCCCAGCGCTTCGTTCAGGCTGAGCCGCCCGTTGTGCATGAGCAGGGCCGAGGGACGCGAGATTTCGCCCATCACGAACACCTTGCTCTCGTCGCGGTGCCGCACCTGGATCACGTCGCCGCTCTGCAGCGGAATCTGGCTTGCGTCGGCGCCCAGGTCCTGGAGGTTCGTGAGGTTGATGAGCGTGGACTTGCCGCCGCGCTGCAGCGTAACGAGCGAACGGTCGCCGTTCGCGGTGATGCCGCCGGCGCGGCTGATGGCCTCGGCCAGCGTCATCGGCACGTCGGTGAAGATCTGCAGCCCCGGGGTCCGCACCTCGCCTTCAACGAAGGCGCGGCGGCTTCTGAAGGACTGGATGCGCACCGTCACCTGCGGATCGCGGATGTAGGCCGCAATGCGCTTGGCAATGAGATCGGAAGCCTCGATTTCGGTCAGCCCCTGGAGCTTGACGCGCCCGATGTAGGGAAAGGTGATCTGCCCGTCCGCGCCGACGATGAAGCCGGGCGCCACGCTGATGCCCGTGGGGTCGGCCTGCTGCGTGATCACCGCGCCCGCGTTGGGCAGCAACTCCGGATGGTCGTACACGATCACGCCCACGACGTCGCCGGGCCCGATGGTGTAGACCGGCGCCTCGCCGAAAAGCGCCTTCACCTCGGACGGTACGGCCGTAGGCTGCGCCTCGGCCATCGCGCGGATGAGCGCGGGTGAAATCGAGGTGATGACCCCATCCGGTGCGCCGTCGGCCGGCAGGTACTGGAATTCCGGGGGCAGGCTCTGGTCGGCCTCGTAGGCGGACACAGAACTGAAGCCCGGTGCGCAACCCTGCAGCAATAACGCGCCGACTAGGGCTAAACCCCACCCTGACGGGTGCACGTAGCGTGTCAAATTGATCCCCATTGCACAAATTGGTTTTTTCGACATTCCGTGATTCACATGCAAGGCCCGAGCCCAATCCGCATTTGGCCTCGACCTTTTTGTCACGGTTCGTGAAAGCGAGCCTTCGCGTTGTCGTCAGGCGCGCCGGCCGAATTGTCGCTGCCCGCGCATCCCCTGTTTTCCGTTGAATAGACGAAAAAACTGTGTCTATCTGTGGAATATCCCGAGGCTGCGCAGGGGAATGTTCGACCGCAATGCCGAAGGGCCGTGTTTCATTGGGGAATGAAGACCTTCGTGGGACATGCAAAGCCGCTGCGCACGGTTTGCAAATGTGAACTATCAATTAACCCATTGACGGCATCAATTGTGGCATTCAAGCGACAATTGATGCGTATTGGCCGATCGTCTAAAAGGTTTGCTCTTTTGTAAGCACCTGTGAATTCCCCACGGGGGCGCGAGCGGGTTGGCGGCCATGCAGAAGATCGCTGCGCCTGTAGGGGCGCTCGATGCCCGCCATCCAGGCGGCAACGGATTCCAGCGCGTACTGAGTGGGCGCGGGCCGCCCCACGATGACGAAAAGCAACAGCGGCACCACGACACCCGCTGCGAGCCAGCCAGGCGTTCGCAACGAGACGATGGTCAGCCTGTCGCGCTGCAACCAGAGAAAGCTTGCGCTCACAACCGTGCCGAGCACAACGCCTGTTACCACTTCTGCGGTGGAGTGCACTTCAAGGGCCAGCCGCGACACTCCGACAGCGACGCCCCACGCCCACCCCGCAATGGCCGCTGCAATGCGCAAGAACGGTGCAAACCGCAGCGCCGCGAGCCAAAAGACAACTGTCCACACGCTCGTTGCCAGTGCGGTATGGCCGCTAAAGCCTGTGAAATCGAAACGTGCGCTGCCAATGCCCCAGCCCAGAAAAGCCAGCTTGGACAACATCACGGCCAAGCCGCATCCCCCAAATAGGAGCGCCCAATGCACCGCTGCGGGACGCGTGCTGCGGTCGACCGCCAACCAAATTGCAATCCACAATGCGGCGGGCAATAGAAAGCCGCTGTCACCCAGTCCGGTGACCATTAACCAAAAACTATTCATCGATTTGAAATGGAATTGCGCCCTGTCGGTGTGGTGGCTCGGTGATTTGATTCGTTATCATTAAAGCCAGCCATCCGCCGGGGAACTCTTTCGAACTACAGCCATGTGTCGATCGAGTTCCAGGCGGGCCGATTGTTCCACAGGCATACTCGCGGCATCTTCAACACCGGTGCGCCCCAGCACATCGAAATCATGAGCATCCTCAGTGAATTCAAGGAATTTGCCGTCAAGGGCAATGTCGTCGATCTCGCGGTGGGCGTGATCATCGGCGCGGCGTTCGGCAAGATCGTCGACTCGCTGGTCAGCGACATCATCATGCCGGTGGTCGGGCTGGTGTTCGGCAAGCTCGATTTCTCCAATCTGTACCTGGTGCTGGGTTCCGTCCCTGCGGGCGTGGCCAACAACCTGGCCGACCTGAAGAAGGCCGGCGTGCCGGTGCTGGCCTATGGCAACTTCATCACCATTGCGGTCAATTTCGTCATCCTTGCCTTCATCATCTTCATGATGGTCAAGCAGATCAACAAGCTGCGCAAGCACCATGCCGAGGCGCCCGCGGCCCCGGTGGCGCCGCCGGAAGACATTGCCCTGCTGCGCGAGATTCGCGACAGTCTGAAGAATCGCCCCTAGACGCCCGTCAGCGTCCTGGCCATGCGCAACGCCTCGACGAGGCTCGAGGCGTCGGCCAGGCCCTTGCCCGCAATGTCGAACGCGGTGCCATGGTCCGGACTGGTGCGCACCAGCGGCAGGCCCAGCGTCACGTTCACGCCCTTTTCCACGCCCAGGTACTTGACCGGAATCAGCCCCTGGTCGTGGTACATCGCCACCACCACATCGAACTCGCCGCTCCCGGACACGCCGGCCTTGGCTCGCGCACGCATGAAGACGGTGTCGGGCGCATGCGGACCGCCGGCGTCGATGCCCTCGGCACGCGCGGCCGCAATGGCGGGCGCAATGATGTCGCGCTCTTCGCTGCCGAAGAGGCCGCCCTCACCCGCATGCGGATTGAGGCCGGCCACGCCGATGCGCGGCACCCGCCCGAGCATGCGGTGCAAGGCACCGTGGGTGATGCGCAGCGTTTCCAGCACATTGCCGAAGCTCACCGCAGTGATGGCGTCGCGCAGCGACATGTGAATGCTGACGAGCACGGTGCGAAGGTCGTCGTTGGCCAGCATCATGCGCACCGGCATGCCGTCCACGGCAACGCCCGCATACGCGGCGGCCTCGGCCTGCAGCAGCTCGGTATGGCCCGGGTAAGGAAAGCCGGCCGCGGCCAGCGCTTCCTTGTGCAGCGGTGCTGTCACCATGGCCGCGATGTCGCCCCGCAATGCCGCGCGCGCGGCCCAGACCACGCACTCGCCCGCCACGCGCCCGGCTTCGGCGCTGATTTGCCCAGGCACGATGTGCGCGGGCTGCGCTACCACCTGCAGCACGGGAATGCAGCCCGGTGGCACGGCGGCCGCCTCGGCCGGGTGCTCGATTTCCGCCACCGGCCATGCCGACTGTCCCGGCAGCGCCAGGGCCTGGGACGCACGGCGCATGGTCCCCACGTCGCCGGCCACGAAGGCGCCGCGCGCGGCGTCGGGCGCCTGGCGGAATGCCTTGACGATGATTTCCGGGCCAATGCCCGCGGGGTCGCCGAGCGTGACCGCCAAGGGTGCGCCGGCAGCAGCAGGAGCCTTGCCGTTCATGCGGGGTTGTCGATGTCGATGAACTCGTGCTTCAGCCCGAGCTGGGCCGCCACATGGGCCGCCACGGCCTGCGCACCGTAGCGCTCGGTGGCATGGTGCCCGCAAGCCAGGAAGGCGACGCCCATCTCGCGTGCATAGTGGGCCTGGGGTTCGGAGATCTCGCCGGTGATGAAAGCATCGGCCCCCGCGGCAATGGCGGCCTCGAAGTAGCCTTGCGCGCCGCCCGTGCACCACGCGATGTTCTTGATGGCTTTGTGGGCGGTGTCCACCAGCGTGACCGGCCGCTTCAGAACCTTTTCTGCGTGCGCCGCGAGTTCCTTGGCGCTGGCAAAGCTCTCGCCGTTTTCGCGCGCGCCAAGAAAACCGAGTTCCTGCTCGCCAAAGCGCCCGGTGGAGCCGGCATGCGCAAGCAGGCCGAGCTGCAGGCCGAGCTGGGCGTTGTTGCCGAGCTCGGGGTGCGCGTCGAGCGGGAGGTGGTACGCAAAGAGGTTGACGTCATCGCCGAGCAAGAGGCCGAGGCGCTGCTTCATCCAGCCGGTCACGCAGCTGTCCTGGCCGCGCCAGAACAGGCCGTGGTGAACGAAGATGGCATCGGCCTCGGCATGAATGGCGGCTTCGATCAGCGCGCGGCTCGCCGTGACGCCGGAGACGATTTTCCGCACCACGGTGCGGCCTTCGACCTGCAGGCCGTTCGGTCCGTAGTCCTTGAAGCGCGAAGGCGCAAGAAGCAGGTCGAAGGCGTGCAGCAGTTCGTGGCGGGTGGTGCTCATCGCGACATTGTCGCGCTCCCGCCTCCATCGCGCATGGCATGGCCGCGTGCCGCCAGGGGCCACAGCGCCAGCAGGAAACCCAGCCCGGCGAGCACTGCAACATAGTGCGCCGGGGCCATGGCGTCGTGCTGGAGCCAGACGGTCAGGATCACCGGCGTCAGACCGCCGAACACGGCATACGACATGTTGTAGGCAAACGAAAGGCCGGTGAAGCGCACCTGCGCCGGAAACGCGCGCACGCCGGCAATCGGCACCGTGGCAATGGTGCCCACGAACAGGCCCACCAGGCCGTAGTGCCAGAAGAGCGTGGCCGGCGTACCCGGCAGCCCCGTGTAGAACAGGTACGCGGTCGCGAACAATCCGCCCCAGCCGACGAGCATGACCGCGCGCGTGCCGATGCGGTCGCAGGCCCAGCCGACCAGCACGCAGCCGATGGTCAGGGTCAGCGTGGCCAGCGCGTTGGCTTCGAGTGCCAGCGCGGCCGGAATGTGATGCACCTTCTGCAGGTAGGTGGGCGTGTACAGCACCACCACGACGATGGCGGCCGACAGCACCCAGGTCAGCAGGCCCACATAGATGCTTGCCGCGCGGTGCTCGCGCAGCACCGTGCGCAGCGGCAACTCGCGCGCAACGGTCTTGCGGTCCGCCAGTTCCTTGAAGACCGGTGTCTCGTGCAGGAAACGGCGCAGGTACACCGAGACGAGCCCGAACACGCCGCCCAGCACAAAGGGAATGCGCCACGCAAAGTCGCTCACCTCCGCGGGCAGGTAGTAGCGGTTGATGCCCACCGCAACGAGCGAGCCGAGCAGGATGCCGCCGGTGATGCCCGAGGTCAGCGTGCCGATGCCGAAGCCATAGCGCTGCGCCGGCACGTGCTCGCCGACGAACACCCATGCGCCGGGCATTTCGCCGCCGATGGCCGCGCCCTGCAGGACACGCATGGCCAGCAGCAGCAAGGGTGCGGCAATGCCGATGCTGGCATAGGTGGGCAACAGGCCGATGACCAGCGTGGGCGCCGCCATCAGGAAGATCGACAGCGTGAACATGCGCTTGCGGCCGAGCAGGTCGCCGAAGTGCGCAATGACGATGCCGCCCACTGGCCGGGCCAGGTAGCCGGCGGCAAAGATGCCGAAGGTTTGCAGCTGCCGCAGCCAGTCGGGCATGTCGGCCGGAAAGAAAAGCGCCCCCAGCACGGTGGCAAAGAAAACGTAGATGACGAAGTCGTAGAACTCCAGCGTTCCGCCAAGAGCGGACAGGGCAAGGGTCTTGTAGTCGCGGGAGTCGAGCGTGCGGGCCGGAACCGGCCGGGTGCCGTCCGGAGAAAGGGCTTGAGAGGTCATGGCTGGCAGGGAAGTCGTTGCCGCACGCAGGACCGCCAGGGATTGAAAGCGGAAAGGCAGCGCGCCGGCGAAACACCTGGCCGCGTGCGCTGGGTGGGCGTTGCGGAAGGCCGGAATCCGGAGCCGTGTGGGCTCGCTTCGCGATGCTAAGGGTTATCCCGTATTGGCGCCTGAGGCCTGCGCCAATCTCGACCGGCCGGCGCGGTTTTCCGGCGGCCGGGGGTTGAGGGACAATCGAGCTGTAGCGCCGCACCGGACGGCGTGCTTACCCGCTAACAAATTTCATGAAACGCACCTGGCTGCTCTTTGCCCAAGCCGTGACCGTCCTCCTGGCGGCCTATTTTGTTGTTGCGACCCTCAAGCCCGAGTGGATCAACCGGCGCTCCACCTCGCTCGGCGGCGTGGTCTCGATCGTCGAGGCACCGGCCGGTGCGCCGGCGGTGGCGCCGGCGGGCAGCCTGAGCGCGGCGGCCAAGAAGGCTTCTCCGGCGGTGGTGAGCATCAACACCAGCAAGGCGGCGCAACGCCATCCGCGCAGCAACGACCCGTGGTTCCGGTTTTTCTTCGGTGACCAGGGCGACCAGCCCCAGGTGGGGCTGGGCAGCGGCGTCATCGTGAGCTCCGAGGGCTACATCCTCACCAACAACCACGTGGTCGAGGGCGCGGACGAGATCGAGATCACGCTCAACGACAGCCGCCACACACGCGCCAAGGTGATCGGCACCGACCCCGACACCGACCTTGCCGTGCTCAAGATCGAAATGGACAAGCTGCCCGCCATCGTGCTGGGCAACTCGGACGACCTGCAGGTGGGCGACCAGGTGCTGGCCATCGGCAATCCCTTCGGCGTGGGCCAGACGGTCACCAGCGGCATCGTCTCGGCGCTGGGGCGCAACCAGCTCGGCATCAACAACTTCGAGAACTTCATCCAGACCGACGCGGCCATCAACCCCGGCAATTCGGGCGGTGCGCTGATCGACGTCAACGGCAACCTGCAGGGCGTCAACACCGCCATCTATTCGCGCTCGGGCGGCAGCATGGGCATCGGCTTCGCCATTCCGGTGGCCATGGCGAAGATCGTGCTCGAAGGCATCGTGAAGGAAGGCCAGGTGCGCCGCGGCTGGATCGGCGTCGAGCCGAACGAGCTTTCGCCCGAACTGGCCGAGACCTTCGGCGTGAAGGCCGATACCGGCGTCATCATCACCGGCGTGCTCCAGAACGGGCCCGCGGCCAAGGCCGGCATCCGCCCCGGCGACGTGATCACTTCGGTCGGGGAAAAGAAGACCGACAACGTGCAGGCCCTGCTGACCGCCGTGGCCGGCCTGAAGCCGGGCAGCACCGCACGCTTTGCGCTGCAGCGCGGCACTGACAAGATGGAACTGGACGTGACGCCGGGCCTGCGGCCCAAGAGCCCCGTTCGGCAAATGCCCAACCAGCCCGAGTAGCCGCCGAGGCGCTGAGGCGCCGGAACCGAATAGCGATCGATCAGGAAGAGGCCGAGGAATCGGCGCTTTCTTCCTCTTCGGACGGCTTCTTGGTGCCCATTGCGAAGTAGCGCGCACCGATGATGCCGACCTCGTACAGCAGGCACATCGGCACCGCCAGCGCGAGCTGCGACACCACGTCGGGCGGTGTGAGCACCGCGGCGATGACGAAGGCCACCACGATGAAGTAGCCGCGGAACGAGCGCAGCTTTTCGATGGTCACCATCTCGAACTTCACCAGCAGCATCACGACGATCGGCACCTGGAACGCGACGCCGAACGCGATGTAGAGCGACAAGATGGCCTCCACGTATGACGAGATGTCAGGCGTGGCATTCACGCTCGGCGGCGTGAATTGCTGAATGAAGCCGAACATCTTGTCCAGCACGAAGAACTGCACAAAGGCGATGCCGACATAGGCCAGCAGGCTGCCGAACAAGATCAGCGGCAGCGCGAATTTCTTTTCATGGCTATAGAGCCCCGGCGCCACGAACATCCAGGCCTGGTACATGAGCCAAGGCAGCGCCAGCAGCACGGCCGTCATCATCAGCACCTTGAGCGGCACGAAGAAAGGCGAGAACACGCCCACCGCGATGAGCTTGGCGCCCGGCGGCATGTGGGCCTGGATCGGCATGGCAATAAGGTCGATCAGCCCGGCCGGCCCGGGCCAGATGGCCAGCAGCACGCCCGCGACCACCAGGCCGTAGACGCAATAGAGCAGGCGGTCGCGGAGTTCGACCAGGTGCTGCACGAACGGCTGTTCGGTGCCCGCCAATTCGTCTTCTGCGTCTTTGTTCTTGTTGTCGAAATCGGCCATTGGAAGGAGAAAAGAGCAGGAGAAAGCGTGGCTTCGGCCGGCGTGCGGCGCACGAGGAACGCGGTTGTAAAAGCCGCTAGTTGATCTTGTGGGGACGGAAACGGGCAACGCGGGCGGCACCCGAGAGCGCCTTGGTGCGCACGCCGTTGCGGGCCTTGTACCACTGCGGCGTGGCGCCCTGCTTCAGGCGCCAGTTCTTGCGCGGATGCCTGTACTCGGGCACCGAAGGCTCCGGTTCGGCCAGCGCCGAAAGGGTTTCGCCCGAGCCGGAGAACTGCTTTTCAAGATCGGTCGCGCCCGTCTGGATGCTGTGCTCGACGTCGCGCGCAGCATCCTCCACGGTGGTTTTCATCTTGCGCAGCTCTTCGAGTTCCATCGAGCGATTGACCTCGGCCTTGACGTCGTTCACATAGCGCTGCGCCTTGCCCAGCAGGGTGCCGACCGTGCGCGCCACCTTGGGCAGCTTTTCGGGCCCGATGACGATCAGCGCCACGACGCCGATCAGCGCCAGCTTCTCAATACCGAGGTCGAGCACTTAAAAACCCGCGCTCAGGACTTCTGACGCGCTTCGACGTCGATCGCCGACTTGTCGCTGTTGGCCGGCTGGCCGGTCACTTGGGCGGCAGGGGCCGACGAAGCGGGTGCGTCGGCAGTGGTGCCGCCGTCTTTCATGCCGTCCTTGAAACCCTTGACGGCGCCGCCCAGGTCGGAACCCATGTTCCGCAGCTTCTTGGTGCCGAAGATCATGACCACGACGAGCAGCACGATCAGCCAGTGCCAGATTGAAAATGAACCCATGGAAGACTCCTAAGAATGTGTCCGATTTTAATCGGGCGAAATGTGACAGTTTGGCCTAATGTTCAGCCGCGAAGCCATGGGCGGGGACCGCCCATGACATGGACATGGAGATGGTGCACCTCCTGCCCGCCCTCGGCGCCCGTATTGATGACGACGCGCCAGCCGCCCTCCGGATAGGGCCTGCAGCCCTGCTCCACCGCCAGCTTGGGGGCCAGCGTCATGATCTTGCCCATGAGCGCGGCGTCGTCGGGCGTGAGTTGCGCCATCGAGGCGATGTGCTTCTTGGGCACCAGCATGAAATGCACCGGCGCCCAGGGCGCGATGTCGTGAAAACCGAACAGTTCGTCGTCTTCGTAGACCTTGCGCGAGGGGATCTTGCCTTCGATGATTTTGCAGAAGACGCAGTTCGGATCAGATGACATCTTTGGGTTCCATGGGACGGTTGTCGTTCATGCGGATCATGCCTTTCACGATCCGGTAGAGGAACCACAGCGAGATCAGGCTCCAGGCAATCCAGCCCGGCACCAGAAACAGCAGCCAGAGCCACGACGTGACCACGTACAGCAGGCCGGCCCACACCACCGACCGGATGCGCCAGCTGAAATGCGACGCCTGCCAGGTGCCCGCCGCGTTGTCGCGCTTGACGAAGTCGATCACCAGGGCCACCAGCAGGAGCACCACCGAAGCCTGGGCGCCGGGCAATACAGCGCAGATGGCCACGATCAGGTGCAGGATGTAGCTGACCCAGCCCCAGGTCTTGAGGGAGTCGTCGGGTTCCACGTTCACGATGTCGTTGGCCATTGGAGATGTCCTTTCAATCGTTGGATGCCTCGCGGGCCTGCGCCTTGCGCAGGGCTTTTTCCTCGATGCCGCTGGTGCCCTCGCGGCGCTCGAGCTCCGCAATGACCTCGCCGGGCGAGAAACCGTAGTGCGCCAGCGCCACCATGGTGTGGAACCACAAATCGGCCACTTCGTTCACTATTTTCGTGCGGTCGCCGCCATGGTCGGCGTCCTTGGCCGCCATGACGACCTCGGTGGCTTCCTCGCCGATCTTCTTGAGAAACGCGTCGGGGCCCTTGTGCAGCAGGCGCGCCACGTAGCTCTTCTCCGGGTCGCCGCCGTGCGCGGGCAGGCGGCTTTCGATGACGGCGGCAAGGCGCGCAAGGGCGTCGGAAGTGTTCACTGTGGCTGTCATTTGTAGATCGACTCCGGGTCTTTCAAGACCGGTTCGACCGCGGTCCATTGGCCGTTCTCGTATTTGCTGAAGAAGCAGCTGTGGCGCCCGGTATGGCAGGCAATGCCGGGCTCGTGGCCGAGCTGGGTGACCTTGAGCAGCACCACGTCGTTGTCGCAGTCGAGGCGGATTTCATGCACCGTCTGCACATGGCCCGATTCCTCGCCCTTGAACCACAGCTTGTTGCGCGAGCGGCTGAAATACACGGCGCGGCCCAGCTCGGCGGTCTTTTCGAGCGCCTCGCGGTTCATCCAGGCGAACATCAGCACGTCGTTGCTGCCCTGTTCCTGCGCGATCACGGGCACCAGGCCGTTCGCGTCCCACTTCACTTCGTCAAGCCAATTCATGAAGGGTATTGTCCCATCGCCGCGCGGCTGCGAAGCGGATCACGTGCGTACGGGAATGCCCCGCGCGGCCATGCGGGCTTTCGCCTCGCCCACGGTGTGCTCGCCGTAGTGAAAGATGCTGGCGGCCAGCACCGCGTCGGCGCCGCCCGTCTGGATGCCGTCGGCCAGGTCGTCGAGGTTGCCCACGCCGCCCGATGCAATGACCGGCACGTTCACGGCGTCGCTCACCGCGCGGGTGAGTTCAAGGTCAAAGCCGCTCTTGGTGCCGTCGCGGTCCATGCTCGTGAGCAGGATTTCGCCGGCGCCCCGGCGCACCATCTCGGTCGCCCATTCCACAGCGTCGAGGCCGGTGTTCTTGCGGCCGCCATGGCTGTACACGTCCCAGCCTGCGCCGCGGGTGGCGGCTTCCTCGGGGCTGCGGCGCTTGGCGTCGATGGCCACCACGATGCACTGCGAACCGTATTTCTGCGAGGCGTCGTTGATCACCTGCGGATCGGCAATGGCCGCCGAGTTGAAGCTGGTCTTGTCGGCACCGGCGTTGAGCAGCCGGCGCACGTCGGCCACGGTGCGCACTCCGCCGCCCACCGTCAGCGGAATGAAGACCTGCGAGGCGACCGCCTCGATGATCGGCAGGATCAGGTCGCGGCCGTCGCTGGTGGCGGTGATGTCGAGAAAAGTGAGTTCGTCGGCGCCCTGCGCGTTGTAGCGCGCGGCAATCTCGACCGGATCGCCCGCATCGCGCAGTTCGAGAAAGTTGACGCCCTTGACCACGCGGCCGCCGGTAACGTCGAGACAGGGAATGATGCGTTTTGCGAGCATGGTGGGTCGAGAGGAAAAGTCAGAGAACGCGAAGCTGCTGCCAGCCCTGCCACTGGGCACCGGGCAAGAGCAGCACCTGCTCGTCGATGCGCGCGGCTTCCACGCACAGCATGTGCCGGTAGCCGTCTTCAGGCATGTCGGCGAGTTTCGCACCAAGCACCGCGCCCGGGTTCCACACCACGGTTTCGCTGCAACTCGCGCTTTGCGTGATTTCGAGCGTGCCGCTGGGCTGCACCAGGCGCAGCGGCTTGGCGGGCGCGGCATAGACGCTGTCGAACTCCGCATCGAAACGCAGCGCGGGCGCGGTTTCCACATGGCGGTCGTCGCGCAGCGAATCCCAGCGGTTGGCGCCTTCCAGCCCCTCCAGCCGCACATCGGCAATGTCGTCGACGCGCAGGTAGGTGTGCAGCGCCGCCGCAAAGCTGAACGGCGCATGGTCTACATTGAGCAGCGTCAACGCGGCGCGCAGCCGGCCCGAGCCCATGCCGATCTGCAGGCGTGCCTCGAAAGCGTGCGGCCAGAGCTTGCGCGTGGCCTCGCTGTCGCGCAGCCGCAAGGTCAGCTCGCCGGATGCGGCGTCGATGCCACGGTTTTCCCAAGGCAGATTGCGCATGAAACCATGCTTGGGCAACATGCCGCGCTGGTTGAACTGGGGGCAGCAAATGGGTACCCCGCCGCGGATTGCGGCCGCTCCGTCGAACACGGCGCGCGGGCTCAGGTAGAGCCGTTCGACGCCATCCGCCGTGGTCCAGGAAAGCAGCTGCGCCCCGTGTAGAGACACGGTGAAAGCGCTGCCGTCGGCACCGACGGCGCGAAGCGCCGGCTGGCCGCGAAACTCGATCGGATTGATGTCCATGCGGGAATTGTAGGCAGCGGAAATTCCCGCAGCCGAAAGCGGCAATGGACACTTAAGACTTCATCGAAGCCGTGGTGCTGCTGGTTGCACGCAGGGGGCCTTCTTGGATACCCTTTTGCCGCCGCACAAAGAAGAGCCGCCGGCAGGTCCGCGCGCAACCTAAAACCATACCTACACATCGAAGAGAAACGCATGAAGAAAAAACTGCCGGCCGCCATCTGGATCCTCATTGCCATGGTGCTCGGCATTTTTGTCGGCTACATGATCTTCACGAGCTTTCCGGACAAGAAGGCGGCTGCGCAGATTGCAGGGTACGTGTCGATCGTGTCGGACGTATTTCTGCGCCTCATCAAGATGCTGATCGGCCCGCTCGTGTTCTCCACGCTCGTGGTGGGCATTGCGCACATGGGCGACGCCAAGTCGGTGGGCCGCGTGTTCGGCAAGTCGCTCGGCTGGTTCTTTACCGCCTCGCTCATTTCGCTGCTCATCGGCCTGGTGATGGCCAACCTTCTGAAGCCGGGCGAGAACCTGGGGCTGCCGCTGCCGGACATCGGCGCCTCGGCCAACCTGGCCACCGCGAAGTTCACCCTCAAGGATTTCGTGAGCCACCTGGTGCCCAAGTCTTTTGCAGAGGCCATGGCCAATAACGAGATCCTGCAGATCGTGGTGTTCTCGATGTTCTTCGGCGTGGCGCTCGCTTCGCTCGGCGACAAGGCCAAGACGCTGGTGGCCGCCATCGACGAGCTCTCCCACGCGATGCTCAAGATCACCGGCTACGTGATGAAGCTGGCGCCCCTTGCGGTGCTCGCCGCCATGGCCGCCACCGTGGCGACGAACGGGCTGGGTATCCTGCTGAAGTTCGCCGTTTTCATGGGCGACTTCTACCTGGGCCTCTTTGTGCTGTGGGGCGTGCTGATTCTTGCGGGCGTGTCGTTCCTGGGACGCCGGGTGTTCAAGCTGATGGCGCTCATCAAGGAAGCCTTTCTGCTGTCGTTCGCCACGGCCAGTTCGGAAGCGGCCTACCCGAAGATCCTGCAGGCGCTCGACCGTTTTGGCGTGAAGCGCAAGATCTCGAGCTTCGTGATGCCGATGGGCTACTCGTTCAACCTCGATGGCTCGATGATGTACTGCACCTTTGCCGTGCTCTTCATCGCGCAGGCCTACAACATCCACATGCCGCTGAGCACGCAGATCACCATGCTGCTCATCCTGATGCTCACCTCCAAGGGCATGGCCGGCGTGCCGCGCGCCTCGCTGGTGGTGATTGCCGCCACGCTCAACCACTTCGACATTCCGGAAGCCGGCCTGCTGCTGATCCTGGGCGTCGACACCTTCCTGGACATGGGGCGCTCCGCCACCAATGCGGTGGGCAATTCCATTGCCACCGCGGTGGTTGCCAAGTGGGAGGGCCAGTTGCTCTCCGAGAGCGACGCAGAGGTGAACGCCAAGGCGCTGGACGAGGAGGCCGCCGCCACCCTCGCCCATCCGGCCCACGCGTGAGGCTCGCCATGAAGCCCAGGCCCACGCTGCCGGTTTTCCTTGCCGGCCTGCTGGCGGCGGCCACCCTTGCCATGGGAGCCTCCGCACAGGCGCAGGAAGCGCCCCCTGCGCTCACCGGCACGCTGGCCAAGGTGCGAGAGAGCGGCGCCGTCTCCATCGGCTACCGCGAATCGTCGGTGCCGTTTTCCTTTCTCAATGCACGCAACGAACCCATCGGCTATTCGATCGAGCTCTGCCGCGAACTGGTCACGGCCATCGAGGAGGCAGTGAACAAGAGCCTCGTAATCAAGTGGGTGCCGGTGACCTCCGATTCGCGCATGGATGCGGTCGAACGCGGTACGGTCGATCTCGAATGCGGTTCGACCACCAGCAACCTCGAGCGGCAGAAGCGCGTGAGCTTCTCGCCCACGATCTTCGTCTCGGGCACCAAGGTGCTGGTGAAGAAGGGGTCGCCGATCAAGTCGTTCCGCGACCTGGCCGGCAAGCGGGTGGCCGTTACCGCGGGCACCACCAACGAGAAGACGCTGCGCGAGCTCTCGCAGAAGTTCAGGCTCGGCATCGACCTGCTGGTGGCACGCGACCACGCCGATTCGTTCGGGCTCGTGAAAAGCGGCCAGGCCGATGCCTTTGCCACCGACGACGTGCTGCTCCATGGCCTGATCGCGCGCGAAGCCGCCAAGGCCCAGTACGAGGTGGTCGGCGACTATCTCTCCTACGACCCCTACGGCATCATGTACCGCAAGGGCGATGCGCAATTGGCCAAGGTGATCAACGACGCCTTCCAGGTGCTGGCGCAGGACGGCGAGATCGAGCGCCAGTACAAGCGCTGGTTCCTGCGCAAGCTGCCCACCGGAGAAAGCATCGACCTGCCGATGAGCGCGCAGCTGCAGGCGATCATCCAGACGATGGCGGTCAAGGCCGAATAGGCGGGCCGGCGGTTAGCGCGCCGGCCAGGCCCAGTGCGGTATCTCGCTCATGTCGAGGTTGGCGATGCGGGTTTCGCCGAAGCGCTTCTCGAGCACCACCGATTGCAGGTCGTCGCTGTCCTCGAGCGCGGCAATCAGCCGCGGGGCATGCGACACGACGATGATCTGCGACCCGCGCGCGGCCTGCGCGATCAACCGCCCGAGCGCGGGCAACAGGTCGGGGTGCAGGCTGGTCTCGGGCTCGTTGAGCACCAGCAGCGCCGGCGGCCGGGGCGTGAGCAGCGCGGCAATCCAGAGCAGGTAGCGCAGGGTGCCGTCCGAAAGCTCCGCCGCCGTCAACGGCCGCAGCAGGCCGTGCTGGTGCATCAGCGTTTCGAAGCGGTCTTCGTTCACCCGCACCTGGATGCGAGCACCGGGAAACGCATCGTCCACGGCGCGGTCGAGCGCACTGCTGTCGCCAATCTCGCGAATGGTCTGCAGCGCGGCGGCCAAATCGGCGCCATCGTTGGCGAGCACCGGCGTGTAGGTGCCGAGCTGCGGCTGGCGTGCGGGCGCATCGGCGTCGGAGCGGAAGTGGTCGTAGAAGCGCCAGGAGCGCATTTGCTCGCGCAGCGTGAGCATCTCGGGCGCGGCCTGCGGATCGGCGTACTCGGTCATCATGCTGGCGAACTGGGCGATGGGCCGGCCCACGGGCTCCCAGCTTCCGCTGCGCTCGCCGCGCAGCCGCAGCGATGCGCCCTTGCGGTCTACCAGTTGCGTGGCGGGCCGCAGCACCGGGCCGCTCCAGATGGCTTCGCGCTTGATTTCGGGATCTCCGCCGAAGGCTGTTTCGCGCGGCACCGGCAGGCCGATGTCGATGGCGTAGCCAAAGTCAGTCGTCTCGACGCCGGAGAACCCAAGCCGCAGGTTCACGGGCTCGGTGCGCACGGTGCCCTGCACCGGGGTATCGCCGCGCAGCATGGCGGCTGAAAAGCGCTCGGGGCCGGCCCAGAGGGTGGAAGCAAGCCCGCCTTCGCGCACCAGCGAGCGGATCACGCCGCCATTGGCGATGTCGGCCAGGAGCCGCATCGCGCGGTACACGCTGGATTTGCCGCTGCCGTTGGGCCCTGTCACCACCGTGAGCCGGCCGAGCGGCACCGTCAGCTGGCGCAGCGACCGGTAGTTGGCAATGGCAAGCGCGGAGAGCACGCCGCGCTACACAAGAGGCGTCAGACGCCGGCGAGTTCGTCCGCGCGGGCTTGCGCGGCGGCGAAGTCGAGGTCGCCCGAATAGATGGCGCGGCCGCAGATCACGCCTTCGACGCCTTCGGACTCGACCGCGCAAAGCTGGTCGATGTCGGCCATGTTCGACAGGCCGCCCGAGGCGATCACCGGAATGGTCAGCGCCTGCGCGAGCTTCACGGTCGCATCGATGTTGATGCCCGACAGCATGCCGTCGCGGCCGATGTCGGTGTAGATGATCGATTCGACGCCATAGTCCTCGAACTTCTTGCCCAGGTCGGCCACCTCGTGGCCCGTGAGCTTGCTCCAGCCGTCGGTGGCCACCTTGCCGTCCTTGGCGTCGAGCCCCACGATGATGTGGCCGCCGAAGGCCACGCAGGCGTCCTTCAGGAAGCCGGGGTTCTTGACCGCGGCGGTGCCGATGATCACGTAGCGCAGGCCGTCGTCGATGTAGCGCTCAATGGTGTCCAGGTCGCGGATGCCGCCGCCCAGCTGCACTGGAATGTCGTCGCCCACTTCGCGCAGGATCGCCTTGATGGCCGCGTGGTTCTGCGGCTTTCCGGCGAAGGCGCCATTCAGATCGACCAGGTGCAGCCGCCGCGCGCCGGCCTCGACCCACTTGCGCGCCATGGCGGCGGGGTCTTCACTGAAGATGGTGGACTGGTCCATGTCGCCCTGTTTGAGGCGAACGCAGTGGCCGTCTTTGAGATCAATGGCGGGAATGAGGAGCATGGAAGTGACGCGAGTGTGCGGAATCCGGGCTGAGGAAGGTTCGGCCCGGTCGGAAATATAAGGTCAGGGATTCCAGTGGAGGAAATTTCGGTAGAGCTGCAACCCGTGGTCCGCACTCTTCTCCGGGTGGAACTGGGTGGCAAAAATGTTATCGCGTGCGATGGCCGCGGTAAAGCATGCCCCGTAATCCGCCTCGCCAACGCTGTGCCGCGCGTCCGCCGGCCGTGCGTAGAAGCTGTGCACGAAGTAGAAGTAGCTCTGGTCGGGAATGCCCGCCCACACGGCATGCGGCTGGGCTTGGCGCACCTGGTTCCAGCCCATCTGGGGCACCTTGAAACGGCTGCCGTCGGGCTGTAGCCGGCCGGCCAGGTCGAACTTGACGACCTCGCCGGGAATCAGGCCCAAGCCCTCGGTCGGCCCCTCGTCGCTGCGCGACAGCAGCATTTGCATGCCCACGCACACGCCGAAAAGCGGCTTGTTTGCCGCGGCTTCGAGCACCGATTCCTGCAGGCCGGAATCGCGCAGCTCGCGCATGCAGTCGGGCATGGCGCCTTGGCCCGGCAGCACCACGCGGGTGGCCTTGCGCACCACCTCAGGGTCGGAGGTGACGAAAACCTCGACACCCACCTGGTCGGCCGCATGCCGCACGGCCTGGGACACCGAATGCAGGTTGCCCATGCCGTAGTCGACGACCGCGACGGTATTTGCTACAGATTTCATAGCTGTTCGCTGGAGATTTTCAGAGCGAACCCTTGGTCGAGGGAATGACGCCCACGGAGCGCGGATCGAGCTCCAGCGCGCCGCGCATTGCGCGTGCAAAGGCCTTGAACACCGTTTCGCACTGGTGGTGCGCGTTCACGCCCTTCAGGTTGTCGATGTGCAGCGTGACGAACGCATGATTGACGAAGCCCTGGAAGAACTCGTACGTCAACTGGCTGTCGAAAGTGCCGATCATGCCGCTCGTGAAGGGCACGTGCATCACCAAGCCCGGTCGGCCCGAGAAGTCGATGACGACGCGGCTCAGCGCCTCGTCGAGCGGCACATAGGCATGCCCGTAGCGGCGGATACCTTTCTTGTCGCCCACGGCCTTGGCAACCGCCTGGCCGAGGGTAATGCCGACGTCTTCCACCGTGTGATGGCCGTCGATGTGCAGGTCGCCCAGGCAGTCGATGTCGAGGTCGATCAGGCCGTGGCGGGCGATCTGGTCGAGCATGTGGTCGAAAAAGCCGATGCCGGTGGAGAGCTTGGCCTTGCCCGTGCCGTCCAGGTTGACGCTGACGGTGATCTTGGTTTCGGCGGTGTTGCGGGTGACCGATGCGGTGCGCGCGGCGGTGCCCGTGTCGGCTGTTTGGGGGGTGGTCATAGTGAGGCTTCGAGTGCCGCGAGCATCCGCGCATTCTCGTCGGACGTTCCGACGGTGAGGCGCAGGCAATTTGCGAGCAGTTCGTGCATTTTAGAAACGTTCTTCACCAGAATCCCGTGTGCCTTCATGCCCTCGAAGGTCTTGGCGGCATCGGGCACCCGCACGAGGATCATGTTGGCGTCGCTCGGCCACGTCTTCACGCCCGCAAGCCGGCCCAGCCCCATCATGAGGCGGTGGCGCTCCTCGCGGATTTGCCGGGCCTGCGCCTCGAACACTTCGGCATGCTCGAGCGCGAACAGCGCGCATTCGCAGTTGAGCACGCTGATGTTGTAGGGCGGGCGCACCTTGTCGATCTGCGCGATCAGTTCGGCCGGCCCCATGAGATAGCCGAGGCGGATGCCGGCCAGGCCGAACTTGCTGAGCGTGCGCATCAGCAGCACATGGCCGTGCCGCGCGATGCGGTCGATGTAGCTCCTGGCGGCAAAGGGCTGGTAGGCCTCGTCCATCACCACCAGGCCGCCCTGCGCGCCCTGGGCCTCGACGATCTTCTCGATGACGGCGTCGTCCCAGAGGTTGGCGGTGGGGTTGTTCGGATAGGCCAGGTACACGATGGCCGGCTTCTCGCGCGCAATGGCAGCGAGCATTGCCGCCTCGTCGAGTTCGAAATCGGCCGTGAGCGGAACGCCGGCGAAGCGCAGGCCCTGCAACTGGGCGCTCATGGCGTACATCACGAAGCCGGGCACGGGCGCGAGCAACGTGGCGCCCGGCACATCGCAGGCGATGGCCAGGAGCGAAATCAGTTCGTCGGAGCCGTTGCCCAGCATCAGCGCAAAACCTTCGGGCATGTGCGCATGCGCGGCCAGCGCGCGCTGCAGGTCGCCTCCCCGCTCGCCCGGGTAGCGGTTGAGCGCCAGCGCGCCCAGCCGTGCGCCGAGCTCGGCCTGCAATGCCGGCGGCAGGCCGAACGGGTTCTCCATGGCGTCGAGCTTGACGAAGCCGCGCGCGTCCTGGACCGCGTAGGCATGCATGGACTGCACGTCGGAGCGGATGCGGTCGATCGGGCGGGCGGTAGGAGAAGTGGTCATCGGGTGCAGCGGTAGCTGTTTCTAAGGGCGCCGGACATGACCAGTTGCACGGGCATGTCGGCTTCATAGCTGTCGGCGTTGCGGGTCAGCTCGGTTTGATAGAGAGAGCGCGCCATCGACGGCTCGAGGCGGCGGCCTTCAACGCAGAAGATGGGCTTTTGCCCGTTGCGCTGCGATGCCTCCACGCCTTCGCGCAGGCCTTCGAGCACGCCGACGAGGTAGTAACTCGCGTAGGCCTTGCCGTCCTTCTCGTTGGCTTCCAGCGTGCGCAGCTCGCGAATGCTCATGGCCTGCGCGCCGGCACCGGCCGCCAGTGCGAGCAACAGCACCGAAAGGCGCGGCAGCAGCAGGACGGCGGCACGGCTCATGTCGTTACTTGCGGTAGCGCGGCGGCGGCGCAAACGCCTCGTCGGCCGGGAAGGCGCTAGGCTGAACTGGCGTGGCATTGCGACGCGGACGGCGTTGTGCCTCGGGCAGTTCGAGCTCGAACAGCGCAGCACCGATCACGCCGATGTTGCGCACGTCGCCTGCTTCGGTGTTCGCCGCATAGGCGCGGCCCGGAGCGGCAAAACGGAAGGCGGCGACCTCGCTCTGGCTCTTGCGGAAGCCCTCGATGTCGAGCACCTGCTGCGGGCCCAGCACATAGCCGCCGTTGCGCAGGCTGCCGGGCTTGCCGTTCAGCACATCGAGGCCGTCGACAGTGGCGATCACTTCGTAGCTTCGGTCGCTGAGGTTGCGAAAGCGCAGCGTATAGCGCGCACCTTCGATGCCCGCGAGTCGGAACGTGTCGCTGCTGCGGCGTGCGCGCTGCATCGGCAAGGGCCGGCCGTTCTCATCCAGCACCGACCATTCGACATCGCCCTGGGCCAATTGCAAGTTGAGCCGGCGCTCGGGGTTGTTGCCGGCCTCGCGCCGCACGGTGGAGGCCTCGTTGTAGCCCAGCAAGGCCACTTCGTCAGGCTGTGCCGACAGCCGCTTCGCATTGACCGTGCGCGTCTTCGATTCGATGCCCTCGCCCCACTGGGTGCCAAGCTGTGCGGGTGCGGCAGCGGCGGCGGCGCTGGGCGTTGCGGACAGGGCGGCCGACTCGTTTCGCGGCGCCTGCGGGATCTGGCTGCAGGCGACGAGCAAAGCCGCGCCTGCCACTAGGCCTGCGGTAAATCTGAAAAAACGCGACCTATGAAGACGATGAATCATCTGGCTTGCTCCTCCCGAGCGGTTTTCTATTTATGAAACCTTCAAATCTTGCGCAGGCGCATCCGCGCAGCTTCGGCGTGCGCCTGCAGACCCTCGCCCTCGGCCAGCGTCACCGCAATAGGGCCGAGCACCTGGGCGCCGGCTTCGCTCACTTCGATGAGGCTCGAACGCTTCTGGAAATCGTAGACGCCGAGCGGGCTCGAAAAGCGCGCCGTGCCGCTGGTCGGCAGCACGTGGTTCGGGCCGGCGCAGTAGTCGCCGAGGCTTTCGCTGGTGAAGGCGCCAAGGAAGATCGCGCCGGCATGGCGCAGCAGCGGCTCCCAGCGGTTCGGCTCGCTGCTGCTGACTTCCAGGTGTTCGGGGGCGATGCGGTTGCTGATCTCGCAGGCCTCTTCCATGCTCTTCGTATGGATGAGCGCCCCGCGGCCATTGAGCGAGGCGGCAATGATTTCGGCGCGCGGCATGGCGGGCAGCAGGCGATCGATTTCGGCCTGCACGCGGTCGATATATGCCGCATCGGGGCACAGCAAGATGCTCTGTGCGAGTTCGTCGTGCTCGGCCTGGCTGAACAGGTCCATGGCCACCCATTCGGGCGGCGTGGTGCCGTCGGCCAAGACGAGAATTTCGCTCGGGCCGGCGATCATGTCGATGCCCACGGTGCCGAACACGCGACGCTTGGCGGCCGCGACGTAGGCATTGCCGGGGCCGGTGATCTTGTCGACCGCGGGAATGGTGGCAGTGCCGTAGGCCAGCGCAGCCACGGCTTGCGCACCGCCGATGGTGAAGCCGCGCGTCACGCCGGCCACGTAGGCGGCGGCAAGCACGAGCGGGTTCTTCTCGCCACGCGGCGTCGGAACCACCATGATGATTTCGGCCACGCCGGCCACGTGCGCCGGAATCGCGTTCATCAGCACGCTCGACGGATAGGCTGCCTTGCCGCCCGGCACATAGATGCCGACGCGATCGAGCGGCGTGACCTTCTGGCCGAGCAGCGTGCCGTCCGCGTCGCGGTAGCTCCAGCTTTCGCCGCTCGCCTTCTTCTGGGCCTCGTGGTAGCTGCGCACACGGCGCGCGGCGGCTTCAAGCGCGTTCCGCTGCGCGGCGGGCAGCGATTCGAAGGCGGCCTTCAGCTCAGCTTGCGTCAACTCCAGTTCGGGCAGTGTCTTGGCACCGAGCTTGTCGAAGCGGTTGGTGTACTCCAGCACCGCATCGTCGCCCCGCTTCTGCACGTCGGCCAGGATGTCGGCCACCACCTTCTCGATGGCCGCGTCCGCGTCGGCGGACCAATGCAGCCGCGCCTTGAATTCAGCGTCGAAGCTGGCTGAAGTCGTGGAGAGACTGGCGGGGGCTGCTTTCAGTGTCATGAGGCTGGGTATGAAACTTGTCAGGGCGTGGCTGCCGCCGGAATGGCGGAAGCAAAGGCGTCGATGATGCGGCGGATCGGCTCGCGCTTGAGCTTTAGCGCGGCCTGGTTGACCACGAGGCGCGCGCTGATGTCCATGATGCGCTCGACCTCGACCAGGTGATTGGCCCGCAGCGTGTTGCCGGTCGAGACCAGGTCGACGATGGCGTCGGCCAGGCCCGTGAGCGGCGCAAGTTCCATGCTGCCGTAGAGCTTGATCAGATCGACGTGCACGCCCTTGCTGGCGAAGAAGTCGCGCGCCAGGCCCACGTACTTGGTGGCCACGCGCAGGCGCGAGCCCTGCTTCACGGCGGAGGCGTAGTCGTAGTCGGCGCGCACGGCCACGCTGAGGCGGCAGGCCGCAATGCGCAGGTCGAGCGGCTGGTACAGGCCCTGGTTGCCGTGCTCGAGCAGCACGTCGGAGCCGGTCACGCCCAGGTCGGCGCCGCCGTACTGCACGTAGGTCGGCACGTCGGAGGCACGCACCAGCACCACGCGCACATCGGACCGCGTGGTGGCAAGAATCAGCTTGCGCGATTTTTCCGGGTCTTCGGTAACCTCGATGCCGGCGGCGGCCAGCAGGGGCATCGTCTCTTCGAAGATGCGGCCTTTGGACAGAGCAAGCGTGATCACGATTGCGACTCCAGTGATGCGAGAGTGATCACGATTGCGACTCCTGTGGTTCGGGCGTGATCATGCGGCGGCTCCCGCCACGCGCTCGATGTCGGCCCCGATGCCGCGCAGCTTGGCTTCCATGCGGTCGTAGCCGCGGTCCAGGTGATAAATGCGGTCGACCAGTGTCTCGCCGTCGGCCACCAGGCCGGCAATGACCAGACTGGCCGAGGCGCGCAGGTCGGTGGCCATCACGGTGGCGCCCGAAAGCTGGGGCACGCCCTCGACCATGGCGACCTTGCCCTCCACGTGGATCGTCGCGCCCAGGCGCACCATCTCGTTCACATGCATGAAGCGGTTCTCGAAAATGGTCTCGGTGACCATCGAGGCGCCGCGCGCAATCACGTTCAGGGCCATGAACTGGGCCTGCATGTCCGTCGGAAAGCCCGGGTATTCGGTGGTGCTGAAGCTCTGCGCCTTGAGGTGCTCGCTGGCCGGGGCCTTGGAGCTGATGCGCACGCCGCCCTCTTCCGCGGCCACCGTGCAGCCGGCATCGCGCAGCTTGTCGATCACCGCATCCATATGGTCGGCGCGGGCGTGGCGCAAAAACACGTCGCCGCCGGTGGCCGCAACGGCGCACAGGAAAGTGCCGGCTTCGATACGGTCGGCCACCACGGCGTGTTCGCAGCCGTGCAGCTTTTCGACGCCCTGGATGCGGATGTGGCTGGTGCCGTGGCCCTGGATCTTCGCGCCCATGCGGATCAGCATTTCGGCCAGGTCGACGATTTCGGGCTCCTGCGCGGCGTTTTCGAGCAGCGTCTCGCCCTCGGCCAAAGCGGCGGCCATGAGGAAGTTCTCGGTGCCGGTCACGGTAACCATGTCGGTCAGGATGCGCGCGCCCTTCAGGCGGGTGCGGCCGGCCGGCAGGCTGGCGATCATGTAGCCGTGCTCGACCACGATCTCGGCACCCATGGCCTGCAGGCCCTTGATGTGCTGGTCGACGGGCCGCGAACCGATGGCGCAGCCGCCCGGCAGCGACACCTTGGCACGGCCGAAGCGCGCGAGCAGCGGACCGAGTGCCAGCACCGAGGCCCGCATCGTCTTCACCAGTTCGTAGGGCGCCTCGGGGTTGGCGAGGTCGCCCGCATTGAGCTGCACCGTGCCGTTGTCGTCACGCTCGGCCACAACGCCCATGTTGCGCACCAGCTTGAGCATGGTCGACACGTCCTGCAGGCGCGGCACGTTGTGCAGCGTCACGGGCTGGTCGGTCAGCAGCGCGGCGCAAAGCTCCGGCAAGGCTGCGTTCTTGGCGCCGGAAATGAGTACCTCGCCGCGAAGCTGGCGCCCGCCGCGAATCAGAAGTTTGTCCATCGAATTTCCAGCGAAATCAGGCCCCGCGGGGCCGGAGAGTTATTTTTCCAACGCCGCCCATTCGGCCGGCGTGTAGGTCTTCATGGAGAGCGCATGCACCTCGTCGGTGTGCATTTTCGCACCGAGGGTGGCGTAGACCCGCTGATGCCGCTGAATAGCGCGCTTGCCCTCGAATTCGGCCGAGACGATGGTGGCGTACCAGTGGCGGCCGTCCCCTTCGAGCGTGATGTGCTCGCAAGGGAGGTGGGACTGGATCAGGGCCTGGAGTTGTTCGGCGGTCATGGGAATTGAAAGGGCCTTTCAGCCTCTGATTTTGTAGCCGATTCGCAGCAAGTGGACGGCAATGGCGCTCACCACCAGCCAGGCGCCGCCAACGATGCCCAGGCTGAGCCAGGGCGAAGCGTCGCTGACCCCGAAGAAGCCGTAGCGGAAGCCGTCGATCATGTAGAAAAACGGGTTGAGGTGACTCACCGACTGCCAGAACGGCGGCAGCGAGCCGATCGAATAGAACACGCCCGAGAGAAAGGTCATGGGCATGATCAGGAAGTTCTGGAACACGGCCATCTGGTCGAACTTCTCGGCCCAGAGCCCGGCAATGAGCCCCAGCGTGCCCAGCATTGCGGAGCCGAGCAGCGCGAACACCAGGATCCAGAGCGGCGCAACGAAGCTCGGCATGGCGAAGAACATGGTCACCACGAACACGCCGAGGCCCACGGCCAGCCCGCGGATCACCGAAGAGCCCACGTAGGCGAAGAACCAGCCCCAGTGCGACAGCGGCGTGAGCAGCACGAAGACCAGGTTGCCCATGATCTTGCTCTGGATGATGGACGACGAGCTGTTGGCGAAGGCGTTCTGCAGCACGCTCATCATCACCAGGCCCGGCACCAGGAAGGCGGTGTAGCCGACCGAGCCGTAGACCTTCACGTGGTCTTCGAGCACATGGCCGAACACCATGAGATAGAGCAGCGCGGTGAGCACCGGCGCGCCAACCGTCTGGAAGCCGACCTTCCAGAAGCGCAGCGTTTCTTTATAAAGCAGCGCGCGCCAACCTGTCACTGCCATCATCGCGAGACCTCCAGCGGCGTTTGCTCACCCGCCATCAGGTCGATGAACACGTCTTCAAGATCGGCCTTGCGCATTTCCACGTCTTCCACCACGACGCCGGCTTCGCGGATGGCGGCCAGCAATTGTTCGACTTCATGCGCGTTCTGCGCCGGCAGCTGCACGATGCGCCCGGTGATGCGCGCGTGCTGGGCAATGGCCCAGGGCAGCATGGCGTCGGTCTTGAAGCGCAGCACGTTGCTGGCGGCAGACTTCAGGAGTTCGCTGGTGCGGTCGAGCGCAATCACGCGGCCCAGCTTGAGCATGGCGATGCGGCTGCACAGCGCCTCGGCTTCCTCGAGGTAGTGCGTGGTGAGCAGCACGGTGCTGCCCTGCTTGTTGAGCCTGGCGACGAACTGCCAGAGCGTCTGGCGCAGTTCCACGTCGACCCCGGCCGTCGGCTCGTCGAGCACGATCACAGGCGGCTTGTGCACCAGCGCTTGCGCCACCAGCACCCGGCGCTTCATGCCGCCCGAAAGCTGTCGCATGTTGGCCGTGGCCTTGTCGGCCAGGCCGAGGCTTTGCAGCAATTCGTCGATCCACGGTTCGTTGTTCTTGATGCCGAAGTAGCCCGACTGGATGCGCAGCGATTCCCGCACATTGAAGAAGGGGTCGAACACCAACTCCTGCGGCACGATGCCAAGCTGGCGGCGGGCCTCGGCGTAGTCGCGCTGCACGTCGAAGCCATGCACGCTGATGGCTCCGGCGGTGGGGCGAGACAAGCCGGCCAGCATGCTGATGAGCGTGGTCTTGCCTGCGCCGTTGGGGCCCAGCAAGCCGAAGAACTCGCCCGGCTCGATCTGGAAGCTGACCTCGTCGACGGCGCGCAGCCCTTGTTTGCCTTGGGCCCGTTGCTGTCTGGAGGGGGGATAGGTCTTGGAGACCGATTGGAATGAGATCGCGGGCATGGGAGCCGGCGATTTTACGGGCGCGCCCCGCAAGCTGCTGCGCCGCGGCCAGATGCCCTGACGCGGCTACAGTCCGGCTGCCCCGCGCTCAGGGCGCTGCGGGCAAAAGACCCGCAATGCCGTACAAGGCGGCCAACTCGCGCAGCCGAGGCGAAAGGCCCTTCACGGCAAAGCCGCGGCCGAGCGCACTCGATTCACGCCGGCATTCCAGCAGCACGGCCAGCGCCGACGAATCGAACTGCGTCAGCGCGCTGGCGTCGACTACCGTGGAAGTGTCGGTCTGCCCCGCCAGCCCCTGCTGCAGCATGCGCATGCAGGCGGGGGCCTCGTCGTGGGTGAGTTTGGTCGGCAGCACCAGCATGGCGTCAGCTCTTGCCGCTGTTGCCCTTGTTGCGCGCGGCCAGCGCTGCAATCAGGCCATCGATGCCGCGGGCGTTGATTTCCTGCGAGAACTGGGTGCGGTAGGTATCAACGAGCCAGACGCCCAGCACATTGAGGTTGTAGACCTTCCAGCCGCCGCCCTGGCCGGGCGTTTTCTCGAGCCGGTAGTCGAGTTGCACCGGGTCGCCGCGGCCCTTGACCTCGGTGCGCACCAGCACTTCGGTGTCGTCGGGCGAACCACGGAACGGACGGACCGTGACGGTCTGGTCGCTCACCTGGTCGAGCGCGCCGGCGTAGGTGCGCACCAGCAAAGTCTTGAATTCTTCCTGCAGGCGCTTTTGCTGCTCGGGCGTGGCCTGGCGCCATGCCGGGCCCACGGCGGAGGCCGTCATGCGCTGGAAATTGACGTTGGGCATGATCTTGCTGTCGACCAGCAGCATGATCTTGCTGATGTCGCCTGCCTTGATGGAGGTGTCGGCCTTGATGGTTTCGAGCACATCGGTCGACAGCCGCTTGACCAGCGCATCTGGCGCTTCGTCGGCGGCCTGCGCGGGGCGCACGAAAGCAGCGGCAGCGCCGAAAAGCAGCGCGCTCGCGAGTACCAGGCGGCCAAGGCTGCGTCGTTGCAAGATATTGTTGTTCATGGCAATTCCCTCAAGTTTTGAAAATCCGCAAGGCGAGCACTAAGGCGCGCCTCCTGGAAAGAACGTGTTCGACGGGTC
Organism: Variovorax sp. CCNWLW225; assembly: GCF_037204045.1. Taxonomy (NCBI): domain Bacteria; kingdom Pseudomonadati; phylum Pseudomonadota; class Betaproteobacteria; order Burkholderiales; family Comamonadaceae; genus Variovorax; species Variovorax sp. CCNWLW225. The sequence goes on along the minus strand of NZ_JBBCBV010000012.1, from coordinate 53,735 downwards.
TGGAGCCGACCGGGTTCCCTGAAGCGCAGGTGAAGCCTTGAAACCGGATGCAAGCAGAAAAGGCTTCATCCGGCGGCAAACAGCTTCTTTTCTGCCCGTTTACGACTCTTACTTTCCGCCTTCGTCGTCCGGCGGATTGCCGTCGTAGACGTCGTTGCGGCGGTGCTGCAGGAAGGCGTCGCGCGTGAACGTGTACTTGTCGAGCGCCGCATCATCGAGCAGGCGGCCGGCACGCAGGTACTTGGCCCGGGTGTCGACGACTTCCAGCACGGAGAGCGAATTGCGCCACGCGACGTCGTTCATGTTCCCGAGCACGCTCCCGGCCCGGTCGACAGGCAAGGCTGCGGTATCGCGCAGGGTCGAAGGGCCGAGCAGAGGCAGCACGACGTACGGGCCCGCGCCCACGCCCCAGCGGCCGAGCGTCTGGCCGAAGTCTTCTTCATGGCGGTCGATGCCCGCTTCGGTGGCAATGTCCAGCAGGCCGCCGAGGCCGAAGAAGGTGTTGACGTTGACCCGCATGAAGGTTTCGGCGCTGTTCTGCAGCTTGAGCTGGGCCACGCTGTTGGCAAAGCTCCAGACGTCACCCAGGTTGCCGAAGAAATTGCTCACGCCGGTGCGCACCATCGAGGGCAGCACGCGCTGGTAAGCCGTGGCCACGGGCACCAGCACCGCTTCGTCGACCTTGTCGTTGAAACTGGTGACGCCGCGATTGAAGGGCTCGAAAGGGTCGGCCGGATTGGCGCGGGGGCCGCTCGCGCAGCCTGCAAGTACCGCAAAGACCGTTGCCACGCTCATCCAGCGGGCGTAATTCGCTATGTTATTCATAGCACTTGAGGAAAAAGGGCTTGTTTTCATTTCTTGTTGGCTGTTCCCGGCGCCGGAGTATTTCCTTCGGCCGCCTTGCTGTAGAGGAACTGGCTGATCAGGTTTTCCAGCACCACGGCCGACTGGGTCGCGGTAATGGTGTCGCCGGCTTGCAGGTTCTTCTCCTCGGCACCCGCTTCGATTCCGATGTACTGCTCGCCGAGCAGGCCACTGGTCAGGATCTTGAGCGAGCTGTCCTTGGGAAAACTGTAACGGTTTTGCAATGCCAGCGTCACGCTGGCCTGAAAGGACTTGTCGTCGAATGAGATGGATTCCACACGGCCGACCACCACCCCCGCGCTCTTGACCGCGGTTTGCGGCTTGAGACCGCCGATATTGTCGAAGCGCGCGGTGACGTTGTACGTCTTCTGGAAATTCAGGCTCAGCAGGTTGGCCGATTGCAGCGCGAGGAACAGAAGCGCCGCGCCGCCGATCAGGACGAACAGGCCGACCCAGATGTCGTTAGTGGAACGTTGCATGGTTTGCACTCTCTAGAACGATTGGAGCCAAGGCCCCTTCAAATACTGAACATCATGGCGGTCAACAGGAAGTCGAGGCCGAGCACCGACAGCGACGCCATCACCACCGTGCGCGTGGTCGCGCGCGAGACGCCTTCAGGCGTGGGCTGGGCCTCGTAGCCCTGCAGCAGCGCAATGAAGGTCACGGTAAAACCGAAGACGATGCTCTTGATCACGCCGTTGCCGACGTCGCGCCACACATCGACGCCGCCCTGCATCTGGCCCCAGAACGCGCCGGGGTCGACACCAAGCATCAGCACACCCACCACATAGCCGCCCATGATGCCGACCGCGCTGAACACGGCCGCGAGCAGCGGCATGGTGATGACGCCGGCCCAGAAACGCGGGGCCAGAATGCGCCGCACTGGGTCGACCGCCATCATTTCCATGGCGCTGAGCTGTTCGCCGGCCTTCATGAGGCCGATTTCCGCGGTGAGCGAGGTACCGGCACGCCCGGTGAAGAGCAAGGCAGCCACCACAGGGCCGAGCTCACGCACCAGGCTCAGGGCAACCAGCAGGCCGAGCGCCTCGGAAGAACCGTAGCGCTGCAGCGCGTAATACATCTGCAGGCCCAGCACAAAGCCCACGAAAAGGCCGGACACCGCAATGATGGCGAGCGAGTAGTTGCCGAGAAAGTGAATCTGGTCGCGCACCAGGCTGAAGCGCCGCAGGCTCTGCGCGCCTTGGAACGCCAGGCGCACGAACAGCTTGGCGCCATAGCCCATATCGGCGAGCTTGCTGCGCACGGCAAAGCCGACATCGGCGGGCTTCCACCAGGTCATGCGCGCTCCCCTTCGTTGCCGAAATCTGCTTCGATTCCAACGCCAGGGTAATGAAAATGCACCGGCCCGTCGGGCAGCGCATTGACGAACTGGTGAACCAGCGGATCGGCGCTTTGCCGCACTTCGTCGGGCGTGCCCTGCGCCGCGATGGCGCCGTTGGCCAGGATGATCACGTGGTCGGCAATTCGGAATGTTTCTTCGAGATCGTGCGAGACGACGATGCTGGTCAGCCCCAGCGTGTCGTTGAGCTGGCGGATCAGCCGCGCCGCCGTGCCGAGCGAAATCGGGTCGAGGCCGGCAAAAGGCTCGTCGTACATCACCAGGTCGGGGTCGAGCGCAATGGCACGCGCCAGCGCCACGCGCCGGGCCATGCCGCCGGACACTTCGCTGGGCATGAGGTCCCGCGCGCCGCGCAAGCCCACGGCGTCGAGCTTCATGAGGACGATGTCGCGCACCAGCGCTTCCGACAGCTGCGTGTGCTCGCGCAAGGGAAAAGCCACGTTGTCGAACACGCTCATGTCGGTGAACAAGGCACCGAACTGAAAGAGCATGCCCATGCGCCGCCGCGCTTTATAGAGAGCCGCGGCATCGAACTTGCCGACGTCCTGGCCGTCGAACAGCACCTCGCCGCGCTGGGCTCGTTGCTGTCCGCCGACGAGCCGCAGCACGGTGGTCTTGCCGCCGCCCGAGGCCCCCATGAGCGCGGTGACCTTGCCGCGCGGGACGGAAAAGGACACCCCGTCGAGAATCGCACGTGCGCCATAGCCGAACGTAACGTCGCGGAACTCTACAAAGGGGTGTGGCAGTGCGGCTGGGTCCATCTCAATAAAAAAGCCGGGCGCCTTGACAGGCATCCCGGCATGCGGTTTCCGCAAATGATAGCGGGGCCGTGACGGGCCCCGCAAAACTGAAACAAAAATCAGCGAGGTAAGTCGCTAAATCCCATCAAAAACTCGTCCACCGAGCGGGCAGCCTGCCGCCCCTCGCGAATCGCCCACACCACGAGCGACTGGCCGCGGCGGATATCGCCTGCCGCGAACACCTTGGGCACGTTGGTGGCGTAGCCACCGATGAAATCGACGGTGGCCTTGGCATTGCCGCGTGCATCCTTCTCGACGCCGAAGGCATCCAGCACGGTGGCCACGGGGCTGATGAAACCCATCGCCAGCAGCACGAGGTCGGCCTTGAGGATCTGCTCGCTGCCGGCCACTTCCTGCATCTTGCCGTCCTTCCACTCGACGCGGACGGTCTTGAGGCCGGTGACCTTGCCCTTTTCGCCGATGAACTCCTTGGTGGAGATGGCGAACTCGCGCTCGCAGCCTTCTTCGTGGCTGGAGCTGGTGCGCAGCTTGATCGGCCAGTAGGGCCAGGTCAGCGGGCGGTTTTCTTCTTCGGGCGGCTGGGGCATCAGCTCGAACTGCGTGACGCTGGCTGCGCCATGGCGGTTGCTGGTGCCCACGCAGTCGGAGCCGGTGTCGCCACCGCCGATGACGATGACGTGCTTGCCCTCGGCGCGCAGCTGGCCCTTGACCTTGTCGCCGGCGTTGACACGGTTCTGCTGGGGCAGGAACTCCATCGCAAAGTGAATGCCGTCCAGGTCGCGGCCCGGCACCGGCAGGTCGCGCGATTGCTCGGCCCCGCCGGTGAGCAGCACGGCGTCGAATTCCTTGTCCAGCTGCTCGGGCGTGACGGTTTCCTTGGCGAGGTTGGTCACCTTGGAGCCCTTGCCCAGCGGGTCTTTCGCGGCGCCGACGATCACGCCGGTGCGGAAGGTCACGCCCTCGGCCTTCATCTGCTCGACGCGGCGATCGATGTGCGTCTTCTCCATCTTGAAGTCGGGAATGCCGTAGCGCAGCAGGCCGCCGATGCGGTCGTTCTTCTCGAACAGCGTCACGTCATGGCCGGCGCGAGCGAGCTGCTGCGCCGCGGCCATGCCGGCCGGGCCCGAACCCACCACGGCCACTTTCTTGCCCGTCTTGTGCTTGGCAACGCGCGGCGCCACCCAGCCTTCGTCCCAGGCGCGGTCGATGATGGCGTGTTCCAGCGACTTGATGCCGACGGGGTCGTCGTTCACGTTGAGCACGCAGGCGGCCTCGCAAGGGGCGGGGCAGATGCGGCCGGTGAACTCCGGAAAGTTGTTGGTCGAGTCGAGCACCGCGAAGGCGTTCTGCCAATCGTTGCGGTACACGAGGTCGTTGAAGTCCGGAATGATGTTGTTGACCGGGCAGCCGCTGTTGCAGAACGGCGTGCCGCAGTCCATGCAGCGTGCGCCCTGTACCTTGGCCTGCTCGTTCGTCAGGCCGACGACGAATTCCTTGTAATGCTTGACGCGCTCTTCAACGGGCTTGTAGCCCTCTTCGATGCGCTCATGCTCCATGAAGCCGGTGATCTTTCCCATCGCGATTCCTTTTACACCCCCGTTGCTTGCTCACTGCGTGTAGCCGCCTCCCCCCTCAAGGGGGCAACACCTGCGGCCTGGCAAAGCCGGTTCCGCGGTGTTCCCCGAAGGGGCTGTGACAGTTTCACGTGCTGCATGCCGTGTGGGAGCTAGTTCTGTTTTTGGTTGATCTTCAAACTGCGGCCGGGGTGGCCTGCGGTGCGGCGGCGATCGCGTGCGGCTCGAGGCCGATGTGCGCGTTGTTGCCGCTGCTCGTGAGCTCGACCTTGCGGTCGTGCAGCTCGGCGAGCGCACGCTTGTATTCGTTCGGGAACACCTTGACGAACTTGGTGCGGGCCACGGCCCAGTTGTCGAGCAGTTCGCGCGCACGCTTGCTGCCGGTCCAGCGGTGGTGCTCTTCGAGCAGCTTCTTGAGCTGGGCCTCGTCGGTCTCGCCGCCGTGCCAGATCTTGCGGTGCACGCTCGCGGTCTGCTCGGCCGAGGTCAGCACCTTGTCGAGCGACACCATCGAGAGATTGCAGCGCGTGGCGAACTGGCCGTCTTCGTCATAGACGAAAGCCACGCCGCCGCTCATGCCAGCCGCAAAGTTGCGGCCGGTCTTGCCGAGCACCGCGACCGTGCCGCCGGTCATGTATTCGCAGCCGTGGTCGCCCGTGCCTTCGACGACCGCCGTGGCACCCGAGAGGCGCACCGCGAAACGCTCGCCGGCCACGCCGCACAGATAGGCTTCGCCGGTGGTCGCGCCGTAGAGCGCGGTGTTGCCGACGATGGTGTTGCGGATGGCTTCGCCGCGGAAATCAAGGCTCGGGCGAACCACCACGCGGCCGCCGGAAAGGCCCTTGCCGGTGTAGTCGTTGGCATCGCCAATGAGGTACAGCGTGATGCCGCGCGCCAGGAAGGCGCCGAACGACTGGCCGCCCGTGCCTTCGAGCTGGATGCGGATCGAATCGTCGGGTAGGCCTTGCGGATGCACCTTCGTTAGCGCGCCCGACAGCATGGCACCCACCGAGCGGTTGACGTTGCGCGCCACCTCGATGAACTGCACCTTCTCGCCGCGCTCGATGGCGGGGCGCGACTTCTCGATGAGCTTGACGTCCAGCGCCTTGTCCAGGCCATGGTCCTGGTTCTCAACATGGAAGCGCGGCACTTCGGCCGGCACCGTCGGCAGCGCGAACAGGCGGCTGAAGTCCAGGCCGGAGGCCTTCCAGTGCTCGATGCCCTTGCGCATGTCGAGCAGGTCGGCGCGGCCGATCAGGTCGTCGAACTTGCGGATGCCGAGCTGGGCCATGATCTGGCGCACTTCTTCCGCAACGAAGAAGAAGTAGTTGACGACGTGCTCGGGCTTGCCCGAGAACTTCTTGCGCAGGATCGGGTCTTGCGTGGCCACGCCCACCGGGCAGGTGTTCAGGTGGCACTTGCGCATCATGATGCAGCCTTCGACCACCAGCGGCGCCGTGGCAAAGCCGAACTCGTCGGCACCCAGCAGCGCGCCAATGGCGACGTCGCGGCCGGTCTTCATCTGGCCGTCGGCCTGCACGCGGATGCGGCTGCGCAGGCGGTTGAGCACCAGCGTCTGCTGCGTTTCGGCCAAGCCGATTTCCCACGGGCTGCCCGCGTGCTTGATGGACGACCAGGGCGATGCGCCCGTGCCGCCGTCATGGCCCGCGATCACCACGTGGTCGCTCTTGCACTTGGCCACGCCGGCCGCGATGGTGCCCACGCCGATTTCGCTCACCAGCTTGACGCTGATGCTTGCGTGCGGCGCAGCATTCTTCAGGTCGTGAATCAGTTGTGCCAGGTCTTCGATCGAGTAGATGTCGTGGTGCGGCGGCGGCGAGATCAGGCCAACGCCCGGAACCGCGTAGCGCTGCTTGCCGATGTACTCGGTGACCTTGCCGCCGGGCAGCTGGCCGCCCTCGCCCGGCTTGGCCCCCTGCGCCATCTTGATCTGGATCTGGTCGGCCGAATGCAGGTACTCGGCCGTGACGCCGAAGCGGCCCGAAGCCACCTGCTTGATGCGCGAGCGCAGCGAGTCGCCGTCCTTCAGCGGCAGGTCGACCTCGACGTTGGCCGCGCCGATCACGCTCTTGAGCGTGTCGCCCTGCTTGATCGGGATGCCCTTGAGCTCGTTGCGGTAGCGCGCCGGATCTTCGCCACCCTCGCCCGTGTTGCTCTTGCCGCCGATGCGGTTCATGGCAATGGCCAGCGTGGAGTGCGCTTCGGTGCTGATCGAGCCGAGCGACATCGCGCCAGTGGCAAAGCGCTTGACGATTTCAGCCGCGGGCTCGACCTCGTCGACCGGAATGGCCTTGGCCGGATCCAGCTTGAACTCGAAGAGGCCGCGCAGCGTGAGATGGCGGCGGTTCTGGTCGTTGATGAGCTGCGCGTATTCCTTGTACGTGTTCCAGTTGTTGGAGCGCGTGCTGTGCTGCAGCTTGGCAATGGCGTCGGGCGTCCACATGTGCTCTTCGCCGCGCGTGCGCCAGGCGTATTCACCGCCGGCGTCGAGCATGTTGGAAAGAATCGGATCGTCGCCGAAAGCCGCCTTGTGCATGCGGATGGCTTCCTCGGCAATCTCGAACACGCCGATGCCCTCGACACGGCTGGCCGTACCGGTGAAGTACTTGTTGACCGTGGCCGTGTTCAGGCCGATGGCCTCGAACAGCTGCGCGCCGCAGTAGCTCATGTAGGTGCTGACACCCATCTTCGACATGATCTTCGACAGACCCTTGCCGATGGCCTTGACGTAGTTGTAGACCGCCTTCTCGGCGCTCATGTCGCCTGGCAGGTCGGCATGCATGGCCGCCAGGGTTTCCATGGCCAGGTACGGGTGAACGGCTTCCGCGCCGTAGCCCGCCAGCACGCCGAAGTGATGCACTTCGCGCGCCGAACCGGTCTCGACGACCAGGCCGGCGGTGGTGCGCAGGCCCTCGCGCACCAGGTACTGGTGCACGGCCGACAGCGCCAGCACGGCGGGAATCGCGACTTGCGTCGGGCTCACGCCGCGGTCGCTCACGATCAGGATGTTGTGGCCGCCCTTGATGGCGTCGACCGCCTCGGCGCAGAGCGAGGCCAGCTTGGCTTCGACGCCTTCGTCGCCCCAGGCAAGCGGATAGGTGATGTCGAGCACGTAGCTCTTGAACTTGCCCTGCGTGTACTTGCCGATGTCGCGCAGCTTGGCCATGTCGGCAAAGTCGAGAATCGGCTGGCTCACTTCAAGCCGCATCGGCGGGTTGACCTGGTTGATGTCCAGCAGGTTGGGCTTGGGGCCGATGAACGACACCAGCGACATCACGATGGCTTCGCGGATCGGGTCGATCGGCGGGTTGGTCACTTGCGCGAACAACTGCTTGAAGTAGTTGTAGAGCGGCTTGTTCTTGCTGGAAAGCACGGCCAGCGGGCTGTCGTTGCCCATGGAGCCGATGCCTTCTTCGCCAGCCTGCGCCATCGGACTCATCAGGAACTTGATGTCTTCCTGGGTGTAGCCGAAGGCCTGCTGGCGGTCGAGCAGCGCAACCTGGCTGACGGGCGCGGAGACTGGCTCGGCCTTCACGCTATCGAGCTTGATGCGCAGGTTCTCGATCCACTGCTTGTAGGGCTTGCTGTTGGCGAGGGTGGCCTTGACCTCCTCGTCGTCGATCATGCGGCCCTGTTCCAGGTCGATCAGGAACATCTTGCCGGGCTGCAGGCGCCACTTGCGCACGATCTTCTGCTCGGGCACGGGCAGCACGCCCGATTCCGAAGCCATGATGACCAGGTCGTCGTCGGTCACGCAGTAGCGCGAGGGACGCAGGCCGTTGCGGTCGAGCGTGGCGCCGATCTGCCGGCCGTCGGTGAACACGATGGAGGCCGGGCCGTCCCACGGCTCGAGCATGGCGGCGTGGTATTCATAGAACGCGCGGCGGCGCGGGTCCATGGTGGCGTGCTGTTCCCAGGGCTCGGGAATCATCATCATCACGGCCTGGCTGATGGGGTAGCCGGCCATCGTCAACAGCTCGAGGCAGTTGTCGAAGGTGGCGGTATCGGACTGGCCGGCAAAGCTGATGGGGTACAGCTTTTGCAGGTCGGCGCCGAGCACGGGCGAGGACATGACGCCTTCGCGCGCCTTCATCCAGTTGTAGTTACCCTTGACCGTGTTGATTTCGCCGTTGTGGGCTACATAGCGGTACGGGTGGGCCAGCGGCCACTCGGGGAAAGTGTTGGTCGAGAAGCGCTGATGCACCAGGCCGAGGGCCGAGATGCAGCGCTTGTCTTGCAGGTCGAGGTAATAGGTACCCACCTGGTCGGCGAGCAGCAGGCCCTTGTAGACCACGGTACGGCTCGACATGCTCGGAACGTAGTATTCCTTGCTGTGCTTGAGCTTCAGGCGCTGGATGTTGGCGCTGGCGGTCTTGCGGATGACATAGAGCTTGCGTTCGAGCGCATCCTGCACGATGACGTCGTTGCCGCGGCCGATGAACACCTGGCGCAGCAGCGGCTCCTTGGCGCGCACCGTGGGCGACATCGGCATGTCGCGGTTCACCGGCACGTCGCGCCAGCCCAGCAGCACCTGGCCTTCGGCCTTGATGGCGCGTTCCATCTCTTGTTCGCAGGCTTCGCGGGAGGCGTGTTCCTTTGGCAGGAAGATCATGCCGACGCCGTATTCGCCGGGCGGCGGCAGCGTGACGCCCTGCTTGGCCATTTCTTCGCGGTACAGATGGTCGGGCAACTGGATCAGGATGCCCGCACCGTCACCCATGAGCTTGTCAGCGCCCACTGCGCCGCGATGGTCGAGGTTTTCGAGGATCTTCAGGCCCTGCAGCACGATCGCATGGCTCTTTTCGCCCTTGATGTGCGCCACGAAGCCGACGCCGCAAGCATCGTGCTCGTCGGCACCGGAATACAGACCGTGTTGTTGGAGATGTTCGATCTCGGCAGCCGTAGTCATGGCGCACTCCTTCATCAGTTTTTCGCAGGGAAGAGAAGGATATTGCGATGCACAAAGAACGCCAAACACTTTAATTGGGGTCAGATTCTTATTAAATTCCGAGCGTTCTGGTCAGAATTAAAATAGGGACAGATTAAACGCGCGCACAAGAGCGTTCCCGCGATGGCCGCCTGGCTACCGCGACCCCGGCGTCAGGAAGTAGATGCCGCCGGCGGCCGGCCAGCCTTGGCCTTGGCCACGCGCCGCTCGGTAGATTTTTGAAGCGAAGCAAGAAAATCCGCATCGCCGGCCGCCCACCCGCGCAGCGTGGCTTCGGTAAGTACGCCCTGATCGGCGGATCGCACTCCCGCACGCACCAACTCGACGTATGCAGCCTCGCGGGCGAAGGGCGTGTTGCCGAGTTCCCAGTACAGCGGATGCGGCGTCAGCAGCTTGTCTTGCCGCAAGCCGGCATAGTGGCCGTGGCTGGACCATGGAAAGTCGCGCGCGTCCGCGACCATGCCGGCCCGCACGGGGTTGAGATCGATGTACGCCATGCAGGTCAGCAGATAGCGATCGCTCTGGATCAGCGTAGACCTGTAGCGCCCCTCCCACAAGGTGCCGCTGCGGCCATGGCGGTCATTGAAGTAGCGCACGTAGCTGCGCCCCACCGACTGCATGAACTGCGGCAGCCCGGTGGTGGTACTGGGCGTTGCCAGCAGATGGAAGTGGTTGTCCATCAGCACATAGGCGTGCAGCGCGATGCCGAAGCGCGTGGCGTTGTCGGCCAGCAGGGCGAGCAACCGCTCGTGGTCCGCACGGTCGACAAAGATCGCCTGGCGGTTGTTTCCACGCTGGATCACGTGGTGCGGCATGTCGGCCAGCGTAAGGCGGGGGAGACGGGCCATGGCGGGAAGGCGGCGCGCGCTCGCGGTTTTCAGCTCAGGCGAAAGCGTGTCTCGCCCAAGGCGTCGAGTCCGAACTGAGCCAGCAACTCGCCCAGCCGGGCGGCTGCGGCGGCCTTGCGCTGCCCGGTGTGGCGCGCCAGGATCAGCTCGTTCTTCATGCTGTGCTCCCAGCCCACCAGTTCGGTCACGGTGACGCTGTAGCCGTTGGCCTCGAGGTACAGGCAGCGCAGCACATTGGTGAGCTGGCTGCCGATTTCGCGGGTGTGCAGCGGGTGGCGCCACAGTTCGGCCAATGGCGTGCGCGACAGCGCGAGCGCCTTGGTTTCGCGCAGGCAGGCGGCCACCTCGGCCTGGCAGCAAGGCACCAGCACCATGCAGCGCGCCTTCTTCGCGAGGCCGAAGGCAATGGCATCGTCGGTGGCCGTATCGCAGGCGTGCAGCGCGGTGACCACGTCGATCCGCTCGGGCAATTCGCTCGCGTTCGCCGATTCGGCGACGGTGAGATTCAGGAACGACATGCGGTCGAATCCGAGCTGCCTTGCCAGCGCGCGCGATTTTTCCACCAGTTCGCTGCGCGTCTCAATGCCGTAGACGTGCCCGCCTTCGCGCGAACGGAAGAACAGGTCGTAGATGATGAACCCGAGGTACGACTTGCCCGCACCGTGGTCGGCCAGCGTGGCCTCGGCGCCGCCGCCCGGCAGCTCACGCAGGAGTTGCTCGATGAACTGGAACAGGTGGTACACCTGCTTGAGCTTGCGCCGCGAATCCTGATTGAGCCGGCCTTCGCGCGTAAGGATGTGCAGCTCCTTCAGGAGCTCGACGGATTGGCCCGGGCGCAGAACCTCGGACAACTCGGCTTCGGCCTTGGCGGTCTTTGCGGTCTTCACAGTCTTGGTTGCGTGTGCATTCATCGCCTGGCGCTCCCGGGGCCCACGTCGAGCGCGGCCCAGCCTTCGGGGCCCAGTGCTGCGAGCGTTTCGATGTTGCGTTCGAAAATGGCTTCGGCCTCCGGGAACGCCTCCACTGCGCGGCTCACGCTGTCTTCGCGCAACAGATGCAGCGTAGGGTAAGGCGCACGGTTGGTTGCGTTCGAAATGTCGTCGGGCTTGGTGCCGCCGAACTGGAACTGCGGATGGAAGCTCGCCAGCTGGAACACGCCGTCGAAGCCCGCGCGGGCAAGCTTGCGTTCGGCGCGTGCGGTGAAATCGTTGAAGTCCAGAAAATCCGCCAAGGTGTTGGGTGCTATCAGCAAGGTGGTGTCGCGCACGGAGGCATCGAGCGCGGCGAGTTCATTGGCCTCGGCAAGAAGCATTTCGATCAGCGCGGTGTCGTCGGCCGGCATGTACACGGCGAAGTGAATCTGCGCCTTGACATGAACCGCCTTGGCAAAGGGACACAGGTTGAGTCCGATCACCGCACGTTCGAGCCAGCGCTGCGTATCGGCTTCGGCCTGCATGGCCTCGATTGTCGCCGCGCCCGTCATGCCACTGCCGCCGCAAGGCGTATTCGTCCAAGGTGCCGCGCCATGGCCATGCCGGCCAGCGAACATGCCAGTGTGGCGGTCCATGTCCAGTGCCAGCCGCCGACGCGGTGAGCCACCCATGCCACCGCGGGCGGCGCCAGGAACTGCCCCAGGGAAGAGGCCTGCTGCATGAGACCGACCGTGGTCGAGACGGTGCTGGGCCCCGGCGCCATGCGGACCCCGAGCAGGAACAGCGTTGCCGGCACCATGCCGCCGCCCAACGAAAAGAGGCAGACAGCGGCATAGCGAAGCGCTGGCGGCAGGCCGAGCGCGCCGGCGCCCTGCCCCATTTGCGCAAAAGCTGCCACGCCTCCCAGCGCCATGGCCCCGAAGCCCAGCTGCAGCAGGCGCTCGGGCGCAACGCCGCGTTGCAGCCAGCGCCCGCCCGCCACGTTGCCGACGATGTTCATCGCGGCCGCAATCGCGGTGAGCACCGCATTCCAGCCTGGCGGCACACCCGCGCCGGCATAAATGGCCGGAAGGAAGCCGATCACCGCCATCCACTGGGCGGAATACACGGCAAAGGTCAGCGCGATCATCCAGGGTGCGCGCGCACCGACTGTCGTGCGCAGCCGCAACGACCACCCCGCCGTTGCGCCGCCCGCAGCGGTAGAACGAACCTTGTCAGAAGGTACGGCCAGCCACAGCCAGAGCGCCGCGCCGACTGAAACGGCGGACAGTGCCCACCACCAGTCGGACCAACCGCCCCAGGCGATCAACGCCGGACCGAGCAGCAGCGCAAGCGCGACGCCAAGCGGCATGTACGCACCCCACAGTCCGAGCGCGGCCTTGTCCGCTCCGGCCGGCGTGAGCGCGCGGATCAACCCTGGCCCCGGCATGACCGCCAGCAGAAAGCCAATGCCTTCGGCGGCGCGCAGAACCAGCAGCCACCGCACCGCGTGCGCATCGCCGAAGAGGCCGGTGCCGACGGCGCCGCCGAGCAGGCTGGCAACAACCAGCACAAGCAGCCCCGTGAGCATGCTGCGCCGAAGGCCAATGGTGTCGGCCGCAAGCCCGATCACCAGCCCGAGAGTCATGCTGGCCACTTGCACCAGCGACAGCAGAAAACCGGCTTCGACCAGGCTGATGCCGAGCGACGCCTGCAGGGCCGGCACGGCGGGCGGCAGCTTGCCCAGGTGCAGCGCCGCGCTCACGCCGCCGAAAAGGACGGCGAAGGCGGCGGCTGGAACGCGCGCGGAGACGGCGGCCACCGAACTCACCCGATGCCCCGCCGGCCGGTGAGCCTTTCGTGCTCGCGCATGGCGAACCGATCGGTCATGCCGGCGATGTAGTCGGCCACCGCGCGATGCCGGTCGCGGCGGTCGGCGTAGGAAGCGGGCATCTCGGCACTGCGCTCGAGGTACCCGTCGAACAGCTCCCGCACGACCTGCTGCGCCTGGTCGGTGGTCTGCGTCACCTGCGGATGCCGATAGAGGTTGCGGAACAGGAAGCTCTTGAGTTCGCTGGACTGCGACTGCATGGTTTCGCTGAACGCGACGAGCGGCGGTGAGTTGCGGACGCCGTCGGCATCGACCGGAGCTGCACTTTCGACCGCCGCACGGGTGGCGTCGATCACGTCATAGACCTGGGCGCTCAGCATGCGCCGGATCGTCTCGTAGAGCACGCGCCGCCCTTCCAGCCTGGGGTACTCGGCGAGTGCCTCACGGCGGTAGCGCTCGAACAGCTCCACCTCGCCGAGCTGCTCGACGCTGATGAGCCCCGAGCGCACGCCGTCATCGATGTCGTGCGCGTTGTAGGCAATGGCGTCCGCCAGGTTGCACAGCTGCGCCTCGAGCGCAGGCTGGGTGCGGTCGAGGAAGCGCCTCGCCACGCCGTTGGGTTCGGCGGCTTCCAGGCGCTCGGCATTGGCGCGCGAACAGTGCTTGAGAATGCCCTCGCGGGTCTCGAAGCTGAGATTCAGGCCGTCGTACTGCGGATATCGGTGCTCCAGCGCATCGACCACACGCAGGCTCTGCAGGTTGTGCTCGAAGCCGCCGTGGCTTTCCATGCAGGCATTGAGCGCGTCCTGCCCCGCGTGGCCGAACGGCGTGTGGCCGAGGTCGTGCGCCAGGGCAATTGCCTCCACCAGGTCTTCGTTGAGGCGCAAGGCACGCGCGATGGAACGGCCGAGCTGCGCCACCTCGAGCGAATGCGTGAGCCGGGTACGAAACAGGTCGCCCTCATGGTTCAGGAACACCTGCGTCTTGTAGACCAGGCGCCGGAACGCGGTGGAATGCACGATGCGATCGCGGTCGCGCTGGAAGGCATCGCGCGTGGGCGCGGGCGGCTCGACATGACGGCGCCCGCGCGACCGCGCGGGGTGGCAGGCATAGGCCGCAAGACTCATCGCCGCACCCTTGGCGCTGCGCTCATCCGGCGCTGCAGCACTGCGCGAGCACTTCGCGCACGAGCGCATCGGGCGCGCTGCTGACCGCGGCGGAGCCCGGCTTGTCGATGACCACGAAGCGGATCTCTCCGGCTTCTGATTTCTTGTCGACACGCATGAGCTCGAGGTAACGGTCGGCTCCCAGTGCCGGGCCGACGGTTGGCAGGCCGGCACGTTCGATGAGCCGCGTGAGCCGTTCGACAAACGCTGTATCGACGCCGCCGAGCCGCTGCGACAGGTGCGCAGCCATGACCATGCCGCAGCCGACCGCTTCGCCATGCAGCCATTCGCCGTAGCCCAGGCCCGATTCGATCGCGTGGCCGAAGGTATGGCCGAAGTTGAGAATGGCGCGGAGGCCCGTTTCGCGCTCGTCCTGCCCGACGACCAGCGCCTTGATCTCGCAGCTGCGCTTGACGGCATAGGCCAGCGCGGCGGGGTCGCGGGCCACCAGCGCATCGATGTTCGCTTCGATCCAGTCGAAGAACGCCATGTCGTGGATGGGCCCGTATTTGATGACTTCGGCCAGGCCCGCGCTCATCTCCCGCGGCGGCAGCGTCTGCAGCGTGCCCAGGTCGCACACCACGAGCTGCGGCTGATAGAACGCGCCGATCATGTTCTTGCCGAGCGGGTGGTTGATCGCGGTCTTGCCTCCCACCGACGAATCGACCTGCGCCAGCAGCGTGGTCGGCACCTGCACGAACGGCACGCCCCGCATGTAGCTGGCGGCGGCAAAGCCTGTCATGTCGCCCACCACGCCGCCGCCCAGGGCGAACAGCACGGTTTTCCGGTCGCTGCCGTGGCCGAGCAGCGCATCGAAGATCAGGTTCAGTGTCTGCAGGTTCTTGTGCGCCTCGCCGTCGGGCAACTCGAGAAGGTGCACCGTGCGGAAACGGTAGGCCAGGGCCGCGTGCAGCGCCTTGGCATAGAGCGGTGCCACCGTGGTGTTGCTGACGATCAGCGCGCTCGCAGCGTCGGGCGCCGCGGCAAAGCTCGAAGATTCGCCGAGCAGGCCGGCGCCGATCAGGATGGGGTAGCTGCGCTCGCCGAGCTGGATATCGACGCGTTCTGGCGGTGCGGAAGGTGCGGGCAATGGCATGCAGCGAGTTTAGGCGCTGCGGACCGGTTGCTCAGGCGGCGGGTTCTTCCGGGTGGGCGCCCGGCGCCACGATGCCGGCGAGCTCCAGCTGCATGACGATGATGTTCACCAGCATGGCGATCGACGGGCGGCCCGTGTCGACCACGTCGTGGGCCGTTTCCCTGTAGAACGGGTCGCGCGCATCGTGCAGCTCGCGCAGCCGCCCGAGCGGATCGGCCACCTGCAAGAGAGGCCGCTTGACGTCATGCCGCAAGCGGCGAAACAGGTCTTCGGGGGAAGAGCGCAGGTAGATCACGTGGAAGTGGTCCCGCAACTGCTTGCGATTGACCTCCCGCAAGACCGCTCCGCCTCCCGTGGCAAGCACGCCGTGAGGCTGTGCGCAAAGGTCGGCTATTACCGTTTGCTCGAGGTCCCGGAAAGCGATTTCGCCTTCCCGCTCGAAGTAATCGCGAATCGAGCAGCCGATGCGCTGCTCGATCACGTGGTCGGTATCGACGAACGGAAGATTGAGGCGGGCGCCCAGGCGCCGCCCCACTGCGGATTTACCGGCGCCGGGCAAACCGACGAGTGCGACCGCCACGCGGTGGCTGCTACGCCCGCGCGTCAGCGCGCGGCGTTGCGATCGGTAATCATCTTCGGAGTGATAAAGACGAGCATTTCGGTCTTGTTGGCAACGCGTTCGCGCTTGCGGAACAGTGCCCCAAGGTAGGGCACTTCACCCAGCACCGGCACGCGCGATTCGTCATTGGTTTCGGTGAGTTCGAAGATACCACCGATGACGACCGTGCCGCCGTTCTCGACCAGCACTTCGGTCTGCACGTGCTTGGTGTTGATGGCCGGACCCGCCGAAGTGTTGACGCCGCGGGCATCCTTGCTCACGTCCAGGGTCAGGATGATGTTGCCTTCGGGCGTGATCTGGGGCGTGACTTCGAGCTTGAGCACCGCCTTGCGGAACGAGATCGACGTGGCGCCGCTGGAGGTTGCCTGCTGGTAGGGAATTTCTTCACCCTGCTCGATCAGCGCCTTGGTCTGGTCGGCCGTGATGACGCGGGGGCTGGAAACCAGCTTGCCCTTGCCGTCAGCTTCGAGCGCCGAGATCTCGAGGTTCAACATGCGCGACAAGCTCGAGTTGAACAGCGAGATCGCGAAGGTACCGGGCGAATTGCCGGTGCCGCCGGCATCGCCTGCGGGCAGGTTGAGGAAATTGGAGTTGGTCCAGGTGGCTGCCGCTGCGCCGACGCCGCCGGTGGTGGTGGTGGGCATGACGCCGAGGGTGCCGTATGCCGGATTGCCGTTGGCCGACGCGACGCGTTCGCGGGAAATACCGCCGCCCAGGCGCACGCCGAGCGACTTGCCGAAGGTGTCGGAGGCTTCCACGATGCGCGCTTCGATCAGCACCTGGCGAACCGGGATGTCGAGCTTCTGGATCAGTTCGCTCACCTGTGCAAGGCGCGAGGGCACGTCGGAGACGAACAGCTGGTTGGTGCGCGACTCCGCGATCACGCTGCCGCGCGGGCTCAGGATGCGGGTTGTGGTGCCGGAGCCGCCACCGCCGCCCGACGAGGCGCCGGTGCCGGTCAGGCCCTGGGCAATGGCAATCGCCTTGGTGTAGTTGAGCTGGAACGACTGCGTGCGCAGCGGCTCGAGATTCTCGATTGCGGCCTTGGCTTCGAACTCGAGCTTTTCCTTGGCGTTGATTTCATCCTTGGGCGCAATCCACAGCACGCTGCCGTTCTTGCGCATGCCCAGGTTCTTCGCCTGCATGATGATGTCGAGGGCTTGATCCCACGGCACGTCCTTCAGCCGCAGCGTCAGCGCGCCGGTCACCGAATCGGAGGTCACGATGTTGAAGTTCGTGAAGTCGGCGATCACCTGCAGCAGCGAGCGGATCTCGATGTTCTGGAAGTTCAGCGACAGCTTCTCGCCGTTGTAGCCCACGCCTTGCGTCAGCTTGGTCGGGTCGACCTTGCGGGCACGCACTTCGACGACGAACTGGTTCTCGCTCTGGTAGGCGCTGTGCTCCCAGTCGCCCTTGGCCTCGATCGTCATGCGAACGCGGTCACCGGACTGTTGCGAGGTGATCAACTGGACCGGCGTGTTGAAGTCGGCCACGTCGAGGCGGCGGCGCAGGCCCTCGGGCAGCGTCGATTTGGTGAATTCGACGACGAGGTTCTTGCCCTGCTGCTTGACATCGACGCCCACCTGGTTGTTCGGCAGGTCGACGATCACGCGGCCGGTGTTCTCGGAGCCGAGGCGGAAGTCGACGTCGCGCAGCGGCAGCGTGTCGCGGTTGCGGTTCTCGGCAAACACGGTGGGCGTTGACGACGCGAGCGCCGTGCCGGCCACCGGCTCCAGGATCACCAGCAGCGACTTGCCCTGGATCTCGGTCTTGTAGGCGGTCGCCTGCTTGAGGTTCAGCACCACGCGGCTGCGCTCGCCGGCCTGCACCACGTTGACGGAACGCAGGTTGCCCTGGTTCACCTCGATGGCGGAGCGCCCGATGGCGTTGGTGACGCCCGGGAAATCAAGCGCAATGCGCGCCGGGGTCTGAACGGCAAAGCCGGTCGGCACGGCCGCGAGCGGCTGTGCCAGGTCGATGCGGATGACCTCGGCGCCGGATTGCGTCGAACTGGTTACCGCTTCGATGGCGTTTTGCGCATGCGCCATGGCAAATGCGCCGAATGCCAGCAGACCCAGCCCGGCAGCTCGCAGCCGCTGTGCCATTGTTGATTTTTTCTGATTCATTTCGCACTCTCTTGCAGCTGCAATGTCGCCACGCGTTCGATCCATTCACCGGCGGCGTCTTGCACGATTTCACGCAAGGCGACTTCGGTTTCGTTGATACGGGTAATGCGCCCGTAGTTGAGCCCCAGGTACTCGCCGACGCGCACCTTGTAGAGGAGCTTGTCGACACGGACCAGCGCCACCGGCTGGCCGTTGCGGTTCATGCTGCCCACCATGGCCATCGAGTCGAGCGGGAAGGCTTCGAGTGCTTCCTTGCGTCGCGCCAGTTCAGGCGCGATCAGCTCCGACGTGCTGGGCTGGTTGGATTCGCGGCGCAGTGCCTGCGTGAGCTTCAGCAGGTTGAACGGCTCGAAAGCGGCCCCTTCGGTGTAGGCCTGGGGCGTGAATTTCTTGGGCTCGGTGATCGGCGGCACGTTGGGCTTGACTTGGGCACGCTGCTCGACCATCCAGCGGCGCAGGTCTTCCTGCTCCGAATCGGCACAGGCGCTCAAGCCCATTGCGGCCGCTGCCAGCCACAGGAGTTTGGCGATCGTCCTCATTTCTTCGCCTTTGGCGCCGCAGCGCGTTTCTGGGCCGCACGCTCTTCGTCATCGAGATAGCGGTAGGTGCGGGCCGTGGCATCCATCGTCAGGGCGCCGTCCTTGTCTTTTTGCGGAGTGATCGTCAAGTTGTTCAGCGTCACGATGCGTGAAAGGCCCGCGACGTCGGCGGCAAACGAGCCGATGTCGTGGTAGCGGCCGGTCACGCGCACGGCGATCGGCAGTTCCGCGTAGTAGTCTTTCACCGAAACCTGCCCCGGACGGAACAGCTCGAACTGCAGGCTGCGGCCGAGGCCAGCCTGGTTGATGTCGGACAGCAGTGCGTCCATTTCCGCCTTGCTCGGCAGCTGCTTCTCGAGCAGCGTCACATATTGCTGCACCTGCTCGCGCTGCTTCTTCAGCAGGTCGAGGTTGGCGGCCAGTGCGACCTTCTTCTGGTAGTCGGCGCGCAGCGTGACTTCCTTGGCGCGCTCGCTTTCGAGCTCGTCGTTCGAGTTGGTGAGCCACAGGAACCACAGGCCGACCAGCACCATTGCCGTCACCGCCAGGCACAAGGCATAGCGAGGCACCGGCGGCCAGCTGGCCGGATCGTTCGGATTCAGGTTGCGGAACTGATCGCCGAAGCCACGAAATGCGGCGCCGACATCTATCTTTTGAGAGGGGCGATTGCTTGCCATGATCCGTCCTACCCCTTGACCTGCGCCGCTGTGGCCAAGGCTTTCTCAGCCGCGGCCTTCTGCGCGTCGGTCGGCCGCTTGAGGCCGATGCGCATCGTGAAGTTCGCCACGCGGCGCTGGTCGCGCTGGCTCAGGCTCACCGTTGCGGAAGTAATTTCGACCAGCTCCGGCTTGACCAGCCACGGGCTGTTGTTGCCCAGGTTGCGCAGCAGTTCGGAAACACGCTCGTTCGACTGCGCCATGCCTTGCAGCGTGACCGTCTGGTTGTCCTGCTTCATGCTGGTGATGTAGGCGCCGTCGGGCAGTTGCCGAACCAGTTCATTGAGCAGGTGCACCGGCAGGTTGCGGTCGCCCTGGAGGTCTTCAACCGCCTGCTGGCGCGCACGCAGGGCTGCAATTTCCTGTTGCAGCGTCGAGATCTCCTTGATCTCGGCATCGAGCTTGGTGATTTCGGTCTTCAGGAAATTGTTCTTGGCCTGCTGGGCCGAGATTTGCGCCTCGAACCAGAGAAAGCCGAGGCCCGCGATCACGCCGCCCAGGATAGCCGCAGCGCCCAGGGTGCCGTAGAAAGCTTCGCGGCGCCGCTTGCGCGCGGCTTCGCGATGCGGAAGCAAATTGATGAGGATCACTGCACGAACCTCCGCATGGCGAGACCGCAGGAGGTCAGATAGGAAGGCGCCTCGCGCCGAACCTTCTTCTCACGGATGTTGGGACCCAGCTCCATGCCATCGAACGGATTCACGAGCGAACAGGCGAAGGAGGTCTGACGGGTGACGGCGCTGGTCAGGCTTGGCAACGAGGCCGAACCGCCGGCGAGCAGCACATAGTCGACGCGGTTGTGCGGCGTGCTGGTAAAGAAGAACTGCAATGCACGGGCAATTTCCTGCGCAATGCTTTCCACGAAAGGCTTCAGCACGCTGGAGCCGTAGTCGTCGGGCAAATCTCCGCTGCGCTTCTTGGCTTCGGCCTCTTCGGCGGAAAAGCCGTATTGGCGGACGATCAGCTGGGTCAGCTGGGCGCCGCCGAAAGCCTGGTCGCGGTCGTACAGCACTTCCTGGTTGCGCAGAACCTGCATGCTGGTGGTGAAGGCGCCCACTTCGAAAAGCGCCACGACAGCGTCGAGGCCCTTGCCCGGCAGTTGTTCGATCAAGCGAGCGGTTGCGAGGCGCGACGCATAAGACTCGACGTCCAGGATCATCGCCTTCAGGCCGGCCGCTTCGGCCAGCCCTTCGCGGTCCTGGACCTTTTCCTTGCGGGATGCGGCAATCAGCACCTCGACATCGCCAGCGGAGGCGGCGCTCTGCCCAGTCACGCAAAAGTCGAGACTGACTTCGTCCAGCGAAAAGGGAATGTATTGGTTGGCTTCGGACTCGACTTGCAGTTCGAGTTCCTGCTCGCTCATGCCACCCGGAAGAATGATCTTCTTGGTAATGACGGCCGATGGAGGCAGCGCCAGCGCCACATTGCGCGTGCGGGTGCCGCTCTTGCGCACGACGCGGCGGACGGCTTCGGCCACTTCATCGAACTTTTCGACGTTGCCGTCAGTGATCCAGCCCCGCTCGAGGGGTTCGATCGCGCACCGCTCCAGAACCAGCTTGCCGCTGGCCTCACGGCCGAGCTCGACCAGCTTGACGCTGGACGAACTGACGTCCAAGCCGAGCATGGGGGCGTTCTGACGACGAAACAATGATCCGAAAGCAGCCAAGTTAGGTCCCTTTACCCCTGCATTTGTAACCAATGGAAAAAATTGCGTTCGGTTGCATGCTAGCAGGAGGCGTACTTGCAACCAAGCAACCGCGGGCTCCAAGCCTGGGGACCGTTGTCAAAAGCTGACGTTGTAGCCACATTCAGTAACTTTTGGTTTAGCCCGCAACGATGCGCCAAAGTTCGGTCCTCGGCAAGAGGGCGGCTTTTTATAATGTCAGGTGATTCTCCGGGCCCACATGCAAGAAACCTCACGCCCTAAAGGGCCAGCCAAGACTCCCTCCTCCACACGCCCAGCCTGGCTCAAATGGCTGCTGCGCTTCATGGCCTGGGGATTCGGCATTGCCGCGGCCGGTGTGCTGGCCGTTCTGTGCGTGGTCGCAGTCGCCCTGGCGGTTGCCTACCCCAATCTGCCGGATATTTCCGAGCTGTCCGACTACCGGCCGAAGCTGCCGCTGCGGGTTTTCTCGGCCGAAGGCATTTTGATCGGCGAATTCGGCGAGGAACGGCGCAACCTTACGCCGATCGCGGCGATCCCCAAACTGGTGAAGGAAGCGGTGTTGGCCGCTGAAGACACGCGCTTCTACGACCACGGCGGCGTCGACTACAAGGGCATGGTGCGCGCGGGGCTGGCCAACATGAACCGCGTGAAGAGCCAGGGCGCCTCGACCATCACGATGCAGGTAGCGCGCAATGTCTACCTGAGTTCGGAGAAAACGCTCACCCGCAAGATCTACGAAGTGCTGCTCACCTTCAAGCTGGAGCACCTGCTGACCAAGGACCAGATCTTCGAGATCTACCTGAACCAGATCTACCTGGGCAACCGCGCCTACGGTTTTGCCGCGGCCTCTGAAGCGTATTTCGGCAAACCGCTACAAGATCTTTCCATTGCCGAGGCGGCCATGCTGGCCGGCCTGCCGAAGGCACCGGGCGCCAACAACCCGGTCAACAATCCGCAGCGCGCGCGCGGGCGCCAGTTCTATGTGATCGACCGCATGCAGGACGCAGGCTTCATCACGGCCGAGCAGGCTGCCCAAGCCAAGAAGGAAGAGTTGCACCTGCGCGACGCGGCGGACCCGAACCGCCTGCACGCCGAGTACGTGGCCGAAACCGTGCGCCAGCTCATGTATGCGCAATACGGCGACAGCACCTACACCCGGGGCCTGAAGGTGTACACCTCGCTGGTGGCCGCCGACCAGGCCGCCGCATACAAGGCCCTGCGCAAGGGCATCATGGACTACGAGCGGCGCCAGATCTATCGCGGCCCCGAGAAATTCGTCGATCTTCCGAACGACCCCAAGGAACTCGACGAAGCCGTGGACGACGCGCTAACCGACCACCCCGACAACGGCGACGTGATGTCGGCCGTGGTGCTCAAGGCCAGCGCCAAGGAAATCTCGGCCGTCCGCGGCAACGGCGACCCGGTGCAGATCACCGGAGAAGGCCTCAAGCCCGCGCAATCCGGCCTTTCCGACAAGGCACCGCCCAACATCAAGATCCGCCGCGGCGCCGTGATCCGCGTGGTGAAGACGCCCAAGAACACCTGGGAGATCACCCAGCTGCCCGAAGTGGAAGGCGCCTTCGTCGCCATGGATCCGCGCGACGGCGCCATCAAGGCGCTGGTGGGGGGCTTCGACTTCGGCAAGAACAAGTTCAACCACGTCACGCAGGCCTGGCGCCAGCCGGGATCGAGCTTCAAGCCGTTCATCTACTCGGCCGCGCTCGAGAAGGGCTTCACGCCTTCCACGGTGATCAACGACGGACCGCTCTTCTTCGATGCCGGCACCACGGGCGGCCAGCCCTGGGAGCCCAAGAACTACGGCGGTGGCTACGACGGCCCGATGTCGATGCGCACCGCGCTCATGAAGTCGAAGAACCTGGTGTCGATCCGAATCCTGCAATCCATCGGCACGCGCTATGCGCAGGAATGGATCACCAATTTCGGCTTCGACAAGGACAAGCACCCCGCCTACCTGCCCATGGCGCTGGGCGCCGGAGCGGTCACGCCGATGCAGATGGCCGTGGGCTACTCGGTATTCGCCAACGGCGGCTACCGCGTCAATCCGTACCTGGTCACCCGCATCACCGACCACAAGGACCGGGTGCTGGTCGACAAGCAGCCGCCGCTGCTCAACGAGACGATCCGGGCCATTCCCCAGCGCAACGCCTTCATCATGGATTCGCTGCTGCAATCCATCACGCGCGCCGGCACGGCGGCCAAGGCGCAGGCCATGCTCAAGCGGCCCGACCTCTACGGCAAGACGGGCACCACCAACGACTCGCTCGACGCCTGGTTTGCCGGCTTCCAGCCCACCATGACCGCCATTTCCTGGATCGGCTACGACACGCCGCGCAACCTGGGCGACCGCGAAACCGGCGGCGGCTTGAGCCTGCCGATCTGGATCAACTACATGGAAACCGCCATCAAGGGCGTGCCCGTGACCGATCTTTCCACCACCCCGCCGGCTGGCGTCGTGAGCGTTGGCGGTGAGTGGTACTACGACGACTACGCGCCGGGCCGCGGCGTCTCCAGCCTTGGCGTGGAGACCCCCGCCACGCCGCCCGCGGAGTCACTGAGCGGCGTGCCGGTGAGCCCGCCTCCGCCGCCTGAAGAACGCAATCGGATTCTCGACCTCTTCAGGAATTGAGAATGAGCAGAGTCAGGGGGCCGCAAACTCCAGCGGCTGCCCGGCTTGCAGGCTTGCCTCGCGCGAAAGGTTGCCGAAGAACTCCTCGCCGGTCTTGGTGTCGACCCAGGCCTTGCCGTCGAAGCGGTAGTGATAGCCGCCGGAGCGCGCGGCCAGCCAGATTTCCTGCAGCGGCTTCTGCAGGTTCACGATCAGCTGGCTGCCGTTCTTGAATGAAATCGTGATCATCCCGCCCACCCGCTGGTTGTCGATGTCGGCGTCGGTTGCATCGTTGATGCGGTCGCAGCCTTGCTCGATGGCGGCGAGCGCAGCTTCGGCGCGGTCCATGTATTCGGAGTCGGTCATTACAATTTCGTTATGTTGAATGTTCGTCAAATTCTAGTGAGCGCCTCCAGCCGCGCTGCGCTCATGGTCTGCCTGGCTGCGGTAGCGGGCGCCCTGGGCGCTTGCGGGCAGCGTGGGCCGCTCTATCTACCGACCGATCCGGCGGCCGCGCAGCGCGCGACCCTGCCGCAGTTGCTCACGCCCGGCGGCTCGCGCGCTGCCGACGCTGAAGCAGCGCCCAAGCCCGCTGCGGCCAGCAGTGCGCCGGCTGCAGCAACCGGCAATGCCACCAGCCCCGGAGTGCCGAAGTGACGAACGCCTCTCTTCCTCTCCTTCCCGGCCATCCGCACATCGCGCATCACGACGGCGCGCTCCATGTCGAGGGCCTGAGCCTCGACGCCCTCGCCCGCGAACACGGCACCCCCTTGTTTGTCTATTCGAAGCAATGGATGCTGGACGCGCTGGCGGCCTACCAGCGTGGCTTCGAGGGCCGCGAAGCCCTGATCTGCTACGCGATGAAGGCGAATTCATCGCTCGGCGTGCTGCGCGTGTTCGCCGAGGCGGGCTGCGGGTTCGACATCGTTTCGGGCGGCGAGCTGGCCCGTGTGCTGGCCGTGGGCGCCGATCCGGCAAAGATCATCTTCTCGGGCGTGGGCAAGACCCGCGCCGAAATGCGGCAGGCGCTCGCGGCCGGCATTGCCTGCTTCAATGTCGAGAGCGAAGCCGAGCTCGACGTGCTCAACGAAGTGGCACTGGCTGAAGGGCGCCGCGCGCCCATCAGCATTCGCATCAACCCGAACGTCGATCCGAAGACGCACCCGTACATCTCCACCGGCTTGAAGGGCAACAAGTTCGGCATCGCCCATGACCGCGCGGTCGAGGCTTATCGCCATGCCGCCAGGCTTCCGGGGCTCGAGGTGGTGGGCATCGACTGCCACATCGGCTCGCAGATCACCGAAGCCTCGCCCTACCTGGATGCCTGCGACCGGATACTCGACCTGGTCGAAGCCATCGAAGCGGCCGGCGTGCCCATCCATCACCTGGACTTCGGCGGCGGCCTGGGCATCGACTACAACGGCGAAGTGCCGCCCAAGGCCGATGCGCTCTGGCAGCAGCTGCTCGCGCGGCTCGACGCCCGCGGCTTCGGTCGGCGCAAGCTGGTCATCGAGCCGGGCCGTTCGCTGGTCGGCAATGCAGGCGTGTGCGTGACCGAAGTGCTCTACACCAAGCCGGGCGAAGACAAGAACTTCTGCATCGTCGATGCCGCAATGAACGACCTGCCCCGGCCTGCGATGTACCAGGCGTTCCAGCAGATCGTGCCGCTGCGCATCCGTGCGGGCAGCGCGCCGGTCTACGACGTGGTCGGCCCGGTCTGCGAAAGCGGCGACTGGATCGGCCGCGACCGCGCGCTCAATGTGGTGTCCGGCGACCTGCTGGCCGTGCTGTCGGCAGGCGCCTATTGCATGAGCATGGCCAGCAACTACAACACGCGAGGCCGCGCCGCCGAAGTGCTGGTGAGCGGCCAGAGCGCCACCCTGATCCGTCGCCGCGAGACGATGGAAGACCAGCTGCGCAGCGAGCGGATCGAGGGCTGATCCGCCGCAGCCGCCGTGCGCCTTGGGCGGGCCGACCAGCGCGTCAGCCGGCGCTGCTGCGGCCCAGCGACTTCTCGTTGCCGCTACTGCCGCCGCGAGCGCCCGCCGAGGGCTTCGGCTTGCGCTTGCTCGCGTAGTTCCACACGCGCCACCCCAGCAACACCGCGACGATTGCCGCGTAGACGAACACCTCGGCAAAGTTGTTCTTGCCCGCGCGCATCCAGAAGAAGTGCAGCAGGCCGAGGCCGGCGATCAGGTAGACCAGCTTGTGCAGCATTTGCCAGCGCTTGGCGCCCAGTGCCTTGATCGCGCGGTTGAACGATGTGGCGGCCAGCGGCGTCAGCAGCACGAAGGCCGTGAACCCCACCAGGATGAACGGCCGCTTGGCGATGTCCTTGGCGATGTCGGCCCATTCGAAGCCCATGTCGAACCAGCTGTAGCACAGCAGGTGCACCACCACATAGAAGTACGCGAACAGGCCCAGCATGCGGCGAAAGCGCGCGAGCGCGTTGGCCTTGGTGATCACGCGCAGCGGCGTCACGGCCAGCACGATACAGATGAAGCGCAAGGTCCAGTCGCCCGTGGCGCGGATCAGAAACTCGGCCGGGTTCGCGCCCAGCCCGTCGGTGAATGCGCCGTAGGTCAGCCACGCGAACGGCAGCAGGCACAGCAAGAAGATCACCGGCTTGGCCGCCGGATGCATGAGCAGCTTGTTCATGGCGCAAAGGCTGGATAGCGAGGCAGGCTCGGGCTCAGTAGTTCTTCTTCAGGTCCATGCCCGCATAGAGCTGGCCGACCTGGGCTTCGTAGCCGTTGAACATCAGCGTCTTGTTGCGCTTGGCAAAAAGCCCACCGCCGTCGCCAATGCGGCGCTCGGTGGCCTGGCTCCAGCGCGGATGGTCGACGTTCGGGTTCACGTTCGAATAGAAGCCGTATTCCTGGGCCGCGGCCTTGTTCCATGCCGTGCTCGGCTCCTTTTCGACAAAGCGGATCTTCACGATCGACTTGGCCGACTTGAACCCGTACTTCCACGGCACCACCAGGCGCACCGGCGCGCCGTTCTGGTTAGGCAGCACTTCGCCGTACATGCCAAAAGCCAGCAGCGTGAGCGGATGCATGGCCTCGTCCATCCGCAGGCCTTCGGTGTAGGGCCAATCGAGCACACGCGAGCCGACGAAAGGCATGGTCTTGGGGTCGGCCAGGGTCACGAACTCCACATACTTGGCGTTGCCCTGGGGTTCGACCTTCTTGATGAGCTCGGCCAGCGAATAGCCCACCCATGGAATGACCATCGACCAGCCCTCGACACAGCGCAGGCGGTAGATGCGCTCTTCCTGCGCACTGAGTTTCAGCAGGTCTTCGATGCCGTACTTGCCCGGCTTCTTGACCAGCCCCTCGACCTCCACGGTCCACGGGCGGGTCTTGAGCGTGCCCGCGTTCTTGACCGGGTCGCCCTTGTCGGTGCCGAACTCATAGAAGTTGTTGTAGCTCGTCGCGTCCTTGTAGTCGGTGAGCTTTTCCATCGTTTGCGCGCCCGGCACGGCGGACTTGGCGCCCGGCAGCAGCGCCAGCTTGTGCGGGCCGGTCGCCTGGGCGAAGGCCTCGCGTCCTGCAAAGCTTGCCAGCGCGGCACCGGCCGCGCCGCCAGCCATCAGCTTCAGCAGGTCGCGCCGGCTCTCGTAGACGGCGCGCGGCGTGATTTCGCTCGAAAGCGGATGGATGAAACCGCTGTTGCGACCTTGCGGGCGGGAGGAGAACGACATGGTGATGGCCTTTCGCGTGAATCGTTTTGCTCAGGGTAGTTCGAACAATTCCCTGATTCGGTTACGCACAATCGCTGCGCGTGGATTCAATTCTTCGCGAAAAGCCGGCGGCCCGGGGCTACAAGGTGCCGTAACTGTGCAGTCCGCTCAGGAACATGTTCACGCCCAGGAAGGCAAAGGTGGTGACCGCCAAGCCGGCCAGCGCCCACCAGGCCGCCACAGTGCCGCGCAAACCCTTGACCAGCCGCATGTGCAGCCAGGCCGCGTAGTTGAGCCAGACGATCAGCGCCCAGGTCTCCTTCGGGTCCCAGCTCCAGTAGCCGCCCCAGGCATCGGCCGCCCACAACGCGCCCAGCACGGTGGCGATGGTGAAGAAGGCAAAACCGACCGTGATCGACTTGTACATTACGTCGTCGAGCACCTCGTTGGCGGGCAGCCTTGCCGCAATGCGCTTGCGGCCCAGCAGAATGCCCGCAGCGATGAGTGCGGAAATGCCCGCATAGATCACCCAGTAGCTGCCGCCGGCCTCTTGCACGCGCTGGCGGAATGCCACCGGCACAAAGCACAGCGCCACGCCCAAAAGCCAGATCGGCGTGAGCTTGTACCAGCGGGTTTCGCCCGCCTGTTCCTTCACCAGGTAGGCAAAGGCCACCATGGCCGCAAGCGCGAAAGTGCCGTAGCCGATGAAGTTGGCCGGCACATGCAGCTTCATCCACCAGCTTTGCAGCGCGGGCACCAGCGGCTGGATCTCGTGGGCGTTGCGCACCAGCGTGTACCAGAGCAGGAAGCCCACCGCCGCACTCACCACCAGCATGACGAAGGCGCCGAGCGCCCGGGTGCCGTAGCGCGCTTCGAAGTACAGATAGAACGCCGCGGTAAGCCAGCAGAACAGCACGAACACTTCGTACAGGTTGCTGACCGGGATGTGGCCGATGTCCGGCCCGATCAGGTGGCTTTCGTACCAGCGCACCATGGTGCCAATCAGCGCCATGGCAATAGCGGCCCATGTGAGGCGCGAGCCGATGAGCTCGAAGGTGTCGCCCTGCTTCCCGCCGAAGAAACCGAGCCAGTAGAACAGCGTGCTCATGAAGAACAGCACGCTCATCCAGAGAATGGCCGACTGGCTCGACAGGAAGTACTTGAGCCAGAACACCGTGTCCGCGCGCGCCAGGTCGCCCTGGTAGGAGCCGATGGCCAGCAGCGAGGCCGCCGCCACGACGATGGCGAGCACCCGCAGCGGTCGCCAGAACCAGCCGATCGCAATGACGGAAATCATCGCGGCGACGAGGATCGGCTTCTCGTACGAGTCCATAGCGCCCGCATACCGCACAAAGGCAAAAAGGCCGCCTGCAAGCACCAGTGCCGCGAAAACCCAGTCGAACAGGTTGCGGCGCGAAAACCAGCTTTCGTTGAGCGTGAGGGTGGTGGTGTTCATGGGGACGCCGGTCCTTCGTTTTTCAAGGCAAGCAGCTTGTGCTTGAGGTGCTCGAACTCGCGATCGCTGTCAATCGTCTTGCGATTGACCGAGAAGGCCATCGTGGCAGCCGTGGTGTTGTTGTCTCCTGCGCTTGCGCCGCCGGGTGCCAGCCACACCCAGAGCCGGCGCTCGCGCACGTACAGCATGGCAAAAATCCCGATGATCAGCAACAGGCAGCCCAGATAGACCACGTTCTTTCCGGGCGCTCGCGCCACCTGGAACACGCTGGCCTGCACCTGGGTGAAGTCGGTCATCATCATTGCGACGGGCGCCGGATAGAAATGCGCATCGCTGATGGCCAGCACCGCCTGCGTGAGAAAGGCTTGCGACTTGTCGTCGCGCGGCAAGGCCTCGAGCCCCGCGCTTTCGCGGCTGAGATTGAGCAGTTCGAACAGCACGTCGTTCAGGATGCGCACCAGCACCGCGCCGGCACGTTCGCGCTCGGGCTCGGGCACGTTGGCTTCCATGAATTCCGCAATGGCCTGCCAGCCGCCCTGCGTGCTGGCATCGGCCTTCGCGCGCTCGCTGCCGGCAAAGAGCGCGAGTGCACGCGCAGCCGAAACGCTCAACTGCTCGGCCATTTCAGGCCGCTTCGCATCGATAGCCTTGGCGATGTAGCGCTCGACGGCACGTGCGCGGGTGTCGGCGTCGGCCAGCGAAGCGCGCATACGCACGAAGCTGTCCATGCTGCCCTGCTCGTCGGCCGGCACGCGAAGGTAGCGGAACGGCTCTTCGGGCTTCTCGCGCATGCCGAGCAGGAACACCGGCTGGCCGTCCCCGGTGTCGACCGGCACCATGTAGTTCTGGTATTCGCGCGCCTGGCCCGCGGCGTCGCGCAGCTTGTAGCCGATGCTCGGGCCGATGTTGCGCAGCACCTTCGGCTTGGTGGTCTTGTTGGCGGCGCCCAGGCGCGATTCGATGTCGTGGCGCAGGTCGACCTTGCGCACGTCGGCGCCGCTGCCCATGGCACCCCCGTCGGCAAAATTCTCGACGTTGATCACGCGCAGCGCGGCGTATTCGAGCGTGAGCTTTTCCTTGCCGTTGGTAATTTCAGTGCTTGGCCCGCCAATGACGCCATCGACCTCGAAGGGCTTGGCGGCGGCCGCCATCGGCACCGCCTTGAGCTTTACCTTGGAACCGCCGTCGTCGAAGCTCGACTGGTAGATTTCCACGCCCTTGTAGCTGGCCGGATGATTGACCTCGATGCGCGCGGGCACCTGGGCGCCGGTCTCGCGGTCGTGCAGCACCACCTCGCTTGCAAACAGCTTGGGCATGCCGGTGGAGTAATAGTCGACGATGAACTTCTTGAGCTCGATCGAGAACGGCAGCTCCTGCAGCAGCACGCCGTCCGACTGCTGCAGGATGGCCACGCTGCCCTGCCCGCCTTCGGGCACCAGGATGTTGCCGCGGAAGGTCGGGTTGCGGGGCGACAGCCGGTGCTGCGGCGGCACGTCGGCAATCATGCCGCCGCCGGTGAACACGCTCTTGCCGTTGAACCACGTCTGGGCACGCACCACCAGGTCGCCGTCGAGCAGGCCGCCGATGCACACCAGCACGATGGCGCTGTGCGCGGCGATGTAGCCCAGCTTGTGGGCGCCGCCCGCACGCGCCGCGACCATCCAGCCCGCGCCAGACTGGCCTTCCACCGCTTCGCGCTGCTGCAGCTTGACCTTCCAGCCGCCGCTCACCAGCAGTTGGCCGATGCGGTTGGCTGCCGCGGCGGGCTCCTCGGCAAGCTGGTTTTCAGCGCGCTGGCCGAAGGCCTTGAGGCTCTGCGCGCGGATGTTTTCCTTGAAGGTCTTCAGGTCCACAAAAATGCGCGGCGTGTTGCGCGCAATGCAGAGCGACGTGCTGATCACCAGGAACAGCAGGATCAGCAGGAACCACCAGGCGCTGTAGACCGAGTCGAGCTTGGCCGTGCGGAACAGCTCGGCCCAGAATGGACCGAACTGGTTGATGTAGTTGTTGATCGGCTCGTGCTGCTTGAGCACGGTGCCGATGATCGATGCGATGCAGATGACCGTGAGCAGCGCGATGGCAAACCGCATCGACGAGAACAGCTCCACCGCAGCGCGAAGCACTTGCGGGCCGCGATGGACGCGAAGGCCGTGGGTGGAGACAGACATCGGTGGGCGGGAAGAAAGAAACAGGAAAAAAGCAAAGGGCGGGCCATCCAGCTGGATCGGCCCGCCCTCTGTTTGGGTTTTTTATCGGCGGTTAGTTCACGCTGAAGGGCGTGGCGTCAGCGCAGGCCGGCAATGTAGTCTGCAACGGCCTTGATTTCGCGGTCGTTCAGCTTTGCGGCCACGCCCGTCATGGGGGCGCTGTTCTGGCGCACGTTGTCCCGGAAGG
Source organism: Variovorax sp. CCNWLW225 (assembly GCF_037204045.1). NCBI lineage: Bacteria > Pseudomonadati > Pseudomonadota > Betaproteobacteria > Burkholderiales > Comamonadaceae > Variovorax > Variovorax sp. CCNWLW225. The sequence goes on along the minus strand of NZ_JBBCBV010000012.1, from coordinate 22,531 downwards.
CAACAAGCTGTGCCACCGTGTAGTCGGCGTGCTGGCCGCCCAGGCGCGGGTACTGGGCGGGCATGCCAGCGCCGTTGGGGCTGTGGCAGCCGGCGCAGGCCGGAATCTGGCGGTCGGCAATACCGCCGCGGTAAATCTTTTCGCCCAGTGCCACGGTGTCCTTCTCCTTGGAGAAGCCGGTCTTGATCTTCTTGGAGCCCACGAACCACGCGATGTTGCGCATGTCTTCGTCGGACAGCTTGGCCGCCAGGGGCTGCATGATCGGGCTCTTGCGCTTGCCGGACTTGAAGTCCTGCAGCTGCTTGAGGATGTATTCGGGGTGCTGCTGCGCCAGCTTCGGGTTTGCCGCAATGGCCGAGTTGCCGTCTGCGTTGTGGCAGGAGGCACAGGCCTGGGCCGCGGAATTGAACACCGCGTCGCCCTTGGCGGGGTCGGGCTTGGCCGGCTTGGCCGCGGCGGGTGCAGTCGCTGCGGCGGCTGGCGCGTCGGCCGCAAGGCTCGCGCTGGCTGCGACACCCATGAGGGCTGCAAGCAGAAAATTGGCAAACAACTTCATATCGGGGGCTCGATTTATTGGCGCAAAACCCCGCGATTCTACAATGGCGGCCCGTTCCGAAAGCTCATTGATGACTACGCCGTCGCGCAAGCACGCTGCTCCCCCTTCCCGCGCGACCCCTGCCGTGGACCCCATCGTCGCCGAGCGCGAGCGCGTTGCGCTCGGCTGGCTGCACACCGCCCACTTCCTGACCAGCGCCCCGCAGCTCGAGCATTTGCCTCCGCTCGACCTGCCCGAAATCGCCTTCGTCGGTCGCTCGAATGCGGGCAAGTCGACCGCGATCAACACGCTCACCCAGCAGACGCGCCTGGCCTTCGCCTCCAAGACGCCCGGCCGCACGCAGCACATCAACCTGTTCGGCGTGGGCAAGCAAAAGGCCGACGACGCCGTGCTGGCCGACCTTCCCGGCTACGGCTATGCCGCGGTCCCCAAGGAAGCCAAGCTGCGCTGGCAGCGCGTCATGGGCAACTATTTGATGACGCGCGAAAACCTGCGCGGCGTAGTGCTGATGTGCGACCCGCGCCAGGGCCTCACCGAGCTCGACGAGATCCTGCTCGACGTGATCCGCCCGCGCGTGGAGCAAGGTCTCAAGTTCCTCGTGCTCCTGACCAAGTCCGACAAGCTCACCCGCAGCGAAGGCGCCAAGGTGCTGTCCATTACGCGACTGCAGGCCGGCGGCGGCGAAGTCAAACTGTTCTCCGCCCTCAAGAAGCAGGGAGTGGGAGAAGCCGCAGAGCTGCTGTGGCGCTGGGCGCATCCGCCCGGGGAAGCAGCGGCGCAAACCGAACAGCCCCCGGTGCCGGAAGACACCTAGGGAAAACCGGCTCGCTGCCGTCCCATCTGCGTGATCCACTATGAAAACAATAGCAACGGAAGTTGAAGGAGACAAAGCATGATCGAGACGTTCCGGCGCAGCCTGCCCAACGGAACCACGCTGAGCTGCCGCGCCACCGGCGCGCCCGGGCGCCCGCTGATGGTGTTCCTCCACGGCTTCCCGGAGGCTGCATTCATCTGGGACGAGCTGCTCGAGTACTTCGCCCAGCCTGAACATGGCGGCTACCGCTGCCTGGCGCCCAATCTGCGTGGTTTCGAGAAGTCGAGCGCGCCCACCGAAGTGGCCGCGTACAAGGCCCACCTGCTGATCCAGGATATCCAGCAACTGGCGGCCACCGAGAGCGCCGACGGCACGATGGCCGCGCTGGTCGCGCACGACTGGGGCGGAGCTTTCGGCTGGGGCTATGCCAATGCCTTTCCGGAGCAGGTTGGCCGGCTGGTCATCATCAATTCCCCGCACCCGGGCACCTTCACGCGCGAGTTGCGCAACAACCCGGCGCAGCAGCAAGCCAGCGCCTACATGAACTTCCTGGCAAGGCCCGATGCCGAAGCGCTGCTCTCGGCCGACGACTTCAAGCGCATGTGGCCCTTTTTCACGCTGATGAAGGCCGGCCCCGACGGCTTCGGATGGCTGACCGAAGAGGTGAAGCAGCAGTACCGCGAGGTGTGGAATGCCGGCCTTACCGGCGCCTGCAACCTCTATCGCGTCACGCCGATGAAGCCGCCGCCGCCGGGCCGGAGCATCGACGGCATTCCGGTGCTGCCGCGCGAACGGCTCACGGTGAACGTGCCGACCTTCGTCTTCTGGGCGCTCGACGACGCAGCGCTGTTGCCGGGCCTGCTCGACGGCCTGGAGGAATACGTGCCCAAGCTCGAGATCAAAAAGGTGCCCAACGCCACCCACTGGATCGTGCACGAACAGCCGCAGCTCGTGGCGCGCGAGATCGAAGCCTTTCTGAAGAGGAACTGAAGAAGCCGCTCCGCTTCTTCTTCAGTAGATCGAGGGCGCGCCCTCGGGTCGCGTCTTGAAGCGGCGATGCACCCAGTAGTACTGGGACGGCATCTTGTCGATGTAGCCCTGCAGCCGCTCGTTCATGAGCGCTGTGTCGGCCTCGACATCGTCCGTCGGAAAGTTCTGCCAGGCCGGCAGCACCTCGATCTCGTAGCCGCCCGGGGTGAGCTTGGAGACGATCGGCACCACCTTGGCCTTGCCCAGCCGCGCGAAGCGCGAGAGCGAGGGCACGGTGGCGGCCTGCACGCCGTAGAACGGCACGAAGATGGTCTGGTCGCGGCCAAAGTCCATGTCGGGCAGCAGGTACAGCAAGCCGCCCTTGCGCAAGCCTCCGAGCACCGGCTTGATGCCGTCCACCCGGTTGAGCGCCGCCACGTTGCCGAAGCGCGTGCGGCCTTCGCGAATCCATTCGTCGACCATCGGATCGCGCTGGGTCGTGTAGATGGTGGCCGAAGGCCGCGGCGTGTGCATGGTCAATGCCGTGGCCGCGGCATCGAGGCCGTAGAAATGCGGCGCGAACAGGATCATCGGCTCGTCGCCGTTGGCGATTTCGTCGATCTCCTGCGGGGCGCCCACCACCTTGAGCCGGCTGGCCACCACTTTTTCGGGCGCATGCCAAAGCCAACTGCGGTCGAGCCACGACTGGGCCACATACACAAACGTCTCGCGCGCGATGCGGCGGCGTTCGGCTTCGGATTTGCCCGGAAAGCACACCGCCAGGTTGGTGTCGACCACGCGGCGGCGCGGCACTGCGACGGTGTGGAGCACGCGGCCCAGCAGCGCGCCGAAGCCACGTACCAGCGGCAGGGGCAGCGGCGCAATCGCGCGCATGAAACCGATGCCGAGTCGGGAGCCGAGACTCATTGCGCCTGCTCCCCATTGGCGGCGGCCGCCACGACGGTCTCGCCGCGCGGCTCCTTGTAGCGTGCGTAGTCCCACACGTATTGGCCGGGCAGGCTGTGGATCAAGCAGCCGATGGCGTCGTTCATTGCAGCTGCAGCGTCTTCGATGGACGCCTTGGGATCGGTGAGCGCAGTGCCCACGATGGGTTCGAAGCGAATCACGTAGCCCGCACCGCGCGGCAGCCTTTCGCACACGCTCAGGAAGCAGGCGGCGCCGGTCTGCTGCGCGAGGCGCGGCAGCAGCGTCATGGTGTAGGCCGGCCGGCCGAGGAAGGGTGCCCAGACACCCTGCCTCGCTGGTGGCACCTGGTCGGGCAGGATGCCGGTGTAGCCGCCGCTGCGCAGCGTGCGGATGAGGCCGCGCACGCCGGTGTTGTTGGTCGGCAGCGTTTGCAGGCCGGGCCGGTCGCGCGAGCCCGCGGCAATCAGCTCGGCCATCCATTTCTTGCGCGCGGGGCGAAACAGCGCGGTGATCGGTCCGTAGGCCTGGAGAAAGCGCTCGCCGATGGCCTGGCCGCACATCTCCCAGCTGCCCAGGTGCGGCGCCACCAGGATCACGCCCTTTTTCGCCTGCATGGCGGCCTCGAAGGCCTCGACGCCTTCCCAGCGCACCACGCGCCGCAGCACGCTTTCGCCCTGCGGGCGCAGCCAGAGCCAGGGCAGCTCGGCGGCCATCTGGCCGGCGGCGGCGATGGCCGGGCGGTACTGGTCGGGCGTGAAGCCCGCGTTTTCGGCATTGGCCTTGAAACGGCGGCGGTAGTCGGGGGCGCACCACCAGACCATCCAGCCCAGCAACGCGCCGAGCCGATGCATCAACGGCATCGGTACACGGGCAAGCAGGCGGAACAGGGTGACCATGGGCTGACAACAGGGAGTGAATACCAGGACGCGCGCGCACGATTTGGCGCGGCTCGAATAGAATGCAAATTGTCGCCGAGTTACGGAACAACTTGCAGGGCGACAAACACAAGCGCAAGAGCGATTGTGCCCCGCCGATTCGTCGGCATCTGCTAAAGCGTTCGCCAGGGCTCCGCAGAGTTGGCAACGCGCCAAGTCACTTCAAGGAGCTTTGAACAAAATGGCGAACGACTTCCTCTTCACTTCCGAATCGGTCTCTGAAGGCCACCCCGACAAAGTCGCCGACCAGATCTCGGATGCCATCCTGGACGCGATCTTCGAGCAGGACCCCCGCAGCCGCGTGGCCGCCGAAACGCTGACCAACACCGGCCTCGTGGTGCTCGCGGGCGAAATCACGACCAACGCGCACGTCGACTACATCCAGGTGGCGCGCGACACCATCAAGCGCATCGGCTACGACAACACCGACTACGGCATCGACTACAAGGGTTGCGCCGTGATGGTCTGCTACGACAAGCAGTCCAACGACATCGCCCAGGGCGTGGACCACGCCAGCGACGACCACCTGAACACCGGCGCCGGCGACCAGGGCCTGATGTTCGGCTACGCCTGCGACGAAACGCCCGAGCTGATGCCCGCGCCCATCTACTACGCACACCGCCTTGTCGAGCGCCAGTCCCAGCTGCGCAAGGACGGGCGCCTGCCCTTCCTGCGCCCCGACGCCAAGAGCCAGGTGACGATGCGCTATGTGGACGGCAAGCCGCACAGCATCGACACCGTGGTGCTCTCCACCCAGCACAGCCCCGACCAGAGCGAAACGCCGACCAAGATGAAGGCCTCGTTCAACGAAGCCATCATCGAGGAGATCATCAAGCCGGTGCTGCCGAAGGAATGGCTGCAGAACACGCGCTACCTGATCAACCCGACCGGCCGCTTCGTCATCGGCGGTCCGCAGGGCGACTGCGGCCTTACGGGCCGCAAGATCATCGTCGACACCTACGGCGGCGCCTGCCCGCACGGCGGCGGCGCGTTCTCGGGCAAGGACCCGTCCAAGGTCGACCGCTCGGCCGCCTACGCCGCGCGCTACGTGGCCAAGAACATCGTGGCGGCGGGCCTGGCGCGCCAGTGCCAGATCCAGGTGGCCTACGCCATCGGCGTGGCGCAGCCGATGAACATCACGGTCTACACCGAAGGCACCGGCGTGATCCCCGACGACAAGATCGCCGAACTCGTGCGCGAGTTCTTCGACCTGCGTCCGAAGGGCATCATCCAGATGCTCGACCTGCTGCGCCCGATCTACCAGAAGACCGCGGCCTACGGCCACTTCGGCCGCGAAGAGCCCGAGTTCACCTGGGAAGCGACCACCCAAGCCGCTGCGCTGCGCGCCGCGGCCGGCCTCAAGTAAAAAGCCACCGGCGGTGGGTCAGAAGCGGTAAGCGCCGCTCAGGCCTACCGTCCAGTTGCGGCCCGGCGCGGGCTCGTAATAGCGCGCATTGCCCTCATTGACGATGACGGACCCTACGTAGCGGCGGTCGAACAGGTTGTCGACCCGTGCAAAGGCGTTGAACTCCCAACGCTCCCACTTCTTCAAGTAGCCGGCGTAGAGCGCCGCGACCGCGTAGCCCGGCGCGCTGGCGGTGTTGGCGTCGTTCGCCTGCATGCGGCCCAGCGCGCGCACCTCGGCGCCGGCCCGCCAGCCCTCGGGCGGCACCCAGCCGAGCGATGCAAAGAGCGATTGCCGTGCAATGCCGGGAATGCGGTTGCCCGCCGCCACTGTGTTGGATACCGCACAGGGCGACGGCGAGCAGAAGGCATCGCGGTAGCGTGCGTCCAGCCATGTATAGGCAAGCTGCGTGCGCCAGTGGTTGGCCGTTTCGTGCTGCCAAGCCAGTTCGAATCCGTTGCGCCGCGTGCGGCCCGCGTTCTGGAACGTGGCGCGGCCGCCGCTGTTGGTGTCGGTCACGATCTCGTCGCGCGTGCGGGTCTGGAACAGCGCGGCCGTCAGCAGGCCTCCGCCCAGCCTTGCCTTGGCACCCACTTCCACGCTGTCGTTGACCGAGGGCCGCAAGGCAAAGTTGAGCCCGCTGGCGCCGCCCACCCGGTACGAGAGTTCGTTGAGCGTGGGCGTCTCGAAGCCGCGGCCGATCGAGCCGTAGAGCGCCAGGTCCGGCGTTGCCTGGTACCGCAGCGAGGCGACCGGGAGCGTCTTGCTGTAGCGCGCACTGCCGCTGTCGTCGCGGTTGGCGCCCACGATATAGCGGTCCTGTGAATCGAAATGCACGCTGCTTCGGCGCACGCCGGCCTCCAGCGTCCACTGCTCGGCCAGGCGCCAGGTGGCTTGTGCATAGGGGTCGAGGTTCCAGACCTCGTTGCGCTCGCTGCGCCGCAGGCGGCCTTGCACGCCCAGCACGGGCGAGGCCACGCGGCCGAGGTAGTTCTCGTAGCCGCGGCGCTGCTCGCGCAGGCTGTCGTAGCCAAGGCCCACGGCAAGGTCGAGCGGCCGGTCGGCCATCTGCAATGCGGCGGTCCAGCGCAGGTCGACCCCGCCGTACTGGCGCGACAGATCGATCACGCCGCCCGCATGCAGCGGATTTTGTTGAGGGCCGAGCGGAATCGACTGGTACTGCACGGTCTTGCGCTCGCCGCCGTACACCATGAGCCGCAGCGACTGCGAAGCACTCACGCGCCGTTCATAGAGCAGGCCGGCCTGCGTCTGCTCGACCGTCTTGCGCGTGTCGAACTGCGTGGCCAGCGCCGCGCTGCGTGGCGCCAGCGCGTACTGGTCGGCCGTGAGGCCCAGCGGGTCTTGCGCGCTGATGCGCACACTGTTGAGCACCAGTGTGAGCTTGTCGCCGTTGTCCAGTGCGATGCCGAGCTTGCCGTTGGCGATGTCGCGCCGCGCCGCGCTGTGCTCGCGCCAGCCGTCGGTCTGAAAGCGGCTGGCGTTCAGCAGGTAATCGATTGCGCCTTGTGATCCGCTGCCTTGCAGCGACTGCCGCCAGGTACCGAAGCTCCCGCCGGCCGCCGAATACGAAAGGCGCGGCGCGCCCTCGCCCGACGCGGTGAAGGCCTGCAGCACGCCGCCCGAAGAGTTGCCGTAGAGCGCCGAAAACGGTCCGCGCAGGATCTCGACGCGATCGAGCGAGCCGATGTCGATGTTGGAAGTCTGGCCCTGGCCGTCGGGCAGCGTGGCAGGAATACCGTCGACATACAGCCGCACGCCCCGCACGCCGAAGGTGGAGCGCGCACCGAAGCCGCGGATCGACAGCTGCAGGTCTTGCGCATAGTTCATGCGGTTTTGCACCTGCAGGCCCGGAACGCCGCCCAGGCTTTCGGACAAGTTGACCTGCAGCCGGTTGTCTCGCATCTCCGCACCGTCGACGCGATCGACCGAGCCCGGAACGTTGAAGGGCGCGACCTCGCCGCGGGGCGTGGACACCGTCACTTCGGGCAGGCGGCCGCGGTCTGCGTCTGGAGGAGTCGCCTGTTGCGCCTGGGCAGCGAGCGGAGCCCCCAGCAGCAACAGGCGAACGGCAGTGGCGGTGGCGGCGAGTGCGGGCTTCATCATCGCGCCGATTCTGCTTCGGCGCGCGGCGGTGCACGTACTAGCAACAACCCGCGCGGGCCGAAGCAGCCAGCCCAGGTTCTCAGATCAGGTTCTGCGCCAGCCGTACCAGCCGCACACCGCGACGGGAATGCCCAGTGCGAACCAGGCGAGCATGTCGCCCAAGCCGCCGTCGCTGAACAGCGCGGAAATCAGGCCGATGGACGTCAGCACGCCCAGCACGATCGGCCAGCCCCACATGCGCCGGAAGGCGTGGCGGGGCTTCATGCCTGCACCTTCATGGCCGGGGCCGGGTCAGGCTGCTGCCCGCCATGCTGCGGCGCTCGCCCTGCACTGCCCGCAGCTGTTGGCGCGGCCGGTGTCGGCACGGTGTTGCCGCGCTTGAGCCACAGGTAAAGCCCGCTGCCCAGCACGATGATGGTGGCAATGTCGAGCAGCGCCCAGATGATCTGCATCGGCATGCCCGCGTAATCGCCGAAGTGCAGAGGCTGCGACACGAGCAGCGCCGTCAGGTACCACGGCATCTCGGGCGAGGCGGTCACCTGTGTGGTCTTCGCATCGACCAGTACCGGCTTCAGCAGCTTCGAGGTGAAGGGCTCGTTGCCGCGCAGGAAGAAGGTGGTGTGGTGCGGGCTCGAGAACGAAGTGCCCGGGAACGCGATGAAAGACAGCTTCATGTCGGGCGCCTGCTTCAGCGCGACTTCCATCGAACGCTGCACCGATCCGCGCTCGGCTGCGGGTACGGTCGGCTCGTTCTTGTAAGGCGCAAGCAGCGTGCTGAGCTGGTCGTACTGCCAGTACTTGATGATCAGGTCGGCCCAGGTGTTGATCATGCCGGTGGAGCCCACCACGAACAGCCACACCAGCGTGACGATACCCAGCAGGTTGTGCAGGTCGAGCCACTTGAGGCGTGGCCGCTTCTCGCGCCGCACCGTGCCGAAGTCGAGCTTGCGCATGAAAGGCGCATAAAGCACCACCCCGGAAACGATGGCCACAAGCAGCAGCAAGCCCATGAAGCCCAGGAAGAGCTTGCCCGCCAGCCCTGCGAACAGGTCGACGTGCAGCTTGAACATCACGTACATGAAGCCCTCGTCGAACTTGGGCTGTGCCAGCACGACGCCGGTGCGCGCATCGATGGCGACCGACTTGAAGTCTTCGGTGGGTTCAGGCGTGGGCGTGAGCGTGACGAGCCAGAGGCCGTCGTCGTCCTCGGGCTGCGAGACGAACTGCACCACGCGGTCGGGGTGCTTGGCGCGCGCCGTCTCGAGCACGCGGTCCAGGCTCACGCGCGGCGTGTCCGCGGGCATCTTGGGCGCTTCGACCTCGGTGCCCAGAAGATGGCCGATCTCGTGATGAAAGATCAGCGGCAGGCCCGTGATGCACAGCAGCAGCATGAACACGGTGCACACAAGGCTGCTCCACTTGTGTACCCAGGCCCAGGTCTTGATCTTTCGGCTGTTCATCATGTCGTCACTGCTCCCATCGAAAGAGAATTATCAAAAGCGGTAGGTTGCGCTTGCCACCACGCTGCGGCGCGAGCCGTACCAGCAGTCACCGCGCGAAAGGCAGGTGCTGAAGTAGACCTTGTCCGTCAGGTTGTTGATGTTGAGCGCATAGCGCCAGTTGGCATTTTCGTAGGCAAAGACGGCATCGAGCAACGTCACCCCCGGCACCCGTGGACCCGCGCCGGACTGCAGGTCGCGGAACGAACTCATCATGCGCACGCCCGCGCCGGCCGAGAACCCGCTGAGACCACCAATCGAGAAGCGGTACTTGGCCCAGACGCTCGCCTGGTGCTTGGGCAGGCCCTCGATCAGTTCGTCCGCATCGGTGTAGTTGTAGTGCGCGATCAGGTCGAGGTTCGAGCCGATCGAACCCTTGGCTTCGAGTTCGAGGCCCTGGGTCTTGGTCTTGCCGACCTGCGTGTACACGTTGGGCGACGGCGAAGTGATCTGGTTCTTCTCGCGCAGGTCGTACACCGCCGCGCTGAACGCAAGCGCGCGGTCCTTCGGCTCGTACTTCACGCCGGCTTCCCACTGCTCACCGCGCAGGGGCGAGAAGATCTGCCCGTTGCGCGGCGACTGTGGCGTGAACGACTCGCTGTAGCTCAGGTACGGAGACCAGCCCGAAGGCATGGCGTACATCACGCCAAACCGCTTGGTGGTTGCGCTGCTCTTCTCGGCGTCGCTGCCTTCCGCGCTCGAAACGGCCTTGTCGTGGCGCAGGCCCGCCACGAAGATCCAGTTGTCGAGCTTCATCTGGTCCTGCAGGTAGAAGCCGTTCTGGCGCTGGCGGGTGCGCGGCCGCGCATCGCGAATGGGCATGTCGACGTGGCCATACACAGGCGCATAGGCGTCGATGGTGTCGTACGTGGTGCCGCCCCAGACGTTTTCGCGCTGGCGCGCGAAGTCCGCGCCCACAAGCAGCGTGTGCTTGAGCGCGCCGGTCTGGAAATGTCCTTCGACATGGTTGTCGAGCGTCTGCGTGCGGTTGCGCGTCAGGTAGCTGTCGTAGTAGCGGCCCAGCACGCGCCTGAAGATCGGGTCCGTCGCGTCCCAGCTCTCGGCCCCGCTGAAGGCCGCGCCGTAGTGGTAGCGGTTGTCGTTTTCGTTTTGCGCATAGCGGAAGTTCTGCCGCAGGGTCCAGTTCTCGTTGAACTTGTGCTCGAACTGCCAGCCGAAGGTCTTGCGCTCGCTGTCGTAGTAGTCGAAGCCCGGCTCGCCGATGAAGCGGCTGGTGGGAATGCGTCCGCTCGGGTTGGGCAGCAACGTGCCTGCCCACGGGAAGAATTGCGAGCTGCTGCCGCTCTTGTCCTTTTGATACAGGCCTTGCAGCGTGAGCGAGGTTGCCGCGCTCGGCCGCCAGGTCAACGACGGCGCAATGACGCTGCGGTCGTCGGGCACGTAGTCAACCTGCGTGTCCGACTTGCGCTGCAATGCAATCAACCGGTAAGACAGCGAGCCGTCCGCATTCAGCGGACCGGTCAGGTCGGCCTGGACCTGCTTGCGGCCGAAGCTGCCGAACTGCACACCCACTTCGCGCTGCGCTTCTTGCAGCGGCCGCTTGCTCACCATGTTGACCACGCCCGCGGCGGTGCCGGCGCCGAACAGCATGCCCGACGGGCCGCGCAGCACTTCGAGCCGCTCCAGCGTGTAGGGCTCGGTGCGCGTGGTGCTGGTGTAGTAGCCGTAGGCCTGGCGCAGGCCGTCCAGGTAAATGTCGGGCGAAGCGCCCCGAATGCGCACGGAGTCGGTCCGCGAGTCGAGGCCGTAGGCATCGGAGCGCACGCCGGCCGCGTAGTTGAGCGCGTCCTGCAGATTGCCCGCGCCCTGGTCCACCATCTGGTCGCGCGTGACCACGGTCACGGACTGGGGCGTTTCGGAAAGCGGCGTGTCGGTCTTGGTGGCGGTGGCGGCATTCCTCGCGCGATAGCCGATCACCGGCGAAGTCGCGGTTTCGGCCTCTGCGCTTGCATCCACCCTGATTTCCGGCAACGCGCCGGGCGCCGGGGCCTGGGCCAAAACCTGCTGATGCACATAAATTGCCATGCATCCTGCCAGCACCGATGCGACTTTGCGCCCCGCCATCAACCTCGTCATTCCTGCTCCACTCCGAAACATTATTAAGAACGATTCGTATTCTAATAGTTATAAAGTCTCATTTGTTTCAATTTCCCGAGAGCAGCGAGGGGCGTTACGCCATGGATGGCCGGCGTGGTGGCAACCAAAGCGGCTACGATCCCGCCCGCACGTCCCGTGCTACGGCCGGTCTCATGCTCAAGCTCATTGCACTCTCGTTTTCCGCGCTGCGCGGTCCGGCTCTGTGGCTGATCGGCTCCGGACTCGCGCTCGTTCTGGCGGGCTGTGCCGGTCTTCCCCCTCGCGCACCCGAGCCGCCGACGCTGTCGATCGCGGCCTCTCCCGCCACCATGCTAGGCCGGGCTGCTGCAGACCTGAGCGCAGCGCAGCAGGACGGGCTTTCCAGCATCCGCCCGCTGGTCGAGGCCTCTTTTGCGCTCGACGCCCGTTTCGAGCTGATGCGTCAGGCGCAAGCCTCGCTGGACGTGCAGACCTACCAGCTCGGCAACGACAAGACCGGCCGCCTGCTGTTGCGCGAAATGCGCGATGCCGCCCGTCGCGGCGTACGGGTGCGCCTGCTGCTCGACGATTTTTATACCGCCGGCATGGACCGCCTGCTGCTCGGACTTGCCGCGGAGCCCAATGCCGAGGTCCGCCTGTTCAACCCGTTCGTGAACGCCCGCGACCACTCGGCCACGCGGTGGATCGAGTTCTTCGCCGACTTTCGCCGGCTCAACCACCGCATGCACAACAAGCTCTTCGTGGCCGACGGCGCGATGGCGATTGCCGGCGGGCGCAACCTGGCCGACGAGTATTTCCTGCGCAGCGAAGGCGCCAACTTCATCGATTTCGAACTGATCATGGCCGGGCCCGTGGTGCCGGAGGCGGCGCGCATCTTCGACACCTACTGGAACAGCGACGTGGTCTACCCGCTCCAGCGGATTGCCGGCGCCAGCGACAGCCCGGAATTGCTGAAAGCGGAGCTCGAAGCCGCCACTTCGCCCATCCATGCGCCGCCGCCCGCCCCTCTTGCCGGCACCGACCTGCTGGGCGACGCGCCGCTCGGCACGCAGCTTGCCGACATCGGCCGGGTGAAGTGGATGCGGGCCGAAGCCCATGCCGCAGCGGACAGCCCCAACAAGGCGCTGGGCACTCTTGCATCGCCGGCCGAATCGCTTGCGGCGCGGTTCCATGAAATGACCGCGAGCGCGCGCTCGGACGTGGTGGTGATTTCGCCCTACTTCATCCCGGGGGAAGACGGCATGGCGCGCATCCGGGAAGGCCGGGCGCGCGGCGTGCGCATCAGCGTCATCACCAATTCGCTGGCCGACAGCGACGAGCCGCTGGTGAACATCAACTACAACCGCTACCGCGTCGACATGCTGAAGCTGGGCGTGAACCTGTACGAGGTGAGTACCCAGCAGCTCAAGCGCAACCGCCAGTTCCGCACGCTGCTGAAGAAAGCGCGCGGGCGCCTTCACGCCAAGCTTGCCCTGGTCGACCGGGAATGGGTGCTGCTCGGCTCGATGAACCTCGATCCCCGCTCGGCGCGGCTGAACACCGAGTTCGGCGTTCGCGTGCGCAGCTTCGAATTGAGCCAGGCGCTGCTGTACGCCTATCAGTTGGACGACATCGAAGGTGTTTACCGCGTGGTGCTCATGCCTGACGGCGAGAACGTGCAATGGATCGGCACCGGCGATGTGGACAACGAGGTGCTCGACAGCGAGCCGGACTCCAGCCTGCTCACGCGCCTGCAGCTGCTGCTGTTCTCCTGGTTCGTGCCGACAGACCAGCTGTAGCGCGCTGCAGAGGCTGCGGTGGCCAAGGGCGGCCATCCACGCCGCCTACAATGGGGAATGAGATTTGTTCTCAATAACTCCACTCAAACGCACTACAAAGTTCTCAATGGGATTTCGCACCCGGTCGTCACGCATCGCCTTCGCCTTGCTCCCCCTCGCTTCCATTTCTTCACTCTCCACAGCACAAGGCACCGCCAGCGCACCGTCAGACCCTGCGAGCGCATCGCTGCCCGAAGTGCATGTGGTGGCCGAGCCGGAATCCGGCGGCTACAACCCCACGACCAGCAGCGGCGCCACGCGCACCAGCACGCCGGTGCGGGAGGTGCCGCAATCGGTACGCATCATCTCCAGCCAGTTGATCGAAGACATGGGTGCGAGGCGCTTGGCCGACACGGTGGATTTTGTGAGCGGCATCACGCGCCTCAATGACTTCGGCGGCACCTGGGACAACTTCGGTATTCGCGGCTTCAGCAGCACCGACATGGGGTTTCTGGTCAACGGCTTTCCCGGCTCCCGCGGCTACAACCCGCCGCGCGACACCGCCACCGTCGAGCGCTTCGAATTCCTGAAGGGCCCTGCCTCGGCCGTCTACGGCAGCAGCGAGCCCGGCGGCACCATCAACATCGTCACCAAGAAGCCGGAGTTCACGCGCCGCAACACGGCCGACTTCAGCATCGGCAGCCAGGGCCTGCGCCGCAGTACGCTGGACAGCACCGGCGCGCTGGGCCGCAGCGTGGCCTACCGCCTGAACATGGCGGTGGAGGAAGGCGACAGCCGCAGCGACCTGCTGAGCAACCGGCGCACCCTGGTGGCGCCGGCGCTGACCTGGGTGATCGATGACAAGACGGTGCTCAACTACGAGTCCGAGTTCCTGCGTTCGAAGACGCCGCTGGACCGCGGGCTGATCAACGTGCGCGGCGTGCTCGGCACCCTGCCCCGCGACCGCGTGCTCAACGAGCCCGGCGACGGCAACATGACGCTCACCAGCAATACGCACCAGCTCACGCTGGACCGCCAGTTGTCGGACAACTGGCGCGCGCGCGTGGGTGCGAGCTACAAGGAAAGCACCTTTTCCGGTAACTACACCGAAGCGACATCGCTCGCGGCCGACAACCGGACGCTGAACCGCCGCGCCACGTGGCGCCAGCTGCCGTCGCGCGACACCGCCTTCCAGGCGGAACTGGAAGGAAAGTTCACGACCGGCACCTTGGGCCACACGCTGCTCATCGGCGTGGAAGCCTCCAGGCTGTGGATGAACACCGAGATCCTTCGCTCCGGGAACTACCCGATCGATATCTACCAGCCGGTGTATGGAAAGCCCCAGCCGCCGCTCACGTCGCTCACCTCCAGTACAGACGAGCACCAGCGCGCGAGCGCCGTATTCGTGCAGGACCAGATCAGCCTTTCGCCGCAATGGAAGCTGCTGGTGGGCGCCCGCTACGACCATTACAGGCAGAGCATCGAGGACCGTGTCGCAAACCGCAACAGTGCCCAGAAGCACGATGCCGTTTCGCCGCGCGCCGGCCTGACCTATCTGCCGAACGACTGGAGCTCCTGGTATGTGTCTGCCGGCAAGTCGTTTCGCGGCAACAGCGGCACCGACAAGAACGGCCGCGCATTCGATCCGCAGCACTCCACCGCCCTCGAGGCCGGCGTGAAGCTGCAGACCCGGGACCAGCGCCTGGGCGCCAATTTCGCCGTGTTCGACATCAAGAAGACGAACGTGCTGACGGCCAGCGACACGCCCGGCTTTTCCGTGGCCGCCGGCGAAGTCAAGAGCAGCGGCTTCGAAGCCGACGTCTATGGCCAGATCGACAAGAACTGGCGGGTGAGCGGAAATTTCGCCTACGTCGACGCCCGCATCTCCAAAGACGCCACGCTGGCGGCCGGCACACGCATCACGAACATTCCGAGGACCAGTGCCGGCCTGTTTGCCATTCGCGAAGATGCGCTGGCCAACGGCAGCCGCTATGGCGTGGGCGCCGGCATCAACTACGTCGGCAACCGCTCGGGCAACAACGCCGACACCTACACCCTGCCGGCCTACACCACCGTCAAGCTGGTGAGCTACTGGCAAATCAACAAGACCGCGCGCGTGTCGATCGACGTGCACAACCTGTTCAACAAGAACTTCTACACCGCCTCTTGGGGCAATTTGTACGTGATCCCAGGCGCGAAACGCAGTGTCGTCGCCAGCCTGAAACTGGACCTCTGATGAGCAAACCGCACCGAATTGCCGCCCTGGCCACCCTCGCGGCGGCGGCCGTACTCTGCTCGGCCGGCGCGCAGGCGCACGGTATCTGGTTTGCCCAGCGCTCCGGCGAACTCGCGCTGATCTACGGCGAAGGCGCCGACGATCTGGACACGGTCAAGCGGCAGCCGCTGATCACCGCCGTCACCGCCTACGACGCGTCCGCGAACCCCGTATCGACGGCATTGGACGTGAGCGGGCGCCTGCTGGTGGTGGACACCAAGGAGAAACCCGCCATCGTCGCAGCCGTGCTCGACAACGGCACCTGGAGCAAGACGCCGGAAGGCAAATGGCTCAAGAAGGGCAAGGACGAAGTTCCGGGCGCGCTCACCAGCGGCCACAACCTCAAATACGCGGTGCATCTGCGCAGCCCGCTGCGCGGTGCTTTGCCGCCGTTGCCAGGGCACACGCTGCAGATCGTCCCGGTCGATTCCACGCTGCCCGAAAAGCTCGGCCAAGACCTGCGCCTGCGCGTGCTCTACAAAGGAAAACCCGTGGCGGGCGCCCTGATGCTGGCCGACTTCGTCAACGATCCCGACGCGAAGCCGATCGAAAGCGGCGCCGACGGCACCGTGGTCATCAAGGTGCGCAACCAGGGGCTGAACGTCATCACCGCCGTGCTGTCGACGCCACCGGAAGATCCTGCGAAGACCGACAAGGTGGAGCACCTGGCGTCGCTCTCCTTCGTGCTTGCGCACGCGCCGGAATAGGCGAGCGGGGCCGACGGCTGCGCCCCGGGGCCTTGAAACTCCACCGATTGCCCTTATGATTAGCACTCGCTGCTGACGAGTGCTAACAAGCCTCGATTCCAGCCGATGGGCCGCCGGTCTCCCCGCCCGGCGCCCGACCACAACCCCGTTTCTTATCCAGGAGATGCAATGAAACTTCGTCCTTTGGCCGATCGCGTGATCGTCAAGCGTGTTGACAGCGAAACCAAGACCGCCTCCGGCATCGTCATTCCCGACGCAGCCGCCGAAAAGCCCGACCAGGGTGAAGTCCTGGCCGTGGGCCCGGGCAAGCGCAACGACAAGGGCGAACTGACCGCACTGACCGTCAAGGTCGGCGACCGCGTCCTGTTCGGCAAGTACAGCGGCCAGACCGTCAAGGTCGGCGGCGACGAACTGCTGGTCATGAAGGAAGACGACCTGTTCGCAGTCGTCGATAAGTAATCCATCCATCCCCTTTCGGAGAAATAAAACATGGCAGCAAAAGACGTAGTCTTCGGCGGTGAAGCCCGCGCACGCATGGTCGAGGGTGTCAACATCCTGGCCAACGCAGTCAAGGTGACCCTGGGCCCCAAGGGCCGCAACGTGGTGCTCGAGCGCTCGTTCGGCGCCCCCACCGTCACCAAGGACGGTGTGTCGGTCGCCAAGGAAATCGAACTCAAGGACAAGCTCCAGAACATGGGCGCCCAGCTCGTGAAGGAAGTGGCCTCGAAGACCAGCGACAACGCTGGTGACGGCACCACCACCGCCACGGTTCTGGCACAAGCCATCGTTCGCGAAGGCTTCAAGTACGTGGCCGCCGGCATCAACCCGATGGACCTGAAGCGCGGCATCGACAAGGCCGTCACGGCCCTGGTCGAAGAGCTGAAGAAGGCTTCGAAGCCCACCACCACGTCGAAGGAAATCGCACAAGTCGGCTCGATCTCGGCCAACAGCGACGAAACCATCGGCAAGCTCATCGCTGACGCGATGGACAAGGTCGGCAAGGAAGGCGTGATCACTGTCGAAGACGGCAAGTCGCTCGAAAGCGAACTCGACGTCGTCGAAGGCATGCAGTTCGACCGCGGCTACCTGTCGCCCTACTTCATCAACAACCCCGAAAAGCAATCGGCGCTGCTCGACAACCCGTTCGTGCTGCTGTTCGACAAGAAGATCAGCAACATCCGCGACCTGCTCCCCACGCTGGAACAAGTTGCCAAGGCTGGCCGTCCGCTGCTGATCATTGCCGAAGAAGTCGAAGGCGAAGCCCTGGCTACGCTGGTGGTGAACACGATCCGCGGCATCCTGAAGGTCGTGGCTGTCAAGGCTCCTGGCTTCGGCGACCGCCGCAAGGCCATGCTGGAAGACATCGCCATCCTGACGGGCGGCAAGGTCATCGCTGAAGAAGTGGGCCTCACGCTCGAAAAGGTGACGCTGGCCGACCTGGGCCAAGCCAAGCGCATCGAAGTGGGCAAGGAAAACACCATCATCATCGACGGCGCCGGCGCTGCTGCCGACATCGAAGCCCGCGTGAAGCAAGTGCGCGTGCAGATCGAAGAAGCCACGAGCGACTACGACCGTGAAAAGCTGCAAGAGCGCGTGGCCAAGCTGGCCGGCGGTGTTGCGGTGATCAAGGTTGGCGCCGCCACCGAAGTCGAAATGAAGGAAAAGAAGGCTCGCGTCGAAGACGCCCTGCACGCCACCCGCGCTGCAGTGGAAGAAGGCGTTGTGGCTGGCGGCGGCGTGGCTCTGCTGCGTGCCAAGCAAGCCGTGGGCGACCGCGTGAAGGGCGACAACGCCGACCAGGACGCCGGTATCAAGCTGGTGCTCAAGGCGATCGAAGCGCCCCTGCGCGAAATCGTGAACAACGCCGGCGGCGAAGCCTCGGTGGTGGTGAACGCTGTGTTGGCCGGCAAGGGCAACTACGGCTTCAACGCTGCGAACGACACGTACGGCGACATGCTCGAGCTGGGCATTCTGGACCCGACCAAGGTGACCCGCACCGCGCTGCAGAACGCAGCATCGGTTGCTTCGCTGCTGCTGACGACCGAAGCCATGGTCGCCGACGCACCGAAGGAAGAAGCCGGTGCCGGCGGCGGCATGCCCGACATGGGCGGCATGGGTGGTATGGGCGGCATGGGCATGTAATGCCCGGCTGAGCTCTGCTCACCAAAACAAAAAGGGCCGCGCAAGCGGCCCTTTTTTATTGCGCGGTACGTTTATCGAAACTGGTCGCGCAGCGCCATGTAGAGCACCTGGAAGCGCGCATGCCGCGTCTTGTGCGAGCCGTTCCCTTCGACCGAGGGCGCCAGTTGCTGCTTGACCGGCGGCAGCGTGCACACCTCGGCCACAGCGCCACCATCGGCGAGCCACGCAAGCCGCGCCGCACCCAGCGCGCCGCCCGTCTCGCTGCCTGCATAGAGCGTGAGCGGCACCTGGAAGATGTCGGCCAGCAGTTGGCCCCACCACACGCTGCGCGCACCGCCGCCGACCAGCGCCACTTCGCGCAGCGGCATGTCGGCCGGCAGGCGCAAGGTGTCGAAGCCGTCGCGCAGCCCGAAGCTCACGCCCTCGACCACGGCATAGGCGATTTCCGCCGGACCGTGCGCATGCGTCAGGCCGAACAGCGCGCCCTGCGCATTGGGGTTGTTGTGCGGCGAGCGTTCGCCCGAAAGGTACGGCAGGAACAGCGGGCAACGCTCGCGCCGTGCCGGTGCCACCGACGCTGCCGCTTCGAGCAGCGCCGCCTCGTCGGCAAACTTGAATGTCTTGGCGGCCCAGCTCACCGCGCTTGCGGCCGAGAGCATCACCGACATCTGGTGCCAGCGCTTGGGCAGCGCATGGCAGAACGCATGCATCGCCTGCGCGGGGTTGGGCAGAAAGCGGTCGGTCGAGACGAACACCACGCCCGAGGTGCCGAGCGACACAAAGCCCTGGCCCGGCTCCACCAGCCCCATGCCGACCGCGCTGGCGGCGTTGTCGCCGGCGCCGCCAGCGATGAGTACCGAGTCGCTGCCCACGCCCCAGCGTGCCGCCAGCTCGGGCTTGAGCTGCGCCGACACTTCGCTGCCTTCAACCAACCGGGGCATGTGCTCTCGCGTGAGCCCCGTGGCCGCGAGCAGTTCGTCGGACCAGTCGCGCGCGCCGACATCGAGCCACAGTGTGCCGGCCGCATCGGACATCTCACTGACCGCCTCACCGCTGAGCATGAAGCGCAGCCAGTCTTTCGGCAGCAGCACGCGCGCCACCCGAGCGAAGATTTCAGGCTCGTGCTCTCGAACCCACAGCAGCTTGGGCGCGGTAAAACCGGGCATCGCCAGGTTGCCCGCGATTTCGCCCAGCCGCGCTACCGCGCGCGTGAGCGCCTCGCATTGCGCGCCGCTGCGGCCGTCGTTCCAGAGAATGGCGGGACGCAGCACCTCGCCCGCCGCGTCGAGCAGCGTGGCGCCGTGCATCTGGCCCGACAGGCCGATGCCACGCACGGCCCGCAGCGCATCGGGGTGCGCCTTCCGCAGCTCGGCCATCACTTGCTCCAGCGCCTGCCACCATTGGCTTGGGGCCTGCTCCGACCAGAGCGGTTGCGGCCGTTCGACCGTGAGTGCTGCGCGTGCCACGCCAACGATGCGGTGATCGTCGGCAAGCAGCAGCGCCTTGAGCTCGGACGTGCCGAGGTCGAGTCCCAGATACAAGATAGTGCTCCCTGATTGCGCCTTGAATGCCGGCTGTTGCCTTGAACTCAGCCGAACCGCGTGTCGGCCTGCCGCCTGAATTCGCTCGGCGTCATGCCTTTGATTTCGAGAAAACGCCGGTTGAAATTGGCCACGTTGTTGAAGCCCACCTGGTAGCAGATGTCGGTCACGTAGTGGTCGGTCTGCATCAGCAGATGGCAGGCGCTGTTGATGCGCACGCGGTTGACGAAGTCGGTAAAGCTGTTGCCCGTGGAACGCCTGAAGAAGCGGCTGAAGCGGCTCTCGCTCATGCCGAGCTCGGCCGCCACGTCCGACATGGAAATCGGCTCCGCCAGGTTGGCGGTGATGCGGTTGACGATGTCGTTGATCTGGTCGACCTGCGCATCGCCCTCGATGCCTTGCGCACCCTGCATCTGCACACTCGAGAGCAGCCGGTAGTCGGTGCACTGCGCCAGGTCGGCCATGAACTCGAAGAACAGCCCGAGCCGGCGCACGCCGCGCGCGGCCTTGATGTTGTCCCAGTGCGTTTGCGCCTGCTGCGACATGCCGAAGAACTCGATGCCGTGGCGGGCCCGCTCGAGCAGCTGCATCACCTCGCGCAACTCCGGGATCCCGGCCGCGGCGCTCTCGATGGGCTCGTGGCGGAACTGGATCACCCGGTCGCGCCCTTCGGCGCCGCCTTCGGGCACGTCCAGCGAGATCCAGTTGTGCGGCAGCCGCGGCCCGCAGAGCACCAAATGCCCCGGCTGGAACGGCCCGATCCAGTCGCCGACGAAGGCCTTGCCCGATGTCTCCGTGATCAGGTGCAGCTCGTAGTCTTCATGAAAGTGCCATCGCACCAGCGGGCTCGGAAAGCCGTGGGCGAGGCAGCGCACCAAGCCGGTTTCTGGGGCCTCGTAACCCAGTGACGGGGAGCGCGCAATGTCGCGCTCCAGCTCGGGGTGGCGCTGACGGGGAATCGCGCGTTTGCGGGTGGACGTTGTCATGGCAGCACGAAGGTCAAAACCGGGACGCGGCAGGCTCATTGTCCTGCTGCGCGAGCGCGGCCTCAACCGCCTGGAGCGTGGGTGGATCGGCGCCTTCGCGGGTGCAGTTCAGCGCAGCGGCCGTGGCGGCAAAGCGCATCACGTCGCGCCAGGCCTCGTCGCTCAGTTCGCCAAGCTGGGCCGGGTGCCCCACGCCGTGTGCAAGCAGCGACACGGAGAGGCCGGCCGTGAAGGTGTCGCCCGCACCGATGGTGTCGACCACCTCCACCCGAGGCGCCGCCACGGTCAGCGGTTCGCGCCCGGTGCGCCAGAGCGTGGCACCGGCGCCGCCGCGAGTGACGATGACCGCATGCACACCGGCCTGCAGGCACTCCGCGGCCAGCGCATCGACTGGCCGGCCGGGGGCGAGCAGTTCGGCATCCTCGTCGCTGAGCTTGACCATGTCGGCCATCGCAAGCCACTCCATGACGTGCGTGCGATACGCCGGTATATCGGGAATCAGGCTAGGCCGCACATTGGGGTCGAACACGATCACACGGCGTCCTGCGTTGGCCGTGACCAGTTCGGCGATGCGCGTGGCCGCCGGCTCCTGCAGCAGCGAGATCGACCCAAAGTGCAGAAAGCGGCAGTCCGCCGGCAGCTGCGGCAGGGGCTCCGGCGCCCAGGTGGCGTCGGCACTGCCGCGCGTATAGAACGCATAGCGGTTGGTCTGCGGCGTGCGCTCGACAAAGGCCAGGGTCGACGGCGCGTTGCTGCGCAGAATGAAGCTGGTGTCCACGCCGTTGTGCTCGAGAAAGCCCATCAGCCGCTCACCGAAGAGGTCGGTCGACAGCTGGGTGAGAAAGCCGGTGGGTTGGCCCAGGCGCGCGCAGGCCACCGCGGTGTTGAGCGGCGAGCCGCCCTCGTGCCCCAAGAACCCGAGGGTGCCTGCCTCGCTGGCGGTGAAATCGATCAGGGCTTCGCCCGTGAGTGCAATACGCATAGTGGTTCGATTCTCTTCGTCTTCTCTCAGCCCAAGGCACGCGCGTCGGCCAGGAAGCCGCTCTCGGCAGCCAGCGTGGCGGGATGATCGAGCAGTTCGGCAAAAAGGCGTGGCGGAATGGTGATGGCACCCACGCCAAGCCCCAGCAGCGAAAGATACGCCTCGCGCGAGCGGATGCTCGCGACCAGAAGCCGCGTGCCGGACGAAGGTCGCTGGACCACCAGGGCCTGCATTTGCGCAATGAGCGCCAGCCCATCGATACCTGCGTCTTCGAGCCGCCCCAGGTACGGCGCCGCGTACGCCGCGCCCAGTTGCGCGGCAAAGTGCGCCTGTTCGGGCGCGTACACAGCCGTCCACGTGACCGGCACGTCTTGCGCGATGAGCCGGGCGCCGGCAGCGAGGCCTTGGCGCGTGGCGGGAATCTTTACCACGAGTTGTCCGCAGTCGAAGTGCGAGAGCAGCTTATCGGCGTCTTCGAGCATGCCGTCGACATCGCTCGAATACACCTGGGCTTGTACCTGTCGCGCGCCCAGCTCAATGCAGCGCTTCAGCAGACCCGGTACCTCGTCGCGGCCTACGCCTGCGCGTTGAAGCAGCGTGGGGTTGGTTGTTACGCCGTGAACGACTGGGTGCGGTAGGCACGTCTTCAGCTCGGTCAAGTCGGCGCTGTCCAGATACAGGTGGAAATCTTGGTTCATGGGCTTGCTTGGTGCACAGAATACGGAGAGTTCGTGGCGTGTGCAAAGGCCACCGGGTACTCCCCTCCGCGAATGTCCCCCGGGCTTCGCCCTCCTCCTTTATTTCGCTGCGCGGAG